>CAJXDY010000020.1:0-39378 GCA_913052135.1 uncultured Acidobacteriota bacterium
CATGGTGGCGGCACTCAAACAGCATTGACGAATGAAGCCTACCGGAAGCGACATAGCGTCGATAATCCGAATCTACCGCTCTTGAACGCATTAAGTGACGCAGGCGTAAATATCTACCTCTGTGAACAAAGTCGAATCCGAAGCGGCACGAGTCCTGACGAAGTCGCAGCGCCGGTCAAGAGTGCGCTTTCGGCTATGACGGTCATCGTAAATCTTCAAGAAGACGGATATCAATTTCTCACCTACTGACACACGGGAGACGCATTATGAGAAGTGCCGTTATCGCATGTATTTTCGCACTAGCAACCACGGCAGCAGTAAGCACGAAAACGAATGAGCAAAAAATTGCCGACGCCGTTAAGGCCCTCCCAGAGTCAATGCGGGACGGTGCCTCAGTCGTCGAATATGATGCAGATGGTTATCGCACCATACTTCGCGAAGGCAACAACTCCTTGGTTTGCGAGCCGGACGATCCCAACGTGGAGGGTTTTCGTGTCGGCTGCTATCACCAAAATCGAATCGCACGATTAAATTTCGAGCGTCAACTCTCCGCAACCGGAAAATCGGCCGGGGAAATATTCCAGGCTCGCAGTGCTATGGTGGATATTGGCTTACTTCCATTACCAGTCGCTGGACAGATGGCATACTTTCTTGGAGGCGACGATGAATCATCAGCGACACCAACGCGGTCAGTTCGTCTTCCCTACGCGACGTCTGAATCTACCGGCCTGCCGACTGAGCGTGGACAAGACGGTGTCTGGTTGATGCAAGCCGGCACAAACCGTGCTCATATCATGATTGTTGGTAACGGTGGTGAGACAGGTCGGACTGAAGGAACGAATGGTGACCCAATAGCAGAGGCTGTCAGTCCACTCGCACCAGCACTCCGGTCCAACGCAACCGTCGTACGATACGACGAGCAGGGAACGCGTCACGTTCTCAGACAGGGCACCAATTCTCTTGTGTGTGAACCGGATGATCCAGCCGTTGAAGGTTTTCGAGTCGGCTGTTATCACGCAGGGCATGTCCCCCGGCTGAACTTTGAGAAACAACTAGCTGCAACAGGGCTCGAACGCCGTGAAGTCTTCGCAAAGCGAGTGGAAGCCGTCGAAGCTGGCCGAATACCGCTGCCAGTCGCTGGACAGATGCAGTACTTTCTCGGTGGTGAGGACATGGCAAGCGCTACGTCCTTTAAGGGTGTCAGGCTACCCTACGCAACATCTGAATCAAGCGGATTACCAACTGAGAGAAGTTCGGACAATATTTGGCTGATGCAGGCCGGGACAAACCGTGCGCACATAATGCTGCCTGGACGATAGACGCCCAGGTACGAAAGAATGCGCCAGTACAACTGGCGATCACTCTTTATAGGATATGGCGTCGATGGGCAATTCCTCTTTCTGATAATCGTCCGCCTTGAAGGGATACTCCGGACGAGGTTGGGCGATTATGTATGCGGCGAGGTGCTGTGCTTCCTCATCGGAAAGAATACCGGGATTGAGATACGGCATTGCATAGCGAATGAGCCCTGCTAGCGTATAGTAACGGGAGGCGCCTGCTCCATCGTTCCACGAGGACGGTCCCCAGAGTGGTCCAGCTCGTTTGTCACCAACCTGCACCCCTTGACCGTCTGCACCATGGCAGTTAACGCAGTGCTCGGCGAACAGCACCTGGCCTCGTTCAGAGTCAAGATGGTCAATCGAGATTAGTGCATCAGTTGCAATGCGGTTCTTCTTCCGCCATGGCGGATCTTGACCCGCTACGTAATCACTGGACAGCCATGTAATATAAGCTGCCAACGCTGCAATCTCTTCAAAGCCTGATTCCGGTGCGACGACCTGTCCTTCACTGTTAGTCAAGCCCACTGAATTCTCACTGCGCATAAAACATCCAACAATGCGATCTTCTAGGGTAAACAGTCTCCCAGCCCGTCGGTTGTATTCTGGAAACATACCAGCTGAGCCAACTAACGGTAATGCCAGCTCACGTTGTCCGGCATTGAGATGGCAATGACCACATGTCATGCGGCTCGGCGTCAATCTGGGTGTCTCTTCAGGTGTAGCAGTAAATAGTCGGAACCCTCGCCTAATCTGCTCCGCACTGTCTGAGTCGCCTAACGTAGGATCAGTCAATGGGTTTTTTGGAATATCCCAAGCTGTTACCATCGTCGTCTTGCTTGGTACCAAGGGACCAGCGAGTTCGTAGGTGTGCGAGGCTGGACCAAAACCACCCAACTGTGTAACATTCTCTGCAGTATCGGCCTCAGGAATCACATTCTCGCGGTCCCCGCACGACATGATCACGAGACTACAACTCAGGACAACGACAAAAATAATCCACGACCTATTCATTCATTCATAATATGACAAAACATTCACGGGGATATATGAATAGTGTTTCATTTGTGTAAATTCTTTGTTAAAGAAAGTAACGTGCGAATCATTTTCATACACACTTGAGTACGGTAGAATTCATGACTCGTGCACGTCTGGGCCACTTGCGTCTCAGACTCATGACAATTGCGGCAACTCGGGGTTACTAGGAGGATAATATGAACACCAATGCGAACTCCAAACGATGGTTGATGGTTGCGTTCGCCCTGCTACTTGCAACAGCCCATCAAACATCCACACAGAGCGAAATGACCTTCTTCCTCACAGGTAAGGGACCAGGGAATGGCGCCAACCTTGGTGGTCTTGCGGGTGCTGACCAGTACTGTCAAATGGTCGCGGAAGCTGCCGGCTCGAACAATCGAACTTGGCATGCCTATCTAAGCACAACCGGCCAAGATGGCGTGAATGCGCGTGACCGTATCGGTAGCGGTCCATGGCACAACGCTAACGGTGTGCAGGTTGCATCTAGCGTCGCCGACCTACATAGCGATAACAATAAATTGAGCAAAGAAAACAGTATTAGCGCGACTGGTGAAGCCATTAGCGGTCGCGGTGATGACGTAAACCGACACGATATTCTCACTGGTTCACAATTGGATGGCACTGCAGCTTCTGGAAGTGATGACACAACCTGTGCAAATTGGACCAGTGACGGCGCTGGTAGTGCTCTAGTCGGACATCACGACCGGCAAGGAGGTGGCGACAATCCCACATCGTGGAATGCCGCACATGGTAGCCGCGGCTGTAGTCAAGAGGACCTCATTGGCACCGGAGGTGACGGTCTCTTTTATTGTTTCGCTATCAATTAATTGCGCGATAGCATTACTACTCTGTTCTGACGAAGAAGGAAGATGGGATGCCGATCATAAATACTTATAAGGTATTCACAGTGACCGCTGTGTTCTACCTCTTATGCTCCTACCCGACTGGTGCTCGTCAAACAGAGCTTAACGAGGCTGACTTTCCTGCAACCATGAAGGAAATCGGTTTGACCGTTGGAGATACTGAAGGTCATATCGATGCCCGGTACTGGCCAGAAACTGAAGAGGACGGAAAAAGGCTTGCGGCAATGTTTCAACTAGTAGAAGAATTCTGGTTGAACCGTGGCACCGACGCGGCGGCAGGGATCGCCGCAGATGCCGTCACTGCCTCTAACAACCTGACTACTGTAGCCAGAGCAAACGACTACAACGGATCACGAAATGCTCTTGCAGCTATTCGAAAGACATGCGGTGCTTGTCATCAGGACTTTCGTGAAGAAACCGAAGACGGCTATCGAATTAAATCAGGTTCGTGACTGACTCGTTCCTTCGCAACTACAATCTGAGGGCTGGTCTTGGATTGATATTCCAAGTCAGCCCGCTCTGGCGAGCAGTCAGATAGTCTGGTGTTTAGATTCCTGGAAATTCCTTTGAAATTGAACGTTACCGCACTGCATTCGTATATCTCAAAAGGATTCCTGATATCAGTATGGCTTCTCCTGATACCAATTAATTCAGCAGCTCAACTCATACCAAACGACGCCACATTTCATATCTTCGTCAAGCCAGTGAATCAGAAACTTCACTTGTTGCTACGTTTACCATTACGGGTAATGGGAGACTTCGATATTCCAACGGTAGATCCAGGCTTTCTCGATTTACCTCGAATCGAGCCCGCGTTACGCAACATTGTACGGTCAGGTGTCCTAAGCCAGATCACCATCTACGAAGACAATCTACCTCTCAGTGCTCCTCGCATTCTTGCTGCACGAACCTCTCTGCCATCCGATAGCTCTTTTAGAGCTTACGACAGAGCGGTGAAACATGTACTCGGCCCTGGACTGAACCCGGAAACTTTATTGTACTGGCAACAAAGTCTTCTTGACGTCTTGATCGAATACGATATTCACTCTGACAACGCAAATTTTTCGATCGATGCAAACTTTACAGGTCGAGCACTGAACGTAATCACCGATCTTAAATATTTGCCACAATCGGGAACCACGCGTTCGTTCGAGTATGAAGGTTATCCTGGGTTAGTTAGGCTTGAGCCACATTGGCATCAAGCTGCTTGGTATTTCATCCAGTCCGGATTTACTCACGTCTTTAGCACACTAGATCATTGGCTCTTCTTAATATGTCTAGTGTTACCCTTTTCTCGTATCCGCCCAATGGTCTTGGTCACAGCCGCATTTGCACTTACACACTCCATAACGTTGTTCGCTTCAGCGTATGAGGTAATCCCGACAGGGCTTTGGTTTCCAGCATTTCTGCAGACTGCTATTGCCATTTCAATTATCTACGCAGCCTTTGAAAATATTATCGGTGCGAATTTAATGTTTCGCTGGCCTGCGGCATTTGGCTTTGGACTCGTCTATGGGTTCGGCTTCAATTCAGTGATTACTCCGACACTTCAATTTGCGGGTTCATACAGTTCTCTCTCTCGTTTCGCATTCAACTTAGGTCTGGAATTAGGCTTTTTAGTAGCTTTGAGTTTACTGATTCTCGTATTGACAACTATTCGCAAGCTCCCGATAAAGGAACGACTCGGAATAATTATTGCGTCAGCACTAATCGCCCACACCGGATGGCATTGGATGCGGGAACACTCTGCGGAATTGATTCAGTACCAATTTACCTGGCCATCTCTGGATGTGAGGTTGCTTATGGGTTTAATAAAGTGGCTGATGTTGTCCCTGATAACATCAGCGGCATACTGGATGATGCATGGCCTTGTCAGGAACGTGGAGCACTCGGAATACCGCAGTCCTTGATATGCCCACGATAACGCCCGGAACGAATAAACCTCTTCATAGTGGCAATGTCTCCGGAGAGCGCGCGATCATCGCCGTACGATGGGACCTCAGATCGGATCTCACCCAGCACACGCATAACAGGTTTTGAGGAAATTAGCGGATGATGAAACTCAAGACCTTGTGCAGCTGCCAGTAGTTCGACCCCGAGAATCCCTGCCGTATTGTCGGTCATCGTCAGTAAACGGCGACCCGCGAATGTGGCCATACTCACGTGATCTTCCTGATTTGCCGATGTTGGAAGACTGTCAATAGACGCTGGATGCGCCAGCGACTTGTTCTCAGAAGCGAGTGCGGCCGCCGTGACATGCCCGATCATGAATCCCGAATTAAGCCCGCTGTGTTCTGTCAGGAAAGGTGGCAAGCCACTCATTTTGGAATCAACCAAGAAGGCAATTCGACGCTCAGACAGTGCACCAATCTCTGCAATCGCCAAGGCGAGCACGTCAGCAGCCATGCCGACTGGCTCTGCATGAAAATTTCCGCCGGATAGAATTTCACCACTTTCTGCAAATACAAGTGGATTATCAGTTACCGCATTGGCCTCGATCTCAAGAATCTCAGCAGACGACCGCATTAAATCGAGGCAGGCGCCTAACACCTGTGGTTGACAGCGTACTGAATAGGGATCCTGCACACGTCCCGAGTTTTTCTCCGACTCATTAATTGCACTGCCTGTAAGAAATCTACGAAATGCAGCAGCGATGATCACTTGTCCACGTTGTCCTCTGGCAGCTTGAATTCGTTCATCGAAAGGGGTGTGGCTACTCTTGCTCGCCTCAACTGCCATTGCGCCCGCCACCACAGCTGCCAGCAAAAGATCTTCAGCCTCAAACAAGCCTCCAAGTGCGAGGGCTGTTGAAACCTGAGTGCCATTAAGCAGTGCCAACCCTTCTTTCGGTCCGAGTTCCAGTGGAGGAAGTTCAGCTACACGTAATCCTTCACTAGCTGAGACAACCTCACCCTGAATTCGAACCTGGCCTTCTCCGATTAACACACCAGCAAGATGCGCTAAGGGTGCAAGATCTCCAGAGGCACCAACCGAACCCTTAGATGGAATCACAGGATAGATTTCTCGCTCAAGGAGACGGTTGAGTGTGTCTACGATCATCGGTCGCACACCAGAACGACCACGTGCCAGACTCGCCACCTTGAGCACCAATGTTAGCCTGACAACCGAGTCATCCAAAGGCTCGCCAACACCCGCTGAATGTGAACGAACAAGGTTTTTCTGTAAATCGAGTAACCGGTCTCCCGGAATGACTGTTTGTGCTAGTTGACCAAAACCGGTATTAATACCGTAAATCACACGTTCATCTCGTACAACCTGCTCAACTAGTTGCTGCGCTGCTTCGATCGCCTTTTTCGCTGAAGGGCCAATCGTGATGCAGGTTGGGCCAAGGTAAGCCAAACGCAATTCGGATAATCCGACTATTGTGTCTGGGGCATCAATATGAATTGTATTTATGGTTGACACGGACACCCTTACCTCAGCATTGGTAAATGTAACTGATGTTCTTCTGCACAGGCGATGGCATCCTCATAGCCAGCATCGGCATGGCGCATAACTCCAGAAGCAGGGTCATTCCATAGCACTCGTTCGATACGCCGAGCGGCTTCGGGTGTCCCATCGCAAACTATCACCAAACCAGCGTGCTGGGAATAGCCCATGCCTACACCACCACCATGATGAACTGATACCCAGGTCGCTCCACTCGCGGTATTCAACATTGCATTTAAAAACGGCCAATCAGACACCGCATCGGAACCATCTTTCATTGATTCTGTTTCTCGATTTGGACTTGCAACTGAGCCACTATCGAGATGGTCACGACCAATAACGATAGGGGCACTCAATTCACCTCTAGCTACCATCTCATTAAATGCTAGACCGAGTCGATGTCGTTGCCCAAGACCAACCCAACAAATTCTAGCTGGCAATCCTTGAAATTGAATTTTCTCCCTGGCCATGTCTAACCAGTGGTGAAGATGAGAATCATCAGGGATCACACGTTTGACACAGGCGTCGGTCTTGTAAATATCATCAGGATCCCCAGAAAGTGCGACCCAGCGAAATGGCCCAACACCGCGGCAAAAGAGAGGCCGAATATAAGCGGGGACAAACCCGGGAAAGTCGAATGCGCGTTTCAGCCCTCCCTCAAGCGCCATTTGACGAATGTTATTTCCGTAATCGAACGTTGGTATACCTAAATCAGAAAACTTCAACATTGCTTCGACGTGTTTTACCATCGAATTTACGGCGGCTTCCCTAACTCCTTCAGGATCATCGGCTCGTCGAGTATCCCAGTTATCAAGACTCCAGCCTATTGGTAAATATCCATTTATGGGATCGTGTGCTGAAGTTTGATCAGTCACAACATCAGGCCGCACTTGCCGGGCCACAAGGGCCGGAATTATCTCCGCAGCATTACCGAGGACACCAACTGACAGGGGCTTACGCTGAACGCATGCTTCTTGAATAACCGATAACGCTTCATCTATATCATCAATTCGTTGATCTAAATATCCCGTTGCAAGCCGGCGGTCGATGCGATCGGGTCGACATTCTATTGCTAGCATCGAGGCTCCAGCCATGGTCGCTGCAAGAGGTTGAGCCGCACCCATGCCCCCTAGACCAGCTGTGAGTATCCATTTCCCTCGAAGGTCACCACCGAAGTGTTGTCGCCCAACTTCAGCGAATGTTTCATAGGTCCCTTGAATAATCCCTTGGCTACCAATATAAATCCAGGAACCCGCAGTCATCTGGCCGAACATCATCAGCCCTTGCCGATCTAGCTCGTTAAAATGCGACCACGTTGCCCAGTGAGGAACCAGGTTTGAATTAGCGATCAACACACGTGGTGCATCAGAATGTGTGCGAAACACTCCGACAGGTTTTCCAGACTGCACCAATAAGGTTTCGTCCGCCTGTAGCGAACGCAACGTGCTTACAATCCGTTCGAAACAAGCCCAATTACGTGCCGCACGACCGATACCACCGTAAACGACCAAATCCTCTGGTCGTTCGGCAACTTCCGGGTCAAGGTTATTCATGATCATTCGCAGTGGAGCTTCCGTTTGCCAAGTCTGAGCACTCAGCTTAGTGCCACGGGGAGCTCTAATAGCCGGTCGTTCGGTGCTTGTTGTTGAACTGCTCTGCGTCATCCTACAACTCGTCCTTTCGTGCACAATGTGGAGGTGTAATCATGATTCATGAGTGTTGTTTCATTAGTCCGTGTATCCATATACAAACCTATGCATACATGTTAGCTTAACTCTCTGCTCCTAACTCGCCGGAAATAACGGAAATTATCCATGCCACGATGGGAAAATTTATGGGTCAACGCCAACCTATCCACAATGGCGACACCCATCCCTTCTCTTGGCCTAATTCAAAATGCAGCAATAGCAGTAAACAGTGGCCGCATTGCCTGGATCGGCTCAATGGACGATTTGCCAACTCCACACAGTCATTTGGCGCATACCTTCACTGATGTAAAAAAACACTGGATTACACCTGGACTAATCGATTGCCATACCCACTTGATATTCGGTGGACAGCGCTCTAATGAATATCAACGTCGCCTCCAAGGTGAGAGTTATGAGTCTATCGCTCGAGCTGGCGGTGGCATCGTCAGTACAGTTGCAGCCACCCGGAAGACGACAGCCTCGGTTTTACAAGGTGCCGCGAGTTCACGACTCGCAAGACTTCATTCAGAAGGCATTACTACTGTGGAAATCAAGTCTGGATATGGACTAGACACCATGACTGAACTCAAGATGCTCCAAGTTGGTCGAAAACTTGAAAGCGACTTTCCTGGAACTATTCAACTAAGTTTTCTAGGAGCACACGCAGTGCCGCGAGAGTTTATTGCTCGACCCGATGACTATATCGACATTATCTGCAATGAGATGTTGCCACAAGTGGTCGATTTGGAACTTGCTGATGCAGTTGACGCATTTTGCGAAGGGATTGCATTCACACCGAGCCAAGTGGAACGCGTCTTTGAGACAGCGCAAAAGAGTGGTCTGCCTATTAAATTACATGCTGATCAACTTTCTGACCTGGGAGGCGCCGCACTAGCAGCACGTTTTGGAGCCTTATCCGCTGATCATCTTGAACACGCTGCTGAAGAAGGTATAGCCGCGATGGCAACTTCTGGAACAACCGCTGTGCTACTGCCGGGAGCTTGGTATTTCACTCATGCCACGAAACTGCCACCTATTGAGAGTTTTCGCGCTCACGGGGTGCCAATGGCAATCGCGACCGACTGTAATCCAGGTTCCTCTCCAGCCACGTCCTTGCTACTTATGTTAAATATGGCCTGCACCCTATTCCGCTTCACAATCGAGGAAGCCCTACTGGGTGTGACACGGCACGCCGCAGGTGCGCTTGGTCTTTCGAAACAAATCGGCATGCTCGAAGTAGGACACCGAGCCGACCTCGCCATTTGGGATATCCAAGAACCAGCTGAATTGTGCTACTGGATGGGAGCAAACCCCTGTGTCGAAGTGATTTGCGCTGGTCAAGCGATGCGCAATCATAGGTTTTAGCAGGTATTGCTTCTTTGTACTTCCTGACAAGGAGTGCAGCTAATAGTTATTGAGAGACTGATTAATTGGATACCTTCATCCCATCTCATGCCTTGGTTCTGCAATGACGTCGTCACCGCACCACAAACGTTATACTGACTAGATGTCTATTCCAGTCCGTTCCACGCCTAACACGACAAACCCCTTGCGGCGGAACATCGCCATCATTGCTCACGTTGATCACGGCAAGACCACGCTTGTGGATGCACTACTCCATCAAGGTGGCGTATTACGTTTGAACGAACGGGTAGCTGAACGCGCGCTCGACAACATCGACCTCGAGCGTGAGCGCGGCATAACCATTATGGCTAAGAACACATCTGTCCAATATCAAGATGTCGTCATAAACATCGTTGACACACCAGGGCACGCCGACTTTGGCGGTGAAGTGGAAAGAACGTTAGTCATGGTAGACGGTGTACTTCTTTTGGTCGACGCATCAGAAGGACCGCTCCCGCAAACACGATTTGTGTTGCAAAAAGCATTAGCTCGCAATCTTTCACCGATCGTCGTCATCAATAAAATTGATCGGCAAGACGCTAGACCGAGCGAAGTATTAAACGAGATCTACGATCTATTTATCGAGCTTGGTGCGACTGAAGAGCAACTGGAATTCCCGGTGCTCTATACCAACGCTAAGCTGGGTACTGCGACCGAGGAACCAAGCCAGACAGGTCAGAACCTAGAGCCTCTTTTCAAAGCAGTTCTCACCCACGTGCCACCTCCAGCAGGTGATCCTGAAGCTCCACTTCAGATGATGGTCGCCAACCTTGACTCAAGCGACTACTTAGGGCGGATCGCAATTGGTCGAATCGTGAACGGAACTGTGAAACTTGGAGACAACGTTGCTGTGCGTAAACTCAACGGCCAGATTGAGTCTACACGGGTAACCAAGCTTTATGTCTTTTATGGTCTAAAACGTACTGAAGTAACTCATGCATCGGCAGGAGATATAATTTGCCTGGCAGGCATAGAGAGCATCACGATCGGCGAAACTATTTCTGATCCAGAATGTCATCAAATAATTCCATCCATTGAAATAGATGAGCCGACCGTATCTATCATCATTGGTGTGAATACCTCACCAATGGCTGGTCTCGATGGACAGTACGTCACCTCACGTAATTTAAGCGACCGCCTGGCACGCGAATTGATTGGAAATGTTTCAATTCGCGTTAACGAGACTGATACCGCAGAAAAATCGGAACTCATCGGACGAGGTGAGCTTCAGCTTGCTATTCTCATTGAGATGATGCGAAGAGAAGGCTACGAGCTGCAGGTGTCTCGCCCTAAAGTCGTCACACGGCAACTTGATGAACAAACTGTAGAGCCAGTCGAAGAGCTCATTGTCGACATTCCAGCCGAATGCCAAGGCGTGGTTATTGCCCAATTAAGCAGTCGTCGAGGAAACATGATGGAAAGTGTCAAGCAAGGAAACGGAAGAATCCGGCTCGAATTTCGTATTCCTACCCGTGGTCTGATTGGGTTTCGTTCGCAGTTTCTTACTGATACACGAGGCGCTGGAATACTTAACCACCTCTTTAGTGGCTGGGAACCATGGCACGGACCGATCGAGGACCGACCAACGGGAGTCCTCGTAGCTGACAGGCCAGGCCGAGCAACCGCTTTCGCGTTGTCAAATTTACAGAATCGTGGAACGATTTTTATTACTCCAGGCACAAATGTTTATCAAGGAATGATCATTGGAGAAAATTCCCGTTCGTCTGATATTGACGTCAACGTTACAAAAGAGAAAAAACAAACAAATATGAGAGCCTCGTCAGCTGACGAGGCAATCAAGCTAATACCTCCAAGAGTTCTGAACCTGGAACAGGCGATTGAGTTTATTAACAACGATGAGCTTGTCGAGGTTACACCGGGCAATATTCGCTTACGAAAGCAAGTACTTGCGGCGAACCAACGGCCCAAGCGAGAACCAATACACGACCAACCCCACTAGAAGAATTGCTACTATGCATTACCCTAGCAAACCAGAGATCGTGATAATCAGCACGGCAAGAGGCACCATATAACGCATTAAGACTATCCAGACGTTAAACAGTGCATCAGAACGGAAACCAAGTTCACTCTTGAATGTTTCCACCGAAACAACCCAACCCGCAAATAACGCGATCAGAAATGCGTTAATGGGAATCAACACGGAAGCGGTGATAAAGTCAAACGTCTCGAAAATGGATTTATCCGCCAGGCCGGTAATGAATGCCAGTGGTTTGACATCAGCTAGGACATTGTCAGACAAAGCGGGCAGGATACCAATCAACCAGATAACCAATCCAGCCCAGATCGCTAAGGCGAGTCGTCCTCTGTTCCATCGTTCTTCGAGGTACGCAACAACGGGTTCTAGCATCCCAATGGTGGTCGTGTATGCCGCTACAAATAGGAGTAAAAAAAATGTCACGCCAAGTATGTAGCCGAAAGGCATTGCACTAAATGCGACCGGCATAGTGACAAACACCAATCCAGGTCCTTCAGATGGATCCAAACCGGTTGCGAAGACAATAGGAAAGATCGCAAGGCCAGCAAGTAACGCCACCCCTGTATCTACCGATCCGATGACAAAAGCCGCCTTCGGTATAGAAATATCCTTTGGAAGATAAGCTCCGTAAGTCATCATGAACCCAACTCCCACACCAACTGAAAAAAAGGCCTGCCCGAGCGCTAACAAAATGGATGTCACACTCAATTCAGAAAAGTTAGGACTAAACAAAAACTCAATAGCACTACTCATGTCAGCCGCAAACACATTGTAGGCAACCATCAATAACAGAATGACACCTAACCCGGGCACCATAATCTTCGTCGTGCGTTCAATGCCCTGGCGAAGGCCATTTCCAACGATCACCGCAGTAGCTACTACAACTACTCCTTGGAGAATAATCGTCACCATCGGTGACAAAGTTAATGCTTCAAACAGTGACTGCGCTTCGACTGAGCTAACACCCTTGAACGCGTTAGTGATTGCCTGGCCTGCATAATATAGAGTCCAGCCTGTGACCACGCTATAGAAAGTAAAACCAATGAATGGCACAACCAAACTAAGCTTGCCAATCACCTGCCAGAAATGACTCGCGTCTTGTAGTTGAATAATTCCTTTGATCGAACCAATTGGACTGAGTTGCCCCATTCGTCCTATCGCAAGTTCCGCCATTATAATCGGCACCCCGATAACGAAAACGAAGGCGAGATAAACTAAAACGAAGGCCGCTCCGCCATTTTGTCCGGTCAAAAATGAAAATCGCCAGACATTACCGAGTCCAACAGCAGCACCAGCCGTTGCGAACAGAAACGTCCATCTAGAAGTCCACAGTGAATGTTTAATCATCGGCATCACGATAAAAGCTGCAACATACCAAACTACATGCAAATGTTGGACTAGGTCAGCACGCAATCAAATCTATATTTAGAATTATAGTGTAGTGACAAAGAAGGCTATCACCACTCGGAGTAATTGGTTGTCATTCAAGCATCCTTTATGGAATAGTTTCGCATGCTCGAAAGGCCTTTTATCCATTTACGTCATTGTCGTTTCATAAAAGTTTTTCTTGTTGCGAGTCTCGTCGCAGCTTGTTCATTTTGTTCTCGCGAAGACAATATCACTACCAACCACGAGTGGATCGCGGGTTCATTGACACCAGCCGACTCGCCCACCACCCAAGCTGCAATCTATTTCTCCCATTTGGTAGAGAAAGAAACCGAAGGACGTGTTCGCATTCGCCACTACGACAGCTCGACACTCGGCACCGGACAGCAGCAAATTGAAGCACTGGCCCTAGGAACCCAGCAAATGTATGTCGGTTCTGGATCGGCGCCCTCCATTCTTCTTCCCACTTATGGCGTAATCGATCTCGCATTCATTTTTCGCAATCGACAGCACTTCAACGCGTTCCTCGCATCAAGCATGATGAAAGAGCTGAACCAACGTCTTATCGATGAATTTAATATTAGAGTGCTGGCGATGAATTGGTTTCGCGAACCCCGCTATTTACTACATCGAGATCATTTTATTCAAAGCCCGGAAACACTAATGGGGGCACGGGCACGGGCTCCCAACTTGCCGATGTTTCTTGCTAACTGGAAAAATCTAGGTGCGGTACCAGTGAAGGTTTCCTTTTCCGAACAATATCTCGCACTTAGTCAGAATCTGGTTGAAATGACGGAAGCTTCGGGCGACGATATTTATCCGATGCGACTGCATGAAGTCGCCCCCTTCATAACAGATGCAGAACTTATGTATCCCCAAGTGTCAGTCTACGTTTCCGAAAAAGCCTTTCGCTCTTTGAATTCAATCGACCAAGCCGTGATCTCTAAGGCCGCCTTTGAAGCAGGCAACAAACATACAGAGCTCGTCACTCAACGGTTTACACTCGACCGTAGTCATATCGAACAAGAAGGTGGACAGTTCCAAATGCTGCCTCCGCAGGCTAAAAATGAATTCCTAAAGATGGTAAATCAACAGGTAACACGGATGGAGGCTGATGGCTTAATCCCCTTAGGCTGGTTTGACCGCATTCAAACTCTTCAATGAATCTTTTCTATTGATTATTTCAGAGACAATGAACAAGTACATTGAAAGCTACTCCTCCATCTGTCAGATCATTGCAACCGGCTTGCGTTACCTTGCGTTTCTGGCGGTGGTATTGATCGTCTTGTCACTTGGCGCTCAAGTGTGTTTTCGATATCTCCTTCAATTACCACTCGAACACACTGACGAATTGGCTCAAACTTCGTTGGTTTGGTTGACATTCATTGGAGCGGCAGCACTCTATCGCGAAGGAGGCCACGTCACGGTGGACTGTCTTTCAGATCTCTTCTCAGAACAAATATCTCGCTATCTCGCGATTACGGTAGAGGTCACCATCACGTTCATTTTGTGCCTGCTCATCGTGCAAATCTTTGAGACCCAATCCGTAATGCAGCGGGTTACTTATGGCACGTTGGGATTGTCAAAGTTTACATTGCATTTCCTGCCACTGTTGATTAGCTGCCTGGCAACAGTACTGTTCAATATCGAGGCGATACTCTTTCTACTTCGAAATGACGCAACACCAGCCAATAGGAGATTCATATAGTGAATCTTCTTTGGCTATGTGTTCTCTTTATCGCGCTCCTAGTTATGAGATTTCCGATTGCCTATGCCATGATCCTAACTTCCTTGGTGAGCCTCTGGGCCGATGAGTTACCGATTCTAAATCTGTCACAGAAGATAGCCAGTGGCGTCGACTCCTTCCCTCTACTAGCAATTCCATTGTTTATCTTGGCTGGGAATTTAATGAATACCCTTGGAGTAACGGAACGCATTTTTGGTCTGGCCAATGTGCTCGTTCGCCATATTTCAGGTGGTCTCGGTCATGTGAATGTACTTGCTTCCCTTATTTTTGCTGGAATGTCTGGTTCTTCAATCGCAGATGCTGGAGGACTTGGCGCCGTAGAAATCAAGGCTATGAACGAAGCGGGCTACCCTCCGGCGTTTAGCGCTGCCGTAACCGCAGCTTCAGCCACCATTGGTCCCGTTGTACCTCCATCAATTGCGATGGTGATCTACGCTTTCATTGCTCAAGAATCCGTCGCTGCACTTTTTCTAGCAGGCCTTATACCTGGACTTCTGATGGCGGCACTATTAATGACAATCATCATGATCCTCTGTCGGAGTGGTTCCACTGCTCCTTCAATGCCACGGGCCACGATGACCGAAACACGCCATGCCATTCGTCGTGCCATTTGGCCTCTATTAGCTCCCATAATTCTCGTCGGCGGTATTTTATTCGGAATTTTTACTCCAACCGAGGCTGGTGTGGTGGTCGTGTTTTATGTCCTGCTCATCGGTTCGACCGATGCGAGATTTACAGCGACCGATTTGGCATGCGCAATTCGAGATACAGCACGTACAACTTCAGCAACTCTTTTCATTATCGCCGTCAGTATGATTTTTGGATGGATTGTGGTTGTAAAAGATGTCCCAGACTTAATCTTAGCGTTTGTTTCAGGATTCGCTGATAGTCAAACAACTGTAATGATATTCATCATTATCACGATGCTCGTAATTGGTATGTTCTTGGAGGGCATCCCTGCACAATTGATCACAGTACCAACTTTTCTTGTACTAGCTGCCCAGTACAACATAGATCCAATTCATCTTGGCGTTGTGGTCGTCCTTACAATTATGATTGGATCTCTAACTCCACCCGTTGGGCTAGTGCTGTACACGGTCATGGCCACGACCAATATCCGCATGATCGCCTTAGTGAAAGCTTTGTGGCCATTTTATCTAGTCCTTTTAATTGCAACACTCCTGGTGGCTCTGGTTCCTTCCATAGCTCTCTGGCTGCCGACCACCGTGTTAAACAATTAAGAAATTTCGCACATGCCTAGACATATCCAGGAGATCCAAAAGACATTTCCGATTAAGCACAACTGTATTTATCTAAATAACGCATCCATTGGTCCTTGCTCGACTGATGTCACGAGCGCGGTAAATACCTTTATGACAGATGTTCAAGAAAATGGTCGTCTCAACTATTCAAATTGGTGCCAACAAGCTGATGAAGTTATCAAGCCTCGAATCGCCAGATTACTAGGTGCGAGGTCATCGGAAATTGCCTTCGTCCCAAATACGACTCAAGGGTTATCACTCGTGGCTAATGGACTCGATTGGCGAGCTGGAGACAATGTTATTATCTCAAGCATTGAATACCCTTCAAACGTTTATCCTTGGCTTAATCTTCAACCCCGTGGTGTCGAAGTCCAATCAGTCGAACCTTGCAATGGAGAGATATGTCTGGACGATTTTGTAAATCTGATGAACTCCAGAACTCGCCTCGTATCGATCAGCTCCGTTCAGTTCTCAAACGGCTACCGAGTCGATCTCGAACAACTCAGCGATATTTGCCAACAACGTAATGTGCTCTTAAATATTGATGCAATCCAACACATTGGCGCACTTGATTTTGATGTGTCGCAATATCACATTGATTTCTTGTCCGCAGGCGGACACAAGTGGCTCTTGTCTCCAATCGGGACAGGTATTTTTTATTGCCGGGAATCATCACTAAATTACTTACGACCACCAACAGTTGGATATCACACGGTGGATAAGCCGTTGGACCACGCAGACTTTTCTCTTGACTGGCGGCCTGGGGCTGCCCGCTTCGAAGAAGCTTTGGTAAATTTTCCAGGTCTATGGGGACTCAATGCTTCCATTGAAATACTCCTTGAACTGGGTATGTCATCAATCGAAACACACATCCTTGAATTGACCTCGCTCGCGATAGAAGGACTCTCCGCGAAAGGTTACCTTATATGCAGTTCAATAAAGCCATCCGAACGCTCAGGCATCGTAACATTCCAGCATCCCACAATATCGGCATCTGAAATAGACAGTCGATTACAGCAGGCGGGGATCCAACTTGGTGTCCGCAGAGGAGCGCTTAGAATATCCCCTTCGCTATACAACGACGCAGACGAAATTTCAGCATTTCTAAGCGCTTTACCATGAAGTTTAACCGAGCTTTCCTGTGCAGTTTTTAGTGATTCCTTAAATGTTTTCTAGTACAACGGCTCCTGATATACTCATTTCGATCTCTTGATTTCGGATAAACGCCATGTCAATCAATAGGAGACGCCATGAGAGCGTGCTACTTCACTTCGTCGGTATTCATATTTCTAACAACTAGTCTGGTTCTTGGACTGAGTGCACCAGCAGTAGCTCAAGATGGTGAGCTTGACAGAATTCACGTCTATATATTTTCGGCGGATGAATCAAACAATGGACCGATTGATCTCAACCTTCCGGCAGGGGAATGGGAATTTGCGCCTTTAGCCTTCGCAGAAGAAGGCAGCCAATACAGTTACAGTTCAAGACAAGGTCCTAACGCGATCGAACAACTGACTGAAGGACTCCAGCGAACAGACGAGAGACGGCAACTTATGCAAGTTGTCGAAACAGAGCAAGAAGCTGACATTATGCTGGAAATTGTGGCCACAGAAGTCAGAGGAACCATTAAAGGCGCCAACATCTTTCGAGACGGAGACACTCAAGGAACAGTATCAAGTACTGTGCGAGAAGACGTTATCCTCGCACGCTTGGTAATTCCCAACATGGTTTTCACGACGGATTTTCTAGGCGCAAAAGATGACAGGTTGCGAGGGCCAGGTGAGAACGCCGCAGCCATGATTGAGGAGTGGATCGGCAGAAACTTGGACGCGCTTCAGCAATTAATTGGCACGAGCTATTAAAAACCGAACGGAAAACAACTTGTTTCACCATTCGTCGAGGTTACGACTGCCCTGTTCTACGCTGACCCTCATAGTCTTCGCATCTCTCATCCTTAATGCAGTTGATTCTAATCACCTACACAATTCACCTCGGCCAGTCCAAGTAGATGTAGTCGAATTTAATCGTGACATTTTTCCAATCTTCGAAACCTCCTGCACAACATGTCACGGACCAGACATTCAGGAGGCAGAGCTACGACTCGACACAGAAATAGCGGCCTTAGCTGGTGGAATAAATGGACATGCGTTTATCCCTGGAAAGAGCGAAGGAAGCTTGCTCGTTAAACATTTACTGGGACAAAACGTTCCACAAATGCCATTTAACGAGACACCGTTATCATCCGAGAAGATTGCCCTTATTCGTAGCTGGATCGATTCTTCAAAACTGACTTCTTTTAAAACGACATCCTCTTCAACAAAAGTACCCCACTGGGCCTACGTCAAACCTGAACGTCCTGCTCTCCCTGAAGTTCACACTACCGACTGGGCACGTAACCCGATTGATCGCTTCGTACTAAGTGCCCTAGAAAGTGAAAATCTATCGCCCTCACCAGAAGCCTCTTCGGCAACCTTGCTGCGCCGCTTAAGTCTTGACCTTACAGGTCTACCACCTACGGTTGAGGAACTCGATGCTTTTCTTGCCGATACAAGTCCTGCTGCCTATGAAACAACCGTCGAGCGTTTGCTTGCTTCACCTCACTACGGTGAACGCTGGGCAAGACCCTGGCTTGATCTTGCACGCTATGCAGATACGGACGGTTACGAAAAAGATCTTCCTAGAGCTATTTGGAAATATCGTGATTGGGTCATAGAAGCATTAAACAACGACATGTCATTCAAGCAATTCACTATCGAGCAGATTGCGGGAGATATGCTGCCCAACCCGACGATTGGTCAACAAATTGCCACAGGTTTTCACCGCAATACGTTGTCAAATAAAGAAGGCGGCGTGGATGATGAAGAGGCACGCTGGGAGACACTGGTCGATCGAGTAAATACCACTGCAACCGTATGGTTAGGCTCCACAATAGCCTGTGCGCAGTGCCATACGCACAAATTCGATCCCTTTAGCCACGAGGAGTACTACAAGTTTCTAGCCTTTTTTAACAACACTGATTATGAGATCGAGAAACCGGATGGTCTTGGGCAGGGAGAATCTTGGGTAGTCGAACCTGAACTCACTCTACCAACAAGTGAACAAGCTATCCAGAGCCAAGCGACATCGGAAGAACTGGAGAGATTGCGTATCACGCTCGACACGGCCACACCTGAACTTGATACAGCTCAAGACATTTGGGAAACCGAGGTACAGCAGGCGCATAATACTTGGACTACCCTGACTCCGATTGAGTACAAATCAGCAGGTGGTGCCACTCTAACCCGACTTATAGACGACTCAATACTTGCAAGCGGTCTCAATCCGGAGGCGGACACTTACACCATCACTGCGACTACTGAAATTCGACGTATTACGGGTATCCGCCTGGAACTTCTCGAAGACCCTTCATTGCCAGCAAGCGGCCCCGGGAGAGATGAGGAAGGTAATTTCTTCCTTAGCAAATTTGATGTTGTGATTGCTCCAATAGATTCTCCTGCACTGAGTGCTACCCTTTCCTTAACTGACGTCATTGCTAATGACTGGCAAGCCGGTTACGAGGTGACTCGCACACTCAGTGAAGCACAAGAAGCTGGTGGCTGGGCTTTGAGTGAAACGCCTTCGAAAACCCAAGGCAAAACTCAGGCAGTGTTTTTACCGACCCGTCCGTTCGGTTTCGGTGTAGGCACCGACATTACCGTTCGTCTCGCACACAATATGAAACGGGCGAGCAGGAACATTGGTCGCTTCAGATTATCAGTAACGACCGCTACCGATCCCACAACCATTGTCCGAGTACCTATAAAACTTCACTCGACACTTAAAAAGCCCCTTGCCAATCGGACAGCAAAAGAAGCCTCGGAATTAGCATCAGTGCATCGGGCACTCACACCACTTCTGCAGCCGATTGGCGATCGGATACAGACCTTAGAAGCTCGTTTGGCCGATCTTGAAATCCCTACAACAATGATTATGCGTGAACGTGGGCTGGACGAGCGGCCATCGGCCAGAATGCGGTTTCGTGGAACGTTTACACTGGCAGGCAGAAAGGTGCTCGCTGACGTACCGACCGTTTTACATCCTTTTCCAGATGGTCAAAGACTAAATCGATTAGGCCTTGCGCACTGGTTAGTTGATGATGACAACCCCCTCGTTGGACGGGTGACGGTTAATCGTCTCTGGGAGAATTTATTCGGACGCGGTTTGGTTGAAACCAGCGAAGACTTCGGCTCCCAAGGAGCCACACCGACCCACACAGATTTACTTGATTGGCTGGCTGTCGAATTCATAGAGGAACACTGGAGCCTGAAGGAAATACTCCGAACAATCGTGACATCAGCGACCTATCGTCAAGCATCTATTGGGAATGAGACGCTAGAGAACCATGATCCCTATAATCTACTCTTAGCCCGTGGGCCACGTTTTCGTGTCGAAGCTGAAATGGTTCGAGACATCGCACTGGCAGTCAGTGGGCTACTCAACCGAAAGATCGGAGGACCCAGCGTCCATCCGTACCAACCCGATGGAGTGTGGAACCGTCCATATAGCGATGACCAGTGGATCATGAGCAAGGGAATGGACAGGTACCGGCGAGGGCTCTATACCTTTGTTCGCCGTACAGCCCCATATCCAAGCATGAACACCTTTGATGCGCCAAGTCGGGAATTCACCCAAGCCAGACGGATAAACACCAATACGCCATTGCAGGCGCTAACAACGTTAAATGACCCTGTATTTTTTGAGGCAGCTCAATATCTCGCGGCACGGATTTTTCGAGAAACTGATCTTCGCGCTACTGTGGCAGCAAGAATTAGGTATGCCTTCCGACTTGTGCTCTCACGTGAGCCAAATCTCAAGGAATTAGACGCGTTGACACAATTCTATAGGGAGGAACTTGCTCGACTGAATACCGACGTCGTTTCGGCTGGGAACATAGTGGATGGTGGACCGAATCCAGGCTTGAGGACCACCGAACTCGCGGCTTGGACAATGCTCAGTAATGTAATGTTAAATCTCGACGAAACAATCACGAAAGAGTAACTGTGAGCGATTATCCTCGTAAGTCCTACTCTCAACGGCTTCAAACGATTACCCGGCGGCACTTCTTCGAACAAACCGGATTCGGAATAGGAGGGGCTGCGTTGTGGAATTTATTGGGTCTAGACTTATCAGCCAATCCCCTTCAAACAGAAGCTAGCGAATCGGCAAGAAATCCACTGGGGGCGAAGGCGCCTCACTTTGCGAGCAAAGCCAAAAACATTATCTATCTCTTTCAAGCTGGGGCTCCATCGCATCTAGACCTCTTCGATTTCAAACCAATCCTTCAGGAAATGAACGGCCAGGATTGCCCGGAAGAGCTCCTCGCAGGTGAGCGATTTGCTTTCATTGAAGGAGTGCCGAAGCTACTTGGTTCTCCTTACAATTTCAAACGTTACGGACAATCAGGCGCAGAGCTATCAGAGCTCCTACCTCATCTCTCCAATGTGGTTGACGATATAGCATTCATTAAGTCGGTAAAGACTACCCAGTTCAACCATGCACCTGCTCAGATTTTTATGAATACTGGTCATCAAATTATTGGGCGGCCTAGTATGGGTTCTTGGCTGACCTACGGTTTAGGTAGCGAAAATAGAGACCTTCCAGGATTTGTCGTGCTCTTGTCAGGTGAAAATGATCCTGATGGAGGCAAGTCATGCTGGGCTAACGGGTTCTTGCCTTCCGTGTACCAAGGTGTGCAATTTAGATCGGAGGGAGATCCAGTACTGTTTCTGACGGATCCAGACGGTGTAACTCGACCAGCGCGACGCAATTCGCTCGATACCATCAGAACATTAAATGAGTTACACCGAAAAACTGTGACGGACCCTGAAATAGACACCAGAATTGCCTCCTACGAAATGGCATACAGGATGCAAACCAGTGTTCCAGAACTCATGGATATTGACTCAGAACCAGCGTCAATTCACGAAATGTATGGGACCGAACCTGGTCAATCCTCGTTTGCTAATAATTGTCTATTGGCAAGGCGGCTCATAGAACGTGGCGTCCGCTTTGTGCAGCTATATCATTGGGGCTGGGATCACCATGGTAACGATAGCACTAATGATATCGCGACGGCTTTACCTCAGCTGTGCCAACAAACTGACCGAGCCTCGGCAGCCTTGCTACGGGATCTCAAACAACGAGGCCTACTCGACGAAACACTTGTGATCTGGGGTGGTGAATTCGGTCGCACCGCAATGAATGAAGGCCGTAACCAATCAAAATTTATGGGCCGTGACCATCATCCAAGAGCATTCACGATGTGGATGGCAGGCGGCGGAATCAAGGGAGGCACGACCGTTGGTCGTACAGACGACTTTGGGTACAATATTGTTGAAGATCCAGTTGACGTGCACGACCTTCACGCTACAGCACTTCATCTCTTAGGAATCGACCACACTCGGTTGACCTACCGCTTCCAAGGTCGTGATTTTCGACTGACCGATGTCGCCGGCAACGTCATCACACAGTTACTAGCATAGCGCCAGCCATGTAGTAAGGTCGAAGCCCATTTATGCATCCCTGTCACCTTTACTACGTTATTACAACATTTGTTAACGTGGCATCACGTCTTCCCATCGCATTACTGGATTAGTCAGTGTTCCTATCCCTTCGACAGAACATTCAGCCACATCTCCAGGTAGCATAAAGACAGGTGGTATTCTCGCATATCCAACGCCACCCGGAGTCCCCGTTGCGATCACGTCACCAGGTTTCAATATGATGTTGTTCGATACGAATTGGACCAATTCATCAACGCTATGCTGCATCAACTCGGTATTCGCGTCCTGCATTAGTTCGCCAGAAAGTCTAAATTGGATATCGAGAGTGTGCGGGTCTTCGACGAATTCAGCCGGCACAATGAATGGTCCAAGTGGTGCAAAGGAATCACTCCCTTTCCACACCAACCAGTCTGATCCATAGCGATTATCGCCCCGACCTTCTCGATCACCCACATCGTTCATTATCGTGTATCCAAAAATATGTTGCCGAGCCTCCTCAAGAGGCAGATGGCTTGCCGGTTGCCCGATCACGATCGCAAATTCACATTCCCAATCGATTTGTTCCCGCTTAGGTTTCAACAAAATTGGATCGCCATCTCCAATCACGATGCTGGCCGGCTTATTAAATAAATATGGATTCTGTCGTATATCGCTAGCTTCCCGCTCCCAGAAATGATCCATCGACTGAGGAGCCGCATCCACAGCACTAGCATCAGACATTTCAGCAGCTAAACCAGTCGTCATCTCCGTCATGTGTTCCCGATAGTTGAGCGCTGCGGACAGAACAACTTTTGGTTTGACCGGTGGAAAGATGTGCAATTCCGAAAGGTCGTAAACATAGCTCAACTTGTTGGAGGAATCAATCGTGGAAACGACAGTATCGACGATCGCATGAATGCGGTCCCGTAAACCTATCTCGTAGCGACCAATCAACTCCGTCATGTCGATCGGCATTGGCAACTTTACCCAAAGTGGCTTATGTCGCTCCATAGAAGTGTTAGCGATCACTAGATCGATAACATGCTGATCACGCAAGACGACTCCCAAAAGCTCTCGCCCTTCGTATTCAAAAGTGCCCAATTTGAATGGTTCGGTAGAAGCATTCGCTGGGATTGCTAAAAGCAACAAAAGAAAAACGCGACTGATTAACAGCATAAGAATGAAGACTCCAAGCAGTTAATGAGGTGTGCTCTTACTCTGCATAGGTCCAAACAGCTCGTAAGTTGCATTCCTCACCAAATGCAAAAACATTTAATTCCTTGATAAGTCCTTAACAAAATCGGCCCGAGTGATACAAATAACGAAGTGAGCCATGGAACATACCCATTATTAGACGATATGATGTTTTTCTCAAGATGACTGCTATCCAATTAGCAACCGCCGGATTAATCCTGCTTTTTCTAGGCTACCGATTCTATTCGAAATTTCTTGCTGATCGCATCTATCAGCTTGATGCAGAGTTTAGAACGCCCGCACACACGATGCGAGACGACATCGACTATGTGCCCACGCCAAAAATTATTCTCTGGGGCCACCATTTTACTGCCGTCGCCGGTGCGGCGCCAATTATCGGTCCGTCCATAGCGATCATCTGGGGTTGGGTGCCGGCAGCCATCTGGGTAATTTTTGGCACGATTTTCTTTGCAGGCGCCCATGACTTCGGGGCTGTCTGGGCAAGCACCCGCAATCGTGCCCGATCAGTAGGTGCGTTAACTGGAGAAATCGTTGGTGCAAGAGCTCGTACACTTTTTATGATTGTTATCTTTTTACTGCTCTTGATGGTTAACGCAGTGTTCGCAGTCTCGATTGCTGGGGCGCTACAAGCAACGCCAAGCAGTGTTATCCCAGTATGGGCGGCAACCATTGTCGCCATAGGCCTTGGACAGCTAATTTTTCGAATGAAGGTGCCAATTCTCTGGCCAACAATAATCGGCACAGTCATTTTGTATGCTGTTATTCCACTTGGAGAAAGTGTCCCAATTGAACTACCGCAAACACTTATGGGGCTTGCTCCTGGCGCACAATGGATTTTAATCCTCTTTGCATATGCGAGCATCGCCTCTTTGCTGCCAATTTGGTTGTTGCTACAGCCACGCGCTTACATCAATGGAATCCAGTTATTTGTCGGTCTAATTCTGGTATACGCCACAATCTTTATTGCAGGACCGCCAATTGTCGCGCCGGCATTCAATCTGGATCTGCCAGCCAACACACCAGACCTCCTGCCGCTTTTGTTTGTAACCGTCGGCTGTGGCGCAGTCTCAGGGTTCCATGGCCTAGTCGGGTCAGGTACGACATCGAAACAAATCGACCTTGAGACCGACGAACGATTTGTGTGCTATCTCGGTTCTGCTGGAGAAGGTTGCCTTGCGCTCGCTGCCATTATTGCCGTAAGTGCAGGATTTGCCTCACTTGACGAATGGCGGGGAGTCTACACAGAATTTGGTGATGGGGGAATCACGGCCTTCGTTCAGGGTGGCGCGACGATAGTTTCTAGCGGCTCTGGTCTTAGGCATGAAACCGCTGCAACGCTTCTGACGGTGATGGCAGTGCTATTTGCCGGCACTACAATGGATACTGGCGTCAGACTCCAACGTTACATTGTTCAAGAATGGGGTGATATCTACGGCATACGATTATTTCGTAACCCTCATATCGCTACTGCGGTCGCTGTAGGTGCCTGCCTCACACTCGCCTTCGCCGCGGGTGGCCCCGACCTTACAGGCGGAATGGCACTCTGGCCGCTGTTCGGAACGACGAATCAATTATTGGCAGGCTTGACGCTCCTCTTGATAAGCGTGATTCTGGTCAAACACAAAAGGCCGATCAAGTACACATTAATCCCGATGGTATTTGTTACAACAGTGGCCTTACTAGCAGCTATCTATCAACTCGGGGATCTATACGAAAAGAGACAATTCCTATTGCTCGGTGTTGATATCTTGATTGTAATCTCTGCGGTTTGCGTCCTCTTAGAAGCTGGTTCGGCTTTAAAGAGAAACCTGAGAACATCCTCAAACGAAAAATAGAAGACTCGTCAATCAGAAACCTGCTGATCGCTGTTTGTGCGACATCTATAATTGCTCAAATATCGCCGATCGCTTGCTTGACCAACTGATTAACTGCGTTCTATACTTTCGAGCAGTTTTAACAATGCCTAGAACATACGATTCATCCGCCAACGGGCAGCACGATAAACGAAAGCGGAAGCGTTCGTACATCGGCGGAACATGCTGGGCAAAACGTTAAACAACCGTTACGCACCACACTCAATATCCCGCCGAGCGTTTACACGCTTCGGCGGGTTTTTTATATTCCTGCTCTGGAGGACTGATGCCTAACTGTCTTGAATGTGATGCCAGTATCGTTTTAGACGAGAAAGTTGAAATCGGGGAGATAGTCGACTGCCAAGATTGCGGCACTGAATACGAAGTGCGGGCCATAGATCCCCAACAAATTGATTACGCTCCAAAAGAAGAAGAAGACTGGGGCGAGTAGAAAGGAATCTTCATGCGTCTGGGCATTTTATGCTCTATTGTTAGAACCGAAGAAAAGCTCATTTTCGAAGCCCTTCGAGGTCTGGGAGTCAAATTCGATCGAATCGATGATCGCGGACTTATTCTCGATCTGGATAGTCGCAACCATCCGTGGGACATAGTTCTTGAACGTGCAGTCAATCACTCCAGAGCACTGCATACGTTAAAAATTCTTAACGACCGTGGTATTACAACCGTTAATTCGTGGAACGTTGCGAACACCTGTGGCGACAAAGTCCTAACCAGTAATGCCCTCGTTATGCACAACGTGCCAACGCCACGTACGTTGATTGCCTACACACCGGAATCTGCCCTTGAAGCTATCGACCAACTCGGCTATCCAGTTGTCCTCAAACCAGCGGTGGGGTCTTGGGGCCGTTTAATTGCTCGGGTCAATGATCGTTATGCTGCCGAAGCACTTCTCGAACACAAGCAACGACTCGGTTCGTACCATCATTCAATTTTCTATATTCAGGAATATGTGCCGAAAGGTAATCGTGACATTCGTGCGTTCGTGGTCGGGGACGAAACGATTTGCGCAATCTATCGCCATAGCGAGCACTGGATCACCAACACCGCACGGGGAGCTCATGCAACAAACTGTCCGGTAACTGATGAACTGCACTCAATCTGCCTCGCTGCCAGTCGAGCAGTTGGAGGAGGAGTGCTAGCTGTCGATGTGTTCGAGTCGAGCCAAGGGCTGTTGGTAAATGAAGTGAATTACACGATGGAATTTCGTAACAGTATTAGTGTAACGGGAGTTCCGATTCATGAACGCATTGTTGCCTATACACTTGGCGTGGGCGAAGCAAAGGCAACTGCGACGTTATGAACATTAGCATCTTAGGCGGCTCCGGCTATGTTGGAGGTGAGCTAGTTCGACTACTCCTTGATCACCCACACGTAACACTGCTCAACATCACCTCCGAACGTCACGCCGGGCGATTAGTGAGTGCGGTCCATCCCAACCTACGTCGTCACACTTCTCTTAGGTTTAGCCGCATGGACGACCTAAGACCTTGCGATTTACTTTTTTCTGCGCTGCCACATGGAAGTTTTGCCAAAAGTTTTCAAGCCTTAAAGTGCGTCGCACCGCGCATAATCGATTTAAGTGCAGATTTTCGTCTGCGTTCAGCAGACGACTACAAGAAATGGTATGGCCACGTTCATCCTAGTCCGGAGACCCTTAACGAGTTTGTCTACGGTATCGTTGAAATTCGACGAGACGAAATCCGTAATGCGAACTATGTAACTGGTGCTGGCTGCCTGGCTACAGCCGCAATCCTTGGACTTTTACCACTTTTTAAGAATGGTCTTGTCAATGATGGTGAACCAGTAGTCATCGAAGCTAAGGTTGGCTCGTCTGCTGCTGGTAACAAGGAAAGTCCTTCAAGCCATCACCCAGAACGCAGTGGAGCTGTCCGATCATTCCAAGCTACTGGACACCGGCACACCGGCGAAATCATACAGGAACTTGCTTATCACGGTAAACCGACGGTGCACTTTTCTGCTACCGCCATTGAATTGGTTCGAGGAGTTCTCATCACAGCTCATTTGCGACTCGCAAAACCACTAGACAACAAGGCCGTCTGGAATGTTTACCGTAACGCTTACGCTGCGGAACCGTTCATTCGCATCGTCAAGGAAACACGAGGCGTGTTTCGATACCCAGAGCCAAAGATATTATCTGGTTCTAATTTCTGTGATGTTGGTTTTGAAATCGATCCGTTTGGTGAAAGATTAGTAGTGCTTGCAGCTCTCGATAATTTAATGAAAGGCGCTGCCGGTAATGGCGTGCAGGCAATGAACATTATGGCCGGCTGGGATGAGCGTGCAGGCCTGCACTTCCCTGGCCTACACCCTGTGTAAACGGCCAGCGTGACAGATATTCAATGTTGATAATCAAAGTGGGCGGTGGAGAGGGTATCTACTACGACACAGTCTGTAACGATCTTGCCAGACTGTACCACAAAGGTCGTTCCTGTTTGCTGGTCCATGGTGGCTCACATGAAACGAACATCTTGTCTGAAAGGCTTGGCCATCCGCCACGTTTTGTCACGACCGTGTCTGGATATGAAAGTCGATACACGGATCGAAAAACGATTGAAATATTTGAAATGGCTTATTGTGGAAAAATTAACAAGATGATTGTGGAAATACTTCAAAGCCACGACGTGCCAGCCATCGGACTCTCAGGGTTAGATGGCAGGCTCCTGTTAGCAGCACGTAAGCCCACACTGACAATTGTCGAGAACGGTAAGAAGAAAGTACTCCGAGACGACTATACGGGTAAGATCGAATCGGTCAATACCGACTTGATTCATCTATTGTACCAAGCAGGTTATGTATTAGCTGTGTGCCCTCCGGCTATTAGCCGTGAACACCAAGCAGTCAATGTCGATGGAGACAGGGCAGCTGCCCGTATTGCTGAAGCAGTGAAAGCGGATGACCTGGTGATCTTATCTAATGTGCCAGGTCTATTAGAGAAAATAGATAATCCAACAACACTCATAAAGGACATCAAATTATCCGAAATCGATCAATATTTCGAATATGCAAAAGGTCGCATGAAGCGAAAACTCCTTGCAGCTAAAGAAGCGCTGCTAGGCGGTGTTACGCGGGTTACATTGGGCGACGCTAGAGTCGACTCCCCTATTACGTATGCACTTTCTGGAAATGGCACTGTAATCACAAGGCGTGATGACTCTTCAAGAGATTGAACAAACCTTTACGTCCGGGCTTTACCACAAGCGCCCCATCACGCTAGTGCGTGGAGCAGGCGTTCGAGTCTGGGATTCCGAAGGACACGAATATATAGATTGTACATCTGGCATAGGTGTGGCAGCGCTAGGTCACGCACATCCTGTGATAGTAGCAGCGGTTCAAAAACAATCTGAACTACTCATTACCTGTCACGAAATGTTTTATAACAACTCTCGCGCAGAATTATTACGTTGCTTATCAGGACTTTTACCGGAACCTCTGACTAAATTCTTCTTCAGTAACTCAGGAGCCGAAGCCAACGAAGCGGCCATCAAATTCGCACGTGCAACAACCGGCCGATCGGGAATCGTGTCGGCCAGGCGTGGCTACCACGGGAAGACTATGGGAGCGCTGAGTGCGAACTGGGATAGAAAGAATCGCGAACCCTTCGAACCCCTTGTGCCAGACTTCGAGTCTCTTCGATTCAATGACTGCACAACCGCGAAGGAAGTGATTACTGAGCATACAGCAGCAGTAATCATTGAGGTAATTCAAGGTGAGGGAGGTGTTCGACCTGCTTCCCAAGAATTTCTAAACACTTTAAGAAAAGTCTGTAACGATTGTGACACCCTACTCATCATAGATGAAGTGCAGACTGGCTTCGGACGGACTGGCCGCATGTTTGCATTTGAACATTATGAGGTTATTCCAGACATCCTTACCCTCGCCAAGGCGGCTGGTGGAGGACTACCTATTGGAATTACGGCATTTCACAATAAAATCGATAACCTTGCAAAGTTAAGTCATACCACGACATTTGGTGGCAATCCTCTGGTCTGCGCTGTTGCCACGGCAGTGATTGAGCATTTAGTCAAGGAGAACATCCCCAAGAGAGCAGCTGATCGTGGTGCGTATTTTATAGAGCAACTACGTGCGATCGACCATCCAGAAATTCGCGAAGTGCGAGGTCAGGGACTCATGATTGGAGTCGAGTTAAAACACCCTGCAGGTTCCTTCGCACGAAATATGATGAATGAAGGCGTTTTAGCCTTGCTTGCCGGAAACAACATTCTTCGCTTCCTTCCTCCATTAATCATTGACACCACTGAAATCGATCAAGTCGTGAGCGCACTAAGGCGTGTGCTCAACTAAGGGGCAAGTCACTGATGGAGGATCAACAGGCAGTAGCCCTACTTCATGATTTGTGTGCAACCTATTCACCTTCCGCACATGAAGAGGCTGCAGTCACCCTATTAGTCGAGCGCGCAAACGCGTCCGGTCTTTGTGCTCATACTGACGACGCCGGCAATTTCGTTGCTGAACGTGGCTCTGGAAAGCGAACTGTCTTACTACTCGGCCATATTGATACGGTGCCAGGCTTCATTGAACCTCGTCTTGAAGGGAACTTACTGCATGGACGAGGCACCGTTGACGCTAAAGGACCACTCGCAGCTTTCTTGGTAGCAATCGCTCGAGCGAGCCATCAGAACGATGTCCGCCTCATTACAATAGGAGCCGTGGAGGAAGAAGCGCCTACATCAAAAGGCGCACACTATATCATCGACAAATATCAACCAGAAGCTGTAATTATCGGTGAGCCAAGTGGCATGTCTGGAATCACACTCGGGTACAAAGGCCGCGTAACACTTGATCTTAACGCAACACAGGCTCATGCCCACAGTGCTGCGGCCAATCGAAGCATCGCTGCTCATGCGGCGGAATTCTGGACACGTTTGGAAGACTGGTGTAACTCGTTCAATCAAGGTAAACGAATCTTTGACCAAGTCGACCCTCATCTGATTAATATCAACTCACAGACGGATCATTTCCAGGATCAGGTTAACTTAAGCGGAAGCCTTCGCCTTCCTCTTAACTACTCACTTGAAGACCTTAAGAGTAAAACCACTGCATTAGCTAGCACATGGGGCAATGTGACACTCAGACACTTTGTACAGCCTTTTAAGGCCGACCGACGTACACCGTTAGTCCGCTCGCTATTGCGAGAGATTCGAAAAGAAGGACTAGAACCAATCTTTAAATTGAAAACAGGAACGTCCGACATGAATGTGGTTGGCCCAGCTTGGCAGTGCCCAATCGTAGCCTACGGCCCAGGAGACTCAAGACTGGATCATACGGCTGAAGAACACATCAATATTCAGGATTACCTTAAGTCGATCGCAATCCTCACCCGTGTATTAGATGGATGGGTCTGAAGGGCGATTCGAAAGCGTTATACCTATAGCCGGATCATCGATCAGCCACGAGCATCACAAGCCCAGTACCTAAAATTGATACTGAACCTGCTAACAAGGCGTAGTCAATTATTTCAGCCTGGGTGTCCCGTGTGGTCACTTGCCCTCCGCTTGAGCCTGCATTTCGCTTAAGGAAGTAGCCGAACAGCACGCCACCAATAACGGCCGCTATCACGGGGCCAACAATTCTTTGAGATTGTTGAGATTCACTATCCTCAGTGGGTTGCGTAGAGCCCTCTTGGGCAGAAAAGAATTGTCTATTCCAAGGTGCTGACGGAGGCAAAAGTGTTTCTGAAGCAACGGGAGAAAAGATATTCGCCGGTCTCGCAATCAGCTCTTCTCGAATGTGCTTCAGCTCATTCGAACTGGCATGTACCAAAACCTTGTCTACCACTTGAGTCGGAAAATTAATCCTTGATTGTCCTATAACTGGAAAACCTATGCTGACAATTGATGCCGCCAACACTAACGCACAAAGTCGCTTCCAGATCAATGCTGATCTCCTCGCTTCACTTTACGTCCTCAGCTTAATAGACGCCGGATGATTACGCATTATAGACCAACCATCCATTATCTTTACAAACTCTAGACAGCTCCATATATCCTGCCGTTGTTGGAATATGGTTAGTCGGGTACACTAACAAAGCAATGCGGCTGCGACAGTTGACAACGAAACGGTTATACCAAAATACATAAAGTCGGGAAACTGAGTCTTTCCAACACTACTAGATTAAAGTTCGTGCTTTACGCGGACGAGTCCTGAATGATTTATGAGATTGGTGGTCTGATAATTGCGTTCGCCTTTGTGGCTAAAGGCGGCGACATGTTTGTCGATTCAAGTGTACAAATCGCCAGCACCTTGCGAGTGCCACGCCTTATTATCGGAGGAACACTCGTTAGCCTCGCCACGACCATTCCAGAGTTAGTAGTTTCAGTTACCGCAAGCTACCTTGGCGATTCCGGCATTGCATTAGGAAATGCTGTCGGGTCCGCTATCGTGGACATGGGACTTGTCACCGGTACAGTCGCACTAATTTTACCAGTGACGGTTGACCGGGCAGTCTTTCGGAAACAAGCATGGTGGGTAAGAATCGCAGCTATTCTGCTTGTGATCGTTTCGTGGAACCAAGTCATTGGACAGCTACCTGGCTTTGGGCTGTTTGTTTTTTCCTGCCTGTACCTTTTTGCTGACTATCGATACATTAGACGTAAACAGAATCAGGAACCACGTTCCTTAGACGAGGCTCCTCCTGACAATGGAAGATCCAATATAAATATTGCATTACGATTCATTCTTGGAGCTGTTTTAATCGTTATTGGCAGTCGACTACTCTTGGACACTGGCATCTCACTTGCGACGAGAATGGGAGTCCCCTCGGTCCTTATAGGACTCTCAGTCGTGGCAATGGGAACATCGTTACCAGAATTAGTAACCGGCATTTCGGCAGCACGTAAGGGTGTGCCAGATCTTTCCGTGGGAAACGTCCTTGGTGCCAACTTATTAAATATCGCAATGATCGTCGGCCTGGCAGGGACAATTAGGCCACTTATCCTATCGGATTTCGTGCAGTGGTATTCGTATCCATGGCTATTTGTGTTTATAGCGGCACTTGGTCTAACACTTGGCCGATCGGGCACCTTAGACAGACGAGGTGGAATGGTGCTGATTGGCCTCTACATCGTGTACGCAACTGGCCTTGCTGGCTACGGCTATGCGGTTCACTGATCGTCGGTCGTTTCCAAAAAACGCCGAGCCTCTTGCATCTCAACAAAATCATCTCGACCAGACCATACTTCGGCCAGTTTTGCATACTGCGTTCTAGCATTCGCATAGTCGCCAGTCTTGGCATAGCCGCGCGCCAAACCCAAGAGAGAGCGTGGACGATTCGGTAAGCGGAGCAACGAAGTATTAAATTTTTCAATGGCGTCGCGAGGCTGACCAAGTTCAAGAAGTATTTCGCCATAAAGTTCATGCAAAGGCTTAATCGGAGATGCCGGTCCATTTGGTGGACGCATACTTAATAAAATTCCCTCAGCCTCATCCAAGAGAGCTAAGGCAGCCTCGGCTTGACCTTCATAAACCTTCACCAGGGCACTCACCTGCAGTGATGAAATCTTGGTGTAATTTCCTCCAAGGCTGCGGGCCATGGGATTGCCGCCGCGATCAGAATTCTCCGCAGCACTTGCCAGTTCCGTTTCTACTTGTTTGAGAATATCTTGATTACCAGTGCGCGAAGCACTCAGACCGATAGCAAGAAGTTCATGAGGTGGCAAACCACTCGTGACCGGTGCGACTTTCCATTTCTCAGTCTCGACAACGTGGCGGGCCTTCAGTCTGGAGATCGTACTGACACCCATTGCCGGATTACCACTTTCTTCGATAATTGTTTGGAGAACATTAATCCATTCCTTTGCCTTAGCATAATCACCGCGTTGCAAGTCACCGTACTGTCCCCAATCTAGTGAATGCACACCATCGCCGATACTATCTCCAGGTTTCCACAATTCGCGCGACATATCGTACGCTGATTGATTATTCATCGACACCCTATTCCACATGCCATGCTGGATAAAAATATGAGTGGGCATGTGACGGGCGTGTGATACCGCGGGCGCGATTTCCGAAAACCGGTATGCGGCATCGAGTGCTAAAGGTGCGTGAACTGGATTATCGAATGCATGAATCGTGTAATGGGCTGCACCAGGATGGTTACGATTGTCTCGAAACAATTTTAAGGCGATCGCGCCTGCCCGCACATTAAGCCGCTGACTCTTATCCTGCGTCGCATTCGATGCACTCAGCATTGATAACGCATAGTAAGCTGCGACCTCTGACTCTTCCGGGAAACGCTCATACAAGCTCCGCATTTGCTCCATATAACCCACGGCACGCTCCGTGTAGCTACCTTCACCAAACAGAGTTTCAACGGCTACAAGGAAGCCGCGCTCCTTTTCCGTTGGCGCCATCGCAACACGCTGAGCCCTCGTGGTCGCGAGTCGAGCAAGTGCTTTTCGAGGTGATTCAATGTCCTGTGTAACAAACAATGGATGATTATAAGAAAGCGCTTCGCCCCAGTAAGCCATCGCAAATTCGGGCTCAATTGTCTGAGCGGCTTGAAACTCTTCTCTGGCTTGCTTAAAACCGAAACTGTGAAGAATAGCAACGCCGCGCAAGAAGTGTTGTTGAGCTTCGGCTGAACCAGACGTTCCAAAATTAATAGAACCAACACTTTCGAACTGTGCGCTGACAGAATCGGCGGACAACATTAGAACGGCCGTTAGCAGATAAACACAAATCCGTTTCATTCGTCACCTTCTCGTTGTTAGTAAAACTATTTCCATCATCAGTAAGAATCACGACGCGCAATATAATATCGTTTACAACCACTACCGACTAAGTCAAGCAGTTTTACTCATTAATGGAGCGCTGGTGTATTCCTGTTTAAATCGTTACCAACCAGCTCAGCAGTTGCACTCATTAATGAAGCACCGGTGTATCCCTCGTCGCCCGCCAACATGCCGGCATCAAGAGAATAGTCGCGCAAATCCTACCCAACACGATGGCGGTGACCGCAGCCATTACGCCGATCGTATTGTAGTAATGAATTGCAATCCAAAGAACCATCGCAATCCCTGTCACCTCAATTGCAGTTGCCGAAGTGATGACTTTCGTCGTTCGCGCGTTCACCAATAAAGCACGCTGAAACGACATCAGCACAGACAGCGCAGGTAAAAGAACTAGAATTTTAAGTGGGGGAATGGCAAATTCAGTCAACCCAATCGAAAGACCCGACACGTCATAAAACCATATAAAGGATAAAGGGCTGTAAGCTATCACGGCTAAACAGACCGACGTGACGATAGCCAACGTACAGGCGACGTTTCGCAGTGGCCGGTACTGTTCCATATGGTCGCCAAGCAATGCGATAGAAGCATCCTGGAACGATAGGCCAAGACTGCGGAACAGAAAAGTTAAGCCGTTTAACACCGGAAGAACAGCCAATGATTCAAGGGCCATCCGACTCTGTCCCATGAAAAACGTTACCATCGGTTGGACCCCCATTGCCATAAAGGAGCTCAGCGCCAACGGAACATAGAACTTGACGACAGTGCTCAATGTCAACCGCTGGCCTTCGGTCTTCCTTCGGTCCATTAAGGCTCGAATTGCTCGCCTCGACATTCTACGCACGGCCAATGCTTCTGCAACCACGGCGACAGATAAAGCTAACGCGCCTACAAGCGCCCCGGATATGGACAACCACCACGCTGCAATGAATGCTGTCGCACACATCGTTACTAACCGGACCACGGTGCCATACGCAACACGACGAGTCATATCGTGCCGAATGAGTAGTCCTTGAAGTAAACGTCGATATCCGATCGCTCCTGGCCATGGCAACATCAAAATCAGCGCTTGATGGGTCAGACTTGCCACAGCAACTGGTAGATTCAACCAGGACGCTAACGTGTCAAATACTGGTGGCATAACAATGATCAACATTACACCGGTCATCAATGCAGAAAGCGCGATCGTGAACTGACGAAAGACAAGGTAACTGTCACGATTGTTAACCAGCGCTGTTGATGCGCTCATCAACATGATGACCGGCGATTCTACGATGATGGCGAAGGCAAACGCGACCCCGTAAGCCGCAAGGTTAGGAGCTGCGTCAGGTAAGCGGGCAATGACGGCAGCTAAAAATGGGCCTTCGACTGCCATCATCAACCAGGTGCCAGCCAAAGGCATCCAGAAAACAAGAATGCGTCGCGTCTTTAAGGGTGCTGCAGTCATCTAAGACCTGGATCGAACAATCGTCCGTTCCCTGCTATGATGAAAGAAATGCCTAAGACTCTCAGGCCACTTCGAAGTATCACTGCTTTTGAAAAGGCAATTACTGAATCGAGCGAGAAGGTTGTCTTAATTTTTAAACACTCCAATTCCTGCGATCTAAGCGCCATGGCTTTAGATGAAGTCACCCAGCACCTTGAGCAGGCTTCTTCTTTGACGATTTATTATCTCATTACGGTTCAATCCGAACGGGAGGTGTCAAACGAAGTGAGTGAGCGACTTTGTATCCCTCACGCCACGCCACAAATCATTCTAATGCGTAACGGAAAAGCTCTCTGGAACGCGTCTCACCTGCAAATTACAAGAGAAACTCTACGGGAAGCTGAGGCGACTCATACACAGACTGCTACCGTGCCGAATACTTAATTATATCACTTAAACTAGAGCGGCCTATAATCCACGAGTGTAAGGCCACATGAACAAGAATCGTAAATAACACAAGAAGCACACACCAAGAAGTGTCGAGTGTGAATCTATAACCGAATAATCAGTTCTCAACAACAATCGAATTCTCTCACATCAATTTTTTGGGAATGAAACTTGGTGGCTACCGCTTCCCTTCCTAGATCAATCTGGCATCCCTTAATTAGCTCTGCCTGCTCTAAACGCTTCCAATAATGTAGCGGCGCCTGCCGAAATAGATTGAATTGTCCGTTATTTGCTACTGCACTCTGTATCCTAGTCCGAATGAGATTGTAGAGTGACGTGACCACACGATCACGCGACCGCCCACTCGTGCAAAAATCCATCTCAAGGCAATGTGCAACAAGCTGGCTGTCTTTCATGTAAACAAGTACGGTGAGTGGTGGAATAACAGTCACGATTGTCCCCTAACGCTTGCAAACGGGGCTCAATATTCCAATCAACGATAGACCGGAACCCCAAATTAGGACTCTCATATGGAATATCGGTCAAATGTCGATAATCTGTAGGCGTTTCACAGTTGATTTCTGTGGAGTGATACACTCAGAAATAGGCAAGATTTAGGAGATTACGCTCATGGGAACCCTATTACCCTTCGTCCTTGTAGGCTCTCTCACTTTTGGTCAGGCGGGAAGCGACACAGAACTCGACCACACTCAAGATTCCATTGGCGACAAGTCCCACCATTGGACTCTACAAGCAGAAATCCCATCGGAAGACAGTTCTCCCCCTAAAACCCAAAGACGAAAACACTTAGAGATGTTCGCTAGAGCATATTATCCAGGTCGCAGTGGACAAATCATGCTTGTTCCTGTTGAGGGTGAGATGGTGCTAGAACCAGACGACCAACAATATCGATTCATGCACGGTAGTCCATGGACCTATGATACCAAGATTCCACTAGTGTTCTTCGGTCCTAGTTTTATTCGTCCAGGGCAATGGATGGAACCAGTTGTCCAGCAAGACATCGCGCCGACCCTAGCAAGCCTGCTCAATCTTTCCAAACCGGCATCCATGACCGGCCGTACCCTTTCCACGGCACTTTTAGAAACTGACTCACGGCCTCGCGCAATCTTGCTATTTATCCTGGATGGCATGAGGTCGGATTATCTTGATCGCTACACGAGCGAGATGCCCACTATTACTCGCCTTCGCCACGACGGTTCGTCATTTGAGAACACACGTGTAAATTATCTCCCCACTCTGACTAGTGTCGGGCATGCAACGATCGTAACTGGTGCTGACCCTAAGATTCACGGTATCGCAGCGAACACGATGTTCGATCATGTGTCAGGTCGATCAACAGGTGCGTATCCAGGCTATTCGCCAGGAAACCTTATGGCGTTAACACTCGGTGACCTTTGGAATCTGCGAACGCATGGTCGCTCGGTCATTATCGCCCAAGGCACAACGGCACGAGCAACCATCCCTCTTGCAGGTCATGGTGGCTGCATGATCAACGGACATCCAACTTTATTAGCTATGTTCGAAGGTTCAACCGCACGCTGGCTGGGTGACACAGACTGCTATCGGCTGCCCAGTTATCTGCGTGATGTAGATGCAAGCACACTCTGGACAAACCCTGATGAAGTTTCGAGTGACTATTCTATTTCTTCAGGAAGCACACTACTGCGCACTCCCCTTTTCCTGGTTTTCCAAGTTGATGCGCTTATTGCAATGATACAAAACGAACGGGTCGGTGTAGATGCGATTACAGATCTGGTGTTTGTAAATTTCAAAACGCCAGATTATGTCGGACATCAATATGGACCGAACTCACACGAACTACGTGCAACACTTGCCACACTCGATGAGCAGTTAGGTCGCGTGGTCCAAACGCTGGATACCCAGATAGGTGCTGATGGGTATGTTATCGCTTTGACTGCCGACCATGGTATGCCTTCCGAAGCAGGTAATGCTTGGCGCGGACGTCATTACACGAATGAAATCGTTTCCACACTTCACGACCAGTTTGACCCAGACGGTCGCCGGGTTGTGCTCTTCTATGGCGATCCAGCAGACAATCAAATCTTCGTGGACACAGAACGTGCGGAGGAGTTGGGACTGACTCTGGATGAGATGGCGGCCTATCTTGAAACGTTACCATTCATCTCAGCCGCATTTACTGAAACGGAAGTGGCTGGCGCGGTGATGCAATAAACCTCGATTATCACCCAAACAATCACAACCAACTATCTAGCAGCGTACCATCACGAACAATCGTTTCAGCACGGTCAGAACCAGTCGAAATAATCACGACTGGAACACCCGTAACTTCCTCAAGACGGCTTACGTAATTCTTGGCTTCTTTTGGTAGTTCCTCATAATTTTGTGCACCCCGAGTGGGCTTCGACCATCCGGGAAGCTTTTCGTACGTTGGCTCAAATCTCGCTAGATCAGCAGAGTCGAATGACCACTCTCGGAATATCTCCCCACCATAACGGTACTCCGTACATAAATGAATCTCATCAAGCTCATCCAACACATCCAACTTTGTAAGCGCGAGTGCCTCGATCCCGTTCAAGCGAACCGCGTACTTCATAGCCACTGAATCGTACCAGCCGCAGCGACGAGGACGTCCAGTAGACGCACCGTATTCCTGTCCAGATTCACGTAACGCTTCGCCCATTGATCCGGTTAGTTCAGTCGGCAGTGGCCCTTCCCCAACACGGGTCGTGTAGGCTTTCGCGACTCCCAACACCCCATCTATAGCTGATGGTGGAACGCCAAGACCAGTACAGACACCACCAACAGTCGAATTCGAAGATGTCACATAGGGATAGGTTCCATGATCGATATCTAAGAGAGCACCCTGAGCTCCTTCGAATAACGTGGACCTGCCTTCGCGTCTCGCATTCGCGAGAAGCAGTGATACATCAGTCACCCATGGCTTGATGCGGTT
>CAJXDY010000021.1:0-38259 GCA_913052135.1 uncultured Acidobacteriota bacterium
AGCAGGGACCTTGGCTTCACAAAATACTCCAAGAATTCTACAGGGATTGGCGAGAGCCTATTAACGCCGAGAATATCGATCTTGCACTGGAGCGCTGTGCTGGCGTGGTGGAGAAGGTCTTAACAGAGCACGAGACAGCGAAGCCGCTCCCTCAAGCTGAACGTGCTCTTGAACGCAGTCTCTTCCTAGGATCGATTGCCAAGCGAGGACTCATCGACCGAGTGTTGCGGTTCGATGCGGAGCAGGGCTTAGCCGTAGTTGACCGGTTACTCGAGCACAAGCTTAAGGGCAAGTTCAAGTTCAAATCCTCTTCGGGAACGCGCTCAGTGTCTCTTCGGGGGGTTGTGGACCGCATTGACCTGCTTTCGGACCACACGTTTCGAGTGGTTGATTACAAGCTCGGTCCGGCCCCTAACCGCAACCTTGCCGTTCAGTTACCGATTTATGCCGCATGTAGTGAACAGGATCTCGCCGATCGCCCTGATGGGCCATGGAAGATCGGAGACGCCCAGTACCTTGCGTTCAAAAAAGAAGGTCTGGCAGAGTCGATGGTGGGAAGAGGCAAGGCGCTGACAGAGGCGCTTGACGATGGACAGCAGCGGTTTTTGGACGCAGTGGATGGCATTTCCCAGCGAGAATTTCCCGTTCGCCCGGCGGAGCCCTTTAATTGTAAGTATTGCGGCTACTCAACCGTCTGCCGCAAGGAGTATGTTGAGGATTCATGATCGCGGTGGAGCTGGGACGCTATGAATAACGTTGACAGCCCGGAGGCGTGGCATTAATGAGATCTCAGACGGACTCGGATGCGTCGAAGAACGCAATAGATCCAGGGCGGAATGTCGTCGTGCAAGCGTCTGCCGGCACCGGGAAGACCTGGGTGCTGGTGGAACGCTACCACAAGCTACTGCGGGTGGAGGTGGATCCGGCGAATATTCTCTGCCTGACCTTTACTCGGCAAGCCGCCGCAGAAATGCGGACGCGTGTCGTTGACAAGCTCCGGGAAGACGAATCCGAAGCTGGGAAGCAACGCTGGCTCAAACTGTGGGATAAGTTGGGAGATTTTAATATCGATACCATTGATGCGTTCTGTCATGGACTCCTCCGTGAGTTTCCTCTTGAAGCCGGGTTGGAACCTGGTTTTCGGATCGCTGACGAAACCGAGATCTATCGGTTTACAGAAGATGCCCTTGATCGGGTCATGCAGGAGGCTCCGCGCATCGCACAACAGGACAGTGATGTCGCATTAACGTTAGCTGAAATGACAGCGCCTCAATTGCGTAAGTCTCTCAGCAAAGAATTAAGGCGTCGTGTTGAATCAAGCAAGGCTCAAGGGCTTTTTAGTGCCAAAGACCGACGCACCGCCGAACAGGTCGAGGAAGACACCCGTCGAGCCTTACAGGAATTTTTCCAGACCTTGCCAGACGGTATTGAGCGTTTTGTCGAGAAAGGTCCAATTTGCCATCCACGCTTTGCCATGTTGGCGAAAGATCTTGTGCGACTGCGGGGTTCAGCTCTTGGGACAGGAGCCCAACTCCGCAGTTTGCTTGAACGGATTGAAACGCACTTTCTGACACAAGCGGGAACGCCCCGCAAGCGACTTTGGAATGATTATTCCTCCGATACGTTTCCTTCAGAGGACGCAGAGGACGATCGAAAATCCCATCAAAAGACGGTAGAGCAATCTGCAGAACATCTTCTCAAGATTAGTCAGGACTTTCGTGCTGGACTGAATGGCGCGCAGGCGAGAGGCTTCCGTCACCTCTTTAGCATTACAGAAAAAGCGTATTGCCAGGCACTTGAGCGCAATGGGACGCTCGATTTTCCAGAGCTGCAGAACCGAGCCCTCAAGCTCTTGAGGCAGATGGATGAGTTTGCTCGGAGTCGATATCGCTTGGAGGCGAGGTACCACCATGTGCTTATCGACGAAGTGCAGGATATAAGCCAGGCGCAGTGGGAACTGGTGAAGTTGTTAACCGATTCTTGGAAAGAAGGTCTTGGTTTGTCCACGGAGCCATCCATTTTTGCAGTGGGTGACCGGAAGCAATCGATCTACAAATTTCGGAATGCGAATGCACTTGTGTTTGACGATGTGGTGCGCCACATCAGTCAGTTGCGTGCTGAGCAGGATGTCACGATGTCGATCAAGAAAAGTTTTCGGTCAGTGCGACCCCTGTTGATTTTTGTCAACCATCTGTGTGACGAGATTGAGAAGGAGAAAGGGCGGTCCGATGCCTTTAAATACGGGTCGGAAGATCAATTCCAGATAAAACCGTCAACGTCCGACGATCATCAACTCAGACTTGGTCTCGCGATCGCTGATGAGGAAGGACCATGTGCGGTGGCTGTGGCGCAGGAGATTCAGCGGCTATTACACGATGGAGAAGTGAGGGATAAGAAGTCGGACAAACTCAGACCGGTTCAGCCGGCTGATGTCGGGATTCTTTTCCGGTCACGAGCAAGCCATCGCGAGTTTGAGCGTGCATTGGCGGATCAAGGCATTCCAGCTGCAGTCTATAAAGGACTGGGATTTTTTGAGGCTGATGAAAGCAAGGACCTCCTTGCCTTGATACGATTCTTGGCCGATCCTGATTCAGATTTGCGCGCCGCCGCGTTCCTGCGATCCGGATTTGTCCGATTATCAGATGCAGCGCTTCAGGATCTGGCACCGCCACCCGATACAGATAGGCCGACTCCTGGCCTTGCGAGTGCCCTTGTGGCCCCGGTAAGTCCGAAACAGATTTCTAAGCTTGATGATCACGATCGACGCATTCTGGAACAGATTCGCAGCGCTGTAGCAACATGGCTGAAGCTGGTGGATCGGGTACCGGCAGCGGATCTCATTGATCGCATTCTGCAAGAGTCGGCCTATGTGTATGAGGTGCCGAAAACCCGCAGTACGCAGGCACTGGAGAATATTAAAAAAATGAGGAGTATGGTGCGGCGCATCCAAAATCGTGGGTATGCCACATTGGCACGCATCGCCGATCACCTCGATACACTCTCGATGGATGATGAGCCGAATGCCTTCGTGGAACCATTGGACTCCGTGCAGTTGATGACGATCCATGCGGCCAAGGGTTTGGAATTTCCCATTGTGTTCTTGGTGAATTTGGCTCGTGGGACCGGGGGAGGTCACGGTACTAGAGTTCGGGTAGTGCCTGCGCACGGCGATCGAGACCCGTCGGTGTCTGTGGGAGAGTACAAGACACCCGAGGATGAAGACGAGACGGCATCAAACAAGGAAGAAACGAAACGGTTGCTCTATGTTGCGACCACACGAGCTCGAGATTACCTTTATTTTTCGTCAACGCTCGACGAAGGTGTAGTGAAGGGGAGGCCAGGAAGTATTGCCCAGGTGTTACCTGAGACGTTTCTCTCCGTCTGCGAGAAAGCCGCGCAGGTATCGGAAACAGAAGACACTGTGCAATGGACGGTGGAAGGCAAGGGCACCCATAGCTTTCGGGTGTGCAGGGCGTCAGACACAGTGATCCCTAGACGAGATTCTGACAGTGACCGCACAGTGGCCAGCCGTGATAACGATTTTGCAACACTAAGTCCTCGAGTTCGGCTACCGCATGTTGCCGCGTCAGTCGTCGGCTCTATGGAATCTCCTAATAGAGCTCTGACTGAGGATTCTTCAACGGCAGGGAAAAGCTCAAGGTTACTCGGCACGCTCGTGCACCGACTACTGGCTGTGCAGCAACGTCCAGATGTAACACAGCCTGAGGAGATTGGAAGACGACTTCGAGAGATTGCGCAGACGACCGAAAGCGTTGCGTTGGATGAAAACGACCATGCATTAAGTGATGCGGTGACACTTTATCAAAGTATTGCTGAGCAGGACGAAGTGGTGCAACTGTTACAGCAGCAGTGCATTCATGAAGTGCCCTTTTCGTTTTTCCTGCCAGGGGCACCACCACGGGTCATGCGAGGGACGGTCGATTGCCTGGTGAGAGAAGATGAAACCTGTGTTGCTGTCGTTGAATTTAAGACAGGCAAGCCTCGTCACGAGGATCGTGCCCAACTGGAGGCGTATCTGCAGGCCGCTCGAATGTTCTTTCCAGATCTTCAGGTGCGGGGGCGTCTGATTTATGCAGGTCAACCTGCATCAGAAAAATAATTTTACGAGGTGCGTAGCACAGTCGCCAGATGAGTGATTGGATTGCGGAGAGAGATCTATTTGCTGCCGGTCGCTTTGCGTTCGGCCCATCGACGGGCGCGTTCTTCAGCTTGCTCTTGGTTTGCTCCAATCAAGATTACCGCGTCCTCAGGTTTTTGGCTTTCGCTATTTTGGAGCCACGCGACCCAGTGTGAGCCTCTTAATTCACTTCGAATGTCGAATGTTTCTCTCGCTTCTGCACACATAATTTATTCAGGGCCTCCTCTCCCAATGATCAATTGTAACTTGAATGAGCCTGAGGACACCTCTTGCTGTATCGGTTTAGATCACGAAGCTGCATAGGGAATGCGGAAGTAACTCGATGTGATGCAGGCTTGCTGACGCTGAAAACAGTCAATTTCTGAGAGATCTGGCAAGTTCTTCATTGCGTGCTGGTAAGGTATTTCATACACTCTAAAAGAGTTAGAGAATTACCCTTTCCTTGGGGTGCGCAGGGACGATGTTTGGAGAATGCGAATGGCACTGATTTGCCCAGATTGTGGCAACAAACAGAAATTTCAGGTTAAAACTCTCAGAATGCACGTTATCCAAATGGAAGGGTCTCGGGTGGAAATAGCTGATGAAGATCCACCGGCTGTGTTGGAAGTGCTCTGTGATGAGTGTGAGTCACCTCTCCAGTTTGGGGAATTGGATCCGGTGTTGCAACGTGAAGTCTTGTTAACGATTGGTGCTCGCTAAAAAACCCTTCAAGATTGGCGCAGGAAACTGCTACGTCGGTCTCAGTTCCTTCCACTCGTACATTTGAACTTGCTTTTATAAAATACCCACCATCAGTTCAGCGACTTTAACGCTCGTGACGCGCGTTGGTTCAGATGCTGCTTCTCGCGTAATCCGCTTGACAAGGCATTCCCTCGTTTCTATCGTACATTGTCATGCTCGAATCTTACTGGGTGATCGGAGTGTCTCGTAATGCACAGGCTGATGAGATCCGGCAGGGATATCGTCAATTAGCGAAACTTGGCGTCTCACTGTCTAGTCCTGAAGAAAGCGAGCGGTTCGGGCGAACGGTTCAGCATGCGTATGAGGTCGGGTCCGTCGATAGTAGCGAAACCCAATTAGGTATGAAACGTTTCGTGCATCCATCTCTCATGCAGCGGACGCTGCATAAGTCGCTGGTCGCTGATGAGATCGATATTGATTTCCCTTCCGTGGTGGAGATCGCCGATCGTGCAAGATGTGTGTTTGTGGATCAGGATCGCAACCTCATGCCACTGAAAGCCGATGTGCAGATCACATCGAAACAGGCTCACCACGGAACTACGATCCAACTGGATGTTCCGGTACAATGTACCTGTGTGCTGTGTGGTGGACGGGGTGAAATTTGGGGGGAGTTGTGCGCAGTATGTTATGGTTCGGGTTCGAAGTCGTGCTCTTCCGAAGTCCGGTTGATGGTGCCACCTGGAATTTCTTCGGGTGCAATTTTTAGGTTTGAGATTACTCCGGACTACGCGGCTACCACGGCGGTTGAGGTACAAGTCGCAGTCAATTCAATAGCATGAGTGTTGGTTCAGAGCCAGCAGTGTTTGCGCTGAAGGGAGCGAAGCGGTGACATCAGGTATCGACGAGGCAGCTGTTCTTGAGGCTTTAAAAGTTGTAGAGGATCCAGACCTTCATCGAGATATTGTCAGCTTGGGGTTTGTTAAACAGGTGCGTATTGAAGATGGTGGACATGTTGGGTTCACCATTGAACTCACGACCCCCGCCTGTCCCGTGAAGGAGCAAATGAAGGCACAAGCAGAAGCCGCGGTGCAGCAGCTGGCTGGAGTTACCAGCGTCAGTATTGAGATGACCGCGAATGTGCGCTCAGCTGTGGGAGGTCCGGAAGGACCAGCTCCCTTGGAAGGAGTGAAGAACGTGATCGCTGTCGGTGCTGGTAAAGGTGGTGTTGGCAAGACGACAGTCTCTGTGAATTTGGCCTGCGCGCTCGCTCGCCTTGGTGGGAAAGTTGGTGTGATGGATGCTGATATTTACGGTCCAAATGTGCCGATCATGCTGGGCGTGCAAAAGCAGCTGTCGACCGATGGGAAAAAAATCATACCGGCAGAGAAGTACGGTCTCAGCGTTGTCTCGATGGGATTCTTGACGAAGGAGGAGTCGCCCGTCATTTGGCGTGGGCCGATGCTGCATGGCATTATCCAGCAATTTTTTCGGGAAGTGCACTGGGGTGAACTGGATTATTTGGTTGTGGACATGCCTCCCGGGACCGGCGACATCGCTCTGAGTTTGAGTCAGACCGTGCCAGTAGCTGGTGCAGTGGTGGTGACGACACCACAGACTGTCTCGCTGGCAGATACCCGCCGAGCCGTCCACATGTATAAGAAATTAAATATTCCCGTTCTTGGCTTACTAGAAAACATGAGTCATTTTGTCTGTCCTGAGTGCAGTCACGAAAGCGACATCTTTGGTAAAGGAGGGAGTGTACCCGTTGCGGACCAACTCGAGATCCCGTATTTGGGTCAAATACCTCTGTACCAGCCCATTCGTGTCGGTGGTGACGAAGGTGTGCCGATTGTGCTCGGCGAACCTGACTGCCCAGCAGCTCAGGCTTTGTCCCATGCCGCGACGCAGTTAGCTGCCCAGGTGTCAATAGCCAGCTATGACCAGGCGTCTGCGACTGCAGTTACAGTCTGAAGATGTATCAGCCTTAGGAGGACACATTCATACTGACGGGAGGCCGACTTGTCGTGCGAAGCAAGCGGACGCTAATGCAGAGATGCGTAATGTATCCAATGACAAACAACCCACTACTGGCCAGGTGGACGATGAGTGTCAGGCGAAGAAGGATTGGGTTTGTGAGCGTTTGCAGCAACACTCCTGAGAATGTCATGAAGCCGAAGGTAAGGAACGACAGCCAGCCCGATCGACGGTTCGGCAAAGAGTGTTCTCCGATGCGTTGCGCGACGTGAGATTGGAACACAACACCAAACACAACCAGCAACAGTGGAGCACTGAGCAGATGAGCCTGCAGCATGACCGGTTCAAGTGGATGATTGATGACACTGAACGGGTCGGTATTGTCGATGAAGTAACGCATCCACAGGTACGCCACTCCACTTCCGGCATTCACCAGAATCAATCCGTGAAGGGACCATTTTTGCCACGGACTCACAGGGACCCTTTAATATGCATCATGGTTCAATATCGTTCTGTAGCACTTGATCAATGGCGAGCACTCGGCGCACAGCTTGGTTAGTGGCGCGGGCGGTCAGTGTAGCGCCTGTTACAGCGCGAATCGCTCTTTGAATTTGCAGGTCGTCGCTGAGTGCGCGCTGGTTATACTGGTCGAGCCACGTTCTTGAGGCCTGATATTCCCTGGGTTCCAGAAACGCCGTGACATCGATTCGCAACACCTGACCAAGATGGTTGAGTGAGATTAACAGGCTCTCACGCTTGGTTCGAATGACGTGTGTATCGACGTACGCGCGCCCAATCAATCGTCCAGCCCGAGTGATGAGATATCTGGCAATAACGGGGGAGGGCACAGGATTGCCAGACAGCTTGGCAATCGTTGTAACTTGTTCAAACGTGAGAAAAATTGTTTCAAGCTGAGCCTCCGCTTCGGGGTAGGCCTTAGCGAGTAATTCACTGCGCGTCAGTTGTGCGTCTGCGCTGGCTCCACCCATGCTGAGCAGCATGAATGTGCACGAGAGCGCGACGTAAACAGCAGGGTAGCGATTAGAATGCATAGCCCAAGTTTAGGTTGAACTGATTCCTGCCACTCTGCTTAGCGTTATGGATAACCTCGTAATCTGCCTTCAGAATGACGTTCGGGACGGGCTTCAATTCAACGCCGATTGTATGGAAGGTACCATCCTGTGCTTTATCGGCAACCCACGTCGATGGCAGAGTGGCCTGTGTGTTAATGGCTTCAAACCGGTAGTACGGGGTCAGGCCTACATTGTAGTTCGTCTGTGACAGGAGGTTGTACCCAACCTGGAGGTATCCACCGTGCATCCTCTCGGCGACGCCTGCAGAAGATTTCTTCTCCAGAGCTTTGTTGAGGCCGGCGGCATTGTCCAGGCTTGCACGAGCGCCCATGGCTCGCAGGTCGAATCCTCGAACTTGCACCTGACCGTGAACCTCGACGATCGTCGTGGCTACGTCCAGCGTGTCTCCATCGACAGTAAATTGTCCTTGATCCGAACCGCCTCGATAGAGTCCGGCACCGAAAAACACTCCTGGTGTCGGTGCGAAATCGAGCCGGCCAGTAAATCCCATGTCACTGGCCATCGTTTTGCGACCTTTCTGTCGCCCACCGCGGAGTCCTGAGGTGCTGAATTTCGCACCATTGAATCCGTTCGTGACATACGCTCGGTAGGAGAACTTGCCGGATGGATCTGTTCCGAGGATGCCAACACCATTTTCTCGCCACGTCGTTGGAATGATGCGACGTTCGATCTGAGGACGGCGCGCACCCATGAAGACATTGGGTTCATGAAATTCGTTGACGAGACCAAGAGGGATTAGGAGCATACCTCCACGCAAGGTCAGGTTGTCGCGAACCTGGTAATCGACGTAGGCAAACTCAAGATAAATTTCATCGGCATGTTCGATCTCGACCTCGGAATTGAATAGGAATTTGTCATTGAATCGATATCCCATGTAAAAAATGTGCCGCAGAAAGTCGAGCTTGGCGCCCTTGGCGCTTGTAGTCCCGGCCTCGGTTTTATCAGCGTAGTTTTCATAGAGCATCTCTCCGTATCCTGCGATCGACACGCCCGAATCCTCTCGCCCGTAGATCGAGGCCGCTGACGGCGCTACGCCCAGAGCACGTGCCTGGTCGGCGGTGAGAGCTTCCTCTTGTTCACCACTGCGAAGCCGCTCGACCTCGGCAGCCAGTAACGCGAGTTGGCGCTGCAGTTCTTGCATGTCTTCTTGGAGTTCGTCAGTTGAGTCCGCATCGGATGCCCGGTCGTTGGCTTCGTCGTTCAGATTGGTCACGCTGAGACGGGCCAGCTTCTCTCTCAGCTCTTTCATTTCTGTTTCGAGCGCGTCGACGGATTGGTGATCATTAGTTGTGGACGGGGCCTGTTGCGCGGAAAGACCTGTTGCCAAAGTGACTTGGCTGAGACCAAGCACAAGGGTTACTGCTAATATGGCACTAGGCAAACAGGCGGAGAAGCGTTCTAGTTTTAGTACACTGTTGCTTTGAAGACGACGAAGTAGATTCACGTTGAGCATTCCGATCTGATTGAAGAAGTTTAACGATGGGGAAGGTAATAATGAGACCTATTCTCAGTATCGTTTCTATAGTCTAAATCCTGAAGAAGTTGGTGATCAAGCAAAAATTGAGAATAGATCTCATTATTATGGTTTTCATGGTACGCCGGAACTGGATCAGCGGGAAAACAAGCGTTTTTTAGACGGTGCTGTTCTAAGGAGCATGTCGGATGGAGATTCCGTATACACAGCAGACGTTACCGAATGGCCTTGATGTGCTCGTTCACGAGGATCACGGCTGCCCCATTGTGGCAGTTAACGTCTGGTACCGTGTTGGTTCCAAGGACGAATGTCCAGGTCGTACCGGATTTGCCCATCTTTTTGAACACCTGATGTTTGAAGGATCCCAACATTACGATCGAGGGTACTTTCATCCACTCCAAGAAGCGGGCGCCCTCCTGAATGGTTCAACCAGTAGTGAGCGGACGAATTATTGGGAGGTTGTTCCAACCAATGCTCTGGATCTCGCGTTATGGATGGAATCCGACCGGATGGGATACTTGTTGCCGGCATTAACTCCTGAGAAGTTTGAAAATCAACGGGACGTAGTGTTGAACGAGCGCCGACAAAGTTATGAAAACCGTCCGTACGGACTCGCTGGGATGGTGAATGCGGCAGCTCTGTTCCCTTCGTCGCATCCGTATTCATGGATGACCATCGGGCACGTCGAAGATTTGACGGAGGCGACATTTAGCGACGTGCAGGAATTTTGTCAGTTGCACTATCGCCCGAATCAGGCATCACTCGCCTTAGCCGGAGATATCGATACGGAGCATGCGCTGGACTTAGCGAGGCACTACTTTGCTGGAATTCCAGCGGGTTCGCAACCTCCGGAGTTAGTGTTGGAAAGCCCACCGGCGTCTCGGATCGAGCAGCGCCTCCTGCTGGCCGATCGGGTCGAACTGCCGCGGTTGTACCTATCCTGGGTCAGTCCGGCCATGTTTGAAGCGGGCGATGCGGATCTCGATTTACTGGCTGACATTTTATCGACTGGCAAATCATCGCGGTTACATCGTGCACTGGTTCGAGACCAGCGCATTGCCACCGAGGTCGGCGCTATCCAGTCGTCTCGCCAGTTGTCGTCAGTCTTCCAAATCATCGCCACGGCCGCTCCTGGCCATAACCTGACTGAACTCGACGCCGCGATCTCGGTCGAATTAGAGCGCCTCCTGCAGGACGGCGTGACCCAGAACGAACTGGAACGCAGCCGGATAGAGTTCGAAGCGAATTTTATTTACTCGTTACAGCACGTGGGTGGCTTTGGTGGGAAATCAGATCAACTTAATGCGTACAATGTGTTCACCGGCGACCCTGGGTTTATTACACGCGACCTCGCGCGGTATCAATCCGTCACCCCTGACAGCATTCAGCGCGCAGCCGCTCGCTATTTTGGCAAGGACCGTCGTGTGGCTCTCAGCGTGGTGCCGCATGACCATCCTGACCTGGCTCTTCGGGAGTCCGAACGGGCGGAGGTGAAGTAATGTCTGTTGATCGCACCGAATTGCCACCGATTGGACCGGATCCACTCTTTACATTCCCACGACCAGTGAAGCACACACTGGCGAACGGGCTCACAATCTGGGCCGTCGCACATGGGGCTATGCCCGTGGTAAGCGCGTGTTTGTTGCTACATTGTGGATCGGCATCCGACCCGGAGAATCACGGCGGGCTCGGCTCGTTGACGGCCGCTCTTCTTGACGAAGGCAGTGGTTCCAGATCCGCGCTTGAAGTGCAGGAGGCCCTCCGCCAGATTGGTGCAAGATTTAACCGCCACGTTACAGCGGACGCCACGCAATTGCGAATGACGTCGCTCTCAAGATTTACTGGTCAAGCGTTGACCTTACTTGCAGAGCTGGGGACATGTCCAACGTTTGATGAAGAACAATTCACACGGGTAAAACAGTTACGACTCGACCAGTTAGTGCAGTCGCGAGACGTACCTTCCGCCAACGCGAACAGAATTATGGTCGAGGCCCTGTACGGCGATCATCCGTATGGACATAATCCATCTGGAACCGAAGCGTCGATCCAGACGTTAACACGCGATCACGTTGTGGACTTCCATCGCGAGTTCTATCAGCCCGCAAAGGCGACGCTGATTCTCGTCGGAGCGATGCCAGCTGAGCAATTACTGGACCAGGCGGCGACTGCATTCCAACTGTGGTGCGCCACACCTGAGACTCGGACGGCAGACCTTGATACGCGGTGTGAAGCGCATTCAGAAGGAACGCAGCGGGAGAGGTTAATCGTCATGAATCGTCCGGGGGCAGCCCAGTCCGAGTTGCGGATCGGACATCGAGGCGTGTCACGCGACACCCCGGATTATCATGCACTGCGTGTGTTAAATATGATCTTGGGCGGGCAATTTGTTAGTCGGCTCAATCTCAATTTACGTGAGGATAAAGGGTACACCTATGGCGTGAGCACAGGGTTTACATTTTGTCGCTATGCGGGAGATTTTATGGCGGCCCTTAGTGTTCAGACAAACGCTACGAGTGAGTCGATTCGGGAGGTGCTGAAGGAGATTGGTCACATTCGAGATTCTAAGCCTGTGTCGGATGAAGAACTGGTGCAGGCGAAAGCCGCGTTGACTCGAGGATATCCACGCGGGTTTGAGACAGCGTCGCAAGTGGTTCAAGGATTTGCGAACAGCGCACTTTATCAGCTTCCCGATGATTATTTTACGCAAGTCGTGCCGTCGGTGAATTTGGTAGATCTGGAAACTGTCAGGCGTGTGGCTCAAGAGTATCTTGTGCCGGATCAATTGACTACCGTGGTCGTGGGTGATCGCGATTCCATTGCCACAGGCTTGACCGACCTGCATGCAGGAGAACTCATCGAAATCAAACATGAGGACCTGATTTCGAACTAGTTCAGACAACGCGCTATTGCGCAACGTCTGTCTGACGATTCCCGACGATGTGAGATTCAAGGGCAGCAGCTAGTTGTAGTAACTCATCAGTTCGGTTTCTGACACCGACGAGCTGTAAGCCGACGGGCAAGCTGTTACTAGATTGGCCACAGGGAATCGACAGGACTGGATGACCAGTTAAATTAAAGAGTTGTGTCAACCGGAGCATCGCACTGCGCACCAGATCAACCTTGTCTCCCAGACTGACCTCATCTCTCCCGAACTGTGGGGCTGGAATCGGTAAGGTTGGAAGGACGAGTGCGTCACAATTGGTCAAGGCTGTGTCGACCTCATCGCGCAGGACTTTTTTGCCGTGCTGAGCTCTGACATAGTCCTCTGCCAGGATGTATTGGCCCATGGCCAGTCGAGTTCTAACGCCTTTCGTGTACTTGTTTGGGCATTCCTGCAGGGTATGTGCATGGTAGGCGTAAGCTTCGGGCAGAATTATGTGAAGGTATGTTGCCGGAATGAGATCGGCGTGCGGAATATCAACGTCCGTAATGTGACAGCCAGCCGTTGTGAGTCGAGCGAGCGTGTCATCGAATGCTCGGCGCACATCAGAATCGAGATGTTCCAGAAAATATGCCCTAGGTATACCAAGTCGTACTTCGGGTCGTATTGATGCGATAGCGGAAGGAGCATTGCCGTCTAGGTTCTCCGACAGGCAGCGATATAGTAACCAAGCATCTGTCACGGTCCTTGTGATTGGGCCGCCGTGGTCCAATGAGGGACTCAGGGGAATGATGCCTTCACAGGGAATCTCACCAAAGGAAGGCTTTAATCCGACCACTCCACACGCCGCTGCTGGAATTCGAATTGATCCTCCAGTGTCAGTGCCAATCGACGCGTACGCCATGCCTGTTGCGACAGAGACCGCTGAGCCACCACTTGAACCACCAGGAGATCGTTCGAGATCGTGCGGATTCCGAGTCGGGCCGAACGCCGAGTCTTCTCCGGTTGTTCCAAACGCGAATTCATGCAAGTTGCACTTGCCGATAATGATGGCACCAGCTGAACGGAGTCGTGTAATGAGGGGTGCATCGGTTATTGAGGGAGTAGTAGCCCGTACATGGGATGCGGCTGTTGTGGCTGTTCCCGCCACGTTAATGATGTCTTTAACAGAAATAGGGATGCCATGGAGAGGTCCACGGTATTTCCCAGCTGCAATCTCAGAGTCGGAAAAAAGGGCTGCCTCTCGTGCCGATTTGGCAGAAATTGCAATAAATGCGTTTAAAGAATCATTGAGCTTGGAAATTCTTGTCAAGCACTGTTCCGCCACATCGATGACTTTTACCGACTGCGATTTTATAAGTGCTGAGATTTCTACAATGGAGCAGTTAGGAAGAGGTTTACTCATTACAGGGGCTTGGTGATGCTTGGTTTGGGCAACTGTTCTGTGTCTGTGTCGGCGTGGTTGTACCAGTCAGCCTGCCGCAGTTTTGCCGTTGCCTCAACGAGCGTTTCAACAAGGGAGTCGGTGTCGTGGATTCCGTGGTTCTTGATAGCTCGCTTCAACAACTGTTTCCATGAATCGAGAGTCATATGAAGATAGTTATACAAGTGGTTAAGGTTATTAAAGCAAAGATCAACAGCCTATATCTGGAATTGACTTAACGCTGTCTAGAAGTTCACGAAGACTTTTTCAGGCGCCTTGACTTTGCTACCGCCGACTTGGGCTTGGATATCCTTAGCATCGTCTTCTTTTTCGATTCAGGACTGGCGATGTACGGATCACCGTATGCTGTATCCAAGACGCTGCTCTTTTCGATGTAGGTAGACAGCGCTTGCAGCGCGCTCAGCCAACCACGATCGATAAGTGAGAAATATTTTTTCCAACGAGTACCATTTTCCCGACCACTCTGCCGCACTGTTACTCGGGTCGCTGGACCTTCAACGGTGCAGGTTACTTCGAGTGCCATTGGGCCAAGAGGGTTTCCTTGTGGGGGAAGCCAGTATGCATCTGCGACGAAGAATTCAAAGCCAGGTCGGTATTCCATGACCGTGCCATGAAAGGAGCCACCCAGCTGACCAAGGAGCTCATCGTGATAGACCGTCGGCTCCCATTCGACTGCATATACGCCTAGTGGCTCAGGCACGGTGACTGACTGTGTTGTATGCCACCAAGTGGCTAGCGCACGTGAATCAAAAAAGGCGTCGAGTACACAACTCGGCGTAGCTGTAATCAGATGTGAATGTTCAACGCTAATCCCGTTGTGTCGAGCCATAGTGAATCAATGACTGGAGTACAGTTAACCGTATCTGCGACGCTAGGATCCGTGATGTTATCGACTTCTGACAGTTGAGTCAAAGTCAAGTGCAACCGTGTGTAATACCTAACGTGTGGGGTTTCTCAAGAAAGCCGATTGTCTCGCGTGATTCGAATCAGTAGATTAAGAATTTTTCACGGATTGGTGCAAAACTTGAGAGATCAGCGTTCCAATCTGTTTCAAGTTTTGCTAAGGGTGCATTCGCCTCAATGTGTTCGCGTAGATGTGCTGAACCCGACAAAATATCGATTGGCAGTTTAACGTGTTCGTATTCGTAGGGCGGTTTTCGCCAGCTGAATAAATTCGGATTTGCTTGCTGGCATGCCAGAAGCAAGGCCGCCGTTGTGAGCACAGGTTTAAATGTTGTTCGATCGTGAACGTGAATCTGGCACCCGTGACAAACACTTTGAGCATGTTTTTGGAATGTTGGTTCGAAGGTCGTTGGGCGGAAGTCAACGCCAGGGAGGTCGACTGCGTTTAAATCCGTTACCAGTTGCTCGGCGTTAATCCATGGTGCACCGATCAGTTCAAACGGCAGTGTTGTTCCTCGTCCTTCAGATAAGTTCGTTCCTTCAATTAGGACGTTTCCCGGGTAGACAATTGCACTATCTAGTGTTGGTAAATTTGGAGATGGAGGAATCCACGGCAGAGACGTGTCATCGAAGTACATCTGACGGGTCCAACCTTCCATTTTGAATACCTCAAGTTTGGCTCCAATACCGAAATGATCATTAAAAAGGTTTGCCACCTCTCCAATCGTCATGCCATGCCGCAGCGGAATTGCAAACTGACCAACGAATGATGAGTACGTCTCATCTAGTAAAGGCCCTTCAACGCTTATGCCACCGATAGGATTTGGACGGTCTGCAACGATGACGGGAATATCGTGCTGACGACAGGCACGCAAACAGTTTGCCATGGTGTACAGGTAGGTATAGACGCGTGTTCCTACGTCTTGGAGATCTATTACGAGCACATCAAGATCACGCAACATATCTGTCGTTGGCGTGCGTGTTTCGCTGTACAGCGAGTAGATTGGTATGTCATAGCTGGAATGGTGGGAATGGGAGGTTTCGACCATATTGTCTTGATCGCTGGATTCGAAGCCGTGCTGAGGGCCGAACAATGCATTGAGCGTCACACTCGGTTCATTCGCAAATCGAGTCGAAATATGCTGTAAGTTCTTGTCGATTGAGGCAAGATTACACACCAAGCCCATCCGGTGACCCCGGATGCGGCCTGAATCGATTAGGCGTTCAAAACCTAAGATTATTGACATCTGTCGCATTATATCCGTCGCAACCTTTGCGTTCAGAATTGGATTCTAAGGGTGCCAGTTTTTTTTGGGGGAATTGGGCACTTGACACTTGGCGCAGGGCAGGCGACCATTATATTTGAACAAATGGGTGTTACCGAAGAAGGTAGCGCCACCTGCGCGGGGGATGCCGCGATTTATAGCAGTCGGCAGTACGGCAGGACCGGACTCCGACATTATGCAGAACGGAGTACGGAGATGGCAATGAGTGGCACTGTTAAATGGTTTAATGATAGCAAGGGATACGGATTTCTCACCCGTGATGATGGAGAGAAAGACGTTTTCGTGCATCATTCCGCGATCCAAGGCACCGGCTTTAAGAGCTTGAGTGAAGGTGAGCGGGTAGAATTTGATGTGGTGCAAGGACAGAAGGGTCCGGCGGCTGAGAACGTTGTGAAGGTCTAGGATTCTGATGCACCTTGCCTGCAATTTTGCAGGCTGTTTTGGGGCTCTGCTACCTTAGGGTTGCAGAGCCCTTTTTTCGTAGAAATGGTTCTTGTTTGGTATTTTTCTTCTTTGACTGATGGTGCGGAAGAGGGGATTCGAACCCCTACGATGTTGCCACCGCCAGCCCCTCAAGCTGGTGCGTCTGCCAGTTCCGCCACTTCCGCGTGTGGACTACCTTGCATGAATGAAGTAGAACGAATCGTCGTATTCAATTAGGGTTCTTGAGGTGTTTGCGTTGTGGTAGTCGGCGTCGTTCCCGAGGTTGCTGGTTCATCATCCGGGACAGTTGTTTCTAACGGTAGCGCTGGCGAACCCGACATATCCAATGGTGCTGGACCTTCAATGCCGCTCACAACGGAACCGGGCCCTTGCCGGCCAATAATGGCTAGTACCAGTGCGCCCAATACAAATCCTACACCCAGTACGGTCGTTGCCCTGGTCAAGACTGTAGCACTTCCACGTGTGCCGAACGCCGTTTGGCTGCCGCTGCCACCAAAGGCACTCGCCATGTCACCCCCCTTGCCTTGCTGTAGAAGGACCACGAGCAGCAGCATGAGGCAGACCAACACGTAAACAATTAACAGTGCGTAATACATCATATTTTTTTATTATACTTCGGCCTCGCGAGTTCTTGCGATAATCTCATAAAAGCTCGTGGGATCCAGACCCGCACCACCAACGAGGGCACCGTCGACGTTGGGTTGCGAAACGAGCATGCTCGCGTTCTCAGGTTTGACGCTACCACCATAAATAATTCTGCAGCCTTCTGCGCTGTCGTTTCCGTATACTTCTTTCAGGTGTTCCCGGACGAAATTGTGCACCTCACCGGCTTGCTCAGGTGAGGCATTTTGTCCTGTTCCAATAGCCCAAACAGGTTCGTACGCCAAAACTATTGTGGAGATTTGTTCGGGTGCCAAGCCCTCCAAGCCTTTGGTGATTTGTCGCTTGAGGACTTCGAATGTTTTTCCACTTTTCCGCTCATTTAGCGTTTCACCAATACACACGATCGGTTTCAAGCAAGCGGTTAGCGCTGCGGACAATTTCCGGTTGACGGCTTCATTTGAATCACCGAAAACATGCCGGCGTTCCGAGTGTCCTAGGATGACCCAGTTTGCGCCAGACTCTTTCAACATCGTGGCACTGATAGCACCAGTGAACGCTCCCTGTTTTTCCCAATGCAGGTCCTGCCCTGCAACCCCGAGCGCTGTTCCTTTTATTGCCTCAGCCACAACGCCGACTGCAGTGAACGGTGGGGCAATAACAATTTCAACGTCGTGGAATTGCATAATCAATTTCCGGAAATCACGGATGTACGAAAGCGCTTCGGATGAGGTTTTATGCATTTTCCAGTTCGCAATTAGAAGTCGCGTGCGCACTGTATTGTCCTTTCTAGAAATCTGACGTGATTCGATCTGGAAGTGCGGCAACTCCAGGCAGTGTTTTTCCAGCAAGAAATTCTAAAACGGCTCCGCCACCTGTTGAAACATGCGTAATCTGATCCAAAACTCCGGCTTGTCTTACCGCTGAGATTGAATCGCCGCCGCCTACGATCGTAACACCTGATAAGTCAGCGACAGCACGTGCTAACGCTCTTGTTCCAGTTGAGAAGACTGGTGTTTCGAATACTCCCATGGGACCGTTCCAGATGACCGTCCCAGCGTCTCTTAAACCTTTTGCATAGTGGCTCACTGTACTTGGGCCAATATCAACACCAAGACGTTGTCCGATATTTACGTCGCCCACTGCAAGCGTGTCCATGGCTACAGCTGCATCAGAACGTTCTGAAACCACGTGATCAATAGGTAATTCAAAGCGGATCTTTTTGGATTCTGCATCTTTCATAAGGCCGGCAGCTATATCGACCAATTCGTCTTCCACGAGTGAACGGCCGATCGGAATATTACGCCCTTTGAAAAAAGTGTAAGCCATGGCCCCACCAATGAAAACCGCATCAACCCGGGAAAGAAGATTCTGAATGACTTGGAGCTTGCCTGAAATTTTTGCACCACCCAGAATTGCAGCGAACGGACGCTTTGGATTCCATAACGCATCACCTAAATAATTTAATTCAGCGGTCATTAGTAGACCGGCAGCCGACTGTTTAAGATAATTGACAATACCTTTAGTGGAGGCGTGAGCTCGGTGTGCGACTCCAAATGCATCATTAATAAAGATATCTGCTAGCAAAGAAAGTTCTTTTGCGAACTCAGGGTCATTTTTCTCCTCGCCTGAGTGAAAACGTAAATTTTCTAAAAGCACGATTCCACCACTGCCGGCTTCAAGGACAGCCTCGATGGCAGCAGTACCGATAGTTTCGGGCGAAAAAAATACAGGCTGATTCAATAGTTTCTCAAGTCGATAAGCGACGGGCTTCAGACTTAATGTATCGCTGGGTGTTCCATTCGGACGACCGAGATGCGAAACAAGTACGACGGTTGCGCCCTGCGCTAATGCGTATTGAATTGTTCCGAGGGAGGCGCGAAGACGTGTGTCGTCGCTAATTACGCCATCCTTGATCGGGACATTGAAATCAACGCGAATAAGGACGCGTTTACCAGCAAGGTCGAGGTCGGTGATCGTTTGTTTTTGCAATACGAGACCGTGGCCATTAAATGCCTATAGACCTTTCGCGGCGATAAACTCCACGAGGTCGACACAACGGTTGGAATATCCCCATTCGTTGTCGTACCAGGATAGTAATTTCACGAAGTTACCATCCATAACTTTTGTATAGGCCGCGTCAACGATTGACGAATGAGGATTACCTTTAAAGTCCACCGAAACAAGTTCATTGTCTGAGACTTCCAATATGCCTTTTAAATTCTCACTTGCGGCCTCTCGAAAGGCATCAGTAATTTCTTCACTTGTCGTACTACGGTTTAATGTGCCCACGAAGTCAACAATCGACACGTTGGGTGTAGGAACCCGCACAGAGATGCCATCCAGTTTACCTTTCAGATCAGGCAGTACTTCACCGACGGCGATAGCCGCGCCGGTCGTTGTTGGGATCATGGAGACTGCAGCAGCACGGGCACGACGAAGATCTTTATGCGGCAGGTCGAGCAACTGTTGGTCGTTGGTATAGGAGTGAACCGTCGTGATCCAACCGTGCTTTAACCCGAAATGTTCGTGCAACACTTTTGCTATTGGTGCAAGACAATTCGTGGTGCATGAGGCATTTGAAATAATCCGGTGTGTTGCGGGGTCATAAGAATCTGCATTAATTCCAAGCACCACAGTTACATCAGGATTCTTGGCTGGCGCGGTTACTATGACGCGTTTAGCTCCGGCAGCTAGATGCTTACTGGCATCGTCGCGTTTTGTAAACAGGCCAGTTGATTCCAGCACGATATCAACACCGAGGTCTTTCCAGGGCAGTTGTGAGGGGTCCTTAGATGAGAGGACCTGTACGCGAGTGTCATCGATGGCGATTGCCCCGTCGGTCGCCTGAATAGACGACGGCAAGTTGCCCATGACAGAGTCATACTTTAAAAGGTAAGCAAGCGTGTCGGTGTTGGTTAAATCATTGACCGCGACAACTTCAATATCCGGTCTTCCCATTGTGACGCGCATGATATTTCGACCGATTCGACCAAAGCCGTTGATTCCGACGCGAATGCTCATCAAGTTGTCTCCTGTGGCAGTCTCTGATGATTGAGAAGCGGGTTCACTTCCTTGTCTGTACTTATTGTAATTAACGCTCTTGCGTAGCGTCAAACTGCAGGCTATACTCCGCGCGAGCGCACTCCCACCATGTACTTCGCGTACAGTTGTTTAACCTTGGCGTTTTTCGCTGTAGTGTCACCATATTTTGCCTACCAGGCATTACGGTATCGCAAATATGTTGGCAGCTTCTGGCAGCGAATGGGGCACTTACCCCTTTCATTCAATTTAGATGGGGAAGAGTCCGTTTGGATTCATGCAGTCTCAGTAGGTGAGGTGTTGACAGCACGTGCAGTGGTCCCAGCACTCCGTGCGACGTATCCCGGTCTTCGTATCTTTTTGTCGACGACCACTATGACGGGTCAGCAATTAGCACGCCAAAACCTTCGTGGAGTTGATGGTGTGTTTTATTTTCCGTTTGATCTGGGCTTCATTGTGAATCGTACGCTTAGCCTGGTTCGGCCGCGTCTCTTTATCATGATGGATACTGAAATTTGGCCACACCTCTTGCGTGCGTGTCGTCAACGGGGCGTAAAGACCATTCTTGTTAATGGCAGAATCTCGTCACGTTCGTACCCTCGGTATCGATTAATTCGTCCATTGTTTCGACACGTGCTTGCGTACATTGACAGGTTCTGTGCTCAGAGCGAGGAAACAGCACGACGGCTAATCGAGCTTGGCGCAGATCCTACTCGGGTAACTGTAACGGGTAGCCTTAAATTTGATTCACTTGAGCGGATGTCGGATCGCAGTGGCTTGCCAGCGAGTGATCGAGTTTTGCGACACTTTCGGATCACTGATGGGCGACTGGTTGTCATTGCCGCGAGTACGCTGAAAGGGGAAGAGTCCTCAGTCTTACGTGCCTTTAGTAGAATTAAGAGAAACAATCCTGACGCACTCTTGATTATCGCTCCGAGACACCCAGAGCGATTCGCGGCTGTTGTGCAGTTAAGCGAGCAGGCTGGATTTGAGACAACGCGACGGAGTGATTTAACGATTGATTGCGAACCCAGAGTAGATGTCGTGATTCTAGACACTATCGGAGAGCTCGCGCGCGTGTACGAAGTGGGCACCGTTGTTTTTGTTGGAGGAAGCCTTGTTAATGCTGGCGGGCACAACATTCTTGAGCCGGCTGTGTTTGGTAAGCCCATTCTTTTTGGTCCTCACATGGAGAATTTTCAGGAAATTGCAGATACATTTGTCGAAAATGGAGCAGCATGCCAAGTTCAATCGGGTCAAGAATTGGAAGACATGTTAGTTAAGCTCCTCGCCGATCCCGTTCGGCAGGCTGGGCTTGGAGTTTCTGCGCGAACCTTGGTCGAAGCCAACCGTGGGGCTAAAGATGCTACGTTAGATGTAATATCAATGCTGCTGCCTAGCAATGATCAAACTGCTATCTCGTAGCATTCATTTCGTATCGTCAACGGAAGTGGGACATCTTAGAACAACATGAAATCCCATTCTAATTACTTGTAGACCAATAATTTGAGTGTACTGAGTTCACTATTCGGTGAAATCGTTAAGCGACGTCGGCGCTGGTACGACCTACATGCGACTGCTCGGCGGAGACTTGCCTGCCCAGTTATTAGCGTTGGGAGCTTGTCGGTCGGTGGCAGTGGAAAGACACCTGTGGTAGCGCACCTCGCCAAGTTACTTGTGGGCGGAGGTGAGCGCCCAGCCATTTTGAGTCGAGGATATGGACGGAAAGATTCTGTTGAGGGAGTTGTTGTGGTCCGTGACGAGGAGGGGGTACAAGCTTCACTTGCTCGTGCGGGAGACGAGCCTCTCATGCTTGCTCGTGCTCTGGATGGTGTCAGGGTCGTCGTTGCGCCAGATCGTTATTTGGCAGGCAAACTTGCTGAAATGAGACTCGGTTGTTCCGTTCACCTGCTCGATGACGGATTTCAACATTTACAGCTTGACCGTGATATTGATTTGCTCGTGATGCACAGTGATGAGTTTGAGGACCCACAGTTGCTTCCGTTTGGTAAGTTGCGCGAACCTTTGGAAACTGCCGCAAGGGCTGACGCGTTGCTTGTTTCAGGGGATATGTCAGGAACACAAAAGGCGATCATAGAAAGATTGCAGATATCGCGGACCTACCAAATACAGCGGGTATTAGACAATCCTAGATCGACAGACCCTGTGGAAAGGCCTGTGCAATTATCTGCTTCGAGTCGTATCCTGGCTATCGCTGGTATTGCTCAGCCAGATCGATTTTTCTCTGAGATACAAACATTTGGAGGGACAGTAGTTCGGAACCTAGCATTTTCCGATCATCACGAATTCACCCAGCATGACATCGTGAAAATTACTGAACTCGTCAAGGCTTCACGCATTGATCTCGTCTTAACGACAGAAAAAGATTACGTCAGATTAGAGCGTTACCAGCCATTTGCGTTTAATGTTGCGACCGTTCCGCTCAGGATTGAAATCGAAGAAGAAGGGGATTTTCGATCGTGGATTACATCACAGTTAGCCGCAACGCGTGAAAAAAGAAAGCAGTGTGATGGCGCGCCGTAAGAGCGGTTTTTCTGATCGCTTCGAGTACTTCATCGTGCGATGTGTAGCAACCGTAGTTGAAGTACTGCCTTGGACCGTACTCAATTGGTGTGGTGGTGCACTGGGTTGGGTGTTCTATGTAGTTGACGGACCGCATCGTCGTCTGACCCAAGAGAATTTGCAAGCTGCGTTTCCTTTAAAATCCAAACAGGAGTGCCGAGCCTGTGCACGTGCTGCTTTTGTGCATTTTGGTCAGGTGGTTTTAAACCTATTAAGGTTCTGGAGGTTCTCGCCTGAACAAATGAGTGCACGGGTTGAGTTCGTTGGGAGCGAACATGTTGAGCAAGCTCAGGCGGAAGGGCGTGGAATTTTATTTTGCACCGGACATTTCGGGTGCTGGGAATTACAGGCACTAGTACATGCATTACGGTTTCAACCGATGGCCGTTTTGGCGCGACCACTAGACAACACTTTTCTCAACGAGTATTTAGAGACTATTCGGACTTCGACAGGTAACTCAGTTATTTATCGGCGCGGTTCTCTTCGGCGGGTGCTGCGTAAACTTGCCGAGGGGGGTGGGGTAGGTATGTTAATTGATCAGCACATACAGGGCAGGGATGCCATCTATGTTGACTTTTTTAATCGACCCGCGACGACGACTTCTGCTCTGGCTGCGCTGGCCGCGCGCACTGGAGCAAAGGTGATCCCACTATTTGCGCTTCCTCTTCAGGGCGGTCGTTACCAGATGATTTATGAGCAAGCTGTTGAGCCTCCAGAGGATAACAGTGATAAGGAGATGCAAGCGTTTACGCAGCGATGTACCAATGTGCTTGAGACGTACGTTCGTCAACACCCTCATTTGTGGTTGTGGATGCATCGACGATGGCGTGATGTTGAGCCGAACCTGGATCAGACGATAAGTGCATCTCCAACGACGAGCTCCGATGGGAAGTCGGCTACTTCGGGTCAAAACAACTTCGTCACGGACGAGTTACCTGATCTGTAATAGGAGATTGCTGGGACTGAAATGCGTGTTCTGATTAGAACTCCGAATTGGTTGGGCGACATCGTTATGGCGTTGCCTGCCACTGCTGCGGTCAGACGTCATTTTTCATCGGCGACCTTGTGTGTCGCGGCTCCAGTAGCGCTAGCACCGTTATTCAAGGCGGTTGAGGGCATCGATGAAATCATCGGTTTGTCCGGTCATGGCTTTATCGAAACAAAGCAAGAGATTACGACAATTGCCAAAGAAAATTTTGACACCGCAATCTTGTTTCCGAATTCATTCCGCTCGGCGTGGGTCGTTTATCGTGCTGGGATACGAGAACGGTGGGGTTATAAGTCGGATTTCCGTGGATGGCTCCTGTCACGCGCAATTCGAAAACTCAAATATGAAGGAACAGGTCAGCGTCATCAGGTGAACTACTACGAAGATCTTGTTCGCGGTCTTGGAATTGATTTGAACAAGACAAATCCTCGACTAATACCTTCCCAAGATATGAAGGTGTTGGGTGCTGACTTGCTTGATCGTCGCAATATTGCAAGAGACAGTGGGCCTTTTATCGGTATAGCGCCAGGTGCTGCCTACGGACATGCGAAACGGTGGTCTCCATTACGATTTGCTGAGGTTATCTTGCGCCTTTACCGATCAATTGATGCGACTTGCGTACTGGTAGGTAGCAACGCTGATCGTGATGCTGGAAGTGCGATAGAATCCGCCTTACTGACGCTTGACCATGACGGCCGGAAGACGCTTATGCGTTCTCAGAAATTTGTAAATCTTATTGGCATGACGGACATTTCCGCGTTAATCGGGATTGTGTCGCAATGCCAAGTGTTCTTGTCAAATGATTCGGGTGCCATGCATCTAGCATCTGCGTTGGACATTCCTGTCACAGCCGTATTTGGTCCTTCTGATGAGTTTCAAACCTCTCCAGTTGGTCGACACACCATTCTTGTGAACCCGGTTCGGTGTCGGCCCTGCTTGCTCCGTGAGTGTCCAATTGATCATCGGTGCATGTCTGGCATTTCTAGCGACCGGGTCATTGAAGCGCTTGAACAACAATTGGTCGAGGCAACTTCGTGAGCGGAACTCACCTTGCGCCGACTGTGTTTCTCGATCGTGATGGAACTTTAATTGAGGAAGTGGGATACCTCAGTCATCTTGATCGTATCGCGCTGTACCCATGGAGTATAGAATCGGTTAAATTACTCAACCGAGCCGGTTTCAAGGTCGTTGTGGTGACCAATCAGGCTGGTGTTGCGCGCGGCCTCTTCGACGAAGACTTTATTGATGAAGCCCATCGATTTCTCGATCAAAAATTCAGTGATGGGGGTGCTACGATCGACAAGTTTTACTATTGTCCGCATCACCCAGAGGCGTCCGTTGAGGCGTATCGTTCTGAGTGCGACTGCCGCAAGCCTAAGGCTGGGATGCTTTGGAAGGCTGCTCAGGAGTTACAGTTGGAACTAAGCCATTCTTTCGTCATTGGCGATAGATTGAGTGACCTACGGCTCGGGCAAGCCGTCGGTGCGAGAAGTTTGCTGGTTCGGACGGGTTATGGTGAAACTACAGCAAGAGAACTGACTGATGACGTTGAAGTTGCTTACACAGCCCCAGAATTGATGACTGCTGTTGCTTGGATTTTGCGACACTCCAAGTGACCATGTAGGCGAGAAAAGGTTTTTCATGTATCCACTTCCGCCAGTTCAAGCACTCCCAGGAAATCAAGATCGCATGACCAGATTTCTGGAACTCATTGACGGACTAGCAAATCGTCGTATCGTCGTGATAGGTGATGTTATCGCTGACGAATTTATTTCTGGAAGAATTTCACGAGTATCGCGTGAGGCGCCAGTCTTAATTCTTTCTTACGACTCCACTCAGATCGTCCCCGGAGGAGCTGGCAATGCAGCAAATAATGTAGCCACACTCGGTGGACGGATCGACATCTTCGGACTCATAGGTCGTGACGAAGCGGGTCGGCGCACCGTTGCGGGTTTTGCTCCAGGTGTGAATAGCAAAGGTCTAGTTAAACTGCCCAAACATTTGACGCCAACAAAAACAAGAATTCTCGCTGGCGGTGCGCATTCGGCTAAGCAACAAGTTGTGCGTATAGATCGTGTGCCCACTCTCAACTTGGACGCTGCATTCCATCGGTCCTTCAGTCGTTCAGTTTTGCGTGCCGTACGGGATTGTGATGGTGTAATTTTCTCTGACTATGGTTCAGGACTAGTGACGTCAACACTCGCCGCTTCGGTACTAAAAGCCGTCCACGGTCGTTCGAAGCGCCGTCGGCCAATTCCAGTTCTAATAGATTCCAGGTATAACCTCCTTGCCTTTAAAGGCTTTACAGCTTGCACACCGAACGAATCAGAGGTTGAAGCATTACTCGATGTACACATCGACGATGATGCCGTTCTCAAACGGGCAGGGCGAGCGTTACTAAAACGCACCCAGATGGCGTCGGTTCTTGTCACGCGTGGAAGTCGGGGTATGGTGCTGTTTGAGAAGTCCAAGCCTGCTGTAGAAATTCCAATTTTTGGGACAGACGAGATTGCCGATGTTACTGGAGCCGGTGATACGGTTATTGCAACTATCACGCTGGCACTGACCGCGGGCGCCTCAATTTATGAGGCCGCAAGACTTGCGAACTACGCTGGAGGTATAGTCGTTACGAAGCGTGGCACTGCGACAGTCTCGAGTGATGAACTTCGGGCCGCTATAAAATCCGATCACGATTTTTCTAGTGGGTAGTTGAAAGCAACGGACCATTAAGAAAGCAAGTATGAGGGATTGTGGGAGAAATTATTACGTTGGATGCACTGGTAAAGTGTGTCGCGGAGTATCGAGCAGCTGGTGAAACGGTTGGGCTTGCCAACGGATGTTTTGACGTCCTTCACGTTGGTCATGTGCGCTACCTATTAGGCGCTTCTCGAGAAGCTGACCGACTTGTCGTTGCAGTAAACGATGATGCATCGGTGCGTCGCTTAAAAGGTGCTGGGAGACCGATTCTGACAGTTGTTGATCGCGTCGAGATTGTGTCAGCGCTCCGTGTTGTGGATAAGGTGCTCGCATTTTCTGGCGATACCGTTGCCGACGTTATTCGAGCCATCAAGCCGGATGTGCACTGTAAGGGTAGTGACTACACTGTTGAGTCGGTTCCCGAGGTAGGCCTAGTTGCGTCATACGGAGGTCGAACAGCAATTGTTGGTGACCCAAAAGATCATTCGACACGAGAGTTACTTGCCCGCATTGTTCGAGATGTTGGCAGTCACTGAGTGTTGGACTTTGCGATTATGAGCGAGCGTATCCTGATTGTTCGGCTTGGCTCTCTCGGTGATATTGTCCATACGCTCCCTGTCATTTCGGCGCTGAAGCGCGCCAGGCCTCATAGACAGATTGACTGGATCGTTGATGAAAGAAATCGAGCTATCCTTGAACTCACTCAGGGACTTAATCGGCTTATCGTCCTGCCAACGCGAGCCAAATCAATAATTGGAACTTGGAAAATATTTCGAGAATTGCGGCAGCAGCGCTACGATGCAGCGCTTGATCTTCAAGGACTAGTGAAATCGGCAGTGGTGGCACGTGTCAGTGGTGCTAAGCGAATCATTGGGTTCTCACGTGAGCACTTGCGAGAGTCGGCTGCTCGCTTGTTTTACACTGAAGTATGCGCACCGTCCAACAAGCCGCATGTTATCGATAAGAATTTAAGTGGAGCGGCTGCTTTGGGTGCAGACGTTAAACTTAAGGAATTCCCGATTTCTGTTCCTGCTTCGGCCAAACCCGCTGAGCTTCGGAGCAAACTTGGTTTACAGCCAAGCACTGATTATGTGCTTTTGAATCCAGGAGCGGCTTGGCCGAACAAGCGTTGGCCACCGGCGCGATTTGGTGAATTGGCAAGCTGGCTCAAAAGCAATCACAATCTTGGTTGTGGTGTCTTATGGGGCCCAGGGGAGCAATCGCTTGCAGAAGCGGTGGTTGCTTTCTCGAATGGGGCTGCTGTGATTGCACCAAGGACGACTATTGGTGATCTGGTTGCACTGATTAAGGATGCAAGGCTTGTTGTGTCTGGCGATACTGGGCCCATGCACATTGCCGCCGCAGTAGAAACTCCCATCGTGGGAATTTACGGGCCAACTGATCCGCTACGAAATGGCCCATGGGCTCCAGGCGATCTGACAATTTCTCGCTTTTCAGATTGTGGTTGTCATCATCGTCGACGATGCGGAGCGTCACAATGGTGTTTGGAATCAATTCCTGTAGTGGATGTGATCGACGCGGTCGAGCAGCGCTTACAAATTGTTCGTGATAATGAATAACCTTCTTCCTTCGACAGCGCCACACCGTGTCCTATTCTCCATTGCCCGATGGAGAGTGCCGATAGGTTTTGTCTTGGCTATTATCGTGTTAGGACAGACAAGTCCAACTTGGATAACACTTGCCGCAGGTGGGGGAATGGCATGCGCTGGTGAGGGCCTTCGTGTTTGGGCCGCTGGTCATCTACTGAAAGGACGGGAGGTGACGGTATCGGGTCCATATCGATGGTGTCGTCACCCCTTATATCTCGGGTCTGGACTTATGGGTTTAGGTTTTGTTATCGCTTGCGGAAGCGTGCTAGTGGCGGTGGTAGTGCTTGCTTACTTGGGTGTCACATTACTGGCTGCAATACTTACTGAGGAGGCCGTTCTGCGCGAACGATTCGGTAACGAATACGATCGTTATGTTGACGGCTTGACCTCTAATTCTGACCGACGATTTAGTGTCGATAGAGCAATCGACAACCGTGAGTACCGGGCGATTTTTGGACTAGTGATGGTCGTTGGTTTGCTCGCCTTTCGGATCTGGATGGGTTGAGGCGTGATGCTGATTTTTCATGATGTTTCAGTTAGTGAATCGTGACGTAATTAACCGAAAAGGTAACTATTACTTTATAATGCTGTGTTGGGTTTGAAGTCGGATGGTGTGTCGGGCGGTTAGCTCAGTGGTAGAGCACCGGCTTTACACGCCGGCTGTCACAGGTTCGAGTCCTGTACCGCCCACCAGGCTTTAAGTTAGCGGGGCCGTAGTTCAGCTGGTTAGAACGCCTGCCTGTCACGCAGGAGGTCGCGAGTTCGAGTCTCGTCGGCCCCGCCAATCTATACGACAATCTACGAGAACACGAAGCTGTTAACCTCGGCCTGTTCGTTAACCATGTATGTGTGCCAAGCGATGGATAACAGAGTGCAATTTTGGGTGCGGACTAAGACACTTGCCTGCGCCTAATTTACTAAACTAGCATGATACGATGACCTTGATATTTTCATGCCATTTCGAGATATCGCTGGTCATCGTTCGATCCTGACCCTCTTGTCGAGGGCCGTGATGCGGGAGACTTTCCTTCCCACCCTGTTATTCGTGGGACCGAACGGTGTTGGCAAACGCCGAACGGCGATGGCCTTGGCCGAGGCAGTCAATTGTGAACAGCCGGTGTCAAGCAAGATCGATTCGGCGTATCCCATTGACGAGGTACAGGGCGATACGTCGGATGTCGGTGTCGATGCCTGCGGCCAGTGTGAGTCCTGTCAACGCATCGACCGAGAATTACACGCAGATGTTCTGCTGGTCGTTCCAGGAGAAAACGGTACCATTAAAATCGATCAAATTCGTACTGCTATCGAACATTCAAGTTATCGTCCGTTTGAAGGGCGTCGTCGTTGCGTGATCATCGATGACGCCGACAAGCTAACCCCTGAGGCGCAGAACGCGCTACTTAAAAGCCTTGAAGAACCTCCATCAACTTCATTGTTTGTACTCGTTTCAGCCCGTCCGGACACGCTGTTGACAACCGTCCGTTCGCGCTGTCCGCAATTCCGTTTTGGGCCGCTAACTCCAGCGGAAATTGCAGCTGAATTGGTACGGTCGCATAATTACAGCGAGACGGACGCAAACATTACTGCGGCTTCTGCTGATGGGAGTTTCAAGGCCGCTTTAGACGCGGACACGGATGAGGTGTTGCGTGCACGCGATCTAGCGGCTCGGACGTTGCTGGCCTTGGCGGCGGCTGATTCTCCCAAGCGTCGCTTAGCGTGTGCGAAAGAGCTTGTGAAAAAGAGCAAACAGGACGGTGCGATCAAGGACCGGGATTTACTCGTCCGTCGGCTGCGAGCTTTGACGTCTATCTTGAGGGATGTCGGAATTTTTTCATTTCGTGTCAATGATAAAGTACTGGCCAACGCTGATCTTGGAGATGAGTTACAGCGGATGACGATGTCATACGATAGTGATCGCGTCATACATGGATTTTCTGCGGTTGCGGAAGCACTGGGTAGGGTTGAGGACCGAAATGCCAATCCGAAAATTGTGGCTAACTGGCTTGTGTTTCAACTTTAATTTTGTGAACTGATGCACACTGATCGTCTGCCTCGTATCGCCATCACAGTGGGGGATCCCTCTGGTATTGGGCCAGAAATTGCTGTGAAATCGTCCTTGGATCCGAGGGTTCGGGAGGTTGCGGAAATTGTTATCTACGGACCTTCGACGGACGAGGCACTAAAAGCTTTCAAGACTGGAGAGGTGACGGCCGAGTCAGGCCGCGTTGCTTACGAGACTATCCTGCAGGCTGTGGAAGATGTTCAAGCAGAGCGCCTCGATGCCCTTGTCACGGGCCCCATTAACAAAGCTGCATTTGCAGCTGCCGGATTACCGTGGAAGGGACATACTGATCTGCTTGCGCATTTAACCAATGCGCCGCGGGTGGCGATGATGTTCCATTCACAGTCGTTACGAGTTGTCTTAGCAACAGTGCATGTGCCACTTGCCGAAGTGCCGCAGTGTTTAACTGCCGAGCGGCTGGAGACGACGATCCGTCTCGCGGCAGCCGAATTACCTCGATTTGGATTTCCCTCACCACGTTTGGCCTTAGCAGGCCTAAATCCACATGCTGGTGAAGGGGGTCTACTCGGCAAAGAAGAAGTCGAGAGGTTTTCGCCAGTCGTTGTGGCGTGCCGATCCGACAACATTGATATTACCGGTCCACTTCCGGCGGATACAGTTTTCGTGAATGCCGTGCGGGGTCAGTTTGATGCCGTGGTGGCTTGCTATCATGATCAAGGTTTGATTCCGGCGAAATTGGTAGCATTCGGGGAAACTGTTAACGTTACGCTTGGGCTGCCCATTATCAGGACATCAGTTGATCACGGTACGGCGTTCGATATTGCCGGGCAAGGAGTGGCAGATTCATCCAGTATGGTTGAGGCTGTACTACTTGCGGCTCGGCTGGCATCGGAATCTATACGGGATCCTGTCACAAGACAATGATGGCTGAGCGCCAACGCGCAGAGAAACTCATTACGGACAATCGGAAGGCTTTTCACGATTACCATATCGTCGAGACGTGGGAAGCTGGGATTGTGCTGCTGGGTACGGAGGTGAAGTCGATTCGGGAGGGGCGCGTCAATTTACGTGATAGCTACGGGCGAGTCGAAGCCGGGGAAGTGTTTATTTACAATATTCACATCAGTTCCTATAGCCATCGGGGCTATGCAGACCACGAAACTACCCGCCGACGGAAGTTACTGCTAAAGAAAAGTGAAATTCGAAAGCTTATCGGAAAAACTGTTGAACGTGGGATGACACTTGTTCCGACGCGTATGCATTTTCGAGAGGGTCGAGTTAAGGTGGTCATCGGTTTGGCCAAAGGCAAGAAGCTCTACGACAAACGAGAAACTCTGAGACGTCGTGAAATCGATCGAGAGACGCGTAAAGTAATTAAAGAGCGAGGTCGGTAGTCGTTCAGTTAGTAGTCCATTGATGACGGGTGGCAGATGAGCAACAAAATACCTTTACTTGATCTGCAGGTTCAGTACGACACGATCCGTGACGATTTGTTAGCAGCGATCACACGCGTCTGCGACCACCAGCAATTCATTTTGGGACCCGAAGTGGAATTAGCAGAGCAGGAGCTCGCTTCATGGATTGGCGTAAAACATGCCATAGGGGTGTCCTCCGGCACTGATGCGCTGCTTGCCACGATGATGGCGTTTGATATCGGTCCAGGAGACGAGGTTGTTACCAGCAGCTATTCGTTTTTTGCTACGGCTGGATCGATTGCGAGACTTGGTGCAACACCAGTCTTTGTTGATATCAACCCCAGCACTTTCAACCTCAGTCCGGAAGGTGTTAAGCAAGCAGTTACTTCACGGACGCGGGCAATTTTACCGGTGCATCTATTTGGGCTGAGCGCTGATATGGATCCTATTCTGGAGATGGCCGAATCCACCGGCATACCGATCATTGAGGATGCGTGCCAAGCCATTGGTGCTCAATACAAAGGTCGTCCAGTTGGGGGGCTCGGTACCGCTGGTTGTATATCGTTTTTTCCTAGTAAGGTATTGGGTGGATTTGGGGACGGTGGTTTAGTTGTCACCAATGACGAAAAACTCGCTAGGCGGGTCAGATTACTGAGGAAACATGGGGCCGAACCAAAATATTTTCATAAGACAGTCGGCGGAAACTTTCGTCTGGACGCGCTCCAGGCGGCAATTGTGCGGACGAAACTACCGTATCTGAACGACTGGCTCCTCGCTCGGCGGGAGCGTGCCGATCGATATGCGTCTTTGTTTACTGACGCGAGCGTTACGAAGTATGACGTCGTGCTTCCTTCGTTACCAGCAAACCATTTGCATAGTTACCATCAATATGTGGTGCGAGTGCCAAAGCGAGACGAACTTCGGGCCCATTTGAACGCGCAGGAAATCGGTACGGGCATCTATTATCCTGTCCCGTTGCATCTACAAGAATGCTTTTCGCATCTCAATTACCCAGTTGGAGCTTTACCACACGCTGAAGCGGCCGCCGCACACACTCTTGCGTTGCCTATGTATCCCGAGCTGACCGAACAACAGCAAACGCGGGTTGTTAGCGCGATTGCAGACCATGTGAAGAGTGCATGATGGTGCGAGAGATTTACTTGGCCGATGTCTGCATAGCATAAGTGATCTAACGGAATGTCTCGTCTCCGAATTGTGGTCATGGGTGCCGCTGGACAGTTAGGCGGTGCTGTGGTGCAAGAGTTCGCGTCGCATGATGTGATGGGTTTCACTCGGCAGGATGTTGAACTGACAAATCATCAAGCGGTTCTGGCCTTGGTGATGGATCTGAAACCAGACGTTCTTATTAACTGCGCTGCATACAATCGGGTAGATGATGCCGAAGACGATGTTCTTGCTGCCATCGAGACCAATGCTTTTGCCGTACGTTCGTTAGCGCGAGCAGCTGAAATTGTGAAGTCGACCTTTGTTCATTACAGCACTGACTTCGTATTTGACGGCACTGGAGAAACACCCTACCTAGAGACAGACCAACCGAATCCACGCAGTGTTTACGGGGTATCGAAGTTACTTGGTGAATGGTTCGCCTCGGATGCGCCAAAGGCTTACGTGCTTCGTGTCGAATCGCTGTTTGGCGGTACGCGGGCACGGAGCAGTGTTGATCGAATTATTAATGCCATTCTTGCGGGACAAGAGGTAAAAGTTTTTACCGATCGTACAGTGTCTCCAAGTTACGTACTGGATGTAGCACAGGCGACGCGGAGACTTGTCGAACTTGCTCCTGACCCAGGCCTCTATCACTGTGTCAATCTGGGACACGGGACATGGCTTGATCTCGCTGCACATGTCACTCACTTGTTGCAACGAAAAAGCCAATTATGTCCGATCTCTATGGCTGACGTTTCGTTGAAGGCAGAGCGACCACTGTTCTGTGCGTTGTCGACCGGCAAGTTAGCCGAGGCAGGGATTTCAATGCCCACGTGGGAGGATGCTTTACAGAGATATTTACATTTGCGGGGTCTTTTGGCGTGAGCGACTGCAGGTTAACGAAGCAAGAAGGTTCGACGCAGATCAAAATCAGCCCAGACTCATGTACAACCTGTCCTTCAGAAGACCAAGGCGGGTCAGTCGATAGGCGATCGTTCGACTGATAACTTGAAAGGCATAGATCAAGCCCGGAAGCAGACTGATCGAAGACGAGTTTGTATCATATCGGGTCGGGCAGGAAATTTCGCCAATCCGAGATTCAAGATAAAACGCTTGAAGAAGAATTTCATTATCGAAGATGAAAGCATTCGAATTGTTCTCGTAGGGTACCTGGGATAGGAATCTACTTGAGAATGCGCGATAGCCAGTATGATATTCAGATAGATGCTGGTTCAGCATCGCATTCTGGAATAGCGTGAGGAGTTTGTTGACTACAAACTTATGCCGCGGCATCCCACCGATTAAAGCTCCCTTGCCAAGCATGCGGGAGCCGAGTGCAACATCATAAATTTCCGATGCCACCATGTGGGCGAGTGGGGTAATGAGTTCTGGACTGTATTGATAATCAGGATGCAGCAGAACGATGATATCGTTACCTCTAGAGAGTGCGTGGCGAAAACAGGTTTTCTGGTTGGCTCCGTATCCGCGGTTCCGTGGATGGACAAAGCAGGCGAGGCCTAATTGTTTGGCGATCGTGACGGTGTCATCTGATGAGGAGTCATCAACTAGGATGACATCGTCAACGATATTTCTAGGGATCGCTTCAACGACCTTTACCAAGGTCTTGGCTGCATTGTATGCTGGCAGGACTACCGCAATTTTCTTAGTGCCGATCATTTACCTAATCCACAATCCATGATCTCAATAAACGGCAGGGATGCTCAATGAGAGTCGACAAGAGATGCAGGCCTGTCCGACGACTCAACAAATTGAAGCATGGTAACGTATTAGTGTCAATAATCTTGGATTACTGACCGTATTGTACAGAAATGGCTAAGTCTACACGCTCAGCGAGAACCGGACGGCAGCAGGCGTCACCTGCGTTGGACGAACTGATCCAAGGGTTAAAGCAGCACACTGTTAAGGTCGGCGTGGTCGGCCTCGGGTACGTTGGTCTCCCGTTGGTTGTTGAATTTGCGAAAGCCGGATTTTCTGCGCTTGGATTTGATGTTGACTCGAGTAAGGTCGAACGCATTAACAACGGTGATTCATATATTCCAGATGTGCCATCGGACCAGTTGCAGGAGGTTATCGCATCAGGCCGACTAGAAGCCACCGTAGATTTTTCTCGTCTAACGGAAGTCGCGTCGGTGAATATTTGTGTGCCGACGCCACTTCGAAAAACGAAAGATCCAGATTTAACGTTTGTGGTTGCCGCGACGGAAGCGATTGCTAAACATTTGCAGGAAGGGCAATTGGTAATCCTGGAGTCGACGACCTACCCTGGGACGACAGAGGAAGTCGTTCAGCCAATGCTTGAGCGTTCAGGCTTTCGCGCGGGGCACAATTTTTATTTAGCATTCTCTCCTGAACGGGTTGACCCAGGTAATCCAACGTGGAAGACGGCGAATATTCCGAAAGTGGTTGGTGGTGTCGGTGAGACATCGACACAGGTTGCTACCGCCCTGTACGAACAGATCGTGGATACGGTTGTTCCTGTGTCGTCGACCCAAGTCGCAGAAATGGTGAAGTTGCTGGAGAACACCTTCCGCGCTGTCAATATTGGTTTAGTCAATGAACTGGCCCTGATGTGTCATAACCTCAATGTGAACGTGTGGGAAGTCATTGATGCAGCGAAGACCAAGCCATTCGGCTTCATGCCGTTTTATCCTGGGCCGGGACTGGGAGGGCACTGTATTCCTGTCGATCCGTTCTATTTGAGTTGGAAGGCGAGACAAAGCGGCTTTGAAAGTCGGTTTATCGAACTCGCAGGCCATGTTAATGCCGGCATGCCGCGGTACGTCATCGAACGAACAACGGAGGCGCTGAACAGTGTGGGGAAGGCTGTACGAAACGCTCGGGTGCACATGTTTGGCGTGGCATACAAGCCGGATGTAAGTGACATTCGAGAGTCGCCCGCACTCGACATCATTAAGCTTCTGATTCGGGGTGGGGCGATCGTGTCCTATAGTGATCCCTACGTGCCATCCTTTAAGGAAGGTGATTTGGCCCTTGAATCCGTGGCCCCAGAGGTCGCGTTTGAGGGTGGGATTGATTGCGCGCTGGTGACAACCAGTCACAAAGCGTTTGATTATGCCGAAATTGCACGTAAGGCCCCTCTCGTAGTCGACACGCGCAACGCCTTCCATGATATTTCAGGGAATCACATCTTCAGGTTGTGATGAGTGTGACCCGACTTCCAGTAGGCGTTTCCGTTTGACCGTTGTGGCTGAACCCCTTACAATCTACAGGACTTAGGGCTTTTCTTCATGTCAAAACGCGCGGTAATCAGCGGTATCACCGGGCAGGATGGTTCCTATCTTGCCGAGTTTCTTCTAGATCAAGGCTACGAAGTTGTGGGCATTGTTCGGCGCTCAAGTGCGTCGAATTTATGGCGGATTCAGCACCTGGTAGACCGCCTGCAACTCAGGCCGGCTGACCTGCTGGACCAGTTATCTCTAATCCGTGTCATTGACGAGGTTCGTCCCGACGAGTTTTATAACCTCGCCGCGATGTCGTTCGTGCCGGCGTCGTGGGAACAACCAATGCTCACCGGCGAATTTAACGCTCAAGGCGTGACGCGGGTTCTTGACGCCATTCGCCAAGTGGATACCTCAATCCGTTTTTATCAGGCATCCTCAAGTGAGATGTTCGGAAAGGTTCTGGAGGTTCCGCAAACGGAGACCACGCCGTTCTATCCCCGTAGTCCATATGGGGTGTCGAAGGTGTTTGGACATTACATTACTGTCAATTATCGCGAGAGTTACGACCTGTTTGCCTGCTCGGGTATCCTGTTCAACCATGAGTCACCACGTCGTGGCTTGGAATTTGTGACACGCAAAGTGAGTGATGGGGTCGCGAGAATTAAATTGGGGCAGACGGACCAGTTGAAATTGGGGAACTTGGAGGCCTGTCGTGACTGGGGTTTTGCAGGGGATTACGTGCAAGCGATGTGGTTGATGCTTCAGCAGGATCAGCCGAGTGATTATGTGGTAGCGACGGGAGTCAGTCATTCAGTGAAGGACTTGGTGGCGATTGCATTTGAGCATGTTGGACTCGATTGGCAGTCGCACGTCAAAACTGATCCATCGCTGTTGCGGCCGGCCGAAGTCGATCGGTTAGTTGGTGATGCGAGTCGAGCGCGCGAGATACTCGATTGGAAACCCAGTCTGGATCTGGCGACACTCATCCGCATAATGGTAGATGCCGATTTGGAACGTGTGAAAGGCGAACCGGTACGGTCAGCAGATGCGCCGGTCCCGTAGTGTATCCGAGGGTTCTAATAGGTATCGACTGGCGGCAGTGCAGTATTCCTTTTGAGACAGCATGAATAAGCAAGAGGTCGTAACGCGTGCGGCACGGATTCGCTTGGTGGCTATGGATGTGGACGGTGTGCTCACTGATGGCGGGGTATTTTACTCGGAAGAAGGTGAGGCATTAAAGCGGTTTCACATGCGCGACGGCATGGGCATTGTGAAACTCCACGAGGCTGGCCTACTCACGGCAATCGTCACGACTGAATCGACGGCTTTTAGTACGCGCCGTGCCGAAAAACTTCACATTGCTGAAGTACATACGGGCATCACCCAGAAATTGGATGTCTTGAAGGACATGTGTCAACGACACCAACTCTCGCTAACGGAGGTGTGTTTTATCGGTGACGACATCAATGATTTGGAAGCACTGAAGGCGGTTGGCTTCGCCTGTTCCGTGGCAGACGGGTCCGAGGGCCCGAGGCAGGCCAGTCATTATGTGACGACTGCGAAAGGTGGACAGGGTGCGGTCCGTGAAGTGTGCGACCTGATCCTGCGAGCGAAAGCTGATAATCCTGGATGATGAGTGATTTCTGGAATGCGCGTCCGGTCCTGATTACCGGGATCAGTGGTTTTCTTGGTGCTTGGCTGGCTCGAACCCTGGTCGAGCGTAAGGCACGTGTGGTTGGCTTGGATCAGAACCCTACTGGAGCCCTCGCGCTACACGCCGATCTTGAAGAGCAGGTGAGTGTAGTGTCGGGTAATGTGTGCTCCGTGGATGATGTTGCCCGTGCGTTGGATCAGAGTGGGGCCCGAACCTGTTTTCACTTAGCCGGACAATCCATCATCGACCCAAAGGGCCGCTCGCCATTAACGACATTCGAGACCAATGTGGCTGGTACCTGGGCGACACTCGAGGCTGTGAGGCGTGCGGGCGATCGGATAGAAGGAACCGTAGTGGCTTCGAGCAACCACGTGTATGGCGAACATGCTGACTCGCCGTTTGATGAAGAGTTTCCATTACACGGCACCAATCCGTATGCCGCTTCCAAGGTGTGTGCCGATGCCGTGTCCCGGTGCTTTGCCGCCACTTATCAACTGCCCGTTGTAGTGGCCCGGAACACCAATACCTACGGTGGCGCTGATCCGCATGACTCGCATATTGTTACGGCTTCAATCCTCTCGATCTTGCGAGGCCGGGCTCCTCAAATTTTCAGTGACGGGACCCCCGTAAAATCGTATTTGTACGTGAAGGACACCATTAGTGGTTATCTGACGCTTGGACAGCACGCGAGCCGAGAAGACGTGCGGGGTCGGGCATTTAACTTGTGCACCGATGCTCCGATCAGTGTCCTTGATTTGGTCTGGACGATTATTCGCGCTGCGGGTGTCGACAATCTCGAACCAGACGTTCATGGGAGTTCTGGTCAGCCGGCCGAACAGGAATTTCTTTCCAATAAACGGGCAAAAGCCGTATTGGGCTGGGCACCAGAGTACTCTGTCGAAGATGGGATTCGAGAAACCTTTGGCTGGTATCAAGC
>CAJXDY010000022.1:0-36608 GCA_913052135.1 uncultured Acidobacteriota bacterium
ATTCGCACCGGATTTTCGGTGATCCCGGCAAGAACGACGACTTTTCCCTGGTAGACAACTTCAGCCTACTCGACGTCGCAAATCTAAAAGACGCCTTTCCCAACGCTTACGACCAGGTGAAATCCGTACAGTTGGCGGCTAAAACTGTTTCTAAAGTGCGTTGTGGGTATCATTCTTGGTTTGGTGTGCGGTATTAGCTTTCTCGCCCTGATAATCCTGTTTACGTTAAAAACGATTACTTTTGTAATCTCCCAAGTTCTGCTTTTGGCGTTTACTTATGGGCCTTTCGTCAACTGGCTTGTGAGTAAGTTTGGCGATGTTTCACTGGGAGGGCTACTTGGCAGACCATTTTGTGTTGGTCAAAAAGATGGCTATCCTACGTTCGATCCTGGAATATCGTTGGCAAATTACTGGTACTGTTAACTCATGTGATGGTATTTACAATCGGTTTGAAAGTGTCAGGCTTAATTGCGGAACTGAGTCCGTTCTGGTTTTTGGTATTGATGTCGATTGGAACAGCTTTGCAACTCTTTCTTTTGTTTCTCAGCGGGTTAGGTCAGGGTCTAGTGCTTCTTGGGATGAGGAACAAAACCTAATTGGATAATAAAACCAAAAGTGGTCGTTTTTCGTCTTATTTGTTATTTAGTTTAGTTAACATAATATACATTATCAGACTCTAAATATCTCGAGAACCAGAAACGCCAGAGTCTCTTCTGCGCTTCCCCATGTTATGGTGTCCTCTGTGTTTAAGATTCTTGACCGCTATATTCTCAGGGAAATACTTCCACCGTTCTTGCTGGGTCTTCTGGTCTTCACGTTCATTTTATTGATCCCTCCACTAATGGATGTGGCTGAGAGCCTCATCACTAAAGGAGTCGGGGGTTGGACGATTCTGCGTCTCATGATGACCCTCGTTCCTCAGGCGCTTGGCATAACGCTTCCAATGTCGTTGTTGATAGGTCTTCTGATTGCATTTGGTCGTTTGTCAGGAGATCGTGAGGCCGTTGCCATACAGGCCTGTGGGATCAGTCCAAGGCGGCTGCTTCGCCCGGTTTTACTTATGGCTGGTATAACGGCGGTAATTACAAATTACGTGCTGGTATCAGCGCTGCCCGATGCCAATCAAACGTTTAGAGAGATTACCTATTCGGTTATTGCCTCAAGGACGCAGGATGAGGTTAAACCGCGGGTTTTCTATGAAGACTTCCCTAATATCATTCTTTACATTCGCGACGCCTCGGTCGACGGTCAGGTCTGGCAGGATGTATTTCTGGCGGACACTCGTAATCCAGAACGCCCAGAAATCTTTGTCGCTAGTCAAGGTCGGATGTTGTTGAATAAAGATCGGCGCCAGGTGTCGATTATGCTCACCTCTGGCTCTCGTCACGAGGTGGCTCCTGATATGCCTGAGGAGTACGAGATTCACGAGTTTGAACGGATGGTTATGGCCCTGGATCCAGAAACTGTCTTTCCTGAAATTGGTCCCGAGCGGGGCTATCCAGAGATGACCATTTCCGAGCTCAAAGTCGAGTCTGAACGGCTACGCGATGCTGGAGAATCTCCTCATCGGCCAATAATGGAGATCCACAAGAAGTTTTCTATTCCTTTCGCTTGTTTTGTGTTTGCCTTTATTGGGCTTGGTTTGGGACTGAGTCATCGAAAAGATGGTAAATTGGCCAGCTTTGTTCTGGCCATAGGGGTGATTTTTTCCTATTACGTCGTCATGTATATCGCAGAGGCTTTGGCTAAAGGTGGTCAGGTCTCACCTCACTTAGCGATGTGGTTGCCTAACGTGCTTCTTGGCGTTCCAGGTGTTTTATTGCTGTATGGACGTCAAACTAGTACCGAGCGCCTTGGCAGCTTACGTTTGGCTCTCTTCTTGAAACGCATTCTAGCAAGTTGTGCGCGGCCACTTTTAAAGCTTCGAGGTAAGCGATCGACTCATGCCCCTCGAACGTTTGAGTTCTTGGCATTTAAGCTGAATCTCTTAGATCGGTACATAACCCGTCACTATTTAAGGATTGTCGGGCTTTCTTTTTTTGGTCTTATCGGTATTTTCTATATTGCAACATTCATTGATTTGTCAGATAAGTTGTTTAAAGGTCAGACATCAGGCGGGACTCTTCTTGAGTATTTCTGGTTTGCGACTCCCCAGTACGTTTACTACGTACTTCCAATTTCTGTGCTTATTGCGACGTTGGTTACCATCGGACTATTAACGAAAAGCTCTGAATTGACAGTTATGAAAGCTTGTGGAATCAGTACTTATCGGACGGCAGCTCCTCTTATTTTTTGCGGTGTGATTGGGAGCGCCTTGCTTTTCGGTATTGGAGAAACAATTCTTGGATCGGCGAATCAGCGTGCAGAAGCAATTCGTCATGTTATTCGAGGTGGATCTCCTCAAACCTTTGACGTGTTGAACCGGAAATGGTTTGTAGCGCCTGATGGGTCCATTTATCACTACGCTTATTTAGACCCCGATCTAGAGGAAATTCATGGTCTGTCTAAGTATGAATTTGGACCGCAACAATGGGCATTGACGAAGAGAACATTCATCAACAGAGCTTCCTTTAATGGGGGCTGGGAGGGAACGTCAATCTGGGTTCGACAATTCAATAATAAACTCAATCTGATGCCCTACACAACGACGGAACAAGGCAGCCTTTCTTTAGAACCTCCTGAGTTTTTTGTTACCGAACAACCAGATGCGGAACGGATGAGTTATCGTGAGCTTGAACGATATATAGCGGAACTGCGCACAAGCGGTTTTAATGTCGTCCAGTTGACGGTCGACATGCAACGAAAATTATCGTTTCCTTTCGTTACTGTGGTTATGACGTTGATCGCTGTGCCATTTGGGGTATTGGGCGGAAAACGAGGCGCCATGTATGGAGTTGGCGTCGGACTCATTCTGGCAATTGTTTACTGGGTTACCATTAGCATTTTCGGTGCAGTAGGGAGTGCCGGTTTGCTCACACCCGTACTTGCTGCGTGGGCTCCGAACATTCTGTTTTGTGCTGGAGCAGGGTACCTCTTGCTTTCAGTTCGCACGTGAACAAGACTCCTTTTAGTTAAGAAGTAAAAATTCTGTATGCCGCTCCTCCTTTTATTACTTGCTCTCACACTGGACTTCCCTGCCATGTTCGGTGATCCAAGCATTGGTCAAGTATTTTCAAAGTACGAATTGACCGGCACGATTGTTATTTCTTCAATAGAATCAAATCAATCGTTTACACACAACAAACCTCGAGCCGTGACGTTCTATTCGCCGGCTTCAACTTTCAAGATCTTTAATAGTCTTATTGCGCTTGAGGAGAACCTAGCCAACAACAAAGACGAACTATTTGTTTGGGACGGGACTGCGAGATCTATTGAAAGTTGGAACCAGAACCACACCTTAAAGAGTGCGTTCATGGCATCTTGCGTATGGTGTTATCAATCCTTAGCAGAGAAAATTGGATCAGAAAGATATAGAAAACATTTAACTACTGCTGGATTTGGTTCATTGGATGACTCTTTTAACGTGACTGAATTTTGGCTTGATGGTTCGTTGAAAATTAGTGCTGCAGGGCAAGTTGATTTTATGAAACGCCTCATTCGTCGGAGCTTGTCATATTCAGCGACGTCTTATGAAGAATTAGAGGACGTTATGCTGAGAGAAGCAACGGGTAGTTACCAGTTAAGAGCGAAAACTGGCTGGACTGGCTCAATTGGTTGGTTTGTGGGTTATGTCGAGACTTCAGACGACACTTGGATTTTCGCGCTGAATGCTGATGTGATGGATATAAACCTAATGCTGATCCTCCCTGACATCACAAAAGAAATTCTAAAAGCGAAAGGAATTATTTAGTTCGGAAGGGTCGATCCTTCAAGTTGAACATCATTGAGCCAAATTACGCCAGAGGAGCCGGGAGCGGTATTTACTGTATCGACGACCACTAACAGAGTGTTAACCGCATTAAGATCAAATAGGTTCGAGGACGATCTACCGACCGGTTCCATGTCCTTAAACCGAACTACGACTTCCCTCTTCTCCTTCCCTGCGTAAATAGATCGTTGCCATCTCGGCAGTTCCTGGCGGTCAGAGTTCGATGCGCGGAGTTGCACGGATACTCGATGTGGTCGATCTCCACGCACAGAAAACCTGATTCGATCGTAGTTAGAAAGAGTGTCGAGATCATTCTGTACAAGCGCCGCAAAGGGGCTATCCTGTTCTTCGCTTGACAGTGCATAACGCAGGGCTAGTTCAGAGCCATCAATAGACTCTGTGGCGTTGACCGCCGCTCTTGAGTGTTGCTCATGTTCAACTTGCCACGTTTTGGCGGATGCGTTATCTGAAAACAGTGACTTGATTACGATCGGTGCGGATTCGGAATCATTTTCTGGTCTATTGAATTCTTCCCCAATATAGATTGGGTTCGACATAATCCAGGGAATCCCGGTGACACTGGTAATTTCAGGCAACAGCACTTCTACCCGAAAGACTGCGGATGTTGAGTCACTGACGTACGTTAATTTGTTTGTGTTTGATTTGGCTACGGTTTCACCATTCTGTTTCAATAAAACCAATCCGCCAGGCGGCATGCGAACCCGCACATCCAATTGCACGGGAGTGTCGGTTGCGATGCGTTCGCCCATGTGGGCCAGTTGATTTCCACTCGTGGCTGTAAACTGCAGATCTCCAGGAGACGCTAAAGCATCGATTAACGTGTATGCTCTGCCCTTTCTGAGGGCGTCAATAATTAGTTGACCATCAAGAATAGGGGTTCCTGACAATTCTTGATTGACTTCAACTCGTAGAGTGAAGGCACGGAAAGCATTCTTATAGAAGGAAGAGCCGCCAATAGGTAGTCGTGCATCAGGTAGAACGGGTAAAGGGATCGCACCGTGTGTATCAGCGCCGGGCAACATTACGATGTTGCGGAGTTGAGAGATGCGGTCGTATTGCAACAGATTCTCCACAGGTCGGTCAAGCAACTGAGCGATTGTTTCGGAAGGTTTCAGGAGGTAATGAATCGGCGAGGCAACAAGTCGCAATAAAGGTTCGTTTCTCCATTCACTGTCGACATTGAACCACTCCATCGCATCAAATTTGAGGTCCCAATTGTCCCATCGGAATGTTGACTTTTTAGATCCTGGATGAGCGATAACGCCAAAGCCGCCAAGTCTTTCGACGTCTTCGACTACTCCAGCGACTTGCCCACCTAGCGGGTACGGCGTCTTCGGTAAATCGACTGCAATGTAATGTCCTCCGTCGGTGCTGATTTCTGTGCTGCCGATACATAACACTCCAGAGTGATATGCCGGAAGGTCTGATTCTTCTATTCCATCACCATGATCTGTGAACACTACAAAAGACAGGCCGACGTCAGCAGCAATGGCTGCTATTTCCTCTACAGACAGACTTCCATCAGACCGATTAGTATGCACGTGAAAGGCTCCGCTGACCGACGTGCTCTCAAAACCAGTCTGATATTCTAGCGACTCGATCTCAATGCGACTTGGTGGCGCAGTTAGGAGCGATAGGCCTAACGTAATTGCCAGGACAAGAATGCAGGTGCGCCTTATCCGTCGGCGAGTTAACAACATCTGATGTGTGCCTGAGCGTGCTACATTGACAACCAGCGTCTGTGTCTAGAGACCAGCTGCATCACGTAACGCATCAGCTTTGTCAGTCCGCTCCCATGTGAATTCAGGCTCTAGGCGACCAAAATGACCAAATGCAGCGGTCTGTTTGTAGATGGGTCGCCTTAGGTCTAGGGTTTCTATAATACCTTTTGGTGTCAGCCTGAAATGATCGCGGACAAGGTCACTTATGGTCTCTTGGTCTACCTTATTGGTTCCGAATGTTTCCACTAAGACCGAGACGGGGTCAGCTACACCGATCGCGTAAGCTAGTTGCACCTGTGCTCGGGTCGCTAGATTGGCTGCAACACAATTTTTGGCAATGTATCGAGCCATATAGGAGGCCGAACGGTCGACTTTAGTGGGATCTTTACCCGAAAAGGCTCCTCCACCATGCGGAGCTGCACCTCCGTAGGTATCAACGATGATTTTTCGGCCCGTCACGCCAGCGTCTCCATGTGGTCCACCAACTACAAATCGTCCTGTTGGATTGACATAGATCTTCGTATTCGCGTCGAGCATATCAGCTGGAATTACTTTTTGAATAACGTGTTGAATGAGATCGTCTCGCATAGTATTCGCGTTGACATTCTCTGCATGTTGACTTGAGACGACGACAGCTTCGACTCGGACCGGTTTCATGCCGTCGTATTCGATGGTCACTTGCGACTTACCGTCAGGACGTAAGTAATCCAGTAGGCCACTCCGTCTAACCTCAGAGAGGTTTTTGCAAAGCTTGTGAGCGAGCATGATTGGTAAGGGCATCAGCTCTTCACTTTCACGGCACGCATACCCGAACATCAACCCTTGGTCACCAGCCCCACCAGGATCGACACCCATCGCGATATCAGGAGATTGTTCGTGAATTGCTGAGAGAACGGCACAGGTTTCGTGGTCGAAACCATACTTGGCTCTTGTATAGCCAACGTCTCGAATTGTGTCACGAACGACAGTTTGGAAATCTACATAACCCGATGTAGTAATCTCTCCTGCTATCATAGCCAGGCCAGTGGTCACGAGCGTTTCGCATGCAACCCGACCTTGAGGGTCCACAGCGAGAATTGCATCGAGAATTGAGTCAGAAATTTGATCGGCGATCTTATCTGGGTGACCTTCTGTTACTGATTCAGATGTAAATAGGTGGTGGCCTTCACGACTCATCAAGCTTACTCCTTAGATTCTCGATAAATTTCCAGATCACGTTATGATTTTGATAATTGATTGTAAACACACCTTTATTATGTCTTCCAAGCTCGATCTGATGTCTTGGTGCTCACATAGGGATCCTGGTACAGTAACAAACCATTTCCGCGATGGTCAACTGCTGGAAAACGAGTGAGTGTGGTTGTGCCCCATTCTTAGGCACGTGGGTGGAATTCCTCATAAATTGTTTTGAGACGCGCTTGCAAAATATGGGTATAGATTTGAGTTGTTGATAAGTCTGCATGCCCGAGCATCGCTTGAATTGTGCGTAAATCAGCTCCTCTATCGAGCAGATGGGTGGCAAAAGAATGTCGAAGCACGTGAGGGCTAAGTCCATGAGTTAAGCCAGCTTGCAACCCGTAGGCTTTCAGCACCTTCCAGAATCCAACCCGACTTAACCCGGTTCCTCTTTTCGCGTTAACGAATAGTACTGGAGAGCGACGAGTGCCGAGTAATATCTTTCGTCCTGTTTCGATGTAGCGTCGAACCCACTTCACGGCCTCTCCGCCGATAGGCACAATCCGTTGTTTTAGACCTTTTCCCATGCAAGTAAGATAACCCGAGTCAAGATTCAAGTCTCCGGGTCGTAGTGAGACAAGTTCAGACACTCGCAGTCCTGTTGCGTATAGCAGTTCAATGAGTGCGCGATCTCTTAGTCCTCGAGGAGTCTTAATGTCGGGCTGATTGATTAATCGTTCGACATCCTCAATCGAAAGATATTTCGGTAAAGTCGTGTTGGCGCGCGGCGCTCGCAAGTCCTCAGCCGGATTAATGGCAAGCCGCCGATCAAGAAACAAGAATCGATAGAATCCTCTAACACAAGCAACCATTCGAGCAACCGAACGTGGAGAAAATCCAGTTTCCATTACTTTTCGGACCAAATTATCCAAATGTTTCCGATTCAATTTAACGACTGCAAGGTTTTGCTCGTCGGCAAAGCGATAAAGCCATCTGAGATCTCGACTGTAGCTTTCTATCGTGTGGCGAGATAGTCGTCTCGCAACCTGTAAATGATCTAGATAGAAATCGATCGCGTCACTGTCTTGAGAAGATCCTCTTCTTTGTTTTGAATCCTTTCTTGAAACAGATCGAGACGTGAGGTTTTCCCGAGTGCTGCTAAATTTCGTGGATTCTCTCAGATGGCACCGCCTCGTAGTAAACTTTGACGAAGGGGTCTTGAGTTCGCTGTCGTTTTACCCCTAATTCCCTAGTTCTCGATAATTTTACGCCGATCCGCAAGAGAATTAGCAGTCTTTATGAATAATCTGCAATGAACCTAACAATTCTAATTGTCGGACTTGGCGGGCTTGGCTCTGTTCTACTTGAGCTGTTAGCTAGGAGTTCGCTGTCGTGTAGGCTAATTGTTGGAAGTCGAAACAGGCTTCATGGCAGAGCGTGTTGCAACCTAGCAAAGCTCGGCGCTCAGGCTCAGGGTTACGACCCGGACATCGACTTTATTTATCTTGATCTTGACGAGCATAAGGCGACCATTAAGACGATTCAAAGCATTTCACCTGACATCATAGTGTGTACGGCGACTCGACAGTCGTGGTGGTTGCCACGGCAGCTGCCAGCGCCTCAAGCCTCTCGGTTTAAGTCTGCCGGTTTTAGTTTATGGCTCCCTCTGCATTTAAGCCTGCCGACCGCATTAATGCGAATTCTTCACTCAGCCGACTATCGCGGCCTTACCCTTATTGCGCCTTTCCCTGACGTTGTAAATTGCATCCTAGATCGTATTGGTCTCTCTCCTACCTGTGGAATAGGAAATGTTGATGAGATCGCGACAAAAGTTCGAGGATTAGCTGCTGCTAAATTGGGAGCACCAATCGATGAAGTGACGGTGGCTCTTGTTGGGCATCACGCGCTTGAGAAATGCGCATTCGATGGTTCGCCAGAGGCAGTACCGTATTTTCTTAGGGTTGAGCATAATGGACGGGATGTAACTAAAGAGGTCAAGGCGGCAGAATTACTGATGAAGCCATTCAGTCTTCCCGAAGGACCTCCAACCCATTTTTTGACAGCTGGTTCTGCAGTTCGCTTGATTACCGCTCTTGGGTCAGATCGGTCCGTGCGGTTGCATGCTCCTGGGCCAAATGGACTACCTGGTGGGTATCCAGTTCTCGCGTCAAGGTCTGGAGTAACAGTGCTAGAAATAGACGGTTTGTCGCTGTCTGGCGCGATTCATATTAATGAACAATCTCATAAGTTTGATGGAATCGAGCGAATTGAAAAGGATGGAAGTGTGGTGTTTACCGAAAATGTTGTTACTACCGCTCGTGACGAGTTGGGGTTTAACTGCAGTCGCCTGGAACCACATGAAATTGAAACGCGAGCTCAAGAACTTCTGTCCAAGTTCCAAGCGTATGCCAAGGGATTCGGAATGGTGTTCTAGTGCTTCTTACCAAGGACTAGGCTCTAATGCCCTCTACCTTGTATTCTGGTGCTGCCTATGACGTACAACACAGATAAATCGAAAGCGTTATTCGCTCGAGCTGTTCGAGTAATGGTCGAAGGCGGCAGTTCGCCATCTCGAGGCCCAGCCAACTATGGTAAATATCCTTTGTTTATCGACCATGCACAAGGATCACGTCTATACGATGCAGACGGCCATGAGTATATCGACTGGATGATGGCGTATGGTGCACTGCCTCTAGGACATGCGCATCCGAAGATCGTGGAGGCGATAACGAATGCTAGTCACACTGGCACGTTGTTAGCCGCGGCAACGGAAATAGAAATAGAAGTAGCTGAGCTTATTCAGCGGATGGTTCCGACAGCTGAGCGTGTACGATTTGCGAACACCGGCACTGAAGCCACGATGGCCGCTCTTCGCTTAGCGCGAGGTTACACAGGTAAACCTAAGTTTATTAAGTTCGAGGGTCACTACCACGGTTGGTATGACGATTTTCTGGCGAATGCTCACCCTCAACCAGTTGCTTCTTTAGGGCATCGGCGCGACCCAATTAAGATCGCCGACAGTTCGGGACTCAACCGCCATTCTCTAGACGACACGATTATTGTTCCGTGGAATGACCTTGAAGCCGTCGAGCGAGCTGTAGACACGCACCGTGGACAGATTGCGGCAGTCATCACGGAGGGAATAATGGCCAATATGGGTGTCATTCCTCCTCAACCCGGTTATCTCAAGGCTCTTCAAGAGTTGTGCAGTTCAAATGGAATTCTGTTTCTTCTTGACGAAACCGTAACTGGTTTTCGAATCGCTGCGGGAGGCTGTCAAGAATACTATGACCTTAAGCCTGATATTTCTACTTTTGGAAAGGCACTTGGTGCAGGACTACCCGTAGCAGCGTTGGTGGGTCGGGCAGACATTATGGAAGCTCTTGCGTGGGGCGGTGTCTTGCACTATGGAACTCAGAATGCGTCTCGGGTTGGATTGTTTGCTGCACGCGCCAACCTCGAAACACTGAGCGCAGACGACGGAGCGGCTTTTAAGTGGACCTGGCAAATAGGCGATCAACTTGTCTCTGGCCTTCGGCAAGTATTTCGAGAAGCAAAGATTGAGGCTATTGTTCAAAGTGTCGGTCCCATGTTGCAAATTATGTTTACTGATCGTGAGTCGATCTCTGACTATCGAGATTACTGCGCTCATGTCGATCGGAACCTGTATCAGAAATTCGTCCACGCACTCTTTTCGCACGGTGTCTATATGAGCCCCGCAGCGGGTCTACATTCTGTGGTGTCAATGGTTCATACTCCACAGGACGTTGAGGATACGTTAATTGCAGTGAAAAGGGCCTTGACGGATGTCCAGAACTGAGCAAGCCAAGGGAACCCTGGCTGGTAAGGTAGCACTCATCACCGGCGCCGGGTCTGGAATTGGTCGAGCTTCCGCGTTATTGTTCGCGCGTGAAGGAGCCTCTGTTGTTGTTGCCGATATAAATGGCGATGCAGGACGTCAAACAGTGAATCTGATCACTGCGGAGAATAATCGAGCCATCTTTCTTCGAACTGACGTCACCTCAGATGTCGATTGCCAAGAAACGGTTAAGCAAACAGTTGCCGAATACGGTCAACTTGATGTCCTCTTTAATAACGCTGGTGTAATCTGTCGTACCTCCGTGACCGAGACCAGCGAAAAAGACTGGGACCGTGTGATGGCCATTAACGTAAAGGGTGTCTTCCTCCTTTCGAAGCATGCGATTCCAGTCATGGCCGGGTCAGGAGGAGGAGCCATTATCAATACCAGTTCGGGCTGGGGCATGACTGGTGGTGTTCGAGCTGCACCCTACTGCGCTTCAAAAGGTGCAGTAGTCTTACTTACAAAGGCAATGGCTATCGATCACGGAGAGCAGAATATTCGAATTAACTGTCTCTGCCCCGGCGACACGCAGACCCAATTGTTGTCGGACGAGGCTGCCCTAGTGGGCCAAACGATGGACGAATTTTTAGAAGGTGCGTCGAAGCGACCACTTGGTCGAATTGGCATGCCAGAAGATATCGCGAAAGCGGCGCTTTACTTGGCCAGTGACGCATCATCGTTTGTGACAGGAACTACTCTTATTGTGGACGGAGGAGGTCTTGCTGGCTAACAAAAGTGGGACCGATAGTTTAGCGGGCAGACGCGTGTTAATTACCGGCGGCTGCGGTGGAATTGGTGCGGCTACGGCTGGGCGTTTTGTTCGGGACGGCGCACGTGTGGTTGTGCTTGATAACGACAATGAGGCCTGCGATCGGATGCAGCGCGAGCTTCCGGGTCTGCTAGGCACTCTTGTAGCGGATGTGACTGATCCCGACTCCGTGCAATCAGCATTTCATCAACTCGATGACCTCTGCCAGGGAGTTGACATACTCATCAATAATGCTGGCATCAGCCAGCCCCATGCTTTCACCGAGATCTCTTCAGAGGACTGGTGTCGCGTCATCAACGTTAACCTGAATGGAATTTTCCACGTCGCGCAAGAAGCTGCGAAACGCATGTTGCTTGAGAATCAAGGTGTTATTCTCAATATGGGTTCAACGAACGCGCTTATCGGCGTACCCCGTTATGCTGACTACAACTCTTCAAAAGCTGGAGTTGTGGAGTTAACGCGGACACTGGCGCTCGAATTGGCCCCTGCCATTCGCGTGAACGCTATTTGTCCTGGGTTTGTACTTACACCCATGCAAAAGGCAGAATACACATCATCGGAAATTGAAGCCTTCGCGAAGAAGATTCCGCTACAAAGATGCGCCGAACCAGAAGAAGTAGCTGCCCTGTTTGCTTTTCTTGCGTCCGACGAAGCTGCTTATATTACGGGTCAATGCATTGTGATTGACGGTGGTGAAACAGCCGGTGGTCTAGCTAGCCGTTAACCGGCATCCGGCGGTCAGTCCAAGCCAAACGTGAGTATTGAGTTGCCGGCAGCAATGGTGACGTATTGAACGGTTCCTACCATATAGGAAATCGGAGCCGCCTTCACATTTCCCCCGACATTTATACGCCATAGCTCTGCACCGTTGACTGCGTCTAGGGCATAAAAATATCCATCGACACTTCCTCCGAAGACAAGGTCAGAGGCTGTTGACAATAGGCCTGATTGCGTCTTCGGTTGTAATGGAAATTCCCAGCGAGTGTCCCCAGTGCGAGGGTCAAGGGCGCGAATCATGCTCGCATAAGTTTCCAGTGGAACGTAGCGTTCCGGGGCACCTCCAACGAACATTTCGCCTGGTACATATTCATCTTCACCGATGAAAAAAGTATCAGCACCATCGTACGTAACTACGTACAGCAGTTCAGTGCGTGGACTATAAGTATTGGACCACCAGTTTGCTGCTCCATTGACTGATGGGTACACAAGAACTCCCTCTTCGTTTGGCAGCATCCCGGGAATACGAATTGGCCGCCCATTTTCATCAATTCGTTCAGCCCACGTTTGTTTTGCAAAGGCTGTTCCACGCAGAAACTCGCCTGTCACCCGATCCAATACGTAAAAAAATCCATTCCGATTTGGGAATAACAAGAGTTTTCGTGGACGCCCATCGAACTCGATGTCAATGAGAATAGGAATTTGTGTCGCATCCCAGTCGTGCACATCATGTGGAGTGAATTGAAAATGCCATTTTAATTCTCCGGTATCGGCGTTCAGTGCTACGACGGAGTCCGAGTAGAGATTGTCGCCCTCGCGTGCTTCACCGTTCCAGTCTGGGCCAGGGTTTCCCGTGCCCCAGTACACAAGATTTAAATCGGGGTCGTATGCTCCAGTGATCCAGGTGGGCGCACCGCCAGTCTTCCAGGAGTCATCCTCCCAAGTGTCATTGTGTGGTTCACCTTCTCCTGGAATCGTGTAGAAACGCCATGCAAGTTCGCCGGTTTCTGCATCGTAGGCATCGAGAAATCCGCGGATGCCGTATTCTCCACCGGCAATGCCACTGATGACCTTGTCCCCAATCACGAGTGGTGCGGCAGTTTTACTATAACCAGTTGCCGCGTCGGCGCTCTGCGTCTCCCACTGCACCGCACCCGTTTTTGCGTCCAGGGCAATAAGTTTGGCGTCTAACGTGCCCAAGAATAGCGTTTCCCCAAGTATTGCCACACCGCGGTTTTGTCTTCCACAGCAAAGAGACAATTTTTCGGGCAACGTATGTTCATAGGTCCAGAATTGACTTCCGGTCGAAGCATCTAGAGCGATGACATTACTCGGGGACTGCGTAAGATACATGACTCCATCGACGACCAGTGGGGTCGTTTCGACATCTGCGAGGGTTTCAAGTTGTTTTACCCATTTCACTTCAAGTTGATCAACGTTGCTTTTATCTATTGCAGTCAAACGACTATACCGTTGGCTGTTGTACTGACCGGAGTACATTAGCCAGTTTTCTGGTTCTTCACTCGCCTTTAGAAGTCGCTCACTTGTAACCGGTGACCCAAGTGGAGTGATCGGTTGTTGGGCATAGACGGGGTAAACCCAGAGAAGCAAGGCGCATCCAACTGTTTTATAGAGTCGTGATTGCATTACGGTCTTCCCCTTCCCAGTGAATGCAGGTAAGCGACGAGATCGTCCATTTCCTGTTCGCTTAGGATGTCTTCGTAACTGGCCATTGGCGAGTCCTCTAAACGCTCGAATGCCAAAAGCTCGTCTTTATTAAATGACAGAAGATTTCGGTCTGGATCTAATAGTCGAATTGAAAAGGTGTCCTCATCGAGGCGCCAACCGCTGGTTATCTCTCCGCTCGTCTGGGTAACGCGAATTCCCCACCACTCGGGTTCGACGTTAGCGCTGGGTTCGGTTAGAGATCTTCTTAAATGTGTCGCTGATCGCTGCCAACCGATATTGCTCAGATCCGGAGCTCCTCCACCGCCCTGCGTATTTACGGTGTGGCATTGTGCACAGTCTTCTTGTATATAAAAAATGCGTTCTCCATTTATTGGATCGCCTGAAAGAGGTTCACCGCCCTGGCCTTGAGCGAGCGTACGGATGTACGCGACAATTTGCCAAATATTTTTATCACTATTATAGAGACCCGGCATGTCTGTATTGGGGATTCCACGACGGACAACTCTAAACATGGCTGGGTCGTCGATGGCATATCGGAAAGCACCGAGCGTTAAATTGGGTCCTCTATCTCCTAGTCCAGAAAGTCCGTGGCAGTAAGTGCAATGTGAACGAAAGGTTTTCATGCCCGCTGAGACGTCTTCGGCTGACGTAAACGGATTCTCAACTGCTTGCTGTGCCCTTGCAGTACTCGTAGCCAAAAACAACGCAAGACACACTAGAACTACGGGGGTCCTAAGTTTTGGCATAGAAGGCTCCTTGTGCCCGAAACCGTGAAACCGTCGTATCATAATCATAAGGTGGGCTCGTGTAAACAGATCTCGCTCTACCGTAGTTATCCCCGATGAGTTAGTGGCGTTTTTCTAAAAATGATATTAGCTGGCACAATTCTGGCCCTCGTGGCGCTTTGCACCTCCTTTTCAAGTGTTCAGGCACAAGAAACTCAAGAGCCGACAGGTCGAACAATTACCGCTGAAGCCCTTCTTGATGGCGAGACCATTGTTTTGGACGGATTACTCAACGAGTCTGTGTGGAAACGTGCGAAGCCTGGCACGGATTTTATTCAACAAGACCCGACCCATGGTGGGACTCCAACAGAACGGACAGAAGTTCGATTCGCGTTCGATCGAGATAATTTGTACATGGGCGTCTACAACTTTGATTCCGAGCCAGACAAGATGCTTGGCAACACGATGAAGCGGGACGAGTATCTCAGAGCTGACGACCGCTTTATGTGGGTTATGGATACTTTTCTGGATCGACAAACTGGATACTTTTTTGAGATGAATCCATCCGGACTGATGGCGGATTCCCTTATGGCTCCGGGTGGAGGCAATCGAAATTGGGATGGTATCTGGGACGCTAAAGTACTCAAAAGTGATCTCGGGTGGACCATCGAACTTGCTTTACCATTTCGAACGTTGAATTTCGATCCTAACGGAACGGCTTGGGGGGTGAATTTTCAACGCACGATACGCCGAAAAAATGAGGAAAACCTTTGGACGGGACACATGCGTAATCAGGGATTACGCCGCCTTTCAAATACGGGCTTGCTTCTCCTTGATTTGTCAGAAGTTAGTCAAGGTTTTGGCCTAGACGTGAAACCATATCTGTCAGCCTCTGGATTTGAGGCGCCCGGCGTAAAAGTTCCCTTGCCGTTAGCGACGACGACGGATGCCGGAGTAGATCTTTTCTATAACGTAACGCCAGGACTGCGGGCGAATTTAACAGTTAATACGGATTTCGCCCAGACGGAAGTTGACCAGCGCCTTGTGAACTTAACTCGCTTTCCACTGTTTTTTCCTGAGAAGCGTGATTTTTTCCTTGATGGATCAACTTTCTTTAATTTTTATTTGGGTCGTAACAATCGTGAACCCAATGCTGCGTCTGTGCAGCCGTTCTTTAGTAGACGAATCGGCCTACATACGGACGGCAGTCCCCAGAAGATTAATTACGGTGCAAAGTTGACGGGTCAGGTTGGAAAACAGGATGTCGGATTTCTTCACGTTCGTACTGATGAGGCGGGTTCCGCTCCTGCCGAAGATTTCACTGTGATGCGAATTAAGCGGCGCCTGTTTACACAGTCGTACGTTGGCATGTTTTACAGTCGGCGACACGCCAACACAGCAGGTTCAATATCCTTAGAGACGGCCGGGGTGGACTTTCGACTGGTAACATCACAGTTTCAAAAATCTAAGAATTTAGAATTCAACGGGTTTCTTCTATGGAATACAAACCCCGTCGGGACCGTTGATAACAATCTAGCCTATGGAGTGCGCCTCGACTATCCAAATGACCGCTGGGAGGCGCGAGTTTCATTTACTGAGGTTCAGGAGAATCATAATCCAGCGATCGGGTTTACTCGCCGCAGAGGTTTTCGAGGATATGGGCCAAGACTTATGTTTGCCCCTCGCCCAAGGCAACATCGATGGATCAGGCAACTGACGTTTGGCGTGGATGCTGATGTGAGAACCGATATCAGTAATCGCCTTTTGACGAGAAAATTGAACATCATGCTGCTGGACGTGAATCTGCACTCTCAGGAACGATTTAGCTTAGAAGTCATCCCGACCTATGAGCGACTTGAACGAACGTTCGAGATCAGTCCAGGGATTGAGTTACCGGCTGGGACGCATTATGACTTTGTTCGCTATAAAGCTACGTTTAATACCGCTAATCGACGAATCTTTGCCTTCCAAACGAACTTAGAAGCCGGTACATTTTTTTCAGGTACCCGCAAACAAGTAGGTGTTCGTGTTGGTTTTCGCCCTCGCCCAGGAGTTACTGTCAATCTTGACAACGAGTGGAATAGAATCTCATTAAATGAGGGGCGGTTTGACACCTTTCTGCATCGTTTGGTGGTCGACACCCAGTTTAGTCCCTGGCTATACTTGGTTAATAATGTGCAGTTCGACTCCGTTAGTGAACTCATGGGATGGCAGTCCAGATTGCGCTGGATTGTCACTCCAGGGAACGATCTCTTTGTGATCTATACACATAATTGGCTGGATGATAATCAGTTCGATCGCTTTGTGACACAGGATCGCCGCGGAGCAGCCAAGTTTGTCTTTACGCACCGCTTCTGAAGAAAATACTGGAGATAATTGATGAGTCGTTCGTTAGTGATAATACGTAGAGCACTGCCCCTCTTGGTCGCACTAACTTTTGCCGGGTGCGCCGATGAGGCAGCACCTGTGATTCGTGACGTGAATGTTAGACAGACCGACAACCAGAGCACGCCGTTAGCCGCAATCGTCACATTGTTAACACACGAACCAGCTCGCATCCGACTTGATATTTCAGACGGCACTAATGGCTGGAGCTTGGAAGCAGAGCCAGATTACGACCGGAGTCACGAAATTCCTGTGTTTGGATTGCGTCTTGAGCGAGAACATTCGTTTACGGTGTATGCGATTGACGAGTCAGGTAATAGTTCTGTGGCCGGTCCTTTCATGCTGGCCCCCATCCCGCTTCCTGAGCCGTTTCCGGATATAAGAGTCACAGCATCAAATTTCTCTGCGATGGAGCCAGGATTGACTCTGTTTAATTTAATGCATTGGTATGAGGATCGAAGGGATGTTGAGTACGGTAGCCTGGTGATCATCAATCAGTTAGGTGAAGTCGTATGGTTCCATGATGCTGGCTTCCCTGTCCTTGATGCCCGACAGCTAGAGAATGGAAATATTCTCTATATGAACTCGAAATATGGCATGTTGGTCGAAGTCGACATGTTAGGGAATACGGTTTCTCGTTGGCATTCCACCGGAGTGCCAAAAGATGTTCCCGAAGACAGCATACCGGTGGAGACCGAGACGTTCCATCACGAAGTATCTGTCATGCCAAACGGAAACTTTTTAACCCTAGGAGCTGAACTTCGAGATATTGATGAATACTCTTCGAGTGAGCAAGATCCGGACGCACCCAGTGAACCAGCGACTGTGGTCGGAGATGTCATTCTTGAATTTACACCTGACGGTGACATCGTTCATTCTTGGAGTTTCCTCGACATTCTTGATCCACATCGCTTCGGTTATCAATCTTTAGATCCTGGATTTTGGAAGCCAGTGTTTGGAGAGAACCATGCCGGAACTCTGCGTGATTGGATGCATGCAAATGCAATTATTTACGATGACCGAGATCATTCAGTGATTGTGTCGAGTCGGACTCAAGATGCGGTGGTTAAGGTGGATTTGGACACCGGGGAGTTGCAATGGATATTGGGTGTTCCTGATGGCTGGCAAGAACCTTGGTCGGATCATCTGCTTGCGCCAGTTGAGTTTGTCGGGATGGGTCGCTACGCAGACAAGAAAGATATGGAGTGGCCCTATCATCAACACGCTCCCATGATTACACCTCGTGGCACCCTCTTGCTTTACGATAACGGAAATTTCCGTTCACGTCCGTTTGATGTTTCGCAGAAACCAGAAGACAGCTACAGTCGTGCAGTTGAATATTCCATCAACGAGACAACCATGGAAGTGTCAGAAGTATGGTCACATGGTCGACCTGGCGAAGACGCAATTTACTCTTCGTTTATTAGCGATGCTGACTGGCTTCCCCGCACCGAAAACGTCCTCGTTACTCATGGGGGTATTCTGACGGCCCAGGATGGGAGACGCGCTGACGGTGTTGGACTGGATGTCCGCCGTTCAGCACGGATCATGGAAATTAAACGTGTTAATACGATTGTGCCATTTCAAACCCAAGGCTTCGTTCCAAATGAAACAGTCTTTGAGCTAACAATTGACACTGACACCGCTACTGGAGGCTGGCACGTTTATCGGGCTGAGCGTATCTCATCAACCTTGCACCATGAAGGTTGGGGTAACGTGTCTACATCTACCGCAGACGAGAATCCCTAAGACGGACTAGTTGTCGTATTCAGCGTCCGATACTTTTTCAAGCCACTCGGTGGTTGCGTCAATATTTATGGCAATATGCACCATGCGGCCGTTCTTGTCGGCCCCGTGCCAGTGTTTCTCGTCGCGGTCAATTTGAACAATGCCACCTGTAGGCGCTGCAAAAGTCTTTTCGCCCCATGCTTGTATGCGGCAGCTGCCTTCAATGATTACCAGTAACTGAATCCCTGAATGGGTATGCCAAGCCGTGCGACTTCCTGGCTCAAAACAAACGCGATAGATGTTGACCGTCGGCTCCGCAGTGACGCCCGTCATGCGGGTCAGCTTCGCCAAACCCGTGAAGTGCACCGGATCACAGGATTCAACTGAAAGTTCGGAAGGATTATAGACTTTCACCTTATCTTCCGATCGTCAGGAGAAGATACCTCACCTATGCATTTGCCTCATGAGGAAGTTGACGAAATAACGTTGCCGGAGCTAATTAACGACAACTAATCACTTGCGCTACCGCTGAGTAATGGTTCTAAAGGCGCGGACTCAGCTCCATTTTCATTGCAGACAGCGTATCGACTCCGTTCGGTGGCATACATAGAGACACCAGCGTACTCGCCCTTGGCGTTTAAGGCGTAAAAACTTATGCCAAATGCAGGTTCACCGCGACTGTTAAGTAATCGTTGTTCAATTGTGCTGTCCTTTATCCGTTGCAAGCCATCCATGCCAGCGTCCTTTGGATGCATTCCACGCCGCATGTTTTCCACAATCAAATATGAGGTTAGATTGTATAGGTTCGCTTCACCTCGTCCGGTTGATCCAGCAGCACCAATAGAACCGTCTACATAGAGGCCTGCGCCCAGGATTGGGGAATCACCGACACGGCCTGCAATTTTCCATGCCAGACCACTCGTGGTGGTCACTCCACAGATTTCTCCCTTTGAATTAATGCCATCGCAGTTAATTGTGCCAAAGAAATCATGTTCGTCCACCAAACCTTCGGCCATCATTTCCAAACCCACTTTGTATCCAAGCGCCACTCTCTCAGCAGGATTCAGATAGTGACCAGGGTCCGTTCGTCTTTTCCATTCAAGCCAACGTTCTCTCGAACGGTCTGTGTTTAAATCGTCGAGAACCTCAAAACCCATATTGCGAGCGAATTGTTGTGCACCTGCTCCGACCAATAAGTGGTGATCAGTGTTTTCCATGACCGCCTTTGCTACTAAAGAGGGAGCTTTGACCCCTTCGATTCCAGCTACTCCACCGGCTCGCTTCTTGGGACCGTGCATGCAGCAGGAATCTAATTGCACGATTCCATCAGCATTTGGGGATCCTCCGTAGCCGACTCCGCCGTCCTCGGGATCGAGTTCGTTTAAATTCACACCGGCAATGAGTGAATCGAGAACATCTTCGCCACTCGTCATGAGGCGAAATGCTTTTTCCACGCAAGTCTCAGTGCCACCAAATTTAGTGCGGTTTCCATTCCCTGAAGCGATTACCACAGGCTTAACGGCTGCCGTTTGAATGGCAGGGGCGCGTCCGAAACCAGCCACCGAAGCCGTTGACGCTAAGCCGGCCGCTGCGGCACTTGTTAAGACAAAGTCGCGTCGATTAATCTTTTTAGGCATTTAATAGTTCTCCTGTTCGACTGGTTGATTTCCTTGTTACCAGAGTGCCAACAATATGGATCAAGAGTTCTCGAACAATCGACCATTTGCTGGGTATCTTTAACAGATTGTCAGCCGTGAACCCTAATTCTGTCAACTTCAAGCATATTGTTATTGTAGGACTTGTGTAAATATAATCAGAAGAACGGGTTGCAGTCGATCTGGTCGCTGATAAGATTAACGTCATATATGTCGCAACAGTCGTTCGGTTCGTTCTCGCATGAAACAGGGACTCTTGAGCCCTGGCGTAATCGACGCCTGAGAGTGCTGGGCGTTGTGGTTGTTCTTTGTTTCGCAACTCTTCCAATTTCTGCGTTCCTTCAGCAGTCCCCTCCAGCGATCTTGCGAAGTGCCTCAGAGCCTTTTATCGATGAGACTTCCCTTCCAAACATTGCCTGGACATGTCCGATGCATCCAGAGGTACACGAGCTTCATGACGATACGTCTTGTCCAATCTGCAACATGCGTCTAGTTGAAACCAGACGAGTTGTGGCATGGACGTGTCCGGTGCATTCTGTGATCTTCGAAAGGGGTGAAGGGGTTTGTCCAATAGATGGTGAAAAACTGGTTCGCATGAATCTCGGTCTTGCATGGACTTGCCCGGAACATCCTGAGATTGACTCTCTGAATCCAGGACTGTGTCCGATTGATAGGGCCACAAGGTTGGTTCAGAGGTTGTCTCCCCTTCCTCATGAGGACCATACGCCGAAACACGGCGGTATTTTTTTCATGGCCCCAGACAACTGGCATCATATTGAAGGAGTTTACCCTGGCGCTGGACGCATAGCTGTCTATGTTTATGACAACTATTCACAACCACTGTCCGCCGAAGCGGTTCAGGGTCGAATAGTACTGGAAGAGACATACGACGTGGATGCGAATGAGGTTCGCGAAGTGGTTGCCTATCCTTTAGCGGCTTCCAGCGACGATCTTTATTTAGAAGCGCAGATAGGTAATCAGGAGTTACCACTGGAGGTAGTAGCGAAAGTTCGATTCGACGGTGATACAACAGAAGACCGATTTGACTTTGTGTTTAGCTCTCATGGTCAAGAGAATGCGGACCCATTAAGCCCCGAAATAAATATAGATGTACCGCCTGAACCTGTATTAGATTCTAGTGTCGAACTGTTACCTGGCAGTATAGACGCGCTCTTGGCGGTGGCGATTCCAGGAGATCCGGAGAGTATTGTCAGTGAGATCGTGGATCGGAATTCAGATATAAGAAAGCTATTGGAAGCCGGTTTGTTTACCGAGATTTATATACCGGCACTTCAAGCGAAAGAACTTGCCTTGGGTTTGGGGTCTCACACTGTTAAATTGGCCCCTGACCGTCAAGTAGTTGTGACATTAGCTGTGAAATCACTTGTCCGGTCTGCTTGGCTGTTGGATTGGTATGGAGATTTAGGAAATCGACCGCTAATCCAGGGAGCCTACTCAATTTTTGAGACAGCTGTTAGTCATCTACGAGCTGCGTATGATATTCCGTAGTGCAAGAATCAACCTACGAATGATTTGCCATTAAACTGATCATGACAACACTTTATCGAATGGTCGCTGTCATCTTACTTGTTGTTGCGGTGTCTAACCCCCGCGCGCACAAGCCGATCTCATCAAAATATACCTATGGCGGGGACGTCTACCCCATTTTTCTGGAACACTGTGGTTCTTGTCATTCACAAAACGGTGTTGGCCCCATGTCGCTACTTACCTATCAAGACGCGTATCCTTGGGCCCAATCAATTAAAGAAGAAATTGTCAATTTAAGTATGCCTCCATGGCCTGCCGAAGAGGGATTTGGTGCGTTTAAGCATCGCAGTTCGCTTACCGCTCATGAACTCAATGTGCTGGTTGACTGGTCGAATGGTGGTACACCGGAAGGCGCTAAGTTAAACAACATCGAACCAGCCTCTACAGAATCGACATGGAACCTTGGAGATCCGTCTCTTGTTTTGGAGATCCCAGAGAATTTCTCAATGGGTCCTAAGACGAGTGAAGCCATTCACTACTTTGTGCTAAACGGAGTAAGCCAAGCAGAGCGCTGGGTGACTGCCGTCGATGTGCGGCCAGGTAATGCATCGATTGTCCGATCAGTGCAAGTCTATGTCGACACAACCGACCAGGCGAGGAGGCTAGATGCCGGGGACGAGGCTCCAGGTTTTATCATGGATGAGCTTGAGCCGAGCTTCCCAATCGAACAGATTATTGGTATTTGGGTGGCTGGCCAAACCACGATTCAAACCGATCCAGGCTTAGCCTACTATCTTCCAGCTGATTCGGACCTTGTAGCTCGTATTCATTACAAGAAGACCTGGCTTGATGAAGGTCTTACGGTTGAAGACCGCACTGCTGTGGGGATGCATTTTTCCGAGGCGTCCGACCTGACGCCGATCAAATCGTTAGCCGTTGGTGTTTCAGGAGCGACAGATGCGACGTCCGGAATGTTTGTTAATTATGACCAGATGATTGATGAATCCATTGAGCTTCTGTCACTGATACCAGAAATTGATAGTTCGCCCTTATTTGTGCAGCTTGAAGCGATATTGCCAACTGGAGAAGTTACGCCAATCGTCCGATTAGCTCAACCAAGACCAGCATGGCGAACACGGCACTGGCTCAAGGAGCCAATGCAGTTACCAGCTGGTACCCGACTCCATGTCTCGGCGATATATCCAACGATCTTCGCTGCCGACAACATGTCTAGTTTGCGGTTTAACATGGATGTCGTACCGGAAACACAATTCAACCTCGCGCGAAACACTCACGTGCTGGTCGCACACTGATTTCACAGCTGTTTAAGACTAGACGGCGATAAAACGAGCTCCATTGACTGAGCGAGGAGAACTCGTTTTTGTTCAAGGCTGCAGATAAGCGGAAGCTGTGCAACGCCGAGTATTCTCCGCATGATTTCGACACCGGCAAATTGCAAGATTTTGTTTTCCTGGGCCGTCGTTAGAGACCGAGTTGATTGTTCAGCATATTGATCCAGAACTAAACCGACGAGAGATTTCGTGTGTTGACCGAGGAAAAGATGAGCGATCAAGATTCCAAGATCGAATTCAGAGAAACCCAGAAAACAGAATTCCGGATCAATAATTTTTGGACCTTGGCTGGTTTGCAGCCAACTTCCAGGGAAGAAATCTCCATGGATGAGGGTTTTTCCATCTTGAAGATAAAAGTCGCCAAGAATTCGCACTGACTCGACATAGCGACGCTGTTGTTGAACTCGCAGTGCTTCCTTCTCCAGTCCTGGAGTGATCACAGCTAAATTATTCGCATTCTCTCTTTGAAGTGGTAACACAAAAATGTGGAGATGATTGAGGGTGCGCATTACCGGATTGGTAAATTCAGAAGGTCGAGAAACTCGCACCTTATGCAAGGTAGACAAATACTGAACTATCTGAATGAGATCGGACTGGGCCAAAGTAACATCCTGATAAATACTTGTGTAGTCGCTCCCTGTTCCAAGATCTTCAAGCATCAGTATTCTCGCGTTGGGATCCATAGCCAAGAGTTTAGGCATTTGTTCTTGGAGCGTTGGATATGGTTTTACAGCCGTATAGAATGCTGCCTCTACCAATGCGCGATCAGAAGGAGCCTCAATCTGGTCATACTTTTCGACCCACGGTCTGGCTTGTTTTAGAATCACGGTCCGTAGAGAAGTTTTCAGCCGAAGGAGGTAGTTCATATTTCCGTCGCCTGGCGTTTCGACGTGAAGGATTGCTTCTTCCTTTGAAAGCCACTCCAGTTCTTGTAGGTAGTTAAGCAATTCAGGTCGATTATCTGCGTCCATGAAAAATCGATTCGGATGTTTAGCTAGAAACCTAGCTCGTTTACTCATGGATTATCTCTGGTAACTCAGCCATCATTTATTTGACAGTACAGGCCAGAACGATATCTGCAATTCGAATCGCAGAGAACTCAAGTTCTCGATACAATAGTGAGTGTCATTGCAAAAAACGCCAAGCAGTTAGTTGACGACTTTCAAGACTAGCAGAAAATATTGTATTTTTACGGGCAATTACTATGGCATACAAGGCCGTTTTTCGCTGCATCGCTGGGTGTCCTGGGCAGTACTCATTAAGAGAACCAATGTACCGCTGTCCGTCATGCGGGGACCTGCTTGAGGTTGCACATGACACACAAGCTCTAAAAAGCCGTTCTGCAGCCCAGTGGATGCAGTTGTTCGATCAGCGATATAAACGGACCCAATGGCCCTATGGTTCGGCCGTATGGGGCAAGAAAGAATGGGTGTGTCCCGAAATCGATGACGACAATATTGTTTCCATGGATGAAGGCGGGACGAATCTATTGTGGGCCGAACGATTTGGTCGAGAAATTGGTGTCGAGGACCTTTGGATTAAACTTTGTGGAAATTCTCACACGGGGTCTTTCAAAGACCTTGGGATGACAGTACTTGTATCCGTTGTTCGGCAAATGATTGCGGATGGACAACGGATTCAAGCCGTAGCGTGTGCCTCGACTGGAGACACTTCTGCCTCGCTTGCCGCCTATGCCGCAGCTGCCGGAATTCCGGCCATTGTTATTCTTCCGCATGGAAAAGTATCGGTTGCACAATTGGTTCAACCACTGGCAAATGGGGCGACCGTTTTCGAACTGGATACAGATTTTGATGGCTGTATGTCCATTGTTCAGCGGTTGGCGAGTGAAGAACGAATTTATCTCGCCAATTCGATGAATAGTCTCCGCTTGGAAGGGCAAAAGACGGTCTCCATTGAAATCGTCCAACAGTTCGACTGGCAAATGCCAGACGTGCTTGTTATTCCTGGTGGCAACTTGGGCAATGTCAGCGCCCTAGGCGCAGGCCTAGACATGATGGAAAGTTTGGGTCTTACTACCGCTCGACCACGAATTGTGGTGGCGCAGGCTGCAGCCGCTAACCCGCTATACCGGGCTTATCAGAATGATTGGAATTTTGAGGCAGTTGTTGCCAGGGCAACACAGGCTTCGGCGATTCAAATTGGTAATCCTGTATCCATTCGGAAAGCTATTCGAGCATTAAAGAAATACGACGGTATCGTAGAGCAGGCCACAGAATCCGAACTCGCGGATGCGGCTGCGCAAGCTGATCGCACAGGCATGTTTAATTGTCCGCACACCGGAGTTGCTCTTGCCGTGTTAAAGAAATTGGCACGACGTGGCGACATTCATAAATCGGCGCGGGTGGTCCTAATTTCTACTGCAAATGGTTTGAAATTTATTGATTTCAAACGGGGTTATCACGCGGGAAATCTTCCGAATATTACACCGGCCTATGCGCAACAGCCCGTTCACCTTCCAAACGATTACAGTGCCGTTTGCGAATCGATTGATAGGTTGTCAAGCGGGAAATCGTAATCCACGCTAAGACAGAAACAGATCGTAGGCAGAGCTTTCTAATTCAAGGTGATACGGGTAGCCAAGCTGCTCAAGAAATGCAGTGAACTGGCCTCGATCACTTTCAGGTATTTCAAATCCTGCCAGGACTCGACCGAAATCAGCACCGTGGTTGCGGTAATGAAAAAGGCTGATATTCCAACGGTCGCCGAGAGCATCAAGAAAGTGCATTAGCGCACCGGGACGTTCCGGGAATTCAAAACGACACAACAGCTCATGCTCCGTATCTACAGCATGCCCTCCCACCATGTGGCGAACGTGTAGCTTCGCCACCTCGCTTCCAGACAAGTCGACGGTTTTGTATCCGAGTTCGTTTAAAGAACTCGAAAGTTTTGTGGCATCGATCTTTGATGAGGTGCCAACCCCTACGAAAATGTGAGCCTGGTCTCGTTGACTTAACCGATAGTTAAATTCCGTGATTACGCGACGCCCAATTGCTGAACAAAATTCTCGAAATGCGCCGGGCCGTTCAGGAATGGTTACTCCAAGGACTGTTTCGCGAGCTTCCCCAAGTTCAGCTCGCTCCGCAACGAAGCGAAGTCGATCGAAATTCATATTGGCGCCACTAAGTATAGCGACCAAGTGTTTGTCTTGAATCTTTTCCCTCTCAACGTAAGCTTTCAGGCCGGCAACAGCAAGTGCACCAGCAGGCTCCATGATGGTCCGAGTGTCGTCGAAAATATCTTTGAGGGCTGCGCAAATTTCATCATTGGTGACACGAACCACTTCATCGACCGTTGCCTGCGCGATGAGCATCGTGTATTCTCCCACCTCCCGTACTGCAACGCCGTCAGAAAAAAGTCCCACGTGGTCTAATTGAATTCTTCGACCGGCTTCAAGAGATCTGTACATCGCATCCGCTTCAAACGGTTCTACTCCAATCATTCGAACTGTTGGGTTCAACGCCTTAATGAATCCAGCAATTCCAGCAATTAGACCGCCTCCGCCAATCGGAACAAAGACTGCATCAAGTTGACCGCGGCTTTGTCTAAGGATTTCATCTCCGATGGTTCCTTGTCCGGCAACGACCAAAGGATCGTCGAATGGGTGAACAAAAATTAGACCAGTCTGACGCGTGAGTTTCTCGCATCGTCCCATTGCGTCAGCGAACGAGTCGCCTTCAAGCACTACTTCTGCGCCCATCGCTCGCACGGCCTCAATCTTAATAGCGGCCGTGGTTTGAGGCATGACGATAATAGCCCTTAGTCCTAAACGTTCGGCAGCGAAGGCTACGCCTTGAGCATGATTACCGGCGCTGGCTGTGATGACTCCTTTTTTTTGATCCTGTGGAGACAACTGAGCGATTTTGTTGTAGGCTCCTCGAATTTTGAAGCTAAAGATTGGCTGTAAATCTTCTCGTTTTAACTTGATATTATTTCGTAGGCGACGTGATAATTTTTTTGCGGGATCCAGAGGTGTCTCTTTTGACACTTCGTAGACGCGGCTAGTCAAAACTTGCCGCACTAAAGAATCAAGATTTGGGGAAACGGCGTCCTCAGTCATTGTTGAATCTGACATGATGAAGAAGATCAGAGCGTAGGTTTTTCAATGCTAATTAATGTTGTTATCTTTTGATAGTACTTGTGTTCAAATTCTTGTCAACACTACTAGATATCTCATGCCTTCGAGCGGGACCCAGAAAACAGCGTGGCTCGGTGGTATGCTCCTTGCGGGGTATTGCTGAAAGTAAGATTCCAGTCGATTCAGTAGCATTATGTCATCTAAATATCTCACCCAGTTTACCCGTCGGGGGTTTCTTGAGGCTAGTGCAGGAACGGTGCTGAGCAGTTTCTGCGCGAGATCTCCATCTGGTCCTGCTTGGAACAATCTGCGCTTCATTCATGATCCCGAGCCTGGGACAGTAATTCGAAATGCATTAGATGATGTTGCGCTATTACTGGAACGAGGGGGAATTCCAAGACCTGTAAGGGCTCAGGCTAATGGAACTTGGACTGTGGATGATGTGGTAGTCGCTTCGTCTCTAGAGAGTGCTTTTCTTCCACTGAAATGGCAGTGTTTAACGGACAGGCCCGGCGCATTTCGTTTATTGGTTCCTCGCGAAGGGCCCGGCTTAATCATTGCCGGTGCCGACCCAGAAGGTGCTCGTAATGGACTTTACGCTTGGCTTGAAATAAACGACTTCGCTTTCTTTCGGGATGGTAACCATATTCCAAAAATTTCGTCTGGAAAATCTGTTATACCAATCGACGAGGAGGTAAGCCCAGATTTTCGTTGGCGTGGTGACATGATCTGGGATAACTATCTTGGACCCAGTCGGTACTGTGCTGCAACTTGGGGTATCGCCGAATGGGAACAAGCGCTACTGTTCATGGCGCGAAACGGTCTCAACTTCCTTGAATTCTATTTACCGCTTGAAGGGGTTTTTCTTCGGACCTTCCCAGAGGCTGCCACTCTCGAGGATGGAGTCTTATGGAAAACTGAATACAAAGAAAAGTTGACTCGCTACGTGCTTTCACGAGGCCGAGACCTTGGGATCCAGTTTATGTATGTGCTTACTTACGGTGCGTTTCCTGAACCGGTTCGAGCATTGTTTCCCGGCTTGGAATGGGCTAATGGGTTTCTGTGTGGCCATCAGCCAGAGCTTGAGATCTTTACGCGGAAGGTTTGGTCGAATCTTGTCGAGACCTTCGGCACTGACAGTTTGTACGCCATTCGACATCGCGGCGAAGAAGGTCAATCTTACAGCGATCCTTGTCGATCAATTACAAAGTCTGATGGTTTCAATCAGAGCATAAAGCTGCTTCAGACAATTGATCCGAACGCTAGAGTTACAGTTTGGACGTGGGGTGAAACACTTCCCGACCTGTTCGCTGACCTGCCAACCAACGTTAAAGCAACCCATATCCGACACGGCATGGGGGGACTATTTACCGATCGTGGTGTCGGAGTTGAACAAGCTGATGGCAAACCGAATCTCCCATCAGAACAGCGGTGGCTGTCCGGCCAATTTACGGTGTTCGGAGGCAACGAGACACTTTTGCAGACAGCGTGGAGCGATGCTAATTCACTCGCTCGTGATGCCCGTGCTGCGGCAGTCGATTCCACTTGCGAGGGATATTTTCAATGGCCGGAATGGTCAAATACCTCGCCGTGGGTCTCCCACGTTATCCGTTCACTTGCTTGGAAACCGATGACGTTTCGAGGAGATTCAGAGTTGCAGCGCTATGCTCGGGTGCGACATGGTGAACAAGCCGAAGGTTTCTTGGCCGCGTTTGCACCCCTTCTTAATGCCGGGAACGCCAAGTTTGTGGCCACCCCACGTAAACGACTCCTTGTCCCCTACTTCCTCTCGAAGGCTGAACGGGAGCTTCTTGAAGCAGTGGCTAACGGATTACAAGTTATGTCACAAGATTTGTCGCATTTCCCAAGCTCACGATTATTTCAACGCGACCTGCTTGACGTTCTGAGTTGGACAGCCGTACGGCAGGCTCAGGTATTTGAGGCTGCTGCTTATCAGGCATTTCAAGAGCGTAATGAACCAGAGGTTGCGATGGCGATCGAGTCTGCGAAGATGACGTGGTCTATCCTCCGCACGGTGCTGGCACAGGCTCCTGAGCTTTCCATTATCGAAACAGCGCGGGCCGCGGTGAAAGTAGGCCCGATTTCGAAGAATGCTTTAAACTCTTTTTGGACCCTCGGCTGTGATTTCTACAACGGTTATCCGCTGGTTCTGTGCCCGGAAGCCATTGAACTTGTTTATCTTGACCAGTCTGGCAAGTTAGGCCAAACGCTCCTTGCGGCCATACAAAACAACAATACGGAGCCTCTGGAAAAACCTGGCTGGTTTTGGCACAACTTTTCAGATTCAACATGGGCTGACACAGTACGCGTGTTACCAAGAGAAGATACTTTTCATTTTGAAAATTCCATGCGGACCCAATTGGCTGAAGCATTGAGCACATCCGAATCCACAAAAATATTTGCTTTACCGAAAGAGGGTGAACTAGTCTCACCTTCGTTGCCTTCCATGATCGACGATACAGTGCTGAGGCAAGCCGTGGAGCAACTCGGAAGAATGGCGATCCCAAAAGCGTTTGAGAGTCCAATAATTTAAGACGGCAAGGTTTACATAAGGAGGGGGAATGAAGACGCGCGATGTCACTCGGAGAGGATTCCTTTCTGGATTAGCTGGTGCGGGACTGACGACCCCTGTTTTAGGACGGTCTGCAACTGTGGGTGTCCAGCCTGACGCTAGCAACTTCCCTCTCGTTGTTACCAGTAAGACGAATCGCTTTGTACGTGAAGAGATTACGACAACAGCCTACGATTTAATGTTAAATGGCGGATCGGCCATGGACGCCGCTGAGAAGGGTACGAATATTTCTGAGAGTGATCCGAGAGATACCACGGTTGGTTACGGCGGCGATCCGAACGAAGACGGTTTTTTACAACTCGATGCATCGGTAATGAACGGAGCCGACAATAACAATATTGGCGCAGTTGCGGCGATTGAAAACATCAAAACTCCCTGCTCGGTGGCTCGTTTAGTCATGGAACGCACCGATCACTGGTTGCTTGCCGGACGCGGTGCCCTGCGATTTGCAAAAATGCATGGATTCAAGGAAGAAGACTTGCTCACCGATGAGGCGCGCCAGCATTGGCTCACCTGGAAAGAAACTTTGAGTAATCGGGACTATTATTTTCCACCACGCGATCCTTCAGAACCCGTGGGGGGCACCATCAATGTGCTGACGCTTGACAGAAATGGTGATATCGCTGGTGTGACGAGCACAGTTGGTCACCATTTTAAACTGGTCGGCCGGGTTGGCGACTCCCCTATTATCGGAGCCGGTTTGTATGTAGATAACGCTGTTGGTGCAGCTGGTGCGACCGGACATGGTGAGGAATGTGTTAAGAACTGCGGAAGTTTTTTTGTTGTAGAACGAATGCGAGATGGCATGACGCCTCAGGAAGCTTGCGAAGCCCTGTGTCGGCGAGTTCTAGAACGGCATAATGGTCAGCCGATGTTTAATCTAAGAATGGTAGCCCTTGATAAACAGGGTCGTTACGGTCAGTGTTCAGTGCGAGGTCTTCAGGCTGATGAAGCGGGTTCATTTAGGGGATCCGGATACGCCGTGCATGATGGTCGAGGCCATCGTGTCGAGGAAGGAGTAGCCCTCTTGCCTGCAATGACGCAAGCGGAGTTGGGTGCGTTACCCTGGCGTTAACATCGAAACCACTGTCCATTTTGAGCACTTGAAGCTTATGGCGCTTAATCCACGAAGCCCTCAGAAGTTAGACGCCTACGACGTGTGTATCGTTGGTTCCGGTGCCGGTGGCGGCATGGTTGCGAAGATGCTTACGGAAGCTGGCGCTGACGTTGCGATGTTGGAAGCCGGACCAGATTGGAACACCGAGCGCGATTCACGCATGCTGGCCTGGCCTTATGAGTCACCTCGGCGTGGAGCCGGCACTGACCGTCCGTTTGGTGAGTTCGACGCATGCCTAGGCGGCTGGGAACTTGACGGCGAGCCTTATACCGTCGCTGAAGGTGAACGTTTCGACTGGTTTCGTGCGCGAATGATCGGCGGTCGCACCAATCACTGGGGCAGGATTTCCTTGCGATACGGTCCAGATGATTTCCGTCGTCGAAGTCTTGATGGGCTTGGAGATGACTGGCCAATTACATACGAGGAATTAAAGCCGTACTACGATTCACTCGACCGGCTGGTTGGCCTCTTTGGCTCAGTGGAAGGTCTCCCTAACGAGCCGGACGGGATTTTTCAGCCACCACCTCGCCCTCGGTGTTATGAACTGCTTTTGCAGGAATCCTGCGAACACCTGGGTATTACATGTATTCCCTCTCGGATGTCGATTTTGACGGAACCGCTCAACGGACGTTCTGCATGTCATTACTGTGGGCAGTGCGGTCGCGGTTGTGTGACTGCCTCGAACTTCTCATCGCCCACCGTATTTCTACCGCCGGCACTTGCGACTGGGAGGCTGCAGATTCTTACGAATGCGATGGCTCGTGAAGTTACGACCGGTGAAAACGGTCTTGCCACGGGCATCTCATACGTGAACACATTAGACGGACGGGAGTACCAGGTTCGAGCGCGCATCGTTGTGCTGGCTGCTAGTGCGTGTGAGTCGGCTCGACTTTTACTTAATTCAAAGTCATCTCGCTTTCCCGATGGATTGGCAAATTCGAGTGGGACGGTTGGGCGTTACTTGACAGACTCCACGGGTTCTGACGTGGCTGGTTTTATCCCTGCGCTTATGGATGGCATTCCTCATAACGAGGACGGAGCTGGGGGCATGCATGTGTATAGTCCATGGTGGTTAAACAATGCCGACTTAGATTTTCCGCGTGGATATCACATTGAACCTTGGGGTGGAAAAAGAAGCATGCCCCGGTTCGGCATTTTTGGAGGTGTCGAAAACTATCCATCTGGAGGAGGATGGGGGCGCAACCTCAAAGAGGACTACCGGCGCTACTATGGCGCGGTAGTCGGGTTCTCTGGGCGAGGAGAAATGATTCCAAACTCGAACAGCTATTGCGAAATTGATCCCGAAATTACCGATCGCTGGGGTATACCAGTACTGCGATTTCGTTTTCAGTGGAGCGACCACGAGCGTTTACAGGCTCGGCACATGCATCAGACGTTCCGAGAAATAATTGACGATATGGGTGGCTACCCGCTCACGCCGGAACCGACAGAAGCTGACGAGTATCGACTGGAACCTGGTGGACGCATCATTCACGAAGCTGGTGTAACTCGCATGGGGCACTCGCCAGATAGCTCTGTCCTGAACGAACATTGTCAAGCACACGACGTGAAGAATCTGTTTGTGGCTGATGGGGGTCCATTTGTGTCGCAAGCCGACAAGAACTTGACCTGGACAATCATGGCGTTGGCTATGCGGACGGGTGACTACATCGCGAAGGCTCGTAATCGCGGTGAGCTCTAGGAAGACGATTCAATGACTAAGATACTGCGGCGTGAAGCACTGCAGCGGTTGGCAGCTATTCCTATTGCTGCGAGTGTGGCTTGGACTCCGGAGGAAGTTCGGGCTGCCCGACTTCGCACCGATAGGCTGGGACAATCGTCTGATCAAAGTAGCAGTTCGTATGCGCCTCTCTTTTTTACCAATCAAGAATACGCAACGGTGGTTCTCTTGGCGGAAATGATTTTGCCTTCTGATCAAACATCTGGCGGTGCGGCTGATGCGCGTGTTCCAGAATTTATTGACTTTATGATGGTGGATCAACCAGCCCGACAAGAGTTTATGCGGCAAGGACTTGCCTTGATAGACGAGGAGTGTCGTGCTCGCTTTGATGCTGTTTTTGTGGACTGCGATGAATCCAATCGGGCCACTCTCCTTGATACGATAGCTTGGCCAAATCGGGTGCCGAGTGATTATGGGTCGAGGGCACGGGCTCGTTCGGTTGCCCCCACGCAAAACCTGCAAACGGTCGATCGTGATAAGGGAGTCGAGTTCTTTTCGATGTTCCGTGATCTAACGGCTACGGGATTTTGGACAAGTAAGATTGGGATTGAAGACCTTCAGTACCTGGGTAACCAATACGTAGTGGACTGGGAAGGATGCCCAAGCGAGGCTCTTGAGAAGTTAGGTGTCCGCTATTCTGACTGAGTACTCTCTTCAAGTTGCACCGCGGGATATCGTCCTCCGGTCAATCGCGACACCCCTATAATCGTGAACAGGCCTGCGAGCATTGCGAAGGTTCGAAAAGGAAACCAGACCAATCCGGTCGACACATCCTCGGCATAGGAGATAAACGGGGTAAGCCCCAGAAGCGGCTCACCCGCTCCTAGACGAAGAGTAAATGCGACGATATATCCTGCGGAAGCCCCAATCCAATTTGCTCGGCGGTCATACAGTGCGCAAACCAATTGAGGAAAGAGGATGCAGTAGACGAAGTCGCTTGATAGAAACCAGAGTGAGTAAACGCTCCGGGTGTTTAGGGCAATAAGTGTTGCTGTGCAACCGACAATAAAGATCAGTCGACGGATGATTCTTTTTAGGTCCGTCGATGTCGCTTCGGGTTTGAGAAGCGGACGATAGATATTCCAGGTCGCCATAGACGACGCAGACAGGATCGAGGAGTCGACCGATGACATGACTGCGGCAGCCATGGCGGTCAAGCCGAGGGTTGCAACAAGTGGTGACGTTAAATAGCGTAAAACTAACGGAAGAATCATTGCCGCATCGGGGTCGGAGCCAATCAGTTGAGACCAATTGACCGAAACTCCGACCACTCCAATTGCCATTGCTGGAATCGCTGCGGTTAGGCTAAGACCTCCAGCCCATAGCGACATTCGGCGAGCATCTGACGGACTTTTTGTTGCGAGGACGCGTTGGAAATATGCGTGCCACGGAATCCCTCCGCAAATCAACAACAAGGCTGCATCCAACCATGGAATCCAGGGCGTGGGAGCCTGGGCTATCTCGCTCGTCGAATACGCCGTCCAGGCCAGAGATACGCCTCCAACCTCAACAATAGCGAACCAAGCGGCTGTTGACAGGCCGATCAGTAAAAGCGTTAGTTGCACGACATCCGTGATCGCGACGGCCCAAAGGCCACTTCGTGCGGTATAAGCCATCGCGACAATCGCTGACAGAATCACCCCTGGCATGAAAGGAATACCGGCAATCACTTCAAAACTGACGCCAAGGGCTGTGAGAATTGCAGCAGTCCAAAACACCTCGCCCATTAACGCAGGAACATACAGCCAGGCAGCGACTCTTGGGCCGTATCGTTTCTGAAACGGATCAAGCATCGTCGTGCAGTTCAATCTCCGCATCGTCGGTGCGAACCATAAGCCACCAATAATCAGGCTCAACGCGTATCCCCAGGGCGCTTGGGCATGCCACAAGCCTCCAAGGTTAATAGCCTCAACCGTGCCGTTAAGGTATCCTCCTCCAACCCAAGTAGCCGTGACGGTCAGGACACCTATTCCCAAAGGTAGTCGGCGACCAGCCAGAGTCATCGCCGTAAAATCGAGAATTGCGGCTCGACGTGAAGCTCGGGTTCCCAATAGATAGAGAAATAGGTAGAGGCTTGCGATACAGAGAACGGCGAACCAGTTGATCGTAAGAGTATCCAGACTCATAGCAGCCTGCTTTGTGAAAATCCCCTGATGAGTCTTTAATGTCTGAGGGGCTCTACTTCCGACCTCGGCGTTTCCTTAAACAGTGAAACGAACAACGCGAGAATGACGGCTGCACCAACAGCCGGCACTAGCCAGATGGCATTCCAGGCATGCGTGCCCTCCGGCGTCACAAAGTAATCGACAATGAGGCCAGACAGCCAGGAACCTACAAAAAATCCAACACCTAGTGTAACGAAAGCAATGAGCCCTTGGGCAGCGCCTCGCAGGTGTGTCGAAGCTTTTCGGTCAACGTAGATTTGTCCGGTAACAAAGAAAAAGTCGTAACAGATTCCATGCAATAAGATGCCCCCATAAAGCATCCAGGTTAAAGCGCTGACACCTCCGAAGGCGAAGAAAAGATAACGACAAACCCACGCCAACATACCAATGGCCAACATACGTTTAATGCCGAGACGTACAAAGAACCATGGCATGACCAGCATGAACCCAATTTCTGAAACTTGGCCGAGTGTCATTTTACCGGCTGCGTTCTCAACTCCAATCTCGTTCAAAAAGGGATTAGCGAACGTGTAGTAGAACTGGAGTGGAATCGATATAAGGAACGAACCTAGAACAAAGATTGCAAAGGACCGTTCTTTTAAGAGTTCGAGTGCATCGAGGCCAAGTACGTCACGCATCGTCATGCGTTCGGGCCTTCGTTTGGGCGGAGTATGTGGCAACACGAAACAAAACAATCCCAACAGGATCGAACTTCCGGCGGCCAGTTGTAATTGAACCGGACTACTTTCCAACTCCAGTATCCCAATAATGTTTCCTGCGACAATCCAGCCGACCGTGCCCAGCACGCGAATTACTGGAAACTCTCTTCCTGGATTCTGCATTTGATGAAATGACAAGGAGTTTGTGAGTGCCAACGTCGGCATAAAGAGAAGAGTGTAAGACAATAACACCAAATAAAAAGGTAGAAACGTCTGCACTTGAGACGCGAAGAACAAGATAACTCCGCCAATGATGTGCAAGACAGTCAGAATTCGTTCTGTTGCAAAAAACCGATCTGCAATCATTCCGACAAAGAATGGAGAAATCATGGCCGCAACGGCGGTGGTACCGTAGGCAAGACCAATCTGTTGTCCCTGGAAACCAAGAGTTTCACCGAGATATGTTCCGAGCGTGACATACCAGCTTCCCCAAACAAAATACTGGAGAAACATCATGATAAAGAGTTTGAATCGAATGGTAATAGGCATGTGTGCCGCAGGTTGCGGGACGTGGACTAGCGACTCGGAAGTTCTCGAACCTTCATGTTGCGGTAATAAACAGGATTACCATGATCCTGTAGAGCAAAATGGCCACGTCGTGCGCGACCAAAATTAGAATAGGCTGCAAATTTACTCGCTGCGACTCGTTGTTCCCAATCCTCACTCCATAGTTCGTAATTAACAACTTGAACGTTGTTCAGCCAATATTCAACATGGCTACCATCAACGACGATTCGAGATCGATTCCATTCTCCTACAGGCTTAACAACATCTTCGCTCCGTCCGTAAAGAGCATAGTCGCTGCCGGCAGAAGTCATCGCGGCTTGTCCATCTGGGTGGGCGTCGTCATCCAAAACCTGCATTTCTGGCGCCGTGTGCCAGACGGCTTCCCCATCTTCAGTTGCTCGAAAAAACACTCCACTGTTGCCACCGGTTTCAATTTTCCATTCAAGTCGAAGGTCAAAATTTTCAAATGTTGCTTTCGTAACAATATCTCCACCCTCTCCTACCCGCGTCAGGG
>CAJXDY010000023.1:0-35733 GCA_913052135.1 uncultured Acidobacteriota bacterium
AGCGAACAGTTGCACTGTCCGCAAGCCACTTGATTCACTCATTTATGCACCTCTATTTGTACTGAATCAGCGCAACGCCAATAATCACAAGCAGCATCCCCATAATCCGCTCTACACTGAGGTCATGTTGTGGGTATCCCACAATACCGTAGTGATCAATAACCATAGATCCAACCATTTGACCAGCTACCACTGAGGCAACTAAGGTGGCGGCCCCAAGCCGGGGCGCGAGCATGAGCGCAGCCGTTACAAACAGCGCACCAAGCAATCCACCAGTCAACTGCCACCAGGGCACGCGTTCAAACCATCCAACCGGCGGCAACGATATACGGTTCAATGCAAGCAGACAAACTAGGGCAAGGGTGCCTCCAGTAAACGACACCAAGGACGCCCAAAGCGGGTGGCCCATGTGAAGTCTCAATTGTGAGTTGATACCCGCTTGTAGTGGTAATAGAAGACCGACCAAGAGAGCAAACAGTAATAATCCAGTCATGGTTCCATTCCTGTACGCGACCGTGCGTAACACGCGCCTAGCGCTTTGCCCGCATTGACCGCTGGACTTTAGCCCAAGTATCACGAAGTAACACAGTACGGTTGAAGACGATACGATTGTTTGTCGAATCAATGTCCACACAAAAGTACCCAAGTCGTTCGAACTGGTAGCGACTCCCAAATTGTGCATTCTTGAGGCTGGGCTCAACCCGACACGACCGAATAACTTTGAGAGAGTCAGGATTGAGTGATTCAAGAAAGTCCCTGTTTTCACCGGGATGTTCATCCAAGAACAGTCGATCATATAGCCGGACCTCAGCCTCAACGGCATGGGCTACGGAAACCCAGTGCAGGGTCGCCTTTACCTTACGCCCATCTGGTGACGACCCGCCACGGGTAGCCGGATCGTAAGTGCAACGTAATTCAGTCACTTCGTCCGTCTTTGGATCCTTAACAACCCCGACACATTTAATGAAGTATGCGCAACGCAACCGCACCTCGCGTCCTGGTGCCAAGCGAAAGAATTTTTTTGGTGGATCTGAGTGAAAATCGTCTCGCTCAATGTACAGCTCACGAGAAAATGGCACTTTCCGTGTGCCTGCAGTCGCATCCTCTGGATTATTAATGACATCAACTTCATCGACTTGATCTTCAGGAAAGTTTTCAATGACGACCTTAAGTGGGTGCAGCACCCCCATCACACGTGGCGAATGTCGGTTTAAATCTTCCCTCACCGCATGCTCAAGCGCTGCAATGTCAATGACGTTTTCCCTCTTGGCCAAGCCAATGCGGTCACAAAATACCCGTATCGCAGCGGCTGGATAACCCCGACGGCGCATTCCAGAAATCGTTGGCAGTCGTGGATCATCCCAGCCCGTCACATGTCGATCTTGGACTAACTGCAGGAGTTTACGTTTACTTAGAACCGTGTACGTAAGATTCAATCGTGCAAATTCAATCTGCTGAGGATGACAAGGTACGGTCGACTCATCGAGAATCCAGTCATAAAGTGGACGATGATCTTCAAATTCCAGCGTGCAGAGTGAATGCGTAATTCCTTCAATCGAGTCTGATAAAGCGTGGGTGAAATCGTACATGGGATAGATGCACCAACGGTCTTTGGTGCGATGATGTGATGTACGTCGAATCCGATAAATCGTGGGATCACGCATGTTAATATTGCCCGACGCCATATCAATTTTGGCGCGGAGAACATGTGAACCGTCTTCGAACTCTCCAGCACGCATCTTTTCAAACAGTAGAAGATTTTCACTGGTAGATCGGGTTCGGTGCGGACTATTGCGGCCAGCTTCTTGTAGGGTGCCTCGATATGTGCGAATTTCTTCTGCATCTAAACTGTCTACGTACGCTTTGCCAGCGTTAATCAGTTGCACCGCGTACTCGTACAGTCGATCAAAATAGTCAGAAGCAAAGTACAAGCGGTCAGCCCAGTCAAACCCAAGCCATTTCACATCCTCCTTGATGGCCTCTACATTCTCAACCTCTTCCTTAGCAGGATTCGTGTCATCGAAACGCATATTACACATCCCGCCGTGTTCGGCCGCTATACCAAAGTTCAAGCAAATCGACTTCGCATGACCAATATGCAAATACCCGTTGGGTTCTGGCGGAAAGCGAGTTATGACGCGACCGTCATTCTTATTCGACTCGACGTCGTCGGCCACAATTTTTCTTATAAAGTCGAGAGAAGCTGTTTCTCCAACCACCTCAGTCGGACCGTTGGAATCAGCCTCTGAGCGATTAGTCGATTCAGGCATTGCATCATTGTTTAGGATTTCACGCTAGGCGACAAGCGAGTAGGTGGAAGTTGTTAAAAAAAGAGGATGAGGATGGAGTGTTGTGTCCCCTAGAAGAACCACCTACAATCATGAGGATTTCCTATCTAAACTGTCCAACATTACCGTGCGGTGCAACGCAAGAAAGCTAATATCTCCATTAAGTTGCTAAGGTTAAAAGGAGGTTTAAACCATGAAGTTTAATGTCAAAGCTACGGCTGTAACGTTTGGATTGTTTTGGGGAGGAGCCATCTTTGTATTAGGCCTTGGAAACTTGCTTTGGTCGGGTTACGGACAAGCAGCCCTCGATATAGTCACTTCGATTTATCCTGGCTATCAGGCAACTGCGAGTTTTGGTCAAGTACTTATTGGCACCTTATACGGACTGCTGGACGGCGCAGTTGGGGGAGCCATCTTCGCCTGGCTTTATAATTTGTGTGCCGATAAATTTGCAAAATAAGGAGAACTACTCATGTCGTATGTAACTCGTGCTTTAATCGCTCCTGCGATTATCATCGTGTTTGCCCTTGGAAACGTCGGATGCGAGTTTGCTCCCAATATCGTTGACAATAGCAGCGGCGCGAACTCGCCGCGCCCTGCCCCAGACGTGGAGTACGTCCCTGGCCCACCAGGGTTACCCTTCTCGTCTGCAGTTCGAGTTGACAATATGCTCTACGTATCCGGACAGCTTGGTGCCGAACCTGGCGCAACGAGTGTCGTGGAAGGCGGGGTCCAAGCCGAAACACGACAAACAATGGAAAACATTAAAGCCGTGCTGGAAGAAAACGGCTCATCCATGAATCAAGTGGTTAAATGCATGGTGTTTATGGCGGACATGAGTCAGTGGTCTGCCATGAATGAGGTGTACGTAACATTTTTTCCAGAACATTTTCCCGCACGGAGTGCATTTGGATCGACCGCACTCGCATATAATGCGGAGCTTGAAATCGAGTGCATGGCTACAGTCAATAACTGATTGCTGTCAGCCAACCTCCTCGACAGATCGTCAAACTAAACTTGGTACACGACTATCTGCATGTGCATCAAGTACCGGCATTGAGTCTACCGCTCAGATCTGAATAGGTGTCCTGTGAATCAACGACGTGTCGCTACCCTGCTTTTCACTACGTTATGCATCGGATGCCAACCATCCACACGCCCAGCACAGATAGCACCACAAGCTGATCCACGCTCTTTTGAGTTCGCCCTCATCGGGGATAACCCTTATCCGCCAGAGCATGTACCAAAATTCGAACGTCTGATCGAAGATGTGAACGGTCACAAGAATCTACAGTGGGTTCTTCACGTTGGCGATATCCGGTCAACAGCGCAGAGTCCTTGTTCCGACAAAATTATTCAAGGACGCTTCAATCTCTACCAAGGTTTCGATGCACCCTTCATCTTTACTCCTGGCGATAACGACTGGTTCGACTGCGGGACCACACTAGCGGGCGGGTTCGATGAAGTCGAACGGCTCAGCTTCCTGAGAGAAACGTTCTATCCCGAGCCAACCCAAACCACTGGTGGACGCACCTTGACCGTCGAAACACAGGCAGCCGATCCTCAATTTCCGGCCATGGTTGAGAACGCTCTCTGGGAACACCACGGCATTGTCTTCGCGACAATTCATCTGATCGTACTGACCGGTAACGAATCTACCGAATTGATCAAAATGCAATCCGAACTCATGGATGCCGCGTTGTCCTGGATTGATCGAGCCTTCGAACGGGCCAAGGCGCTCAACAGTCCAGGATTATTCCTCGCAATGCAGGCAGATCCGTGGGTCGTGTCTGGCAACCCCCCAGTAGTCAATCTGCTATGTGAAGGCTGTCTAGCGCCACGACCAGGACTTGAACGCCTTTACGGTCCACTAGCTAAAGCAACAATCGCTTTCGGACGTCCAGTTGTTCTTGCCACTGGCGACACGCACATCTTCAGAGTTGATAAACCGTTGCGAGAACCAGAAACCGGGAGAGTCATAAGCAACTTCACACGAGTAGAAGCGTTTGGCTTCCCTAGTGTTCACTGGGCGCATGTCACCGTGAGCCTTGATGAACGAGAGCTTTTCACCATTCGGCAACGCGTGATCGCTTCCAATATCAATTGATACGACTTTCCGGGAGAACAGCGATGACCCTCTGGCAAGACGGCGATTATCAGATCAGCACCGACAAGATGCGCCTTGACGTACCAGCTATTCACGATTTTCTCGTCAATGCATACTGGTCCAAAGGGCGATCGCTAGATGTGGTTAGACAGTCGGTTGAGCACTCACTTTGTTTCGGTCTCTACTATCAGCAAGGTCAGATTGGGTTCGGCAGGGTCATAAGCGATTTTTCAACGTTTGCCTATATCGCTGACGTCTATGTGCTTGATCAACATCGTGGCCATGGACTTGGGAAGCACTTGATCACATGCATCACACAGCATGACCAATTACAGGGGTTAAAGCGGTGGCTACTTGTCACTTCGGACGCGCATGGTCTGTACGAACCCTATGGATTCTCGCCGTTGACTGCACCTGAACGATTTATGGAAAAACTAGCATCCCAGCAGTAGTTACTACGCCCACCGCTCACGACTCACTATTGCTTTCAGAACGTGCCTCGCGATCGTGGGATTCTTTCGAAGACGACGTATCGAATACGGGTACCACTCAGCGCCAAATGGCACAGCAACACGCAATCGATGTCCTGCCTCAAGTATTTCCCGGCGCAGTGACCCCCCTACACCCAAAAGCATCTGAAACTCGTACTGAGAGGGATCCAAGCCCAACCGATCGATGATCCGGAAGGCCTCCCAAACCAGTTTTTCATCGTGGGTCGCAATGCCAACATAGCAGCCAGCGCTAAGTAGTTCTTCCAACAACGACGTGTAGTTGTCTTGGACCACCTTGCGCTCCTGATACGCAATTGCGTTTGGCTCGACGTACACACCCTTACACAAACGGACATTGGCCTTGATCTTCGTTAACCCTCGAACAATGGATGGGCTGCGCCGCAAATAAGCCTGCACCACGGCGCCAACATTATCGAATTCCTCGTGCAACCTAGCATGAATATCCAACGTGTCATCGACACAACTCGAATCTTCCGTGTCGATCCGCAAGAAATTCTTGTACGCGCGGGCGGCTTGCACCAGTCTTCGTATGTTCTGATAGCAGAATTCCTTGTCGAGCTTCAAGCCGAGGTGGGTCGGCTTGACATGAATATTGCTATCCAACTGCTGTTGCTGAATCGCGTCGAGCACCTTTTCGTATTCGCGCACAACCTCAGTCGCCGCAGGACGATCTTCGATAAACTCGCCGAGCATGCCAGCTGCAGCAATGCATCCATCTGCATTTAATTGGGTGGTGACAGTCAAAAGATCGTCAATCGTCTCGCCGGCAATGTACGGGTTCGCAATAACACGAACAACTGGCTTTGGAATGAATGGGAGCGTTGAGGAAATGAATTGATCGAAGAGCGACATGAACGTCGAATCCTTACTTCTTGCACCAGCTATCGGCACGCTGCCGATCATCACGAAAGATCACTTTGAAAACTTTTACCTTGAATTGTAGTATCCGGTTCCCATTGAACCTATTCCTCCTGAGTGATTCAGACGATGACCAACTTAGACATCACACAGTGCAACCGCTTCACGCAATGACGTCAATGGGTCTCGCGTCGGAACGAACTCGTGCGCAACATAACCATTAAACCCCGTCTCAACGATTGCTCGACAAATCGCAGGCCACTGCAATTCCTGATTTTCATCCAGTTCGTTCCGCCCTGGCACGCCACCCGTATGGTAATGCGCAATGTCGTCTGCATAATCACGGATCGTACGAATAACATCACCTTCCATGATTTGCATGTGGTAAATGTCATTCAAAAGTTTGACCCGTGGCGACTCAACCAAACGAATAATTTCTGCACCGAACGGCGTTCGGTCACCATGATAATCAGGATGATCAATTTTACTGTTCAGTAGCTCAACACAGATCGTCACGCCGTGGTCCTCGGCAGCCGGCGCCAGCCGGCGCAAAGCATCCACACAATTCTTAATGGCTTCAGCATCACCCATACCGCGCCGATTACCGAAGAAAGTGATGAGGTTTGGCACGTTATGCGCTACTGCGAGGGGCAGCGCCCGTTGCAGATTCGCAACGATTTCGTCATGGTTTGTCCGGACATTAAGTCCGTCCTCGATCGTGCCGCCACCGCCATAACCCATTGAGCAGACGAGACCATATTCCGCCGCAATACTCCATTCGTCTTGTTCCAAGAGGTCTATCGCCGGCAAACCCATGTCAGCAACGGCTTCGCAAAACGATCGAAAGGGAATGTTGTTATAAGGCCACCGCGACACCGACTGCTTGAGCCGGCCGTTCCGCACGACGGGACCCTGGGTTGTTGAAGCGACCGACGGCGAACCAAGCGCCGCTGCCCCTAATGCTACCCCAACCGTGTTAATGGCTGTCCGTCTAGAAATCTTGTTCATACTCTCAACCCTCCTGGCTAAATGGCTAATCCGTACTAACTGGGGTCGGCGCCTTCGTAATCTCAAGCACCAACTCGATCAGTGCAGCCTCATCAATGCCGAGTTTTTGGTAGTTGGCATAGTAATCCTCCACGGCACGCCTACTGAATCCGGTGTCAATCTGTGATTCTCGCAACTCCTTGATACGCTCCAGCGTCTGCTTCACTAAGTCCTCGCTCAGGACGACGCCCTGTGCTGCCAATAACCGCTCGTGCTTCTTTAAGACTTCTTCGATCGCACTTCCACCAGAGTGTTTGCCAAACACAAATCGTTGGGTCCCACCAACATCTTGTTCATGGATGAACTGATAGATTGCCGGATGCACAAGAATCGCTGCCGTGTGCAAACCTGACTCGTGTGAAAACACTCCTTCTCCAATAATCGGTTCGTGCGGCTGTATCGGAATGCCTGATGCGCGCTCAACGGCATTGCGTAGTTCTTGAAGTCGCGCGTACTTAAACCCTGGCAGTGTTACACCGTAAAGTTCTTTCAGCACCATGACGAATTGGTGAAGTGATGTGTTGCCAGCTCGCTCACCAATCCCATTGGCGGTAAGACTCGGATGGGTAGCGCCATGCATCACGGCTCGTACCGTATTAATGGCACCCAACCCGAAATCGTTATGAAAGTGTGCCGTCAGATCCAACTTGCCGTCTCGAACACCTAGTGTGTCAACAATCGCAGGAAAATAATGATCGACACCCTCTGGAGTGAACACTCCACATGTGTCAGAAAAACAGAACCGCGTTCCACCTGCCAGTTGGCAGGCGTTCGCCCATTCAATCGCGTAATCAAGATCACTGCGACTCGCATCCTCTGCAGCAAACTCTATCTGCTCAATGCCTTGCGTCCGCGCATAGTCAATTGCCCCACAAATCATCCGAATATTGGCTTCCCGATAAAACGACAACGATGTATCAAGCCATTCAGATTCAAGGCGCTGCTCTCGTTTCAACAACGTTCGACCGAGTTTGTATTTCAGATGTAAATCCGACAAGGTCGATAAAATCAACACTGATACATCGCCTGGTTGACATCCGGCTTCCTTGACGACCCGTAAAACAACATCAATATCGCCTTGAACTGCTCGACACATCGCCAAGATCTCGACATCGTCACGGATTTTGCCGGAACGACGTGCTTCCAAAATGAGTTTGAGTGCTTCCTGGTCGCTTGCTGACGAGATGGGAAACGCCACGTCCATGACATCAACACCAATTTCGGCCAGAAGATTTGCTAGTTCGAGCTTCTGTTGTGGAGAGAAGGCCACGCCTGGCATTTGCTCACCGTCCCGCAAGGTATCGTCATACAGCGATATGCGTTTGGGATCGGGAAAAGAAAGATGTGACGTAAAAGTTCGTGGGAGTCGAAGCAATTGATCTAAGGGCTCACGCAACTTTACCATTGCCGGTCCTCCGAAGAGTCTTTCTGACTCAGTTGAGGCAAATCTGCTGACATTACGGCACCTCAAGAAAAAACAAGAATCGCCAATGTTTGCGTCTAGTGCCGCAATCGAGATTTAGTTCACACCACGAAATGAGAACCGGATTATATACTCATTCTTTAATTGAAGTTCTAGCCTCTTTGATACGGAAGCTTCACAGCTGCTCCTAGTCCCCGAGGTCAGGAACCCAATCAGTCACATATTCCTGTATTCTGAGAAACGATGGGTCAACCGCGCTACCCCCAAATCCGCTTATGTTTTGTTTGCATGGGCAACATCTGTCGATCGCCAACAGCTGAAGGTATTATGAAATCGTTACTTAATGCAGCAGGCTTCCATAGGCAGATTTCAGTCGATAGCGCAGGCATGGAGTCTTATCACGTTGACCAACGTGCGGATTCCCGTGCTTACGAAATGGCACGGACACGCGGTGTGGTCCTCGACAGTCGTGCCCGTCAGTTCACAATCGACGATTTTGCACAGTTCGATTATGTCCTAACGATGGATCATGTGAATCGAGACGACTTGCTTGAGCTGGCGCCCGACGAGTCTGCGCGAGAAAAAATCTTCCTGCTCCGATCATTTGATGCTTCAGCTCCACCCGAGGCTGAAGTCCCAGACCCCTATAGCGGCGGGCGAACGGGCTTTATAGAAGTTTTTGACCAGTGTGAACGAGCATGCCGGGGTCTTCTCACCTTGCTAGGCTCCGAGCACAACTTGTCTTGACGCGCATCATGCTTCCTGATGTACAGCGGAAAATCGAGACCGTCCTCGGTATGGGTATCGCCTCAACACAGCGTCTTCCTGGCGGCAGCATCAATGAAGCGTACTCCGCACACCTTGCTGATGGACGACCTCTTTTTATTAAAACGAATCCGCACGCTAACCCAAGAATGTTTACACGCGAAGCCCAGGGCTTGGCCTGGCTTGCACAACCTCGTGCCATTACGATTCCCACAGTTATTGCCGTCAGCGATGAAACAAGTCAAGGACCACATTTTTTAGTGCTGGAATGGATCGCATCAGCCGAACGGTCGGTGAACTTCGACGAGCAACTAGGTGAACAATTAGCAACACTACATGCAAGTGTTCCTAACACCTTCGGTCTCGAGTACGACAATTTCATCGCTACACTTGAGCAAAGTAATACCCCGCACGAATCCTGGGCTGACTTTTACGTAACATGCCGGCTTGAGCCGCAGCTACAGCGAGCCGTAGACACCGCGGCGGCTCCGCGTGCCTGGACCAATTCATTTGCAAGTCTGTTCTCTCGAATGGAAGACCTTGTGGGACCACCTGAACCTCCCGCAAGATTACACGGCGATCTTTGGAGCGGGAATTTACATACCGATACGCAAGGGAACCCTTGCCTCATCGACCCAGCAGTTTATGGCGGACATCGAGAAATCGATTTAGCAATGTTGAATCTTTTTGGCGATCCTAGACCACGTTTCCTTTCAACCTACAATGCATGTTATCCCCTCGCGTCTGGTGCGGAAGAACGGGTCGCCCTGTATCAGTTATACCCATTACTGGTGCACGTTAATTTATTCGGTGGGCACTACGTTGGGTCAGTGGAACAGGCGCTAAAACAATACCTCTAACATAATCGTCTGATTCAGGACCTATGCGTACAGATCTTCCACACACCGACTGTTAAGACCGGAACGACGAAAACAATAATAAAACCCCACGTAACCGTTCCATACCCACGAGCAATCAAATCTGTTAATCCAACTTGCGCCGAACCAGCGCCGACCGCCACCATCGCGATTGCAATTAACGGACGTAAACGGGTGGGCATCTCGCTTCCACGCTCGGCATAGGTCGTCGCCAACCGTTCATTGAAACCATGGACAAGTCCAATACCTGTTTCGACCAACGTACCAAACAGTACGACCTGAAACACGATCTGAAAGATGCGCGATCCGATCACTGTGAGTAGAAAATTCGCTGGCACAGTTTCGGACAGAATGGCCGGATACTGCCCTACCATGGCAAGATAGAACAGAAGGCCTGGCAGCATCGCAATCGGTCCTGTCAGTACGCCGGCACCAAAGGCTTCGGTCCGCGTCTTCACATGCCGCATGCAAAAAAGAATAGCGGGGATCATCTGCAGGTTATAACCGGCGTAACTCACACCACCCACAAGCCAACCGGCCTCGATCTCGGAACTGCTGAGACCACTAGAGATCGCATCGCCAAAACTAGCCCAAGCCAAAACAAAGAACGCGCCGAAAACGGCATAGAGCATGAACGACCAACTCGCCAAGAAGCGTTCGATCGCCGGAGTCCCGCGAAGTGCAAGAAACCCAACAACAGACATCATCCCGATAACACCAACCAGTGTCGGTGTGCCAAACGTTTCGCGTAAGATTGCACCGGCCGCGGCGGCAGTCACGGAAAGCACCAAAAAAGCTGTAAGAAAATAGAGTATCTCGTACAAGAACCACCCACGACCTAGTAAGTGGATGAAGAACGTTCGGTAATCGTAACTTCGTGTCAGTCTGGCGAGTTCAAAACTTGAGGCTGCAACAGCGCTCCAAATGGCGGTCGCAACACCCATCGCGAGTAAACCAGTGAGAGGACCAAGATCAAGAAAAAACTCTACTAGCTCGCGACCCGTGCCATAGCCCCCGGCAATCACCAGTGACTGGAAAATGAATCCCGGCAGTAGGTACTTCTGAAAAAATGTTGAATGCACGGCAACCTCACCGACCGACTTCTCGTCCTTTACTGCGACTCAAGCCGCGCTTTTACCATACGACTAAGAAACTCAAAAGTTCGCTTCCCGGCTTCTGTCTGAGTCGCCGCCCATTCCACATACTGGAATGCGGTGGGCGATCCATTCTTTCTGATCTCTGCAAGGTGCGGTGCGATCTTGGCAAACACGAAAATCCCTTCGCCGTTATTCTCAACCCAGTAATCAGCATGAACAATACCGTGTTTAGCCATGCCATACACCATCTCCCAGTACGAGGTCACCTGGCGCCACGCTTCGTTCTGCTCATGCCCAGGGTCTCCGATAGCCTTGCAATCCTCGTAACTCTTTGGCCAGAAATTAGAATTAACCATGTCGCGTGAGGCACGCATTTTAGTCTCACGGCGCAGGTCATAAATTCGAAGCAAGAGGTCGGCATCCTGATATGTGGGGTTCTGTTTAGACATCAATATTATTCTCCTGTGGTTTGTAATTGATTAATAACAACTAGCGGAATCGGTGGAAATGGCGAAGTACCGCCTACAATTTATCGAGCTTCGCCTCAAGTTCGACGACTCGATCTTTGAGTTTCGCAAGATCGGTACGCCACTTCGGTAGACGCGACAGTGCCGCATACTGTGTCTTAAATTCCGTTAAGGGCCGAGCCGGAGTACCCCAGACGATCTGTTTTGGTTGGACTCGTTTTCCGGTCGGTACCCCGCCTTGTGCTCCGACGATCGCCCCTTCCATGATAGTTACATGGTCAGCCACACCCACTTGACCGGCCAGAGTGACATGATTCTCAAGGCGCGCGCTACCTGCAACACCCACCTGAGCCGATAATGCGCAATGTTCGCCAATGAATACGTTGTGCGCAATTTGTGTCAGGTTGTCGATTTTCGTGCCCTGCTTGATGATTGTTGCATCGAGGGCTGCGCGATCAATCACGACATTCGCGCCGATCTCTACATCGTCTTCGATTATCAGTCGACCGATCTGCGGAAATTTATGATGCATGCCGTCTTTCTGAACGTAACCAAAGCCATCACTACCAAGCACACTGCCAGCATGCACAATGATTTTGTCGCCAAGTGTCGTACCCGAATACACCGTGACGTTTGGATGGATGACGCATCCGGCACCAATCACACAGCCCTCTCCCACATATACTCCGGCACCAATGATCGTGCCTGAACCAATTGATACTTTGGGTTCTAGAACCGCACCCGCACCAACGCTCGCATCATCAGGTAATGTCACGCCCACGGCGACAATAGCTGAAGTGTGCACACCGGCCGTAGGTCGGTGTTCCGGGTGAAAGAACCTCATCGCTTCAGCAAACGCCAGCTTTGGATGGTCCACTTGGAGCAGGGTTTTGAGGTCAGATGTGAAACCGGTGGGCACGATAAGACAACCAGCCGCTGAGGTCAAGGCCATCTCAGCACGATCCTTCGATTCCACGAATGCGAGCGTCTCGTGTCTAGCGGATTTAAGTGACGCCACGTCACTAATAACAAATGACCCGTCACCGACGACAGTAGCACCGATGTGCGCAGCAATTTCGTTGACTGTCTTCGTCATAGTCCGACCCTCTCTGAGCGTGTTCCGCACCCCGCTCGGGTGTCCCTACATTAATCAGTCTTCAGTGCACCCCACCAGCCTGGGGACCACTCGTGGTGTTGGATGTAATTGATTCGATAATCTGCTTATAAAATTCATTTGAGGGGCGGCCCTGATGCCACCGCCACACCACTACCAGATCATGCTCTGGATCAATCCAAACCGTGTTTGAACCGTGTCCACTGGCGCGATAGGCCGAACGAGGTGCATCGGGCCAAGCTTTACCCTCTGTGTTGAGCCACCACAGGTAACCATAATCTGGACCAACGTCACCGCGAGTCGTCGCCGCCTCGATCCACTCCGTTGAAACCAGTTGCTCACCGTTCCACATTCCATTTCGCAAGAAAAGTAATCCGAAGCGTGCGTGGTCGAACGAGTTGATCCAAATCCCACCACCCCAACGTGTCCCACCAGTCACCGACTTCATAGTTTGTCCATCTAGAGTAATGTCTGAATTTCTGTAACCGTGGTAAGACCAAGCATCTGAGGCGCCAATTGGCTCCATAATTTCGTCATGAAGCACTACGGGCAGTGGCTTTTTGAAAAGTCGCAACAAAGAGAGGGCCAAGCGATTAATGCGCACGTCGTTGTACTCGTAATAGTTACCAGGGGCCTCTAACTCACGAGGCTGGCGCTCCGCTGATCCAAACTCAACGCTTCCAATAAAATCATGCCGGCGATCCCATAAAGTTCCCTCCCACTCGGTGGTCTGCTGCAAATGGTGGTGCCAGGTCACTTGTGCATTATGAGTCGAATCGTAACCTCCATCCTTGATGTACTTACCAACCGGATCATGCACGTTATCAATCAGCCCTTGATCAACCGCCAGCCCAGCAATCGTCGATAGATAACTCTTGGCTGCGCTATAAGTGGGATCAACTTTGGTCGTCTCACCAAATTCCGCCACGATATAACCGTGGCGAAGGACAAGACCGTTGGTGTGGGCGCGTCGTTTTGGTAGCGGACCAAGCGGTTCACCGAAAATTCGCTCCTGATCGGAAAAGTCCATTGGCTTGTTTGTTTCCTGAGTCATAGCAAATTCCACGGCCTTAGCAAGCAGTGCCGCGTCCATACCAACCGCCCCAGGTGGTTTCCGTTCCCACGAACCTGCCGGTGGATAGTAGGGCTGTGACTGGGCCCACACGACACCCTGCACCAATAAACAGGAGACAACCGTAAGAAAACAACTGGCAATAAAACGTTTTGTCTTCATAGCAACTTTTCCCTTCTAGGTGTAATCGCTCGCTAAGCACAGTTTACTGCAGAGTTCCTTAACACCGACATACCTAAGAATCCCATGCGAAATTCGCCCTGCGAGATATAGTATTCCAGTGGAAATAATGGATGACCCCAACACTAGGAAGCGCATTATGCGAGTAACACTTGCTACAACAGTCCTCTGGTTAATTGTCGCAACCAGTATGGCGGAAGCCCGCCTAGTCAGCTTACGTATTGAACGTCGTGAAATCGTCGCGAACGGTAAAGCGTTTGGCTTAGCTGGTCCCTACGAAAAGCTCATCGGTATAGCTGAATTCCGTTTAGATCCTGATCAACCACAGAATCAGATCATTGTCGACTTACCTCTGGCACCAAGAAATGTTGATGGGGACGTCGAGTTCAGTGCAGAGTTCTACCTCCTTAAACCTGTCGACCCGACTCGTGGTAACGGCCGGCTATTTTACGAAGTGGGCAATCGAGGTAGTAAGCGAATCCTGCGTACATTTCAGAAAGCTCCGCGCTCCTCAGATCCAATGACGGTGGAAGAGTTTGGTGATGGTTCACTAATGCGTGAAGGGTTTTCGTTACTCTGGATGGGTTGGCAGTGGGACGTACCCGAAGGACGGATGCGAATGACCATGCCGATCGCAACCGATGGCGACGAGACCATTACCGGCTTGGTCCGTGGTAACTTCGTCGGCCCCAGGACCGAGACGGCCCTCCTCGCAGACCGAGGACATCAAGCTTATTCTGTGATCGATCCCGAAAGTGATGAGCATGTGATGACCGTTCGAAACCTCTCGACCGACCCGCCCGAGATCATACCGCGTGCCCGTTGGCGATTTACCGAACCGGGTGTTGTCGCACTCGATGGCGGATTTGAGCCTGGTCGAATTTATGATGTGGTCTATCTCAGTCAAAATCCACGCGTTGTAGGCACTGGCCTTGCCGGCACACGGGATATTGTGAGTTTCTTCAAGTACGACACGAGTGAAGCAAACCCATTACCCGGTATTAACTATGCACTTGCCTGGGGTGTGTCACAGAGCGGCCGCTTTTTGAGACATTTCGTGTATCAAGGCTTCAATGAAAACGAGGATGGTCATCAAGTTTTTGACGGCGTCTTCGATCAGGTCGGCGGTGCAGGTCGGGGTTCATTTAACCATCGATTTGGGCAAGCCTCTCGGGATGCACTGCAGCACTTTAATTTTCTTTACCCAGTCGACATGTTTCCGTTTACTGACGCGACGACTACTGACCCTGTAACAGGCCAAAGTGACGGTCTACTGCGGCAAGCCGATGCAACTGGCACCACGCCGAAAGTGTTTCACGTGTTAACGAACTCGGAGTACTTCAACCGCGCCGGTTCCCTCACTCATACAGACGTGACGGGTTCGCGTGATATCGATCCGGCGGCCACAAGCCGAATATACTTTCTTGCCTCAGCACCACACATCCTTGGACGTTTTCCACCACAACCGAACTCGAATGAAGTGTTTCTCGGTCAAGCACCAATGAATATTCTGGCCTACACACCTGTGATACGTGCTTTGTTCAAAGCGCTTGATGCGTGGATCGTTGAAAAACAGGAGCCGCCACCGAGTCTCTACCCTCGCATTGATGCTGGGACTCTCGTGTCACCTGCGGACGCGGGGTGGCCTGATCTACCTAATGTCAGTCTGCCGAGGGAACCGCTAACAGCGCTCCGTCTCGATTTCGGTCCCAACTGGCATCGAGGCATCGTCACACATGAGCCACCCAGAATTGGCGCACCCTTCATCCAACTTGTGCCGGCCGTCGACAGTGATGGGAATGATCGTGCCGGTATCCGGATGCCCGAACTAGTGGTACCGCTGGCCACCCAAACTGGATGGAACTACCGGCACGAGAGTATTGGCGCTGCCGATCGTCTGTCGAGTGAAATTGGTTCTTACTTCGTGTTTGCACGTACGAAAGCAGAACGCGAGAATTCTGGAGATCCACGACTATCAATTGAAGAGCGCTACCGAAACAAGCACGATTATGTCGGACGAATTACTCAAGCCGCACTCGATCTGGCAAACAAGCGTTATCTGCTAGCCGCCGACTTACCGGAGATCATTAATCAGGCTGGTATACATTATGATTGGGTGATAGGAAAACACTAACTATCTTGTGAGAGACAGGAATTTCCATGTCGGTTGAACTCGCAGTCCTCATCACCGTAGCGGACCAGCCTGGCGCACTGAACCAAGTGACCGAGGTTTTCGCAAAAGAGAAGGTCAACGTTACCTCGCTGGAGGTCGTGCCCCATTCAGATGAATTACGTCAATTATCGGTAGAATTTACCACCGACAAACTTCTGGAAACTATCAAGAAGTCTCTTGAATCCCTATCCGTTGTGCACTCAGTTGAAATGGCCTCGTCGTCGTCGGCAATTTACGGAAAGCGCATCATCATCATGGGTGCCGGCGCTCAAGTTGGCCAAGTCGCTGTCGGCGCTATCTCGGAAGCTGATCGGCACAATATCCGTGGTGAACGGATATCGGTTGATACGATTCCGCTAATTGGAGAGAAGGAATTGAGCGCCGCGATTAGGGCTGTCGTGCGTCTGCCTCGCGTGCACCTGATTGTGCTGGCTGGCGCAATTATGGGAGGCGACATTACCGAGGCAGTCAAGGAAATCCGTAAGCACAACGTTAAGGTCGTCTCGTTGAATATGGCTGGCAGTGTACCCGACGTCGTGGATTTAGTTGTAAGCGACCCAGTGCAAGCGGGCATTATGGCGGTGATGGCTATTGCCGACACCGCACAGTTCGATATTCTGCGCCAGCAAAAACGACGTTACTAGAATAATCAACCTTTCACGCCGTCTATCTTCGAGTTCCTTTTCCAAGAAGATCTCGGCAATAGCGAGGCGATGCTGGAGTGAAGCGAATGGTCCTCAGTTGGCACCCAAAACCGCTGACATTTTTCACTAGCGTCTCACCAGGATCGGGTTGAAAATTAAGGCGTGCGACCATACGTATGGAATGTCTCTAGCGTCTTGATCGGCGCAGTTATTGTCTGGGCTTGGGTGGCACTCCGTCCAGCCCCTGATCTTCAACTGCCGTCACGCGTCGTTGTAAGTATCCCAGCAACGCATGAACTCCTAGATGTAGCCATTTCTGCAGACGGAACAAACCTGGTCTACGTGGCATACACAGGGTCCCGGACCCAGTTGTTCTATCGCCCGGTCGATCAATTCGATGCAATACCGCTCTCAGGAACCGAGGGAGCAGCAAATCCGTTTTTCTCTCCAGATGGTTTATGGGTGGGATTCTTCGCTGACGATACCTTAAAGAAAGTCTCTCTGCTTACGGGTGGCCCACCAGAAACTATCTGTGACGCACCATTGGGCAGCGCCGGTGCAAGTTGGGGTCATGACGATGTAATTATTTTCGCGCCGGTTGGAGGTCGTGGTTTACGGCGCGTCACCGCCAGTGGAGGCACCCCAGAAGTTTTAACCGAGCCCAACACCCAAGTTGGTGAACTTGAGCACGGTTGGCCTCATATCCTTCCGAATGGTGCAGGTGTAGTGTTCACGATCACCAGAAAAGGGCACGACGCCCGCCTAGCCATGCTCAGTCAGGAATCACAACAATGGACGCTCCTAACGCCTGCAACTGGAGGTGCGCGATACTTACCAACCGGACATCTCGTCTACGCTTTTGATGACGAGTTGCTCAGTATTGAGTTTGATCCGAAAAAATTAACTGTTCAAGGATCACCACGTACTGTTGACGAACGTGTGCTGACTTCAACGACTAGCTTCGGTCGACTAGGAAAGGCTTATTTCGACCTTTCCACGACTCGTACCCTAGTTTCGCTACCCGCACCGTCGGTCTTAGAGAACGAGCCAGTCTGGGTAGATCGAAATGGCAAGATTACCGAAATGGCGTTTCCGCCCGACCCTGGCCACTATTCAACTCCACGCTTATCACCACACGATGGACGACTGGCGATTGTTCGCCAAGCTGACGTGTTAGGTCGTGAAACTTGGATACAAAGCAAGGATCGAGAGCAGTGGATACAGCTGACTGAAAGTGGCAGCGACAATCGATCTCCCGTCTGGGCCAGTGATGGACAATCTCTAATATTCGCCTCCAACAGACTTGGACCACAAAATATTTTTTCCAAAGCGCTAGTCACGGGTGAGGTAACACGCTTGCTCGCAAGCAGCGATCCGCAGAATCCGGTTTCGCAAAGCCGCGACGAACACTCACTTGCGTTCTACACTATCCACCCCGATAGCGGTCGGGACATCGGGGTCCTTTCTTCAGACGGTCTAGTTTCAGAGATTGTGAGAACACCGTTTAACGAACGATCGCCTGCTCTGTCGCCCGACGGACACTGGATTGCCTACGTGTCTGATGCAACTGGTGTCGACCAAATTTACCTGCAGCCTTATCCGGCGACCGGCGACCGTTGGACAGTGTCACCGAAACGAAGTCATGAGCCAGTCTGGTCATTAAATGGAACTGAATTATTCTTCCGCCGTGGCGATCAGATGCACGTCGTTAAGATCGCCTTCACCACAGAACTCGTCGTGGAAACCCCACACCAATTGTTTGAGAGGAGACTTGACCGAGACCCAGGCGGGAACTTACCTAACTATGACGTGACTGCTGACGGACAGCACTTTGTCATGCTGCGCCCTACCCAGACACCTCATGAAATCAGACTGACCCTAGACTGGGTGCCCGCGCCTTGACTATGAATGCTCATGGTGGGTAAACGGAGCCTATCGAAGCATCGTCACATAATTGGATTGTAAAATGCATGGCATTGTTGTCTTGGAATGCCATCAGGGAGAAGGCAATGTTACAAGTAAGGTATCAGACTTCCAAGTTCGCTCGATGGGTGATCACTTGCACAATTATTTGCACTGTGGGATACGGCACCCTCAGGATAGTTGATGCGAGCTCTCAGCCAAGACCAAGATTTGACCGTCGTGGACCAGATGGTGGCGCAGGCATTCTTGGCCTCCGACAACTGGATTTAACTCGTGCGCAGCGCGAATCGATTCGCACAGTTATCCAGACGCATCGAGCCGAGTTGCAGAAATTCCGACGACAATCTGTGCCAATTCGTCAAGCACTCCGGGAAGCCACGACCGGAACGGTAATTGACGAATCGGTGATTGAAAACATCAAAGACCACAGTAACAGGCTGGCAGAGACCATCAACCTGTCCGTGCTTGAAGTTGCGAAGCTTCGTAGTGAAATCTTTGCGTTACTGACACCGGCCCAACAGGATAAAGCTAGAAAACCTCAAGCGAGGCGTGGACCTCGCATGGACAGATGGATGCCTGACGGAAGAGAGTTTATGGATCGCAACCGGGACCGTCGTCCGCAAGACTGGCGTCCTCGCCGATCCCGTCGCCCTCGTCGATAACCCTGACAGCTGACGACCCGCAGGCGCTCGACTCTCGTGGTGATGCGGGTTGGACACAGTGCTGACTGAACTGCGGTTTGCACGACATTTCATTATTGTTTTTCAAAAAGAAATGCGTGGGGACTTCACCCTTAGTTCCTAACCGGTTCTCGAAGCCCACGAAACTCACTCGATTCACTCCACTCCGGCCAAGAATCACCCGTCGCTAATGAATATCCCATCTCATAAAAAAACTCCAAATCCTTAACCGCACCTGCGAGATCCCAGTAGGGTTTCACCTCGTCTGATACTTGGTGATAATCCTCATTGGTGTAGCGATCCCGCATTTCAATACCCCATTGTTCGGACTTACCAACAATTTCGACACCTCGATGCGGGTCAAATGCCGGAACACCAACCTTGGCAAATTCGAAATGATCCGAACGATAGTAGAAACCCTTTTTCGGCTCAGAGTCTGGTCGTAAGATCCGACCTCGTGTTTCAGCAATCCGGTGCGCCAAGTCGTCGAGTGTGGACTGTCCCATGCCAATCACAGTTAGGTCACGAGTGATGCCAAATGGATTTAATCCATCCATGTTAATGACTGCGACCGTTTTCGCTAATGGGTAGAGGGGCTGCTTGGTATAGAACCGTGAACCTAGTAGTCCCTGTTCCTCCGCGGTCACAGCAAGTAACACCACACTGCGCCGAAGCTGATCGGCCACCCCAGCAAACGCGCTACCAAGCTCAAGTAAGCCTGCAGTCCCGCTAGCATTGTCAAATGCACCGTTAAAAATTTGGTCGCCCTCTCGAGTAGCGTCACGTCCCAGATGATCCCAATGAGCCACGTAAATCACCACCTCGTCAGGGGCATCTACTCCTTTAATCATGGCGACCACATTGTTTGAATCTACAGTACGAAGTGTATTGTCTATCGTCAGTCGTGCTGTAATCCCGAGTGGTACCGGATTGAAGTCGCGTTCCGCCGCCGCCTTTTTGTGCGTTTCAAAGTCGAGACCGGCCATCCGAAAAATCGAGTCGGCCGTAGTGTTTTGTATCCATCCCTCCACAGCAACACGACCCCTATTACGATCCTCGACTACTAAATCAAATTGTTCTCCATACGGTGCGCTGCCAATTACCTCCCATGGATAACCCGCGGGACCGGTTTCGTGAATGACAAACACGCCCGCGGCACCACGCAGTGCGGCCATCTCGAATTTATAGGTCCAGCGTCCATAATAGGTCATCGCCTCATCCCCAAAGAGGCCGGCGGCCGGCGGATCGTTAACGAGCATGAGCAACACCTTGCCCGTTACATCCACATCCTTAAAATCATTCCAGTCGTACTCCGGCGCAACTGCGCCGTACCCAACGAAAACAAGTTCTCCGTCCAGTTCTACACGATCAACAACCCGCTTCGTAAACGCTACGTAGTCAGCACCTGGTTCAAGGAAAACAACTTTGCCATTCTGAGGTTGCACCTGAAGCGTCTCTCCAACCCGAGGCGTGATTCCCACAAGTGGAACGGGTTGAACATAAGTGCCATCAGGATTACCAGGCTCCAGCCCAAGTGAGCGGAACTGGTCAGTAAGATAGGCAACGGTTTTTACTCCACCTTCAGTTCCAGGAGCGCGCCCCTCAAACTCATCCGACGACAGTTGCTGGATGTGTGACATCAGCGAATCAGCACTTATCTCCTGGGAAGGCGTTGAGCAGCCTTGTGCCACACCGCATGCCAGCACCAGCCATGTCAGCCAGAAGACACCTCGGCGGTTCAGCACATATTTCGTCAATATGACACTCCCCTTTTGCTGCTGCTTCACGCTCGACTACAGTTGTGCCGCTTCAGCTCGTAACATTTCAATTCGACGGAGCAGTGGTGGATGCGAGTGGCCTAGCATGACCGTAAGCGGATGCGGAGTCAGGTTTGCAAGATTCTGAACGCTGAGCTGCTTTAGTGCATTTACAAGCGGCTCACATCCAGCCGTCGTCGTCACAGCAAATGCATCCGCCTCAAATTCGTTTTTCCTCGATCGGGCGAGCACGAGAACCGAGAGTGCAAGTTCTACTGGCGTGAATAATAATCCAAAAAATAGAAGCGCTGCATAAACCGACGGCTCGTGGACGTCGAACGCTTCCAGCAGCGCAGGTTGTTCAAGAAAAAACGATAACAACCAGAACATAAGTCCCGTGTGGACGATGCTCAACGCCATGCGCTCAAACACATGTTTGCGTTTATAGTGGCCGACTTCGTGTGCCACAATCGCGACCACTTCTTCTGTTGTCTGTTGTTCAATCAGTGTGTCGTACAGAGCAATCCGCTTGCGCTTGCCAAAACCTGTAAAAAACGCATTGGCTTTTGTCGATCGCTTTGACCCATCAATTACGAAAAGCCCTTCGAGGGGAAACTTGACCGTGCGCGCATAAGCCATGATCGTCTCACGCAATTCGCCAAGCTCAAGCGGTGTGAACTTATTAAACAAGGGCATTATCCAGGTGGGCGCGACAAACTGCATCAGCACCATAAAAATGACAACCGTTAACCAACACCAGAGCCAAGCCCACGGGCCCACCCAGTCAAAGAAAAAGAGGACTGCTCCCACGAGTGCGCCCCCGATCACCACTTGAAGAATCAATTGTTTCAATTGATCAGCCACAAACGTTCTTACCGTCGTTCGGTTAAAACCGAAACGTTCCTCAATGTTAAACGTGGAATAAAGGTGGAAGGGTATCCCGATTACGTACGAAACCAGTGATAAACCGCCGATATATATCAGTCCCGCTGCTACCGGACCAACGCCGATACTACGAACCAATACGTCAAACCAGCCAAAGCCGCCGAACTGCCAAAATAAAAGTAGCGTGGCCAAACGAAAGGTGTTGTGGATCAAGCTAAATTGGGTTCCAACACGAGTGTATTCTTGCGACTTAGCATACCGCTCGGCATCGTAGACCCCTGCAAATTCGTCAGGCACGTTGGGAGACATCGCACGTACGTTTAGCCAACTCGCTGTCGTCGAGAGCACGTATTCCCCAAGGAGCGCAGCCAAAATAATTACCGCATACATATTCATTGAAGAGCCTCCGCAAGCACTCGACCATCAACTTGTGCCAACGTGACACCGACCAAATGGGCCATGGTGGGTGCAATGTCTGCCGGTGACGCCACTGAAGCATACCGGCCGGCCTTGATATTCGCCCCAAACAAAACGACGGGCACGCGGCGATCGTAGAAATTGGCAGTCCCATGCGACGCTGCGTTACCACCACTCATCCAGTAGGGTTTTGGCACAAACACCAGATCGCCAGTTCGACCCGGGTAATGGCTTAATGCTGCCGCGCGTTCAAGGTCATCTTCAGATAAACGTCGCTCAGGCAGTGTGTCGGCGAAAAACGCTTTTTGGATTCCTGGAATTTCTTTAAACCCCTCCAGGACGCCAACACGCAGTTGAGGATTCTGGGCCAACTGACGCTGCGCGGTTGGCACAAGGTAAACGCTGTTGGCCGCCATGCCAGCCACGTGTGGCCCTGGACCAAGCAACTGTTCAAGCACGCTTTCAAGATGCTCACGAACGAGTCGAGACCGAAGCCTCCCCGCATCGAAACCTAACGCAATCATCTGTTCTGGAATCGGTGAGACCCCATGATCCGAAGACAGTCCAACCACGTACCGATCTTGACCTACCCATCGGTCGAGTTCGTCGAGTAGTCTGCCAAGCGTGATATCAAGTCTAATCAGCACATCTTGTACTTCATGGCTCTTGGGTCCGAAACGATGACCGACATGGTCGAGCGCCGAAAATCCAATCGCGAGGTAATCAGTTGAGGCGCGCTGTCCCAATTGCAGCTGTTCAAGAGCAGCCACGGCCATTTGCCCAAGCACTTCATCCGAGTAAGGACTAGTCCGCCAACGTTCGTAGAATTGCTCATCAGGCAGGCCCTGCTCGCCCTCGAGCAAATGTGGAAAAGTTCCTGTCCAATTTGCTGGTGGTCGCTCGCCCTCGATATCATCCTCGTACAGGTAGTTGGTGGCCGCAAGCGTTCGACTCCACCGTGTCCCATGCAGCACCTCAATTGGAGATGCTTGTATGAAATCGGCAAGAAAAGGGATCGGTCGTTTGGTGTAAACGGATGAAGTGACCCAGGCATTGTTGCGTCCGAACCATGTCACCACGTCTGCCAAGTGGCCCCCAAGCATGATGGCAGATCGCTCTTTCAGTGAAAAAGTCACCACACGCGCATCCGAATCAAGTTGTAGTCGTAGCTCATCTGACAGCGTTGGGATCCGGAGACGATTCGGGCTTTCGCCAGGCTCTTGAGGAATCCCGTAACTCACTACCTCCACATCAGGATCGAAGGTGCAGCGGACCGACTGGTTCAATGCCCGGTCCCACCATGAATTGCTGATCATGCCGTGGGTCGACGGATAGGTCCCTGTGGCGATTGTCGCATGACCTGCACACGTTACGGTGTTGAGATAGGGGTATGCGGCCTCAGAAAACCATGCCCCGTTGTCGATAAGTCGCCGTAATCCACCGGACCATTGACCGCCGTACGTTTCGACGTAGTCCGCTCGGAATTGATCGACCACCAAGAGGACCAGCAACTTCGGGCCCTCCGCCGAAACGGATGCCGCACTCGTAAACCACAACAACCCTGCAATCAGCCATCCACCGACACATGTGAACTGTTTCATTGAGTATTCAAGCTTTCGAAGGATAAGTCTGCAGACCTTCCCTGCTAATTAGCACAATTGATAATTAGACCTCACCAAGGATAAATCGGAAACGGTTAGGCTCCCCAGGCGATCTCAGCAATTGCTGCATCTTGTGCACCCACACCGGTGAGGTCGCAGACGATGCGTTCGTTACCCTCTCGGCCTGGCTTATCGCCAATCAGGATCTCTCCCAGTTCCGCATATACTTGTTCCACACGTAAGACACCGGCGCCTACAGCATGATGAATTTCGCCGAGCTCAAGGCATTGCTCCAAGCGATCTGCCACTACCTTGTCTGCCTCTCCCAGAACCGAATGTGCAAGTTCCTGCTTATCAGGACCATCAGAACCCACAGCTAAGATCGTGACACCTGGCGCCAGCCAGGCGGACTCAACAAGCGGTGTCCGACTCGGTGTGACTGTCACGACGAGCTGTGCGTCTTTTACCGCCTCCTCCACGCTGGCCGCCGGCACGAACAATTGCCCAAGTTCGTTGGTCAATTCCTCACAGCACCGCTGTGCGTTTATTGGATTGCGACTCCAAACAGCCGCCTCTGTCCACGTACGTACACGCGCGATCGCACGACTCTGAAAGCGTGTTTGGACACCACTACCTATGAAGGCAATCTTCCGAAACTTTTCCTTCGTCAGGAGACGTGCGGCCAAAGCACCGGCCGCAGCCGTGCGCAAATCAGTCAGATAACCATTATCCTGTAGCACTCCCAGAGGAAATCCCGTTGTCGCGTCAAAAACGAGCACCAAGCCAGACCCGGTAGGTAAATCACATGCTTGATTACCATAGAAGCCAGAGGCTACTTTGATGGCGAACACCGGTGAACCGGCTAGACACGCACCCTTAACGTGCACTTCACCACCAGCAGGTTGGACGTCGAGACTCATCGGTGGCGGTTGCATTACTCGTCCTTCTGCTAACGCCCGAAATGCTCGGTCAACCGCCTCCAACGCTTCAGCCTCGCCAGTGCGGCTCTTGATTGTTGTTTCGTCAATGACCTGCATCACTGTGCTCCTTCGAAATGTTGCGAAACTGCACCTATTCCCTATGCATCCTATTTAATCTTTCAAAAACTACGAACTATCATTTTCCAGATTGCGGTTTTAAGGTAGCATCTTAGGTATTGCCTGCTTATCTGGAATCGTTAACATGGATTTGCCCTTCGGAGGATAGCCATGAAGTATTTGAGCTTGCTGTTGCTGCTTCTTGTAATCCCCGTTAGTACAGCCACACCTGAGCGTAACACGATCGATATCATGGAGTGGACCGTTCCCTGGGATGATACCCGGCCACGCGATCCTTATACTGAGAGTGCAAATCGTGTCTGGTTTTGCGGCCAACAAGGCGAATACCTCGCGAGACTCGACCCAACGACCGGTGAATTCCAGCGCTATGAATTGGGTTCGGGAGCTGGTCCACACAACCTGATCGTAGACAGCGATGGATCAGTCTGGTTCGCTGGAAACCTTAATTCTTATATCGGGAAGCTCAATCCCGAGAATGGCGACATCAAGAAGTATCCGATGCCAGACTCCGCCGCACGCGACCCACACACACTAGTCTTCGATGATCTGGGTAATATCTGGTTCACAGTGCAGGGCGGAAATTTTATCGGCCGGTTGAATAAAGCGAGTGGGGCAATAGATTTGGTAAAAGTTCCAACCTCGGGTGCAAGACCGTACGGTATCAAGATGGACTCAAACAATGTGCCGTGGATCGTTGAGTTTGGTTCGCATAAACTCGCAACAATCGATCCCGAGACGCTAGTACTTCGAGAGATCGCCCTGCCGCGCGAGGAAGCAAGGCCGCGGCGGATAGAGATCGATTCGAACGATGCGATCTGGTACGTCGACTACGCCAATGGAATGATCGGGCGTTATGATCAAGGTACCGCACAATTTCAGGAATGGGAAACACCGGGCGGTGCGAATTCTCGTCCTTACGGCACAGCGATGGACGACCAAGATCGCCTCTGGTTCGTAGAATCTGGTTTACAACCCAATCAGTTCGTCGGCTTCGATCCATCAACGGACGATTTTTTCAGTATCACACCGATCGAAAGTGGTGGCGGCACCGTGCGTCACATGTACTACTACGCCCCGGCGCAAGAAATCTGGTTTGGTACAGATACCAACACCATTGGACGAACGAAGATTCCTTAACCCTATTTTGGCAAGCCAACGTATTTACTGCCTGCTCGCGTGCTTCACGGTCGTGGGTCTTAGCATCACATTTCCGGTGGCGGGCTATCTCGACGGGCCACCACCGGCTCACACAGGCGGCTTCGGCGAGGATACATGTCATGAATGCCACTGGGATCATGCACTTAATAATCCGGATGGGACTCTGACACTTAGCGGTATACCAAACGATTACCTTCCGGGCCAAACTTACCAGATGAACATCATGCTTAACCGCGTCGAGATGAGGCGCGGAGGGTTCCAACTGACAGCGCGATTTCTTGAAGGGTCAGATGTCGGACGGCAAGCTGGCACTTTACGACCTCTTGATGCACACACAACAACCGTGGTTGGTGACACAAGTGATGTGGAGTACGTGCAGCACACAACTGTTGGAAGCACGCTGCTCACCCCAGGACTGGCAAATTGGGTCATCGAATGGTCGTCGCCGGTTACACCAACTAGCCCAATTGTTTTTCATGTCGCAGCCAACGCTGGAAACGATGATGATTCTGACCTCGGTGATTTTGTCTACACCGCACAACTAACTGTTGGCCGTGAATAATGTGAACTTTGCCATGCCATTCATAAGTAAGCTACGCATGCTGTTGTCGCTCGGACAGGGAGTGAAAGGGCTCACGCAAGGTTTGTCTGAAAAAACAGCCGGACCGGATCCGTTACGTCTTTTCGGTGAGTGGTTCGAGCAGGCCAAAGCCAGCGGCATTGCCCTTCCTGAAACGATGACGCTCGCCACCGCCTCCGCGGAGGGTGCACCTTCGGCGCGTCTCGTGCTCCTTAAAGGCTTTGATGAGCGTGGGTTCGTTCTTTTTACTAACTACAACAGCCGAAAGAGTGCGGAACTTGATGCGAACCCGCGCGCGGCTCTCGTTTGTCACTGGACAGTGCTACAACGGCAGGTACGCATTGAGGGCATAACCGAGCGCGTCTCAACTGACGAATCTGACACCTATTTTCACACAAGGTCGCGTGGCAGCCAGATCGGTGCTTGGGCCTCATCACAGAGCGCGACCCTAACCAGCGTGGATGAACTCCAGCAACGGGTGCGTGAACACGAGAAGAAATTCGCCGACCAACCTATTCCGCTACCGCCGTTTTGGGGCGGTTTTCGAGTCATCCCGCAGCGAATCGAGTTCTGGCAGGGTCGCGCCAACCGGCTCCATGATCGACTCTGTTACGAACGCGTCAACAACGATTGGCTCTGCCGCCGACTGTATCCATAGCCCTACTCGTTGCGACGCAGCGCAAAAGTGGAGCGCTGTGGCAACGACCACCGCGAACCGATCATCTGGACCGAAGCTTCACCAACAGGCGAAGGATCTCTAGATAGAGCCAGACGAGGGTCACAAGAAGGCCGAAGGCGCCATACCATTCCATGTACTGTGGTGCGCCGCGCTCGGCTCCTTCCTCAATGAAGTCGAAATCGAGCACTAAGTTCAGTGCGGCGATGACGACCACAAAGAGGCTAAACAGAATTCCAAACGTGCCGCTTGAGTGAATGAGCGGAATATCGATACCGAAGAAACCGAGAATAAAGCTAAGGAAATACACAAGCCCGATACCCCCGGTGGCAGCGACCACGCCGAGCTTGAAGTTCTCGGTTGCACGAATGACCCCACTACGGTACGCCAGCAGCAATCCACCAAGCGTCCCAAAGGTTAAAAAAATCGCCTGCGACACAATGCCAGGATATTGCTGTTCAAAAATAAACGAGATTCCACCTAGTGCAAGGCCTTCCAGGCCAGCATAGAGTGGTGTGGTATAGGGAGCCCAGGTCTGCTTAAAAACCGTGACTAGCGCCACAACAAACCCACCGATAAACCCGCCCCAGATGAAGCCAGTTGGAAGAGCACCGGCTACTCCTTGGCTCCAGACGTAGGTCGCGGCCAAAAAAAGAATGGCGAGCGCGAAGGCCGTCTTGTTGACGGTCCCGCCGATGGTCATAGCATTCTCGCTACTCGTGCGAGGAATACTAGTGAAAGTATCGGCCGACAATGCCGGATTACCGGAGCGTAACGCAAGATGGGCGGACATGTCAGGCTCCTTTATGCAACATCCGATACAACCTCAGCAAAATAAAAGGGTTGTGTTCACTTCAACGGGCTTCTTCTTAACCCTTAGCACTCTACTGACTCCCTGACGCACCCGAAGCACCGCCATCCTGGCTGTCTGCTGCACCAATAAAAGTGCCATCTTCAACGAGAATCGAATTGGCATCCCCTCCACCTCCACGCGCCACGGTGTGACCCATCGCTCGGAGCTCTTCGACAAGATCAGCGTACTGTGGATCCTCCGCTGCCTGGAAACCAAGGCGGTCTGGCATCCACTGCATATTGAGGCGTGGAGCATCAATGGCCTCCCGCAAATTCATTTCGAACTCAAGGACATTCAACGTAACGTTGAGAACGGTATTGATGATTGTCCGACCGCCTGGGCTACCGGTAACCAAATAGACTTTGCCGTCACGTGACACGATGGTCGGCGTCATAGAACTCAGCATCCGTTTCTCGGGAGCAATTTGATTGGCTAACGTCCCAATTTCGCCGCGTGGTGAAGTTACGCCAGGCTTCTTATTAAAATCCCCCATTTCGTTGTTTAGTAAAAAGCCGGCACCCGTGACGACAACTCCTGCACCATATCCATTCTCTAGTGTGTAGGTGTTCGACACTGCCATCCCGGTAGAGTCGATAACTGAAAAATGTGTCGTTTCCGGGCTTTCAGCCACTAGAGTGATCGGCGGACCGAATTGTTCACTCCTCGTCGCTCGGGTCACATCAATACCTTCAGCCAATCCCTTCGCATACTGCTTGTCCGTGAGGTGTGTAGGAATGTCGATAAAGTCAGAATCTCCCAAATATTTCGCACGGTTGGCGTAACCACGACGCATCGTTTCAACGATGATGTGGGCCGTCTCACTCGACCAACGCCCGGTCGCTCTTAAATCGAAGTTCTCCAGCATATTCAGCATCAACGTGAGTGAGATGCCGCCAGAACTGGGGGGTGGTGAAGAATAGATGTCGTAGCCGCGAAACATGCCGTGAATCGGCTCGCGAATGACTGCTTCGTATGCTGTTAAATCCTCGCGCGTGATATATCCCCCACCACGCTGCATTTCCTCATGTAAGAGATCGGCAGTCTCACCGCTATAGAACCCATCTAAGCCCAGTTCATTGATGCGACGCAACGTCCGCCCCAAGTCACCCAACACAAGGCGATCGGTCGGCAACCATGGTTCGTCTCCACCAGACTTACCATAGACCCGCTTGAATTCATCGTTGTTTGATCGTTCGAGCACGCGATTGAGCCCAGCAGCCAGGTGATTTAAAACGAACCCGTCTTCAGCTAATGTCACGGCTGGCGTGACCAGTTCAGTCCACGCTAACGAACCAAATTGTTCGTGAGCAAGTACCATACCGGCTACTGTGCCAGGCACGCCTACATACAGATGATTCTTCCTGCTGCCGCCATCAACATAATCACCCTGTTCATCGAGAAACATCGTCTTCGTTGAACTAAGTGGCGCTTTTTCGCGATAGTCGATGAAAGTTGGCGCCCTGCCGTCACCAGGATGGATCAACATGAAACCACCGCCACCAATGTTGCCAGCAGACGGATGAGTCACGGCCAAGGCAAACGCGGTCGCAATAGCCGCGTCAACCGCATTGCCACCCTGTTCTAGAATCCTCGCGCCGACGTCGCTCGCCTCCACCGATCGAGAAACCACCATGCCGTGTGCACTTGTGGCGTTACGATGGTCCTGTGCCAAGGCAGTCGTGCCATACACAACGACCAGACTCAAACCGATAACAACTACAGCTCGGCGACCCATACCCAAAGAGAAACGGCGAAACATAAAGCGCTTCCTTTCAGTTAAAAAAGCAATACAAATTGTTTTCACCTTACGACGGACAAAAGGTTCGTTGTCAGAAAAGCAGAACGATATCAGGATCGGCGAGGAGAGTCGATATTCTGGCCGACAATAAATATTGAGCCTGGGAATAAAGTTAGCAACAAACAACGCCATTACGTCGTTTATATTAAAGAGTTGTTAATTTCGGTATATTCCTACTCGTACTCGACCTCATTCATGAAATCTGAACCCTTCAACATACTCAGTACCCCCGCTTTGCGCATAACCACCTTCGTGGGGTGCCTGCTCATGTTGTCGTTCAGCGTGAGTACAGCTGCCGCGCAAATCTCGACGCAAGCGCTCGAACTGGCGGCCGCCAGGAATTTTCCTTATACGCAGCAGCAACTGCAGCAATCGGATCAGGTTCAATTAGACGAAACTGACGTCGATGACTCAGACACTGGCGTAACAATCGACGGCCCCCCAGCACCCATCGCGCCAAACGTCGTCTCTCGCGATTCTGAAGGCCGAGTTACCGTGCGGGCTGTGCGATTACCCGAAGGGTTAAACGTCGATGGAAGACTCGACGACCCAATCTATTCCACTGTGCCAAGTGTCACGGATTTCATCCAACAAGAACCAAACGAAGGTGCGCCTGCGACTGATAAGACAGAATTGTGGATCTTCTTCGACGATAAGAATGTCTATGTCTCGGGCCGAAATTGGGACACTGGCCGAGATAAAAGATTAGCCAATGAATTACGCCGTGATAACCGTGCGATTGGCCAGAATGACAATTTTTCCCTCGTGTTAGATACCTTCTACGATCGGCGCAACGGATATCTCTTCCAGACCAATCCACTCGGTGGCCTCCGAGATGGACTCATCACCGACGAAAGGAATGCAAATTACGACTGGAGTACGGTGTGGGATGTCCGAGTTCACCAAACCGACCAGTACTGGGACGTGGAGATGGAAATCCCATTCCAATCACTTCGCTTCAAGCCCGGCGAGGGTCAAATATGGGGCATTAACATCCGCCGTGGCGTGGAATCCAAGAAAGAGGATTCGTTTCTGTCTCCGATCCCGCGATCAGCAGCATGGGGGGCCCTGCAACGGGTGTCCGATGCAGCCACACTGGTCGGCATCTCTGTGCCAAGCAATTCGCGGAATCTCGAAATAAAACCCTACGGTATTTCCTCGGTGACGGGCGTACGCAACACCACAAACGTAATAGACAATAACTTCCTTGGTGATATCGGCTTTGATGCTAAATACGGACTGACGCAAGGATTGACGGCAGACTTCACCGTCAACACGGATTTCGCTCAGGTTGAGGACGACATGCAGCAGGTAAATTTAACCCGCTTCAGTCTGTTCTTTCCAGAAAAGCGTGAATTTTTTCTTGAAGGTCAGGGCATTTTTAATTTCGGGGGTGTGAACAGTGGCTATGGCCGGGGCGGTGAAACACCTCTCCTGTTCTTCAGTCGAAACATTGGTTTGGCGAACGGACAACCGGTCACGATGCGTGCTGGCTCTCGCGTGACCGGCCGTGCCGGTCGATACTCCGTCGGCCTCCTAAACATCCAGACCAGCGAGGATCAGTCCCTCAAAGCCGCTGCCACAAACTTTTCTGTGGTCCGTCTCCGGCGTGACCTCTTTCGCCGGAGCACGATTGGGATCATGGCCACAAATCGGTCAGCCTCGCTCGACGGCAACGGCGCGAATCAAGCTTACGGTGTCGACGCCAACTTCGCATTCTTTCAAAATTTACAGATGAGCACCTTCTGGGCGGGTACAAATAGCCCAGGATTGTCTGGGGACACGACTAGTTATCAAGGCCGCATCCAAAATGAGGGAGATAAGTATGGATTCACTCTCTCTCATTTGAAAGTTGGTGATAATTTTAATCCTGGGATCGGCTTTGTGCGACGAGACAACTTTAGAAAGAATCGCGCGGAACTCAAGTTTTCACCGCGCGCACCGTCAATCGCATTAATCAGAAAGTTTGAGATGCAAGCGAGCGTTGAACACATCGCATCCATATCGACCGGAACTCTTGAAACCCGACAATATCAAGGCCGGTTCCAAGTCGAAATGGAGAGTGGAGACCGCATCATTATCAACACTAAGGATCAATACGAATTCTTGCCTCGGGATTTCACGATCGCTGACGGTGTTGTGCTGGGACTTGGCAGTTACAGGTGGCAAAATACAAATGCTACGTACTACGCCGGGCCGCAACGGAAACTTTCCGGACGGGTCACCATTGGCACCGGTGGATTCTATAGCGGTCATTCTACCCATTTCAGCGCCGACGGCCGTGTGGAAGTGACCCCGAAACTGTCACTGGAGCCACGCTTCCAGCGAAACTGGATTGCCCTGCCTGAAGGCGCCTTCGCGACAAACCTTCTAAGTACGCGAGCGACCTATACGATGTCTGCGCGTCTGTTTGCTGGTGCGCTTGTCCAGTACAACTCCAGCAACGACTCAATCAACACCAATGTCCGGTTCCGATGGGAGTACGAACCCGGCAGCGACTTGTTTGTTGTCTATTCCGAAGGCCGCGCAACCGACCACCATGGCTTCCCACTCCAGAAGAACCGTGGCTTCGTTGTTAAATTCACAAAGTTATTCCGCTTTTAAAACTTCGCCACACAATCGACCAGTTCAGCTGCAAGTCCAGCCTCCCCCGCTACGTCCTCTCTCCAAAGGGATTATTGAGTGGGAATGCCGCCAGTATCAGCAATTTCCTCCATCGCGTTAGTGAAGGTGTCGATGTCTTGAGGGCGGGTGTAGACATTGGGCGTCACACGTAGTCCTTGATATTCGTCGCGCACGATGGCGTTAATGACAATGCGGTACTTGTCCCACATGTACGAGCTAATTTCACGTGTATCGACACCGATAACTTCGACGTTGGCAAGCCCCCAAGTTTGACCTGGTGCGAGGTTGGAGTGAATGCGGATCCGTGGATTATCTTTTAACCGATCGGCCCAGCGCATGGTCAAAAAGCGGAGCCGCGCGGCCTTTCGTTCAGCCCCAATCGCTTGGTGAAACGCAAGGGCTTCGGCAATGGCTGCCTTCGGTGCCGCTGGATGAGTCCCGATTGCCTCAAACTTCCTGATGTCACCATCCTGTCGGGCTGGAGCAGCCTGCAGCGGCCAAGTTTTTTCGATACGTTCTCGACGCACGTAGAGAAATCCGGTGCCGTGTGGGGCAAGCAACCACTTATGCAAACTGGTGCCATAGTAGTCACACTCAAGGTCACGTAACTTAAATGGAAAATGTGCAAAAGCGTGTGCACCATCGCAAATTGTCACCAGACCGCGTTCGCGGGCTAGTCGACTGAGTCGCTGGACCGGAAATAATTGACCGGTCAGATTCGTGATGTGACAGAAATGCAAAACCTTCGTGCGCGGCGTAATCGCCTGCTCAAATCGAGTGTAGAGATCATCTTGGGTCGTGGGCACTGGAAAGGGAAGCCGCGTCAGTGTGATTCCCTCACGCCGGACTCGCTGGTCCCACGTTGTCAGCATCCGCCCATAATCCTGCTCGGTTGTAATCACCTCGTCCCCAGCTTGCAGATCGAGACCGTTCTGCGCAATTTGCAGTGCTTCACTTGAGTTGCGCGTGATGGCAAGCTCTTCGGGATCGCATCCAAATTCTTCAGCCAATCCTCGTCGAACAGTTTCGATATTGCGTTGGAGTTGCCCGCGGTAATGGACCGGAAGTTGATTGGAAAAATCCAGATAGCGCTTTAAAGCTTCATGGACCACACGTGGCGTCGGACAACTATTTCCATTATTAAGATTCGTCAGCGTTCGGTCGAGTGTGAAAGCCGACTGAATCTCACGCCAGTAAAACTCATTCTGAGCAACTTGCTCTGGAGTTTGGCTGGAAACCGACTGCGTGGCCGCCACCACATCCTCCAGACCATGTGCCTTAGTCGTGAGCACCGCTCCACCCAAAATACCCGTACCACGCAGGAATGTTCGTCTACTTACCATGTGTTTGCTCCTCTCATTGGCCGATCAAAAATCATCAACGGCTCGATAGGCATCAATCACCGCCTGCTCGCCGGCGCGACCGGCCTGCGAATTACCATGCTCCATGCCTAAAATGCCGCGGTAGCCCTTGTTGTAGATATGCTCAAAAATACGCCGATAGTTAATTTCTCCAGTGGTTGGTTCATACCGTCCAGGATTGTCGCCGATTTGGAAATACGCAATTTCATCCCACGCCATGTCAATGTTTGGTATGAGATTTCCCTCAGTAATCTGCTGATGGTAAATGTCGAACAGGATTTTGCAAGACGGGCTATCAATCGCCTTGCACAGCATATAAGCCTGCGGAATCTTCGAAAGGTACATGCCTGGATGATCCCATCGATTCAGAGGTTCGATGACCATGACGAGGCCATGCGATTCGAAGATTTGAGCGCCTTGCTTCAAAGTTTCAATCGCATGGGCAGTTTGATAATCGATTTCCAAACGGGGATACAAATCGCCCATCACTACGGTCATCCAAGTCGCGTTCACACGCTTAGCGACGTCCACGGAATCTCTAACGTCCCGCAGAAACTGCGCTCGCATCTCAGGATCGCCCTGTGTGAAGCTGGGCTGCCCGAAGCCCCCACTCAGGTTGATGACAAACACTCCCATGGCCATGCCACGGCGCGTCAGTACACGCGCTATCCGTTCCTGTTCCGGAATCGACCGGTCTCGCATTCCGTTATCTTCGAAGGCCGTGAACCCCTGGTCAGCCATAAACTCAATCTGCGCAACTGGATCGGCACCAGCATGTTCGACAAACATGCCAATATGTGGTGCATACGCCATGTGAAATGTATGCGACACCGACTGCTTAAATCCGAGGAGTGGACCTCCAGTACTGCACAACATGGCAGTGCTGCCCAATGCGAGACTTGACCGAAGGAATTCACGCCGATACATCGTGTCCTATCTACCTTTGCTTCCGCCTACTTAAGAAGTGTGTCACTTCGTATGACAACCGCCAAAACCGCAGACTTACCATTTGTTATGGTCGAAGGAACGAGATGTAAGTTGAGAACTGCGTCGATACACGCCAAGAGTCGAGTTGACCGGTCATCTTTCCGGCTCCCGTTTGAGATTAGCCGAGGACGCTGTGCATCAACGTTCCCATGGGAGTCGAACCAAGCTGCGATCGATTGCGGCGAGATTCGGTACCCCGGCCAAACCCATCGCAACCTTTAATTCTCCAGTCAGCATCTCAACAACACGCTGTACACCCACCTGACCAAAGGCCGCCAAACCGTAGACGTAGGCTCGACCCAGCATGACGGCGGTGGCACCGAGCGCCAGCGCCTTCAAGATGTCACCACCACGACGAACACCTCCGTCAATTAACACTGGAATCCGCCCTCCAACCGCCTCGACGACCTCCGGGAGTGCCATCAGCGTTGGAACAGCACCATCGAAGGCCCGACCTCCATGGTTTGATACGGAAATGGCAGCCGCACCGTGTTCAACCGCGAGTTCTGCATCCTCACCAGTCAAAATGCCCTTCAAGATCAAGGGCAGTTTGGAGCCACTGCGGAGCCACTCAAGATAATCCCATGTGACACTGGGTGTTGTCGGTCTGAGGACACCGGCCTCGTAATTCCCATAGCCATTCCGAATGTTCCGGTCACGATTTGGCGTGTATTGATGGTCAACGGTGACCACGAGCGCCGACGCTCCAGCTTCCTCATGACGACGCGCCCATCCCTGTGCCTGTCTCG
>CAJXDY010000024.1:0-35195 GCA_913052135.1 uncultured Acidobacteriota bacterium
ATTTCAATGTTGGCCACAATTGGCATCCTTCTGTCTACTGTTCTTGTAGGCGGCATGATGTTTTTCGGTTGGCGTGCGCTCGGGATAAATGTGCCCTTCCTGTATTGCTTAATATTCGGAGCTCTGATTTCACCCACTGACCCGATTGCGGTGCTAAGTATTTTGAAATCTGTCGCCGTACCTAAAAATCTTAAAACAAAAATTACTGGCGAGAGTCTCTTCAATGACGGTGTTGGCGTGGTTGTGTTTACGATCCTGGTAGGATTCGCCTTGGGACAGGCTGAGATTACTGCATTAAACGTCGCCAAGTTATTCATTATGGAAGCGCTCGGCGGAGTATTACTCGGTTTACTGCTTGGCTATGTCGCTTATCGTGCGATGAAAACAATTGACGAGTACAACCTTGAAATCCTTATAACACTCTCACTCGTCATGGTGACCTATGGAATCGCTGTTCAACTTCATGTGTCAGGACCGATTGCTGTGGTGATTGCTGGTTTATTTATTGGCAACCATGGTGCACGGTTTGCCATGAGTGAAAAGACGAGGACACACATCAAGATGTTCTGGTCTTTACTGGACGAAATTCTCAACTCAGTGCTGTTTCTGATTATCGGCTTTGAAGTAATCGCATTGATGTTTAGCTATCAGATCCTCCTAGCGCTAGTTCTTGCTATTCCTGTCGTCCTACTCGCAAGATTTTGTAGCGTAGCGGTGCCGATTAGTCTATTAAGTCTGCGTAGGACATTCACGCCTGGATCAATTCAAATCTTAACGTGGGGCGGATTACGTGGTGGGATTTCGGTGGCACTTGCGCTGTCGTTGCCACCATCAGATCTAAAGGAACTTATTCTGGCGACAACCTACGGTGTTGTCGTATTCTCGATTATTGTTCAGGGCCTCACACTTGAAAAAGTGGTTAAAAAAACCATGCTAAGGCAAACAGCAGAATAACGACAAAGGTGACAAAAATGGTTACTGGACCGGCTCTGCCTCAAACATTTCAAAAACCATGAAGATTATGATGTCCGTGCCGAGGCTTGCTAGGTTGCAGAGAAAAGTCGGTGTCGTCCGATTATCAAAATAGGTAGAAAGCTGAACACGGTTCCAACAAGACCCAGGACTGGGAAGTTCCAAGTTGCTAAGAGGATGCCTGAGCTAAGACCAGCTCCAGCACCTATTATCCAGACTAGCGAATCTGCAAGACCTTGTAATCGAATTCGATCAGATTCCTGAACACTATCTGTTAGCAGGGCGCTCCCGGCTACGAAACCAAAATTCCAGCCAAGGCCAAGGATAAACAACGCTACGGTTAAGCGGGTCGTGTCCAAGCCTTCGGCGTTTGCGGCTAGGTATGTTGAGATGATCAGCAGGGCAACACCAGTCAAAATAATTGGAATGCGTCCTAGTCGATCGGCCAAGTAACCGGTTAGGGGGGAAAGCGCGTACATACCAAAGGCATGCGCCGCTATAACGAGTCCAATGGCACCGAAGTTATTACTTGCGGTTCGGATGTAGACAGGCGTCATCGTCATGAGTAAGACCATGACACCTTGTGAAATCGTAAGTGCGACGAGCGCAATCTGGACGTTAGGTAACGCAAGTATCTCAATCACCGATTTCTGGGCGCTTGGTGCATCAGACGCATCGAGAGTAGCCGTGTGGGCTGGCAGGCGCGGCATCATGGCACGCAGAACTAACGCTGCACTAGCTGCTCCACCGATAGTTACAAAGAATGGACCCGCTGAGTCTACAAATCCGATTCTTTCAGCTAGGTTGCGCATGGGTTCGAGTAAGGCTGGTCCAAGTACAGATCCGATTGTGCCAGCCCAAATAATCCAGCTGATTGCTAAGGCTCGTTCTTTTGGAGGGTAAAGGTCAGCAGCTGCGTACCGTGTCAAACGGTTCGCGCTGTGCCCCACACCAATTGCAAACATTCCAAGCGTGAACAGCCAGAACGCCCCGGCAGATGTAGCAAGTGCAGCTATCGCAGCCGCTGCCATCACAACGCCATATCCCAAAAGAAGTCCGGCGCGACGTCCATGTAGAACCATGAAATTTGACAGGTTTGTTGCACCGAAGGCCATACCAATGACACCCATAGCGAAAGGCAGTCCACTCCACTTCGGAGACCCCAGCATGTCTTCTGCAACCAGCGGCGCGATAATGATGGCTGCAATGTATCCACTCGACGACAGTCCGGCACTTACGAACAATGCGATCATCGTCGATCGTCGAGCAGAAGGTGCACTAGTGAGCGTCATAGAAAACACTGATACAGATTTTTGTCTGTCTTAATGCGGTTCTCAGTTAGCGGATGACATCGCGCCTATAGCTTTTTTGACGATGATGACATAAACACAGTTTTATGCATGCTCGATGGCAAGCCGCACGGAGTGATAGCAAACCTTGCAGTGCAGCCCTAGTGCACAGTGTACGGTTCAGTGAGTGCAAACGCGGCTATTTCAACATCGAAATGGTCGCCATCAGTCGTGGTCATCTGGTAAGTTCCGCGCATCGACCCGAAAGGTGTCGTGAGTGGGCAGCCAGATGTATATTCGAATGATTCTCCAGGTGCGAGCACTGGTTGTTTCCCCACCACACCTAGTCCACGTACTTCCTCTACTTGCTGATCGGCATCCGTTATTATCCAGTGTCGGTTAAGCAATTGGACCGTGCTTTCACTCTCGTTAGAAATCTTAATTGTATAGAGAAAGAACCAACGTTTACTCTGCGGTTGGGAATGCTCTGCTGAGTATTGGGCTGTTACGTGAATACGGATACCTTGTGTGATGGCTTCTGAGGTTTGCATGGCTTCTGTTGTCATCCTTCGGCGATCGACCAGTCGTTGGTCTGTGTCGTTAGTTTATCATTGCTATTTACACAGCGTACTTCGGGGCTTGACCTGCGATCCACTTGATATTGCAGCCGATACCTGGTTTCTGGTTAGCGGCTACGGGCTGATCGTTTAGTAATGCGTCAATAGCGTTACGGAGATCGCTACCAGTTACCGGAATATCATTCTTAGGTCGACTATCGTCGAACTGGCCTCGATATCGGAGGTGCTTGCTGTGATCAAATAAATAAAAATCAGGTGTGCAAGCAGCCTGATACGTTTTTGCGACACGTTGATCAGCATCAATCAGGTAGTCGAATGTGTAGCCGTACTGCTTAATGTCGGCGATCATATTCGCTGGACTGTCTTTGGGAAATTCGCTGGAATCATTCGAATTAATAGCGACTACCGCAACCCCTCGTTTCTGATATTCGGACGCGAATGCGGCAAGCTCTGTCTTGAGATGGATAACAAACGGGCAGTGATTACACATGAAGATTACCAACAATGCTTGAGCGCCAGCGAAGTTCTCAAGTGAAATGGTATTTCCGTGTGGGTCGGGTAGGGTAAAGTCCGGAGCCGGCGTGCCGAGGGCGAGCATCGTGGAAGGAGTCAAAGCCATGCCTGCAAGGATACAAAATCTTGGTGGCTCTGGTCACGTAACTGCCTGTAGGACTGCTAAGATGAATACCTTCTGCGAACGCCACGCGCAAGTAGCAGCGACTGATTGCAAAGCAACGAGAAAGTAACCAATCCATGGCAGAACGCACTGTTATTCAGGTGGTTCCTGCGCAAGAAACCTTAGAGGGTGCTGGCGTCAAAATCAGGCGTACCATTGGGTCGCCAAATTTAAAACAACACGACCCTTTCTTGCTGCTGGATGAGTTTAAATCTGCTGACAGGGATGACTACGGCGCAGGGTTTCCAGAGCATCCCCACAGAGGTTTCGAGACGGTGACCTATATGCTTGCTGGTGAGATGCAGCATACCGATCACCTGGGACATACGGGCAACATCAGCGCAGGAGGTGTTCAATGGATGACTGCGGGCAGGGGAATCGTGCATTCTGAAATGCCGAAACAGGAAGATGGCCTCATGTGGGGGTTTCAACTTTGGATTAACTTACCCTCAGCACTCAAGATGTGCGAGCCTCGCTACCAGGATATTCCAGCGGCGGCTGTGCCCGTGAAGATTCTAGATGGTGGAGTGACTGTTCGAGTAATTGCAGGTCAGTCGAGCGACGTCATTGGTCCAGTGCAAGACATCATAACTGAGCCGATTTATCTCGATGTAGCGATACCTCTAGGATTCAGTTTTCAGCAGAAGATTCCCGCGGGGTACAACGCGTGTTGTTATGTATTTGAAGGTGAGGCCATGATTGGCGCGAATACAACTGGTATAGATTCTGCGGCTGGAACTGGGCGCTTGGTCGTGCTCAGTGACGGCGACCACGTTTCGATACAGGCGGCAGCATGCGCGACCCGACTCTTGTTATTGGCGGCTAAGCCAATTGGCGAGCCAGTTGCGCGCTATGGCCCCTTCGTGATGAACACACGAGCCGAACTCGTTCAGGCAGCTGAGGATTTCAAGCGGGGCGAATTTACGCAGTAAGTCCCGCTCACCTAACAGGGTAAGATAGGACAAAGGAATCAAGTGATGGCAATACGATGTCGAATTGTGGCCTTCTTAATCACCACGGGTTGTGTGCTAAACGTACCAGCCACGACCAGTTCGGATCAGGCCGCCACCGCCTACAACGAAGCGGATTTTCTTGGCCGTGTACGTCGGTTGACGTTTGAAGGGGCCCGTGCCGGCGAAGGATATTTTTCGCCTAGTGGTAATCAACTGGTCTTTCAAAGTGAACGAGAGCTTGGTAATCCCTTCTATCAGATTTATGTGCTGGACCTAGAAACGGGTGACTCGCGACGCATCTCGCCAGGGTATGGCAAGACAACCTGTGGATTTTTCCAACCTGGTACATCAAAGATTCAGTTTTCATCAACCCATCATGATCCCGAGTCTGAACAATTGCAGGCTGAGGAAATCTCGTTTCGCGAGTCTGGCCAAGAGCGGCGTTATGCGTGGGATTACGATCCTGAAATGGAAATATACACATTCGACCAGGAAACCGCTGAATTCTCGCGACTGACTCAGGCGTTTGGTTATGACGCCGAAGGTAGTTATTCGCCTGATGGAAACTGGATTACCTTTACCTCGATGCGTGATGCGTACAATCGTGAGTTATCGGAAGACGAACGTAAGCAGTTGGAAGTCGATCCGTCATATTTTGCGGAGATCTACATCATGAAATCCGATGGGTCCCAGCAACAGCGCTTAACTGAAGTGAATGGCTATGATGGTGGTCCTTTTTTTTCCCCCGACGGAACGAAGATCGTTTGGCGCCGATTTGACGAACAAGGATTGTTGGCTGACGTCTGGACCATGAATCTTGATGGTGCTGACCAACGTCAAATTACTGATTTTGGATCCATGAGTTGGGCGCCGTATTTTCATCCGTCTGGCGAGTACATCTTTTTTGCATCGAACAAACTTGGCTTCACGAATTTTGAAGTCTTTATTGTGGACAGCGCTGGTGAAAAAGAACCCGTTCGTATCACCTATACGGATGGGTTTGATGGATTACCTGTGCCGTCACCTGACGGTACGATATTGTCTTGGACGTCTGATGGTCGCACGGGTGGTGAAGGCTCGCAGATCTTTCTAGCCGATTGGAATCATGAGCAGGCGATCACAGCACTCAAGAATGCGCCCTCTAAATCCGTTTCCGGTAATCTTGACGATCAGTGATTGTCTAGATCGGAGTGCATGCTACCCATGATGTCTCAAAAATTGAACCTGGTTCTGGGCGGTTGTTTGACGTGCATCCTCCTAAGTTCAGTGCTTGCTGCGCAAGCCGCCAACCAGCGCACCCGACCCTATGTTGAAGCGTTAGCAGCTGATGTGCTTGAGGGTAGGCTAACTGGCACTACGGGAGCTCACCAGGCGGCCGACTACATCATTGAACAGTTGCGATCGATTGGTGCTGAATCATTACCGGGACAGCAAGACTATCGACTTCCATTTGAATTCACCGCCGGTGTCAGTGATGGCGGATCTAGTCTGGTGATAACAAACGGTGCGCCGTGGCAGACTGCGGAGGTTGTGCAGGGGCTTTCTTTTTCCGACTCAGCTGTCGTGCAAGGGGAGGTTGTGTTTGCCGGCTATGGCCTAGTCGTACCCGAGGCTCAGGAGTTTAGCTACGATAGCTACGCAACGCTCAATGTTGAGGGCAAGATTGTTCTCATCTTACGCTACTTTCCTGAAGACGTGGAGCAAGCATACCGAGGGATCCTTGCGCGTTATTCCGGCCTTCGGTATAAGGCAATGGCAGCTCGTCAACGGGGCGCGACAGCGGTTGTCGTGATCACTGGACCCCGTTCTCCGAACGCTGGGCAAACCGTGCCCATGACCTTTGATACAGCCATCGCGGGATCTGGGATCGTTGCGGCCAGCGTGAATGGCGCTGTTGCTGATGCCATTTTTGCGCACGTCCCGAATCAGACGCTTGATTCTATTCAGGCGGAGCTTGATACGGGAAATCCACACATCGCAGGTTTTGCGATTGATGGTCTTGAGTTAACACTTGATGTCACTGTGACTCGTGAGACGCTGACGGGTAATAACGTGGTTGGCTATTTGCCACCGTCTTCGTCTCGGGTAGCCCCTGAGGCGAAACCGTACGTAATGTATGGGGCTCATTACGATCATCTCGGTTATGGGATGCAAGGCAATTCTCTCGCACGACAGAACGAGCATGGTGCAATTCACAACGGTGCTGATGACAACGCATCGGGTGTGGCCGCGGTACTTGCCGCTGGTGCATCGCTTGCCGAACTAGAGCTAGATCGCGGAATCATCTTAGCCTTTTGGTCAGGTGAGGAGCTTGGACTACTTGGGTCCAGTGAATTCGTCAAAAATGCACCCGTGCCCATAGAACAAATCTCGGCATATCTTAATTTCGACATGGTTGGTCGTGCGCGCAACAATCGTTTATCGTTGCAGGCCGTGGGTACTAGTCGAGCTTGGCGTGGCTTAATCGAACAGTCAAATGTTCCGGTCGGCTTTAATGTTGCATTGCAGGATGATCCCTATTTGCCCACTGACGTGATGAGTCTGAATGCGGCGAGTGTACCGAGCCTTAATTTTTTCACGGGGAACCATGAAGATTATCATCGGCCAACTGACGACGCTGAAGCTATCAACTATGACGACCTTGACCGGGTCGCTCGTCTTGGTGCCTTGATTGGGCGGAACGTAGCCCTTCGTGTGGCTCCGTTGGAATTTGTTCAGGTTGAACAAGTGGCGCAACAGGGCCAACGCGCCAGCGTACGTGTTTTCACGGGAACGATCCCGGATTACACGTCGGATATTGAGGGCCTCCTTCTTGGCGGTGTCATTGAAGGTGGGCCAGCGGCGCTCGCTGGTTTGCAACAGGGTGATGTCATCGTTGAATTCGCCGGGCAATCGATCACAAACATCTATGATTACACTTACGCGCTTGATGCGGTAAAGGTTGGCGAGGAGCTAACTGTTGTGTTTATTCGTGATGGCGAGCGCCTTCAAGTGACCCTGACTCCCACGGCTCGGTAATAGTGGTCACCGATGCCGAGGCTTGTCGCGTTGTAACCATTTCAGTGCACAGTTCGCGAACTTGATAATGAAGGGGCGAGTGGCAAGGAGGAAACTACATGCTGCAGCTGCTAGTGACGTTCGTCGGTGCATTTGTTGCTGGTATCGGGTTGGTGACGGTCGTTCGCCCAGAAAGCGTGAAAACCATTGCCAGGTCGATGCTGCAAGGTCGTCGACTGTATCTCGTGATGGGGCTTCAAGTTGTGGTGGCGTGGTTGTTTTACGCCATAGCGACTCAAAGCCGGTCGCCGACAGCGATGACAGGGTTCGCCTTTCTCGTTATGGCGAGTACTGTGATTATGTTAATGCTGGGTTCGAAGCGGATTCACGCTTGGGTAGAATGGATGCTCAGTCTTCCTGTTAGCGTGCTAATAGTTATTGGGTTAATACGGATAATGGTTGGGAGTTGGTTAATCTACGTGGTTAACTGAATGAAGTCATTAGCGTCTTCGGGTTGAGCAGTGCACCCTTGAGCACTGGAAATGAGCTTTTTACTAATAGGTGCTTGTCTATGCATGACGTACTAAAAGAACTTGGAATTGCAGAACAGAACGTAGGGGGGTTCGGCGGTGACTGGATTGGAAGCGGTCCTGAGTTATCAGTCGTGAGTCCAATCGATGGGTCAGCTCTCGCGTCAGTTCGACAAGTCACCGTCGATGAATACGACCAAATCGTTGCGCGAGCGGAAGCTGCGTTTGTTGTGTGGCGCAAGATTCCTGCTCCAAGGCGTGGCGAAGTGATCCGACAACTCGGCGATCGGCTGCGACAGGCGAAGGCGGCGCTTGGAGCGTTGGTGACTCTTGAGATGGGCAAGATCGCGACCGAGGGTGAAGGTGAAGTGCAGGAGATGATTGACATCTGTGATTTTGCCTGTGGGTTATCGCGACAGCTTTATGGTTCAACGATGACCTCCGAGCGAGAAGATCATCGCATGTACGAGCAGTGGCATCCACTTGGCCTCGTTGGCGTCATAAGCGCCTTTAATTTTCCCGTTGCGGTGTGGAGTTGGAATGCTTCTCTCGCCGCTGTATGTGGTAACAGTACGATTTGGAAACCGTCGCCCAAGACACCACTGACAGCGATCGCCGTGACCCGAATAGCCGAGTCGGTGTGTCGTGCCAATGATGTGGATCCCGCGATTTTTTCTTTAACGATTGGTGATAATTCAACTATAGGAGAACGACTGCTGCAGGATCGCCGAATTGGTTTAGTGTCAGCAACTGGCAGTTGCAAGGTAGGGCATCGGGTCGCTACGGTCGTCGGCAGTCGCATGGGAAGGACGCTCCTGGAGCTTGGAGGTAACAATGCCATCATTGTTACCCCTAATGCCAACCTAGATATTGCCTTGCCAGGCATCCTGTTTGGTGCAGTTGGTACCGCCGGGCAACGATGCACGAGTACGCGGCGAGTGATCTGTCATCGTTCGGTGAAAGATGAACTAATCGAACGTCTCGACCGTGCGTATAGCAGTGTGCGCATCGGCGATCCCCGTAAGGCTGACACCTTAATGGGCCCTCTTGGTAGCCGTCAGAGCGTGGAAGCGTTGCAGCGCGCTGTTGAGCAAGTGAAAGAAGAAGGTGGTGAGATTGTGCGTGGCGGTGAGCCCCTCGACGGTCCAGATTATCCAGGTGGACATTATGTGACACCGTGCATAGCAACCGCGAAAAATGAATATCAGATTGTGCAGAATGAAACCTTTGCGCCGATCGTGTACATTCTCGAGTACGGTCAAGCCGAGCGAGCGTCTGGTTACGTTGTCGAAGAGGTGGAAGAAGCGATAGCGATCCATAATGCGGTTCCCCAAGGATTATCGTCGGCAATTTTCACCGATCATTTGCGGGAAGCCGAGCACTTCCTCTCAAACCGCGGTAGTGATTGTGGTATCGCGAATGTGAACATTGGCACCAGTGGTGCCGAAATCGGCGGCGCGTTTGGTGGAGAAAAGGAAACGGGTGGTGGTCGTGAAGCAGGATCGGATGCGTGGCGTGCTTACATGCGACGCCAGACGAATACAATCAACTGGGGTTCAGAATTACCCTTGGCTCAAGGCGTGAAGTTTGGTGACTGACGGTACATAGAACATGCATCTGCTGTGACTGTACTTTTCTTAAAGCTGGACCAAGCTTTCAGGGAGGTTTTAGAATCCACTGAGCACGGTTTGCAGGAGGACGTTTGCGCCATTTACGCAGTCATCCCAGTTGGTTGATTCTTTTGGAGAGTGACTTACGCCACCAATCGAGGGGACAAAAATCATCCCGGCTTGACAGACCCGCGACATGACCTGTGCGTCGTGTCCTGCGCCGGATGGCATTGAGTGATACCGTAGCCCCAGTCGCTCAGTCGAGCTTGTGAGGGCGTGTTGCACGGTCTCGCTCATTTGCACAGCTTCAATGCTGTCTACTTTTTCTATCTCAAGTCTGAGTTCGCATTCCTGAGCAATCACCTCGGCCTGTGCGAGCAGTGTCGTTTCCAGCGTCGCCTTGTCATGCGCCTGCGCACAGCGAAATTCCAGTCCTATGCGTGCGCGCTCGGCGACAACGTTCATTGCACCGGGTTCTAGCGCCAGTATTCCAGTGTTGACCACGCAATCTGGGAAATTACGCATCACGATACGTCTTCCGGCAAGGATGAAGGCGGCTGCTCCCTGTGCCGCATCCTGTCTGTCCTGCATTGACACTGTACCAGCGTGATCCGCGCGACCCACGAAAGTGATCCTGTACCGTTCAATTCCTACGATGCCGGTGACGATGCCAATCTGGCAATCTGTGCTCTGTAACCGTGGTCCTTGTTCGATGTGTAATTCTAGGTAGCCAGCAAGGGTTTTTGGATCACGTCGCGCGGCAAGAATGGATTCAGGTGTCATGCCCGCTCGCAATAGTCCAGCTGTAAAATCCGCTAGAGCACCGATGGAGTGGCTTAATTGCGTTGTGCTGAGTGTACCGCTTAGTGCTTGACTGCCTAAACAACCGAGATAAGTCCCTTCTTCGTCTGTAAAGTCTATCGCTTCTAAATGGGTCGATAGTTGAAGATTGTTCTCCTTAATAACGTGGAGAACTTCCAGGGCAGCCAGCACGCCAAGCGATCCATCAAAACGGCCTCCATGTGGCACCGTATCAAGATGGGAGCCAAGCAGGAGCGTCGGAGCCTTCTCTTCACCACAGGCCAGCACGGCGGAGTGATTGCCCGCACCGTCGATGTGGGTTTCTAGACCGCTCGCTTGTGCTTCATCAAGAAACCATTGCCGAGCACGGAGGTGGTCAGTGCTCAAGGCTAGTCGATGTACGCCGCTTTTATTAATAACTCCGATTGTCGACAGTTCGAGAAAGCGCCGATGAAACCGGTCTTGGTTTACTCGCAGTGATGACCATGCTTTATTCATGGGTACCATGAGTCTAGATATTTACTTAAGCCTACTCGATTATAATTCCCGGTACGCTAAGCTGTGATTCTTGGACGTGCACGTTGTAGACCCTTGGCGGTGATGGAACCCATAAAAGAGGGCTTTGATGCAGATTCGGAGAATCGCGTTATTTCAGGTCGACTTACCCCTACACGAGGGCAGTTACAATTGGTCGGGTGGCAAGTCGGTCCAAGTATTTGATAGTACGATTGTCCGAATTGAGACGGACACAGGCTTGGCGGGATACGGGGAGGTTTGCCCACTAGGGTCTGTCTATCTTCCAGCGTATGCCAATGGTGTCCGTGCGGGGATTACCGAGATTGCTCAAGATTTAATCGGCCAGGATCCAACGCAGCTTAACAAGTTGAATCGAAAAATGGATGAACTCCTCAAGGGACATCCATACGTTAAATCGGCGATCGATATTGCTTGCTGGGACATTCTTGGCCAAGCTGTAGAACAGCCGGTTTGTCATTTGCTTGGCGGTCGTTTCGGGGAGGATTTTGCTCTCTATCGAGCGATTTCCAGGGATACACCGAACGCCATGGCCGAGAGCGTCAGTCAGTACCGCGCAGAAGGCTACCGGAAATTTCAATTGAAGGTTGGCAGCGACGCCGAAACGGATATCGAACGAATTCGCTGCACCCGCAAGGAACTCCAGAAGGACGATGTGCTCATCGCTGACGCCAACACCGGCTGGTTGATGAAAGATGCGATACGAGTTGCTCGAGCAGTTCAGGATGTTGATGTGTTTATTGAGCAACCATGTGCCACCTACGAAGAGTGTTTATCTGTTCGACGGAATATTGATCATCCATTCGTGCTTGATGAGTGCATGGATAGCGTTCAGATGCTCGTGCGTGGACACAGCGATTTAGCAATGGATGCGGTCAACCTCAAAATCAGCAAGTTTGGTGGCTTAACTAAAACCCGGCTGGTGCGAGATTTATGCGTCTCGCTTGGGTTGGCGATGACCATTGAGGATAGCTGGGGCAGCGACATCACGACGGCTGCAATCGCACACCTAGCACACAGCACACCACCGGAATTTTTGTTCACTGCGACAGACTTTAACAGTTATGTGACAGTACGTACGGCTGATGGTGCACCCCAGCGTCATGAGGGTCGGATGGCTGCGAGTACGGAGCCTGGGTTGGGGATTCACCCTCGCACGGAGATACTGGGTGAACCCGTAGCGACTTGGGAAGCAGGAAGTCATGCCTAAACGTCTTGGTTTACTGATTGTCACCATCTTGATCGGATTTGTCTTGGTTGGGAAGGCAGTGCAGCAATCTCGTGTGGACCTGCAGGAACGCTTTCGGCGAATGTCGGATGAATACGAAGCCGAGGGGCTGGCCGAGAAATATACCGGTGTCACGACGAATGGTGAGCCCGCAGAAGGTCTGTTCGGGATTCATTCAACAGGTGTTTCGACTGAACCAATACAGCGTGCCGCTAAGGCTTTCTTGGGGTCACTCACCTCTGAGCAGGTCGCTAAAACGGTTTTCCCCGTGGATGATCCCGAGTGGCGCAAGTGGATGAATCAGCATTTCTACATCCGGCAGGGTATGGGATTTGATGAAATGCAGGAAGTCCAACGAAACGCAGCGTTCGGGTTATTACGTGAGTCGTTAAGCGCGCGTGGTCTTAAGCTGACCCGTGACATTATGAAGCTCAACCACACGCTCGGTGAACTTAATGGTGACAACTTCGTGGAGTATGGCGAGTGGCTATATTGGATCACCATCATGGGCGAACCCTCATCAACCGAACCTTGGGGTTGGCAGCTTGACGGCCATCACGCCATTATCAATTATTTCGTTTTGGGCGATCAGGTTGTGATGACACCGTTCTTCGTCGGTTCGGAACCAGTGATTGCGGAAACTGGAAAATATAAGGGCACCTCGATTATGCAGGTAGAGCAGAACCGAGGGTTGGCAATGCTTCGTGCGCTTTCCGAGGTGCAACAGGAACAGGCTATCATTCAGGTGTCGAAGACTGGAAACGACAACTTAGGAGAGGCATTCAAAGATAATATCGTGTTGGACTATGCTGGTGTCCCGGTTGCCTCTTGGTCAGACACACAAAAGGATCAACTGCTTGAGCTAATCGAGCTTTATATCGGTAATTTGCGTGACGGTCATGCACGTGTTCGGATGGAAGAAGTCACGGCGCATCTGAACGATACCTTTTTCGCTTGGATTGGGGGCACTGACGACGAAGCCGTTTTCTACTATCGAATTCATAGTCCAGTGATTCTAATTGAGTTTGACCACCAGCAACCGGCGGGCCTTCGCCATTTATTTTCAAGTGATTTACCGATCAGAGAGCACGTGCATGCTGTTATCCGTACCCCCAATGGAAACGATTATGGCAAGGATCTTCTTCGTCAACATTACAAGGCGCATCCACATACGCCTTAGTGCTATTTAGTGTCATGCCTTGGTAGTAATGGAAGAAGAGATTGATTACTAGTATTTAGAGAACGAAACCGAAACCTTAACGTAGGCGGTATGTAACGATGAAAATTGCGCTTGGATCTGACCACGCAGGATTTCACTATAAGGCAATGCTCGTCCGTTATCTGCTCGACCTCGGGCATGAAGTCGTGGACTTCGGTACCGATTCCGAGAAATCTGTCGACTATCCTGATTACATCAGGCCCGCGGCCGAGGCTGTAGCGAGAGGGGAATGTGAACGAGGTATCGTGCTGGGAGGTTCAGGTAACGGAGAAGCCATCGTGGCGAATCGAGTGAAAGGGATTCGATGTGCACTGTGCTGGAATACGGAGTCAGCGCAGCTCGCTCGTTCCCATAACAACGCGAATATGATCTCGCTCGGTGCACGTATGGTGAGCGAGGACGACGTCCGCCAAATTGTCAACATGTGGTTGACGACGCCATTCGACGGAGGTCGCCACGCGAATCGGGTTAATAAGATCGATGAATGAACGGTTTAATGCCTACGAGGTACGTCGTCTCAAGTGAAAGGGCATCATGGTTGAAATTCAATTATCGACACGTGCGATTGCACAGCTTTCTGAAGCTTACCAATTTATGTTTGTGAGCGACGCTGATGCGAAAGCACAATTGCATGAGGGTGAATGGACAGCAAAAAATTCCGCTATGTTATCGCTGATTACCGATGCGGAAATGTCGCTTCCAGCGTGGAGTAATGCGCCTGAGATTCCTAATCCTGATAAAACCTACGCCCTCGTGGTCGCGGATGCGCTTGGAGCCACGATTATTCATGCTGATCCACTCCCTGAATATGAACCCTTTGATAAAGACGGAAATATAATTCCTCCCCCCATCTATTAATTCTTTTTGTTATTCCGATAGCGCTTAACTTGGGTTGCCTTACTGTTGTACCGCCGTTCCCATAATCTCAAAATGCGAGTTTCCCAATAGCACGCTCGAACCAATGAAAGCCCGTGATGGCAACGGTCCCTCGAAGTACGTCATATAGATTGTGTTAAAGGTATCGTAAAGTGCGAGATCGGTGCAGAAGACTTGCACCCAAACTAAATCGTCCATCGTTAGACCACCAGCTTCGACATTACTCTGAAACGTGTCTAAGAGATTGTGGATTTCCGCTTCAATATCTGCACCGATGTCGCCAGTATTCTGAGGCTGGCTAGTATTACCGGCGACGTACAAGGTATCGCCGATTCGGACCCCCCGACTATATGCCCGATCCGGATTGTCTGTGCCGGTACCGCCGGGATCAATAACATTGCGCCCGGATTGAGTGTTGACTACACCGATGAGTAGGAAAGATGCTACGGCGCCCAATGCGAATGCCAAGACTTTAGATTGAGAAACAGCTTGCATGTGTACCTCCTCATGTCGACATACATTACGGTTTTGCGTGGTAGAGAACTGATCATACACTGCCCGATAGTCGTTTATTGAAGCTTGTTGAGGAGGAGATATGCGGATCCAAGGAAATGCTCTAAGCAGAATGATCACCGCCTCATTTTTTGTGGTGGCAACAACAGTTTTCGTCTGGGCTGACGAGCCGCCGTTTGAGCCAGTTGCGACGTTTTCGATACTTGGTTTTGATCCAATAACAGGTGAAGTGGGCGGTGCTGTTCAGTCCCGTGTCTTTGCGGTAGGCAACGGTGTGCTGTGGGCAGAAGCAGATGTTGGCGTCATCGCGACGCAGGCGGTTGTGGATGTTAGCTACGGTCCACAGGGGCTTGCACTACTTAAGAATGGTTTCACACCGTCGGCGGTCGTCAAGACGCTTTGGGAAGATGATACCGATCCTCGGCCGATGCGCTGGACGAAACAGGGGCGTCAGTTTGCGGTGATGAACGCTACTGGTGTCTACGAAGCTTTCACCGGTCCTAAAGCAAGTGCTTGGGCCGGACATCAGAGTGGCACGTATTGTACGGCGCAAGGCAATATTCTTGCGGGTAAAGAAGTCCTCACGAATATGGTGGAGGCGTTCGAGCGTACGGATGGCCATTTGTCTTTGCGCCTCATGGCCGCACTGGATGCCGGACAGGCAGCTGGCGGCGATACGCGTGGCATGCAATCAGCCGCGATGATTATTGTGAAGAAAAATGGTGGTGTTTGGTTGAATAACGATGTTGTCATTCGCCTGCAAGTGGATGACGCACCTGACCCTCTTGCCGAATTGCGTCGACTTGTTGATATTGCTGAGCAGCAGCGAGAACGCATCCAGGAGCGTAGCCAGTGAAATCCCGCAAAAACAGGTCATCTGAGCTTCATTTTTCATGAATGCCCACTCAGTAAAAATCTTGTCGTCTTCGCTGCGACATCTGATATTGTCAAACCTTTTACGCGCCTTGTTATTGTCGGATCGTGCTGTTCGTGTAAACCAGGAAATTCTGCAGGAGACGGTTGTATGCCAAAGTTTGCTGCCAATCTAACCATGATGTTCACCGAAGTTGATTTCACTGAGAGATTTTCTCTAGCTGCGGACGCAGGATTCAAGGCGGTTGAATTCCTCTTTCCTTATCCGTATGCCGCGGAACGCCTCAAGTCGCTTCTTGATGACAACGGACTAGAACTCGTCTTACATAATTTTCCTGCTGGAGATTGGCAGGCTGGAGATCGAGGTATCGCGTGTCTACCGGATCGGATACAAGAGTTTCAAGATGGTGTGGGACAGGCGATCGAGTACGCGAAGACCCTTGGCTGTCGGCGACTCAACAGCCTTGCTGGTATCGCGCCCAAAGGGACAGATCAAGGGCAGCTTCGACAGGTGTTTGTCGAGAATATCGGATTTGCGGCGACTTCTTGTGCGAAGGAAGGCATTACTCTACTCATTGAACCGATTAACACGCAGGACATACCCGATTTTTTCTTGAGGAATACGCAGCAAGCACTTGAGATTCTAAAAGACGTTGGAGCAGACAACGTCAAACTTCAATACGATATTTATCACATGCAGATCATGGAGGGCAATTTAGCGCGGACAATAGAGGAACACATCGACATTATCGATCATATACAGTTGGCTGATAACCCGGGACGTCATGAGCCTGGCACTGGTGAAATACACTACCCATTCCTGTTTCAACACATCGATAAATTGAAATATGCCGGTTGGATTGGATGCGAGTACAAGCCTGCTGGAGATACTAGAGCTGGGCTAGGCTGGCTGAACACTTTGACATAACTGACACTACGAGAAAGGTATTAAGCAATGCAGATTGGTTTTATTGGACTTGGCATCATGGGCGGTCCCATGGCTGGACACCTGCAGGCCGGAGGTCATTCACTGCATACCGTTAAACATCGCTCCCCGTTGCCTCAGGCGAATCTTGATGCCGGAGCCGTTGAGCACTCCAGCGCGACCGAAGTAACGCGGTCCTCGGATATCGTTATCACGATAGTGCCTGATACGCCCGATGTGGATCAGGTGTTGTTCGGAGAGCAAGGTGTCGTTGCTGGGTTGAGTCCTGGCAAGATTGTTGTAGATATGAGTTCGATCTCTCCGATTGAGACAAAAAGCTTTGCTGAACGTATCAATCAAATGGGTTGCGAGTATCTAGATGCGCCCGTTTCCGGTGGACAGGTAGGCGCAAAAGCTGGGACGCTCACCATTATGGTGGGAGGGTCACAAGAAACCTTTGACACAGTTAAGCCGCTCTTTGACCTGATGGGAAAAAACATTACTTTGGTCGGTGAGAATGGCGCCGGCCAGACGACGAAGGTCGCTAATCAGATTATCGTTGCACTGACTATCGAGGCAGTGGGTGAGGCCCTGGTTTTCGCCTCGAAGGCCGGTGTTGATCCAAGCCGAGTGCGGGACGCGTTAATGGGTGGGTTTGCAAACTCCAAGATTTTAGAGATCCATGGGGATCGGATGATCAAGCGGACATTCGATCCAGGTTTTCGCATCGAGTTACATCAAAAAGACCTCAATATCGCATTGAGTGGTGCCAGCGCACTTGGCTTGAGCCTGCCCAATACAGTCACGGCGCAAGAACTATTCAACGATTGTGCAGCAAACGGGTGGAAGGAGCTGGATCACTCGGCGATGGTTAAGGCGTTAGAAAAGCGTGCAGGTCACGCTGTAGCGGCGGACTAAAACTTCTTGCAAATTGTATTTCTTAAACGGAGGGAACACGATGAGCGTTACGACCTTATCAATAATGTCACTGCTACCTATTATTGTGGTAGCCGTGTTTCTCGTCTTGCTTCGATGGCCGGCAAGTCGTGCCATGCCTTTGTCATTCGGCGTCGCGATCCTTCTTGCCTTGGGAGTGTGGCAGGTGCCGGCAGTGCAAGTTGTTGCGGCCTCGCTCAATGGCTTAATTGTGGCATTCACGCTGCTGTATATAATTTTCGGTGCGATTTTATTGTTGAACACGCTGCAGGAAAGTGGAGCTCTCAAGGTTATTCGTAAAGGATTCACGGATATCACTCCCGATCGCCGGGTGCAGGTAATTATCATCGCATGGCTCTTCGGTTCGTTTATTGAAGGCTCAGCGGGCTTCGGCACGCCCGCCGCGGTGGCAGTTCCATTATTGGTTGGCCTTGGTTTTCCTGGCCTGGCAGCGGTAATGGCCGGCATGATTATTCAAAGTACGCCGGTCAGTTTCGGTGCGGCGGGCACTCCGATTCTTGTGGGTGTCAACAACGGTCTATCCGGGTCTCCAGCGATTGTGGAGTATGCGGCTCAACTTGGATATATGGACTGGAATGCGTTTCTCGCATTTATTGGTGTGAAAGTTGCAATCTTGCACGCAGCAGCAGGGACGTTCGTGCCACTTATTCTCGTCGCGGCAATGACCCGATTTTTCGGGAAGAACCGATCAGTGAAAGAAGGTCTTCAAGTCTGGAAATTTGCCCTATTCGCCTCCTTGGCGATGACAATTCCGTATCTGGCAGCGGCCTATTTCTTGGGACCAGAATTTCCAACTTTGCTTGGAAGCCTCACGGGTTTGGTGATCGTTGTCACTTTTGCAAGAAACGGTATTCTTGTTCCAAAACCTGACCAGGCCTGGGATTTTGAATCGAAAGAGGCTTGGCCTGCTGAATGGACTGGTTCGATCCAGCCGAAGGACATTTCACATCACAGTGGGTCAATGAGTTTAATTAAAGCCTGGATGCCGTACGTGCTGGTTGCTGCGTTTTTACTCATCTCGCGCTTACGGTTTCTTCCAGTCGGCAGTTGGCTCCAAGAATGGACCATTACATGGCCCAATATGTTCGGCACGAATATCACAGCGAGTGTGCAGCCGCTGTTTTTACCAGGCACCATCTTCATCGTGGTTTCTCTCATTACTTGGGGACTCCACCGTATTCCAATTGAGTCATACAAAACTTCATGGGGAGCATCACTTAAGGTGACTATGGCTGCTTCGGTTGCGTTGGTCTTTACGGTGCCCATGGTCCAAGTATTTATTAATAGTGGCGGTGGTGCTGCTGGTTACGAAAGAATGCCGATCGCACTAGCGGGTGGAGTTTTTGCACTAGTAGGGTCGGCGTGGCCAATTTTTGCTCCATTTATTGGTGGTATTGGTGCTGCTGTTGCCGGTAGCAACACAGTGAGCAATATGATGTTTTCGCTGTTCCAGTTTGACATGGGTCAACGGATCGCTGTGGATCCAACTTGGATGGTGGCGTTGCAGGCCGTTGGTGGTGCTGCAGGAAATATGATTTGCGTGCACAACGTGGTGGCCGCGTCGGCTGTAGTAGGGTTGTTAGGTCGTGAAGGGGCAGTAATACGCCTGACGGCCGTGCCATTTTTCTATTACGCGTTATTACCGGGAGCCCTTGGGTACCTCATCGTCCGGTACGCAGAGACCGGTATCATGAATATGGGTTCGGTGCTGGTTGTTCTCATTCTGGCCACGTTCGTCTACATGATCGCACGTCATGGTGGTCAAGAACATTGAGTCGTTGGAGGCTGAAATGGCAGTGTCAAGAAGACGTTTTCTAGGAACAGTCGCGGGCGGGTCGCTAGCGTTAACGCCTCAAGGCCGTGTAGTGGAAGCGATGCAATCATCGCGTGACGTTTTTGCGCATGGCGTAGCGAGCGGCGACCCGTTGGAAGACCGGGTCATATTGTGGACCCGTGTCTCGGGAGGTCGTGGTGATGTTGAGGTGCACTGGTGGGTTGCGAACGACCCAGAGATGCGGACGGTTATTGGGCGCGGGTCAGTTGTGACAAATTCTGCCCGCGACTTTACGGTGAAGGTCGAGGCGTCCAGTCTACGTCCGGGAACGACCTACTATTACCAGTTTTCAGGACTCGATGTTCCGTCGCCGATTGGGCGCACCAAAACCCTTCCGGTGGGTGACATCGATAGTGTCCGCTTGGCGGTTGTGTCGTGTTCAAACCTGCCGCATGGGTATTTCAACGTGTACCGATGCTTGGCCCAACGTCCTGACCTCGACGCGGTGCTACATTTAGGTGACTATCTTTATGAGTACAAGAATGGCCAAGATGGAGACGGTACAGCGCTTAATCGTGTGCCCATGCCTGATAAAGAAGTGGTGACCCTACAGGATTACCGGATTCGTCACGCTCAGTACAAAGCTGATTTGGACTCACAGGCCATGCTTCGCCAGCATCCGTTAATTGCTGTTTGGGACGATCACGAAAGCGCCAATGATTCTTGGATGGACGGGGCAGAGAACCATGATCCTGATCAAGGAGAGGGCGATTGGCTCAAACGCCGAACAGCGTCGGTGAAGGCGTACTATGAATGGATGCCAATTCGCGAAAATCGGTCTGCGCAACAACTCCAGATTTATCGTAGTTTTCGGTTCGGGGATCTCGTCGATCTCATTATGCTTGATACAAGACTCACCGGACGTGACGAGCAGGTAGACCGAGACAACACCGTGGCAGTGCAGGACTCCAATCGCTCATTACTTGGTGACACGCAGGAAGCTTGGTTGTTCGGGGAGCTCGAAGAATCGATGAAAAATGGCACGCAATGGCGCGTACTGGGCCAACAAGTTTTCTTTGGAGCGCAGGCGCCGCGTGACGAGATCCGAAACTCTGATAAATGGGACGGATATCAAGGGAATCGGAATCGCATCTTTGATTTCATTGAGAAGCATACGCTCGAGAATCTTGTCGTGCTTACTGGAGACATCCACAGTTCGTGGGCACTCGACGTCCCGCGTGACCCGTGGGGCGCGTACGATCCGACGACCGGACTTGGTTCTCTAGCGGTTGAGTTCGTCACGCCAGCGGTATCCTCGCCCAGCCAATTTACCACTAGGCCCGAGGAGGCTGATGCGGCCCATCAAGCAAGAATGGTTGCGAGTCCCCACCTTAAATTTGTGGATCAGGTGCACCGTGGTTATTTCATCTTGGATATTACTCCTGAGCGAGCGCAGGCAGATTGGTATTTTGTCTCTACGGTCGCAACACGCTCCACCGCGCAGCGATTTATTCGAGGATTTTATACAAGTGCCGGCTCGAATCATTTAACAGAAGCGACACGTCCCATGGCGTCAAGGCTAGATGTGCCTCTCCTTGCGCCGTAGTCATGCATGATTGGATGCGTGACGTTCAACCGACAGCCTTGCGTTTTTAGTGCTTAGGTGCCGTAGCAATTTTTAGCTATGCATCTATCGGCCGTTTAATTTCATCGGAGATAACCAATATGAATCGCTGTATGACCAAGTTAAGCTACTGGTCAAGTTGTTTTAAGAGAATTGATGAGGAGTAAATGAGGTCCAACAAGAAATGGCACATCAAAGGCTTACTATTTGAGAATTGTAGTTGCCAATTGATTTGTCCAGCACATATTTCATTCAAGAATGTCTGTAATCATGATCGATGTCGGGGCCATTGGGCGTTCCACATTGACGAAGGGTGCGTCGCGGACGTCATACTAGACAGTCTCAATATAGTGGTTGTGTTCGATAGTCCTGTTCAGATGCACTCTGGAAACTGGACGCAAGTATTTTTCATTGACGAACGTGCTACTGAGCCGCAACGTGATGCTCTAGAAATGATCTTTTCTGGGAAAGCTGGTGGTCCGTGGGAAATCCTGGCGAAGTTCGTGTCCAACCAATTAACAACCAGGGTTGTTCCAATGCAGTTTGAAGATACTGGCAAGACAAAACGGTTGCTGATTCCAGATGTGTTCGAAACCACTGTAAGTGCTATTCGAGGCAGTGACGGTGACAAACACGCTGTGCTATCGAACTTACATAATGTAATTCACGGGCCGGAGCATGTGTTAGCACATGGCAAGACGCGTTGCACTGATTCTGATTTCAATTTTGTGCTGCAGAAAACCCATGGCCTCTATTCGAACTTTTCTTGGACAGGATGAGATCGGCTTGAGATTGAAGGCTGATTACCGAGTCTGATAATGCATTACGTGATGGAAGTCGATGCCTACCAATGGGGCCCCCAGCAGTTTGTGGCAGTGGCAGCAATGTGGACTGTCATGATGACTGGCATGATGTTGCCGAGTGTCCTTCCATGGATCACGGCACTGTCCCGTCTGCCTGGCATGGCTGGCTCAAGTCGTCCGGCTGGTATGGCCATGGGAGAATTCTTGCTCGGCTATTTTTTGATCTGGGCCCTCTATAGTGTTGGTGCCGCCCGAGTGCAGTGGCTGTTGCATGATTGGGCCTTGATCTCTTCAAACGGGGTTCTGGTCACACCAACTTTGGCGGGAGGTGTACTGGTCTTGGCGGGTTTGTTTCAGTGGACATCGCTCAAGCAGAGGTGTCTTGACCATTGTCGATCTCCAGTTAGTTTCTTTTTGACTTCGTGGCACGCGGGTCGCTGGAGTTTACTGCGCATGGGTTTTATTCATGGGTTGTTTTGTCTCGGCTGTTGCTGGGCGTTAATGGCTTTATCATTTGTCGTGGGAGTCATGAATCTCGTGTGGATGGCGCTGCTAACATTGTTTGTGTTCATCGATCACACGATACTTCGTGGTCAATGGGTGGGGCGGTCCATTGGTATTGGAATGGTTGCGTGGGGTGCTTGGATAATCCGTGGAGCACTATAGGTAAGCATCTAGAATAATGGAAAGTGCAATCGTCTGATGCCAAATTCTCGTGTAGTGATTGTCGGTGGAGGGGTGATCGGTGTCTGCTGTGCCTATCACTTGGTGAAGCAGGGCATCGAAGTGGTTGTCCTTGAGCGCGGAGAAATAGGAGAAGGTGCGTCGTATGGGAGCGCTGGTGTCATTGCTCCTGGTCATCCTCCGATGAATAAACCTGATCGAGTCAAGCAAGCCCTTAAGAGGATGTTCGACTCGAAGACGCCGCTGTACATTAAACCGCGGTTCGATCCAAGGTTGGCGTTGTGGCTGTTGCGATTTAGTGCTAATTGCACCGCCGGGCGTCTTAGAGAAGGCATGCGCATCATTGGCCCATTCGGACACGCGACTCTGCCACTTTTTGAGACCCTAGTACAAGAAGAAGAGCTTGATTTTGGTTATCAAAGGAACGGTTACTATGAAATTTGCCGAACAGAAGCTGGTGTTGAACACGCACACAACGACGTGTCGTTGATGCGTACCCACGGTTATCCTGCGGAGGCACTGTGGGAAAACGACTTATGTAATCGTTTCAGGTCACTTCAAGACGGAACACTTGGAGGGGCTTATTATCCTCAGGCTGCGATGTGTAATCCACACCGTTTCGTCATGGAGATGGCATCATGTGTCAAACGGTACGGCGGTACGTTCAGTCTCGGCCAAGCGGCAACGGCCATAGAGAATCGCGCCAACGATGTGACAGGCGTTCGTACCACTGCAGGGGATCTTATTGAAGCCGATGCGGTCGTGCTTGCGACGGGTGCTTACAGTCTAGAACTCTCGCGTGCGCTTGGTTGCCGGCTTCCAATCCAACCCGGGAAAGGCTATCACCGAGATTTGGAAATTAGTGAAGGTAGCGCGCCGATGCTTGAAGCTCCCTGCGTGCTCGGTGAGGCCTCGGTTTTTTGCACGCCGATGGGTGGTGTCTTACGCTTGGCTGGCACCATGGAGTTTTCCGGCCTTAATCACACCATGCGGCGACCGCGTCTTGAGCAGTTAACCGCTTCTGCAAGCGAATATCTTCAAGCGATAGGCACCGATCAGATACGATCAGAGTGGTGTGGATTGCGACCGGTTTCATCTGATGGTCTGCCCATTCTTGGACAAATTCCTGCGCGCGGTCGTGTGTTTGTTGCAACAGGCCACGCGATGTCAGGGCTCACACACGGCCCAGTTACGGGGAAACTGATTGCTGAACTTGTCATTGGGGCCACGCCGAGCCTCGATATACGTGCACTTGACCCAACTCGATTCATGGTTTGAGTCATGACTCATCTTCCCATCGTCGCTGTCATTGGGTCTGGGGTGGACGAACATCTCAAGTTCACCGAACCTGTTGGTTGTTGGTTGGCGACTCAACAAGTGCATCTCCTGACAGGCGGTGGCGGTGGCGTGATGACAGCAGTAAGCCGCGCGTTTGCAGGCACACCAGGACGGCACGGTCTTGTCATTGGGATCCTGCCGGGTGAGAGCGGAACGGGTAAGACACCATCTGGATATCCTAATCAGTGGGTAGAGATTCCGATCGCTACACATCTTCCATATTCGGGTGAACGGGGCACAGATGTGTTATCGAGAAATCACATCAATGTGCTCACTGCTGACATTATCATCGTCTTACCCGGTCGCGCAGGCACTTCCAGCGAAGCTCACTTGGCCGTCAGTTACAATAAGCCAATTGCAGCGTTTGTTGCGAGTGTTGAAGATGTTCCCAAGCTTCCATCCACGGTACGCATCTGTCATACCATCGACGAGCTCAAAGAGTTCGTCAGCGAAGCGCTGAAGACTTAAACACAACTCTGTCTTAGCGTGGATTAGTCGAAAGTGGAATCTTGGTAATCATCGATTTCCCACCACCAGACCGAGCAAGCTGGGCTAGGCATCAAGTAATCCAGACCCATATCACCGATCGGTGCGCCGGGGGGTTCAGGAGGTGTGTCCAGCTGGTCGAATGTTTCACCAGGCCTCTCCAAAAATCTGGTGATGTCTCTCGTTAGAAGCGAGTTATGGGCTTCATTCTCATAACTGTTGTTCACAACCTCACCAGCAAGACGCTCCACCAACTGCTCAAGATGAAGTGACGCCACGGCACGTACCTGCGGCATGGCTGCTAATCCTGCTAAACGAGTAATGCGATCAACGACCACACGTTCGATCGCGCGTCCGATTTCTGCTTCATAACTGTTTGCTGGAGTGATACCAAAACTCGCAGCGATCAGCACGTTTAGGACGTTGTTCAGTCCAGGCATAGATTGATCGATTGCGTGCTGTGCGATCAGTCTCGCCGCACGGTCAGTTCGAAGAAGCATTGCCACAGTGTGATCGGCGGCCACGACGGCCGGCGATATTGGATCAAACATCAAGCCCGTGTAGCGAGGGAACAGTTCTCGGTGGCGCCCGAAGCCCGCTGGCCGCGGAGGTAGTTTATCAATGATATTTTCTGGAATTGCCAACTCAGTCGGGTTGATCGTCTTCATAAGTGCATCAAGTGCTGCGTACTGCTCATCGGCGGGTACAGCCTCGACGGGCTTTCGGCCATCGCCGCGCATTGCATAAATGTAGTGCATTCCACCAAGCGCTGATGCAGCCGCATCGATCTGAAAGCGGTGATGAAGATAGAGCGGTACAAACACTTCCTCCATGGTTGCTAGAGGCATGTCTCGTCGGATCGCTGCTTCACCAAAGTTGTCCAGTGCGGCACGGCGCACATCAAGCATGCGTTCTAGCTCAATAGCCGGATCCACGCCGTTCGCCCATTGATGAACTCTCGGATTAGCGTCCAGATCTTGATTGGTTAAATAGATGAGGTCACGCTCCCAGGCGCGATCCAGAATCTGTTTCAGTGCCGTCCCTTCGTCGGTGCTCTGTGAGAAATCTTGGTAACCGTAGTCAATCGCGACTTTGTCCCATTCCCCAATCCCGACGTCGTAGGCGTCAGATAGATCGATGTCGCCGTCATCATTCAACGTGATTAGTGGGTGTGGGTAATCAAGCACCGAGATTCGTCCTGCCCGACTGGCGTAGAAGTTATGACCAAGTCCGAGTGTGTGACCTACTTCGTGGGCTGAAAGTTGCCGGATACGTGCCAGCGCCAACTCAGAAAGCTCCGACGGCATCTCATCACCGCTAATGTAGGGAGACAGCAGTCCTTCGGCAATTAGGAAATCCTGTCTCACGCGGAGAGAGCCTAAGGTAACGACGCCCTTGATGATCTCACCCGTGCGTGGGTCCGTGATGGAACCGCCGCTACTCCAGCCACGTGTCGATCGATGTACCCAGTTAATCACGTTATAGCGGATGTCGAAGTTATCAGCACCTTCGGGCAGTAATTCGACACGAAAAGCATCATGATAACCGGCAGCTTCAAATGCCTGATTCCACCAGCGTGCTCCTTCTAGCAGTGCTGATCGTACTGGTTCGGGTGTACCCCGGTCGAGATAGTAGACAATTGGCTCAACAGCTTCGCTCACTGACGCAGTTGGATCACGTTTTTGCAGTCGGTGTCGCCGAATGAGTCGCTTTGTCATCGAGTCGCCGAGTGAAGTGGAATAGTCTTGCCACGATACGCTTCCAAATCCTGACCGAGGGTCGTAGGAACGTGGTTTGTATCCTGGATCTGGCAATTGCACTAGTGAGTGGTGTTGCCGGAGTGTCACCGCGTCAGCTGCTGGAGTGACATCAGCCACTCCGTGCCTTCGTTCATTTCGGCTTCCAAAAGTTCGAGGTTGTGGTTGAGTCGTGAAGGTGACGGTCACGTCAATTTCCGTGTTTTGTGGGAAGCCTTTTGTCCGTGGTAGGTATACGGCACTTCGAGATTGATCGACTCGGTACTGCCCGTCTTGCCGCAATCGAGGGATTACACCGTGCGTATCGCGTAGGAGAAAATCAGTTGTGTTTACAAGCACTCGACCGTTCGTTTCTGCAGTAACCGTGAAGCCCCACAGAATTGACTTGGCAAAAGCATCCTCGACAGCGCGCTGCTCGTCAAGATTGTCACTGTCGGCGCGGAACTGATAGTTTGGCTGGACCATCAAGATTTTAGGGCCAACCCGCTCAAAAACGACGAGTCGAGACCGCGTTTGCCCTCGGTCGAGTCCGATGTCATTCGATCCAAGACCCGCTGAGAGTCCTGATAGATAGAGTTCCTCAGTGTCAAAACGAGAAATCTCTAGCCACAGCGTTCCGGTGCTATCGTCCCAATACATAGGGAAGTAGCCGTCTATTACGTCCATGCTGGCTGTTTTTTCTTCAATGGTCGGCAGGCCTTCTGCACCTGCTGGTATGGGTTTGATTACGAAAAACGTGAACACTGCGACCAAAAGGATGAGATCAAGAATTCTTCTAGACACGGACACCTCCAGAACAGTCTACGAATAAAGACTTACCTACCGACGAACCAGCTTCAGATGGTTGATTAATCATTGACGAGCAAACATATTGCCAGCTGACGTAGTGTACTTGCGGTAAACCTAACACACTCTTGCTCGGTTTTTATGTTGAAACCTAGGGATTATCACGAGTTATGATGAAGGCAATCATGTTGCGATGGATTTTGGTTTATTTGCTGTTTTTCATGCCTCTGCCATTGCTGGAGGCTCAGTCCGACACCAACTTGGCGGACGTACGTGCATATCTTCGAATTTCAGACCGATTAGGGACGGCTGGTCAGATTACCGATAGTCAAGTCCTTGCAGTTAAGCAGGCAGGCTACGATGTGGTGGTCAACCTTGGCCCTGCCCGTGAAGAACGGAACCTCCTTGAAGGCTATTTGGTCACGCAACAGGGGATGACGTATGTACACATTCCTGTTTCGTGGGAGGAACCGAGCCAGCGTGATCTTCAGTTGTTTATGGATGTTATGAAGGCGAATGAAGATCGCAGTGTCTTCGTGCATTGCTTTGCTAACATGCGGGCATCGGCATTCGTTTACCTTTATCGCACACTAAGACTCGGAGAATTGGATGAGGTAGCCCGTGCAGATATGGCAAAAATTTGGGATCCAGCTTCTCAGACACAGTGGCAGATGTTTATTGAAGACGCGCAACAGGCTGCTGAACAGCAGTGACGGTGCTCACCATCCTCAGTCATGACTGACCCCAATCCGGTTTCGTTAACTCGTAGCCTGCTGGCCTTCGACACAATTAATCCTCCCGGCGACGAGCGAACCTGTGCCCACTATGTGGGTGGCTTCCTCGAAGAGAGCGGTTTTCACGTTGATTACCATGAATTTGGAACACAACGCACCAGTCTAGTGGCACGCCTTGTAGGTAGCGGTGCAAAGTCTCCCATCTGCTTTACAGGACACCTCGATACTGTGCCACTCGGCAAGATGCACTGGAGCATGGATCCATTTGCTGGCGAAATGGACGGTAATCGGTTTTATGGACGAGGAACGAGCGACATGAAGGCAGCGATTGCCGGCATACTGTTGATGGGACGTCGGCTGTCTGAGCTCAAACGACGGGTCGCTGACATCGTGCTGGTTTTGACAGCCGGCGAGGAAACTGGTTGTCAGGGATCGCGCTATTTGGCTGGCCTTGCTGGGGAGGTGTTGGGTGAAGCCGGTGCCATCGTGGTTGGTGAGCCCACGGCGAATCAACCACTAATCGGTCATAAGGGAGTTGCGCGGTACGAAATCATTACCACTGGAATTACTGCGCATGCCTCCATGCCTGAACAAGGTGATAACGCGATTCACAAGGTGGCCGAAGTCGTGCAGCGACTTCAGTCCTTCAGTTTTGGTGTCGATCCTCATGATATTCTCGGTGCTCCTACCTTAAACATTGGTACGATAACTGGCGGGATCAACATCAACTCGGTTCCCGATCAAGCACGGTTAGGTATCGATATCCGAACAATTCCTGGTCAGGACGCTCATGACATAAAGGATCGACTGCAGAAGGCTGCAGGTGCGGAGGCCACCGTCACACTATTACAAAGTGAACCCAGTCTAATAACTGATGTTGGTGACGAATGGGTGCAAGACGTGTACGAAGTCATGACTGAGCGCTTGGGTCGCCGTCCGAGTCCTGGTGGCGTTGCTTACTTTACTGATGGATCAAACTTGAAGGCTGCGTATGGGGACCCACCGACGATTATTCTGGGACCTGGTGAGTCGACGCAGGCTCATAAGACCGATGAGTATTGTCTCGTATCCAACCTTGAGATGTCACTTGAGGCGTATATTGAAATTGCCCGTCGGTGGTGCTGTACGTAGATATTTATTAAGAGTCTGATGCGCGTTGCAATCTGTCCTAGTTAAGCCTTCCACTCACGTTTTCGTACCATTTTAGGTTCGCAGTCTCCGAACCGATACAGGTTAGATCGAGCAAACCGTCAAGGTTGAGGTCCGCAGTGGCGCATCCAGCGGCTGCGATTGTCCCCGCATCGATAAGTTGTCGTGTCCAGTTGTTCAACTCTGATAAGCGGTAGAGTATTACTTGCTTGCCGCGTCTTGCGCCAGCCACGATTTCATCCAGACCGTCTCCATCAAAATCTCCGGTGACTATCGTGTGACCGTCAGTCAGGCTCTCGTCGATGACTTGCCGTTGCCATGTTGTATCAGTCTTGTTGTATACCACCACTTCATGCCCGTGCCACGGTTCGATGGAAGCTAGGTAGTGGCTGTTGTTACTTTGCCCAACGCTGACATCACTGGATCCACTTGCCGGCCAATTTGCTGAGTTGCCTGAGTGGATGCGCGTGCGTTTCCAAACCCCATCCGTGTATTGATGCAAATGGATACCCAGAAAGCTTGCACTTAGCAAGACTTGAGCAGGAACTTCGTCCCATGCTGTTTGGTGAATACCATGGACAACGCCGTCATCGTTGGAGAGCACTGAACGTTTCCAGGTCCCTGTTTCATATATATAGATTGGTGTGGTGCCGCGGTAATCGGGTGCTACGCTCGCTTGTCCAATCAGGGGCGCGTTAACAAGGTGCATGTTTCCATGACCGTCTAGGTCGATCCAGCGAAGTCGATGTGACGTTGGAATGCGGTCAATACGACTTACCAACCATTGTTCATCTGGATTATCGCTCTTACTTAAAATTGATAGGTCGCCTTGACTCCGTGCCGCAACCATTGAAAATCCGCTGGCTAATGCGATCTCGGGAATTCCGTCACCATTCAGGTCGTGTGTTGCAAGATTGATCATGCCGGAGAGGTTGCTTGCGATGACATGACGCGCCCAGCTTGGATTTTCAAACCAGATCAACTCATTCAATCTTGGGGCAAGAGCAATCAGATCAGGACGACCATCTGAATTCATATCAGTGGCGACGACTTGATAACCGCCATCTAAGTCAGTCGCGATCGTGTGGTCAATGAACTGAAGGCCAGTACTTTGTTGATTGCTGGCAGCAGGGACTGACAGTGTCCCAAGAATGACTATTATGTAGAACATTCGCCACACCGCACACCTCCTGAGACCTTGATGCCGTTCGTCACTGCTGGGGCTCTGTGGTAAGCGTTGCTTAACCAGACATAAAGACGACGATGGCCCGGGCACCTCTACGAGATACCCGGGCCATCGAATGTTAAGGAACACTCAAAGCAATTGGTTTACTGACTTGGCCACACAGGGCCTTGGCTATTCAAGCCCTCAGCGCCAGCAGGGATCGGCCCGAGTCCCTTGTAGACAAATTTTTGAACGCGTCTACCTTGGTAGGTCTCTGTCGTGTAGATGTTGCCATCCGAATCTACGGCGATGCTATGGACCGCGAAGAACATACCCGGTTGACGCCCACCATCTCCAAAGGCTGTCAGCACTTCCATCGTTTCGCGCTCGATAATGTAGACCTTCATGTTTTGCCCATCAGCGAGGTAGAGATAGGTTTGTTCGGGGTCAGGAGAGAAGTCGAGGTCCCATGTCGACCCTTGTGAAAGGGTTTCTGGGGCAATGAACACTTCCTTCACAAACGAACCATCTTTTTGGAATACCTGGATCCGATCGGCGGCTCGATCGCAAACGTACACGTACCCGTCATTAGAAATTTCAGAACAGTGGACCGGTCCTCTGAATTGTGAAGCTGGTTCACTATCCGGTGAGTAACGACCGAGATCTAATTCATCGTCCGGTTCGTTGCCATAGGCGCCCCAATAGCGCTTGATCTCTCCAGAGTCCATGTCGACGACGGCAACACGTTTGTTGAAATAGCCGTCGGCGAAGTACGCTTCGTTCGCCTCTGCGTCGATGCCGATTTTAGCAACGCGCCCAAAACTTTCCATATCGTGACTATCGGGGACGAGTTCTTCGCCCACTAGGCGGGCACCGTATTTTCCTACCGACATCAGGAAAGTGCCGTCTCTCGCAAACTTCAGGACGTGAGAGTCTGCCCGACCATTACCACCAATCCAGACATTATCCATGTGGTCGATGGTAATCCCATGATTCGATTCGGGCCACACGTAATCTCCTGTTTCTGTGCCCGGGCCGCCCCAATGTCCAACGAGGTTACCTTCTTGATCGAATTCAAGAACGGGTGGGCCTGGTGCACAGCATTCACTTAGTGGTGGATCCTGTACAAGCCCAATCTCGGTCCTTGCCGCGAACTGGTCTGGGGTATTGCGATGCACGATCCAGATGTGATCCTGGGAATCGACGTCGACGCCGATCGTTGCACCCATGAGCCAGTGATCCGGTAAATTCTTCGGCCACAACGGATCGACTTCAAACATTGGAGCCATTTTTCCGCCCGTTGCCTGCTCGTCCGCGGCCTCGTCTACGGCGGGTTGCTCAGCGCCGCACGCGATTATGAGGGCCAACAACGACGACCCGATGAAAAGATTCCGTTTTCGCCTCATCCTGTTCTCCCTTACGAAAAAACGACCTTTAACCACCAATTCCGCAGTGGTCCTTAGTCGTCGACAGCGCCGACAAGTATACTGGCGATTGGTCCAGATGCAGCGAAATTCTTTTAATAACGGAATCAAGTGGATGGCTGGCGTGCGTGGGTTCGGCAATAGGGTTGTATCAAGCTTAAAAACAAATAGTTACCGTGATTTGTCCCTGTGCCAACACTTGAGGGCTCGCACGCCCCGTTTCATGCTGGTCCTGGTCTTAGGGATGACCCTCATAATGTCATCCCGGCCGGCCGGTCATGACATTCCATACGATGTGACAGTCCAGGCATTCGTTAAAGCAGAAGGACACCGTCTGCGTTTGCTAGTTCGAGTGCCGCTTGAGGCGATGCAGGATTTTAACTTTCCGCAAAACGAGCAAGGCAATCTTGATATTGCGGCGGCTGACTCCATGCTTCGCGATGCCATTATGCTGTGGGTCGGTGATGAGTTAACTGTCTACGAAGAAGACAGGTTGCTGACCGACCAACGTCTCGTCAAGATTCAGGTGTCGCTTCCTGATGATCGGTCTTTTGCAACCTACGACGAAGCCTTAGCGCGGGTCATGGGTCCACGGTTGCCCACCGACGTGGGAGTTTTTTGGCGTGACGCGATGTTTGATGCGCTTTTTGAGTACACGATTGACTCCGACGAATCCGCATTCTCAACCGACTTAACTCTTGCACGGTTAGGGCTACGAACAATCACCGTTCTGAGACTTGTGTTGCCTGATGGGACAGTGCGGCCTTTTGAGTATTCTGGGAATCCTGGCCTAGTTCGCCTCGATCCTCGCTGGCATCAGGCAATGCTTCGTTTTGTGGCTCTTGGTTTCGAACATATTCTTGACGGAATCGACCACCTACTTTTTTTGGCATGTCTCGTCATTCCTATTAGACGGTTTGGTCCTTTGGTGGCGATTGTCACTTCCTTCACCGTTGCCCATTCGGTGACCCTGATTGCATCTGCCTTTGATTTGGCACCCGATGCCATCTGGTTTCCACCGTTCGTCGAAACAATCATTGCGCTGTCCATCGTCTACATGGCAATTGAAAACATTGTCGGCATTACGTTTCAACGTCGATGGCTTATTACTTTTGCTTTTGGCCTCGTACACGGTTTTGGATTCTCGTTTGCCTTGCGTGAGACGCTGCAGTTTGCAGGATCTCACCTCCTTATGTCACTGCTGTCTTTTAATCTCGGTGTTGAGCTTGGCCAGTTGCTCGTTCTCCTAGTACTTGTACCGACACTCGGATTGCTATTTCGATTTGTAGTAGGGGATCGCATAGGCACAATTCTCTTGTCGGTCATTGTGATCCATACGGCTTGGCACTGGACTAGTGAACGTGCGCTCCAACTGTCGCAGTACCCATTTCGATTTCAGTTGCCAGAGGTTAATATGGCCTTATTTGAAATCTTTGCACGGTGGACGATTCTTGGACTGATTATTCTAAGCTTGGTCTGGCTTATGCATCTGATTTTCCCGAGATCTAATTTGGGTCAAACAGAGCCTAACGTGCGGGCGCCCCGAGCATCTATCGAAGATTAGTGGGTTTGTAAATTAATTCAGGTAACGCTTGCCAGCTATATCCGTGTCAATCTAACATCACGACATTATTTGCCGAGGGAGGCACGAATTCATGCGTCTATATTTGAAATTGGTTATGTCGCTGGTTATCTTGACAGCCGGCCCAGGAAGACTCGTCGCGCAGGACGTGTTTTCTCCGAATCTCTTCGAGGGGTTGGAGTACCGAATGATTGGACCGTCGCGTGGCGGACGTGTTACTGCGGTTGCTGGTCATCGGGATCAACCGTCGACCTTCTATATGGGCGCGACTGGTGGAGGCGTCTGGAAGACTACAGATTATGGCCAGCGTTGGCACAACATTTCAGATGGCTATTTCGCAACTGGTTCAGTTGGTGCCATTAGTGTCGCTGAGTCTGATCCAAACATTATTTATGTTGCCACTGGTTCGGACGGTTTACGGAGTAACGTCATTATCGGGAAAGGTGTTTATAAGTCGATAGATGCAGGGACCACTTGGCAGCATGTAGGTCTTACTGCCACTGGTAATTCAGGTGCGGTCTTGATTCACCCACGCAATCCTGACCTTGTCTATGTAGCAGCGATTGGTAATCCATTTATTGCGAATCCCGATCGAGGCGTGTATCGAACACGGGATGGCGGTCAGTCATGGGAGCAAGTGCTATTTATTTCCGAACAGACTGGAGCCGTCGACCTGGAATTTGTGCCAGACAACCCTGATGAGATCTACGCCACAATGTGGCTGGCTGAGCGGAAACCTTGGACCATTATTAGTGGCGGATACGAAGGTGGCGTATACAAATCATCTGATAGTGGTGATAACTGGCTGCCATTAACCAACGGACTACCAACCGGCTTGCGCGGTAAGGCTGATCTCGCGGTATCAGCAGCCGACCCTGACCGCGTCTACGTCTTGATTGAAGCACCGTCAAGTGAAGGTGGTGTCTACCGTTCTGATGATCGGGGAGCAAGTTGGGAGCAAGTAACAGATTTCCAGCCCATTATTAATAGGCCGTTCTACTACTGCAATCTCGAAGCGCATCCGACGAACCCAGACATCCTATGGGGTATGGCTGAAGGGCAGTGGATGTCTCAGGATGCCGGTCAAACATGGAGTCGCGTCACCGTACCGCACGGCGATAACCACGACATGTGGATCAACCCAGACAACCCAGACATCTTTATTCAGTCGAATGATGGTGGTGCTAATGTCACTGTTAATGGTGGCAGGACTTGGTCTACTCAGAATAATCAGCCGACGGCTGAACTATACCAAGTTGATATTAGTGAGGAATTTCCATATCGGTTATTTGCAGGTCAACAAGATAACTCGACAATTTCAATGCCAAGTTTACCGCCACGGCGAATGCCTGGCGGGCACACGGCACTCTGGGAATCGGTTGGTGGTTGTGAGACCGGACCAGTTGTACCGAAGCCGGATGATCCGGACATTGTTTATGCGAACTGCAAGGGTCGATTTGGACTCTTTAATCGACGGACAGGACAGGAACAACAGTACTACGTTGGCTTCTGGAACATTTATGGACATAACCCGCGCGACTTAGCCTATCGGTTTCAACGGGTTGCCCCAATTCATGTATCTCCGCATGATCCGAATCGCGTGTATCACACGTCGCAGTTTGTGCACGTGACCGAGGATGGTGGGCAGACGTGGGAAACGATTTCACCGGACCTAACAGCGTTCACGCCAGAAACACAGGTAGTGTCTGGGTCGCCAATCACCATTGATGTTACCGGTGAAGAACATTTCAGCGTCATCTATGAAATTCAGGAATCACCGCATGAAGAAGGTGTGATCTGGGTGGGCGCTAATGACGGACCGGTTCACGTGACACGCAACAATGGACAAACGTGGACCGACGTTACCCCTCCGAATCTTGGCGCCTATGGCCGCGTTCAAACCATTGAGGTGTCGCCTCATGACCCGGCTACGGCGTATGTTGCGATTTTACGCTACCAACTCGGTGATTTTTCGCCGTATGTGTATCGAACAAAGGATTACGGTGATAACTGGACACGACTCACCACAGGCAATAATGGCATTCCGGCAGATCATCCTGTACGCGTTGTTCGAGAAGATCCGGATCGTGAAGGCCTGCTCTATGCCGGTACAGAGTTTGGCATGTTCATATCGTTCGATGCAGGGACGCAGTGGCAGTCATTGCAACTTAACCTTCCGGCCACCCCAGTTTCCGACATGAAAATCGTGAGCCAAGACCTAGTGTTGTCGACGATGGGACGCGGTTTTTGGATTCTGTATAATCTGCTGCCATTGCACGAAGTGTCGGACGAGGTTGCCGCTTCTGAGGTGCATCTGTACGAAGTACGCAACTCGTATCGCCTCTATGCTGCACGAAG
>CAJXDY010000025.1:0-33146 GCA_913052135.1 uncultured Acidobacteriota bacterium
CCCGCCACAGTTGCTGGAGCGGCGTCATGCCAACGCTCCGGGCTGCCTCGGTATAAATCGAATCAACCCCAGTGATTCCGATGACAGTGTTGCGCAAAATTGGAAGCGTGCTGTACAACGTTAGTCCGATGATTGCGGGAAGATAACCAATGCTCTGTAGATTAATGGCCGCAAGGATCGGCACCATCATGGCTAACAGCGCTAAACTCGGAATGGTTTGCACGATGCCTGCCGCCCCCAACACAAACTGTTGAAGCCATCCGACACGCGCTGCAATGATACCCAGTGGCACACTGATAGCTACACCTAGAAACATCGCTACCAAGGTCAACTGGAGGTGCCCCGTGAGATTCGCTGGCAGCACTGCCAGCTGCTCCATCACACGGCACCACCAGACGCCAGTAAGGCTTCTACAATTTTCGCTTGTCTGATGGGTGTACTCACCATCCGCTTAACGAATCCATCAATCGGTTTCGTTATTAGGTCTCGAGGTGTCCCTATCTGCACGATGCACCCTTCACGCATCACTACAATCCGGTCGGCGAGAACAAGAGCCTCTGTGAAATCGTGAGTAACAAAGATGGCGGTTAAACTCAATTGCTGTTTGATGCGAGAAAACGATACCTGTAATCGATCGCGGGTAATTGGATCGAGCGCACCGAATGGCTCGTCTAAAAGCATGAGCGATGGTTCGGCAGCAAGGGCTCGAGCAAAACCGACGCGCTGCTGTTCTCCACCAGAGAGCGTCGTTGGATAACGATTACGCATCACCTCTGGATCGAGTTCGACCAGGTCCAACACTTCAGCCACCCGCTTGTGGATACGCGTGTCTGACCAACCGAGCAAAGACAATGTGACACCCACGTTCTCTATAATGGTCATGTGAGGAAACAATCCGACTTGCTGAAAGACATAACCAATTTTTCGACGGAGCTCATACCGCTCAATTTGACTGGTGTCCACCCCATCGATGCACACAGACCCAGCCGTCGGTTCGATGAGTCTATTAATCATCTTGAGCGTAGTGGTCTTCCCACAGCCAGAAGTCCCCAATAAAACCACAAGTTCACTACGTTTGACTGTGAGAGAAATTTGGTCCACGACGTTTCGATCACCGTAAGCCTTCGTCAGTTGCTCAAGTTTGATCATAGCTATTTACACCAAATCACAATCAGACCAAGGGTCGACCATAACCCTTGGCGTTGCAAACGTCCAATGTGTAAAAACGAAATCCTGCTGATACTCCGACCAGAAGAGATTAACGCGTGCGCTGGCAATAATTAAGTTATGTGACTTTTTACTAGCGTTCGATCCATTCCACAAAACGCGACGACTCTTGATCGGCAACAATCATCACACGAATGACGCGGTTATTGTCATGCATCAACTGTTTTGAAGCCTCACGCGCATCGTCCAGCGAAGTATACTTCCTCGCGGCCGCAGGCGAATTCGTGGCGCCGCCCCTCACCGTTGCGATGAGTCTGTAAGCATTAAGTGTCGACACGAGCGCTAATTTCCCACTGCCGGTAATGAAGCGACAGGTAAAGGTAGGTCACTATTCAAGATGAAGCTCTCAAACTTCCAAACCCCTGCGAGCCTCCGTAAGATAATGACAAACTTTCCACGACTACGATTTTCCTGCATTTCAGGTTCGGCAGCTTCAGCACCCTCTTCATCTTCATCATCGTCCACCTGAACAGGTATTTGCGAGACATTCAGAAATGTACCTGATACAAAACCAAGATCGCCTTCGCCGCCCACTTCAGAAATTTCAACTTCCAGGTTACGCTCACCTTCGTTGAACATCTGCGTGTAGTACCCCGTTATCGACTCTTGACCACGAACAGTAGACGAATTCGGTGGCATTAATGCACCGGTGCCACCAAACATACTTGCCAGCGCCTCAACATCCCCAGCATTAAATGCTGTCGACCACTGCTCCCCGATTTGCCGAAAAGCTTCGCCATCCGCTCGCGTAAATTCTGGCCCGGTCGGTCCGCCGCATGACGAGAGTCCCAGACACAGCGTTGCAACCACGAGTGCATATCCGTACATCCTTGCCTTCATTTCTACCTCATTTTCAAGAAAGAATAAGCCCTCAAGCCAAGTCAGCCGACGACAATCACGAGTTCTCATGATAACCCATGACGACTTAACCAGGAAAACAGATCATGCTAACAAATATTTATCTATGTTTCGTGAATCCTTAATGTCCTCAGGATCCGAACTCAATCCCCAAGACAAGATCAACAACTCCACCGTAACTGGCAATTCCTTCAGACACTCGATTGGCTTTCAAAAATCGGTCATAGATCCGCGCTGACCGCCGACGAATAAACGGAGTCGCCTGATTAACCCGAGTAGAAATCGCTTGAAGATCACGTCGAGGACCGGCCCCTAGGGACCCAGTCAAGGACACGCGCTGTTCGACTGGTAAATGCCCTAACAGCTGAGCAAAGAGCTGTAACCACCCGGAATACTGAGTAGCAACACCCCCAGTCTGACAAATTAACCATCCAACAAAACTCGCCTCGGCTTCGTCGGCGTAACCGGCCAGGTGTGCCCACTCATGAGCCACCACATACGGGCGCTCAAACGGCAAGACCTCCTGGTTGATCAAAATTTCAAGAAAGAATGGATCAATCATGCCATCGATCGCTGCCTGACGAAAATACCACCCTAATACCGATGATTTCGGTCGACCAAGAACTACTGCTTGCCTCAATGCCAGTTTGCGTTGGACCTGAGTAAACGGCATTTCAAGAATAGAATCCATCTCAACTAAATCAGGCCATGATGTAGCATGTGCGGGTGCATGAAGCTCGTTTAACTGCTCCACTGCTTCCTTTGTAAGATCCACCAACGCGGCATGCGTCACACGTTCAGCATCGAAATCAAGATTCGCTTTGAGGGATTCGCGACGATAATTCAAGCCCCAACAGAGCATAAAGAAAAGATATACAACCCCAACCACCAGTACCGTATTCCCAGTCATCAACCATGCTGCATGTCCGCGACTTCCAACCGATGCCTTTTTTATTCGTAGACTCCACCAACTAACTAAGAAGAAAGCCAGGCACCCGACGAATAAGTCAAACAGTGAAAACTTGGTTAAATTCGACAACGACGTCAGACAGTACTGCACCATCGGGTAGACACCACGTGAATAGACGTTTTCAATACAGCCTGAAGAGGTCGGCATGACCGCCACAAGCCCAGCTATCACTGGAATGAAGATTCTCAATCGCACTCGTCCACCTCAATTAAGGTGATAAACTTGATCGGTGCCGAAGTCAACCGATAACGATTCATGGGGCCACGCGACAGTCGACACGACTTGCCCGCTTGACTGCCCGGATTCATGTAGCCTGACCATAACCGTTGAAAAAGGTAAAGTTGTCAAACTGGACGGCTCAACGCGACACTCCATTACTGACGGGTTTATTTGCGACAAAGTCAGAAAATTTGATCAACGATTGTACGGACCCGATCGGCTTCAGTCTCCAGCCATTCGTCAAGGAGCCAAGGGCGCAGGAACATTTAAACAGATTAACTGGAGCGAAGCTCTCGATACTATTGCCGCAAGAATAACGGAAATTCGAAACCGCTCTGGCGGCGAAGCCATCCTCCCATTCTCCTACGGTGGCTCTAATGGATTACTATCGCAGGACACCACCGACGCCGAACTTTTTAGAAATATCGGAGCCTCGCGACTCGCTCGAACCGTCTGCGCTGCACCTACTGGAATAGCAGCAAATGCACTTTACGGAAAGATGCCAAGTGTTTCATTTGAAGATTATGTACATAGCCAACTAATCGTGGTGTGGGGTGCCAACCCCTCGACAACCGGTATCCACCTCATCCCATATATCAAAGAAGCACAAAGCAATGGGGCCATCTTAGTCGTCATTGATCCCAGAAGCACACCCCTTTCCCGTCGAGCTGATTTACATCTGGCAGTTAAACCAGGAACGGACGTCGTCCTGGCACTTGCGCTTCATCGATATCTATTCGCAAACAATCTGGCCGACACCAAATTTCTGAGCGCGAACAGCCGTGGTGCCGACCGCCTGCAAACACGTGCTGAACAATGGACAATAGATCAAGCAGCTAAGGTAGCTGGCGTTACATCCTCACAACTCGAGAAATTTGCAGAACTGTACGCTGATCGAAATCCTGCAGTCATTCGTTGTGGCTGGGGAGTCGAACGGAACCGCAATGGTGGTAATGCGGCCATGGCCATCCTCGCGCTGCCTGCAGTAGCCGGAAAGTTCGGTGTTCGAGGGGGTGGGTACTCGATGAGTAATGCTGCTGCCTTGAAGCTAGCGCCTTCGATGTGGTTGCAAGCTAAAGAACCATCAACTCGTATTGTCAACATGAACCACCTAGGTCGCGTGTTGCTCGATTACAACGACCCAGCCATTGAAATGCTGTTCGTTTATAACTGTAATCCGGTAGCGACAATGCCGGATCAAAATCGAGTTGTTCGAGGACTCCGTCGCGAAGATCTATTTACAGTCGTCTTTGATCAAGTCGCAACTGATACCGCCGCATTCGCAGATATCATTCTGCCTGCAACAACATTTCTTGAGAGTTACGATCTCGTTAACAGTTACGGCGAAATGTCCCTGCAAATGAGTCGTCCTGTTATTGATAGTGTGGGTGATGCTCGTCCCAACGTGGAAGTGTTCAGTGAATTAACTAGCCGGCTTGGACTCGATGAGACCGAGACTGACGCAGAAGCGTTATTGCGTGTAACCAGCACGATGCCAGACGATATTCGAGACAACATCCTAGAACACGGTTCTGTAAGCTCTTCTATAAATGCTAGGCCCGTGCAATTTGTTGACGTAAAACCAAGAACGCCAGATGGCAAGATTAATTTATTTTCAGAACAGTTAGACGCAGAAGCTCCGCGTGGTCTTTACGGTTATCAGGACGCTTCTGAGAATGACTTTCCACTAACACTTATTTCACCGGCTAGTAACTCAACCATCTGTTCAATACTTGGCGAACTTGTAGAACGCGCAGCACCTCTGGAAATGCATCCGGATGATGCCCAAGCACGCGGTATCCAGAAAGACGATGCAGTGCGTGTGTTCAATGGACTTGGCGAAGTGCAATGCCCAGTATCACTGACGGACACTATAAGAACAGGTACGGTATGCCTACCTAAAGGTTTATGGAATAAGAACACGTTCAACGGGTCTACCAGTAATGCACTGGTCGCCGACACCTTAACCGATTTAGGCGGTGGCGCCTGTTTCAATGATGCTCGGGTCGAGGTAGAACGGATTGTGAGAGCCAATTACGAAGGCGCGGCAGTTGCAATCTCAACATCTTCCAGTAAAATACATTAGTGTTAATAAATCTTGTGAGGATATCCAATGACAGCAAGTGATGGTCCACGTCTAGTGCAGTGTGTCAAATTGCAAAAAGAACTTCCCGGTCTCGACGAACCACCGTGGCCCGGCGATCTTGGTAAGAAGATCTTCGAAAAGGTTTCTGCCGAAGCATGGAAAATGTGGGAAGAACGTATGAAGATGATCCTGAATGAAAACCGATTAATGCCATGGCAGAAGGAAGCTCAGGAACTGGTAGCTAAACAGATGGAAGATTTCTTTTTCGGTGATGGCTCAGCGCTACCACCGGATTACGTGCCTGAACAGGCTAAGGGATAAAGCGATAGCGACGGTGCGATCTCGAACCTGAGCATGCCATGGGCATGTCTGACCGCCTCTACCGCTAGACTTGGCCGTTCGCTTTTCGCAAAGATGAATCCTAGGTAACTTGCACCTTCTGGTATCGGAACTAACTCCTGACCGATCTTAGCTGTGATTATAACTGTCTCAACGCCTGGCACACTCTTAGCGCGCTCCACTCCACTAACACTCAACAGACGACCTCCAACCGGAATGGGTACCATCATTACCGCAGAAGCCGAGTGTTCGCGGACATAACCAGTTATCGAGTCGCCAACTGCATGGCGAAGCAGAACTTCTTCATAACTGTAGGTATTCGAGTTTTTGTCTTCGAATCGGAGCGCTCTTAAACACAAGCCGCCGATGGGACGAGCCGCCATCTCGATTACAACTATCTTATCTCCATCCACACGACACTCTGCATGAATAGGTCCGTGGTGTAACCCAACTGTTTTAGCGGCATTGGCCACAGCTGCCACCATACGTTCTTCGTTTGCCAACACACTCTCAGGCGGCGTTACGTAAATCGTTTCCTCAAAGAACGGACCCTCTAGTAAATCCGGCTTCTCAAAAATTGCCATCACCTGTAACTTCCCTGCTTCGACCACTCCTTCCAAAGCAAACTCTTTACCCTCTACGAACTCCTCGATTAAAATCGCATCATTGGCCTCATCCTGTTGAACACGTAAATCAGGTTGAGACAGCAATAGACGGATACGTGTTATTGCTGCCTTAAGGTTTTCGGTATCGTCGGCTCGAATCACTCCTCGGCTACCGGAAAGTGCAAGGGGCTTCACCACACACGGAAAATCAGGATGGCTGTCCAAGTCGACCCCTGTGTCGTCAACCCTCACCACCTTAAAAGCCGGACAGGGTAAGCCAGCCTTAAGGAGACACTTCCGGAATAGTTCTTTATTACTGGCTATTCTCGCTGCCTCGGATGGATGTCCAGCGAGGTTAAGCTTGTCGGTCACCAAGGCAGCCAACACCGCTGGTCGATCGCCAACCGCCAGCACACCGTCAACCGCGCTGGATGAAGCCATGTCCAGAATGCGTGCGACTGACACATCCTCTTCGTGAAATCGAATCGGAATGGCATGATCACGCCATGGATCATCAAGTGTCAAACATCGATCTGTAGCGAAGACAAGCTCGACCCCCTGCCTTTCTGCAGCTTCCCCAAATGCACGTACCTGATAACCAGTGGTGGTTGCCACTATAAGAATGCGAGGTTTCTGCATAACTAGTTACCACCGATGAACATCACTTAGACCAGAGCTACCTGCTCCTGGGTTGGTTCTGCTCAACAATACCAAGGTTCATTAAGGTACGGGACAGCGACCCGAGCTGGGATCATTGGCGCAATGTGAGTGATATCAGCAATCGGTAAACCGGATCGTTCGTGTGCAATTGTCCAAATGGCGTCGAACATCTCAGAGCGGGATGCTGACAGGCGGTTCCCAATAAGCTGCATGACAGCCTCATGTAGTCCATCAACACGTGGATCTGGGTGCAACCAAGGATAGATAAGGCGCTCAGAATCGTATGGGCCAATAAGAGACTTTATTTCTGGTAGCGTAAGCAGCCGTGATTCCCTTGTAATGAGTAAACGTATCCCGAGCTGGACCGGTGCTACGGCATCAATGAGCCCAAGCGTTGCAATGGATTCCAATAGTTCACAGTAACTCGTTAAAGTCGTCCAAGGTGTGAAAGCAATAAACGTCGGCGCCAAGGCAAGCTCAGCGTCCGCACAAAGATGAACCGCTTTCTCAAAATCGGCCCTTGTGTGACCCTTGTCGAGCGCAAGTAACGCCTTATCGTCAAGTGATTCCACCGCACTCGTGACAAACAGGCAACCAGTTTCTCGTAATTTGTGGAGACAATCGGCATAAGTGAGTAGATGCTCAATCTTGATGGTCACATCATAGGAAATGTCAGGATGTTCCCTGTTCAATCCTTCAACAACTGACATGGCGTGCCGAATACCATTAAAAAAGTCCGGATCACCGAAAGTTATATGGCGAGCGCCGGCCTCAACCTGATTGCGAATGTCGGCTAAGACGACTTGAGGCGACACGATACGAAACCGGCCCTGGTAAACTGGTACAATTGGACAATGCCGACAAAGATGCTTGCAACCTCGACTGGCTTCTGTGTAACCAACGACCCGACGCAATCCGTCACTTGTTCTGAGAGACGCATACCTAGATAGCGCTGGCAAACCTTCTCGGTCCGGCACTCGAAAATCCAGACGAGGCAACTGGGTGCCAGGGGAGGGTGGCAAACTGGAGTCTTTTCCGTCATTCAAGTGAACCACTAGCGAGACTAGGTCCGATTCGAATTCACCGCCAAGTACCGTCTTGACACCTAAACCAGTTAGGTAATCAGTGTTTAGTGTGGCGTAAAGACCGTAGCAGCATAAATGTGCTTGAGAATTCAGCGCCTTCACCTTTTGTATAAATGGTACCGCTAGTCGTGTGGCGGTGTGCATCGGTAGATACCAAGCTACTAAGTCAGCCGTCGCAGCAAATGCTTCTGGAAATTTTTGACGCGTCACGTCAACACACGTAACTACCGCCCCTGTTTCACGAAGCCAGGCAGCAGGCGATGCCAGCCCGAACGACTGGCGACCCATCTCATAGGTGGAAATTAGTAAAACATTCATGATTTAAACATCGACAATCTATTAACTATCAACCCGCCTTGTAACTAAACTGACACTTATCAGCGTAAAAATCGACAAGGTCAGCGCCGGATATATCGTTTGGAACCCAAACGGATAAGTTGCCACACCGTCCACTGCACGTGCCATGCCTATGATCTCCCAAACAAGGGTAGTTACAATGCCAATGCCGATCGACGCTACCCCACCCAGCCTAGTCGCACGAGGCCAAACGAAAGCCGCCAACAACGCCGGCGTGATACTTGCTCCGTACATCGTATACGCCCATAACGCCATCGCCAGTATGGTAGGGAAAAAGTTACCTGCAACATAACCAATAACACCGATTGCTACCACCATCAAGCGTGTGTAAAGAAGAACTTGGGTGCCACTGACATCTGGATTAATAAATCTTTGATAGACATCATGCATCATATTTGTTGCAGGCGTCAGCAAGAAGCTGTTTGCTGTTGATACAATAATGGCAGAGGCGCCACACACAAGCACAATACCTACAACTGTTGGAAGCGCTTGCATGGCTACACTAATTACAATCGCCTCGGAGGCCTCCGTCCCTAATCCTACTATCGCCTGACTACCAAAGACTCCTATCGAAATAATTAGTGTCTCCACGATGAGGGTGCCAGCAATCCAACCAACCACTGCCATCTTAGCGGCACGTGCGTCTTTCGCTGAAAAAAACTTCTGGTACATGTTCGCTTCGCCAAGCAGTAAAAACATCGTTGGGAAGAAAAGCGCTAGAGCTGTTTGTGGCGAGAGGGAACCAAATAAGGAGACCTGATCAGGTCTCAATTGAGTGAGCGCGACCGATAAACCACCGGCATCAGCAACAAGAAAGCCCCCAGCTAGCACAACACCGATGGTCATGATCGAGCCATTAACCACATCTAGATAGGCAATCGATAGCATGCCGGCCAGTGAGGTATAGATTACACAGAAAATTGCCGTAATTAAGGCGCCAGTCTTAGGATCAACACCAGCCAGTAGCTCCAACAACCTCCCACCACCACGAAATTGATATGCGGCGATTGTCGAATAGGCTATTACGGTGGTCACTGTGCCCAATACTCGCGCCGCTGGACCGTACCGAAGTTCAAGAATATCTGGAACTGTGTATTGGGCAATATTGCGAACACGTGGTGCAATCCAATAGATAAGTGCAATTCCAACCCAGGCCCCCGCTGATTGCCAAAGTGCTGCAAACCCTACACGATAACCTAGACCTGCACCTGCAAATAAACTGCCAGACCCAATCCAAGTCGAAAGCAAGGTAAATACAAGTACGTGTGCAGGCAAGCTTCGACCAGCTACAAGAAAGTCATCTCCGGTCCGAATCTTGCGACTTCCCCAGATGCTACCAACCACAAGGAGTCCAAGGTAAGTGATGACCGCTAACAGATACATTTATTCAGAAACTAGAGTTCGGAAAGAAATGTGGCCACGTGTAACCAAAACTACTGTACTAATCCGTCTCTAAAAGTCTAAAAGGTAGGTTCACGAACGCAGTTTACACGCTCAGGAAAGAAAACCTCAGTCCAGATCGAAGTCTCGTTCTGGGCGAGTCACTGGCTCCTTACTGGCTTGTCGAAGTGCTTCCTCAAATCGTTTAGATAACGCGTCACCTCGAGTTCGTTCCTTACTTACTGATTGTTCGAAGGCTGCCTCACGTTGAGCCGCCTCCTCAGCAAGTATGCGCTCTGCGTCGCTCAATTCTCGCTTATTGGCACGCTTAGGCTCTTCATGAGACACGATACGCCTAAGGTTGAGATCTATCGTCAGAAGCGAGCCACACAATGGACAGTCAAGCGTGACTTCGGAATCAAGTTTTGCCATTTCACAAATCACAGTAAGGCACGAATTTCCCGTGCAGCCTGCTCCTTAGTAACAAGTCCTGTATGAGTTTTACAAAGCGTGCCATCACGTGCAATATAAAACGTTACTGGGATGCCCCACACAGGACCAAAAGAATCTTGAACATCGTGACGACCTAGGCCAACAAGAATAGGGTAATTAATCTGATACTCCTCGGCAAACGGTTTAAGCTTTTCAATCGGGTCGTCAACTGACAAACCAAGCACGACCAATCCTTCGTCACCATATTCTTCTTGCAGTTCAACGAAACCAGGAATTTCAACCTTGCAAGGTCCACACCAAGTCGCCCAAAAATTAAAAAGAATGACCTTGCCTTTGTACGACGAAAGCTTTACTTCATCTCCGTTCATATCCTGAAGGGTAAAGCTTAAATCACTCGGTCGTGCATCAGGATCACACGTGGCACCAGTCACATCGTTGGTTCCCAATGACCTCGCCATTGGAATATCGAAACCAAGGAACACTGGAACCGTTAATGACGCCAGCACCAATGCACCTGCACCCGCAGTAATCCATCGCCAAGTCATGGTCGTATCCTTAGAGTAAATTTTTCAGCCGACATTGGCTAGTCCAACCAATACTTTCACGGTCACTGAAACATGCAACGAATTTGGTTATTGTTCACCTAATCGATGTTCTTTGGTGGTTCCAGTTAGCCATGCCCTTTCGCACCAGATTACCGCGACCAGCCTCATAATCACAAGCTTCTTGACCAATTGCTGAGCGCTAGAACCATAGAAACCAAACAGCAGTCCTCCGTTCAGTTTGTTGAAAAATAGATTCGGGTTCACTGTGTTTGACCGAAAATATAACTCAGAATCACGACCAAATGTCCGTATTATGAGTAAAATGCACAACCATTGCAGTGCCTCAACTAGGACTGTAATATGTCGGAGTTAACTATCTCTTTTACTCGGCCATAACTGAGGAAAATCTGATGCAGAAACGCAACGGTAATCACCTGCTCGCATTCCTGGGCATCCTTATCCTTGTGTACTTTACGGGATTCGGCCAGGTCACCGCTGCTAATGCACAATCACGGTACATGCCTTACCATGGAAAGAACCGTGTCAAATACGACAATTTCAAATGGCACATCTATGCGACCGACCACTTCGAAATTTTTTATTACCCCGAACTAGAGCAACATCTTGAGCGCGTTGCTGGCTATGCCGAAAGCGCCTACCAATTAGTAAGTTCGGACCTAAGGCACGATTTAGCCTTCCAGATTCCGCTTGTACTTTTCAAGACACATAGCGAATTCCAGCAGCAAAACGTCTTACCAGCCGATATCCCTGAAGGCATCGCGGCATTCGCGGAACCGCTCCGCAACCGAATGGTATTGCCAATTGATGAACCACCTGACGAACTGTACAGACTAATAGTGCACGAACTCACTCATATATTTGAGTTCGACATCATCCCTCAATCGATCCTCGGACAAAGTATGCCGCTTTGGGTGGCCGAAGGTCTTGCGGACTACATCCCAGGTGTTTGGGATCCCCTTGATTTAATGATGGTCCGAGATGCAGCTGTTGCGGACATTATTCCAAGAATGACTGTGCCCGATGAATTCTTTGGTTTTACCAGTCCTCGACTTCCGTACAATCTCGGTCATGCGGCCTTTGAGTTCATGGAATCACGCTGGGGAAAACAAGGAATCCGAGAATTCTTATTCGCGCTGCGTTCCAACATCGTTGGCGGTGGTAGTGACCCCTACATGGAAGCAACAGACTTGACCGCTGAAGACTGGGATCGTGAATTTTCACAATACATCAGAGACCGATTTCTTGCATTTCGAGACAAAGAACGTCCTGAGGTTTACGGTCGCAACCTTGCTCCAGACCCTCGTGACTCGCCTTATGTGGCGGCTTACAGCATTGAACCATCGCCATCAGGCGAGTTACTGGCAGCCGTCGTAACAAACCGCAAGGATCAAGAGTTGGATATTATTTTGATCTCCATTCAAGACGGATCGGTTATTCGTAATCTGACTCCGGGTTTTTCACAGGATTCCGGTTACGATTACATCTCAATTCCTGGGGCTCGCTGGACTACGGTGCCCTGGATGTCCTGGTCACCTACCGGTGATAATTTGGCGTACTTTGTTAGAAAAGGTAAGCACAAGACTTTAATTGTACGTAATGTATTGACTAGTCGGATCGAGCGACGTTTCGATATGCAAATGGTCGACGAGCCTGAGTCTCCTGCTTTCAGTCCAACCTCGCAACAGATAGCTTTTTCAGCGTTGGAAAACGCCATCGGCGACATCTACCTGCTGGACTTGAACAGCGGTAATGTTACAAATTTAACAAATGATAATTTCGCCGCTTACGCTCCCACGTTTGCTCCTGACGGCTCTTCGCTTGTTTATCTCGCTCGCGTGAGCGGCAACAACAAGTTGTTTCATTTGGATTTAAGCACCGGAGAAAAAACACAGCTCACTTTTGGAGCGCACGACGAAACAGCAGCACGCTTCTTGAATGCGGACACTCTGGTATTTTCGTCTACCGCAACCGACCCTACACAGCCAATAGACCCAGATATCGCTCGCAACGGCAATATTTTTAACATTTGGACGCTCTCGCTATCGACAGGATTACTCAAGCAACACACGGATACCGTGACGGGAAACGTGTCCACGGTGCCCATCAATGCTGTGGACTCTGACTCAAAGGTCGGATTTGTCGCGTATTTTAAAGGCAATTACAGTGTACATACGATGAATTTGGAGACGTCGATCACTGAAGTCGCTTCCTCAGATTTCGGTGCCCCAGGTCCTATCTTTGATTTCCAAGCACCACTGACCCACACATTAATCGTTGACAATGCACGGCGGAAGGGCACCTTTGAAAAATTATTCATGGATGGCCGGCCACCCATTAACTTCGGTGTTAGCAGTAGCGGCGATATATTGGGGGGCTCCCAGCTAAGTTTTACAGACTTACTAGGTGAGCAGCAGTTCAACATGTTTGCCGTTTCAATCGCTCAGTACCGAACTGCATCATTTTCATATGCCAATCTCTCGAAACGGTTGCAATGGGGCGCACAAGCCTTTACACAAACGCAATTCTTTTTCACGCCAGGCTACTCTCAGTACTCGACGTTCGATTTCTTGACACGTGACCAAGCAGTTGCAACGCAGACCATGCGAGGCGCAACCGTGTTTGGGATTTATCCCTTTAGCCGCTTCCGCCGGCTGGAGCTCTCAGCTGGGTTTTACCATTCCTTGGAAAACTGGGACGATCCATCAGTGCAGACTGCTAACCAGGCTTTTCTTAGCAATGAATTTGGCGTGGAACTTTTTCGAGATGGTCTATTCGCGCCGATTACGGCTACCTACGTCCAGGAGACAACCGTATTCCGAGAATTCGGACCACTGGCAGGCAATACTGTACGGATTTCTTTTACAGAGTCGCCAAAACTTGGTAACACCTTATCTCAACGTAGTGTCGACGCCGACGCACGTTACTATTTTCGTCTGGGCGACACTGGACTACTGGCATTTCGTGCCCGGGGCTTTCAAAGTTGGGGCGATTATCCAGACTTTACCTTTTTCGGTGGTAACTCTGAAATGCGTGGCTACGAATATCTAGAATTCATTGGCCACAAGGCATTTTTTGCAAACGTGGAACTTCGCTTCCCCCTGGTCACAGCCATGGCGACCCCCATTGGCATACTTGGTGGGATCAGAGGCACATTTTTTTTCAACATAGGGGCCGCCGCAATCAACAACCAACCGTTCACACCCTACACATCTGACCCTGAACAGGTGTCTCCAGTAATGGGGGTCCTTACTGATCCGAACACCGGCTTACTGACACCAATTCGTGCTAATCCTATGACCGTGAGCGGTTTTAGATTAAAAGATGCCCGGGCATCCTATGGGTTTGGACTACAGACCATGGCACTCGGGTTTCCCATTCACTTCGATTGGTCGTGGCGTACACTGTTCAACGAAACTTGGGAAAATATGCTCTTTGGTGGATTTACTGGTGGTGAGGCTTTTCGACGAGCAAAATTTGACGTGTGGATTGGTTACGATTTCTAGGGTTCTATTGACACCGGAACAACGAAGTCCAAGACAATGACGACATCTGTTGAAATTTGTTCTCTAAGCATGTTGCTAGGCCAGTTCACTGGCACACATCGTTGGAAACGCTAGTTCTTCCTTGATACTGGAGCGACCATTTGACGAGCGACCACCAATCACCCAAACATCCAGCCGATTCTGCCACCGAAACAGTCCACGTTGTACTACCGAACGACGCGAACCCGCTAGGGTTCATTCTCGGCGGTACAGTGATGCATCTAATTGATATGGCGGGAGCAATCACAAGCCATCGCCATACTCATAGTCGAGTCGCAACTGTAGCAGTCGATAGTCTGGAATTCTTAAACCCGGTTAAAGTTGGTGACCAAATTATTTTACGGGCACGAATTACCTGCGCATTTCGAACATCTTTAGAGGTTGCAGTTGAGGCTTGGTCTGAAGAGACGACTACAGGTGAGCGGCGCCTAACTAGCCGAGCATTTCTAACATTTGTGGCTTTAAATCAGGATGGTCGACCAACTGATGTCCCGTCGCTTATTCTCGATAATGATGAGGACCGTCGCCGCGCCGAAGCTGCACAGGGAAGACGCACTGAACGCCTCAAAAAACGAGGAAATCTTGCATCTGAATCGTTTTCGATCTAGCTAGTCTGACGAAACCGCTGCCGCAGACCGATGCGCTAGTCGAATCACACTTTTATCAATATCAAAATCTACCAAATAGTGTTTTAGGAAATCGTGCCCAATAATACCGCCAAGTTCAAAACCTAGTAGAGCGCTAGGCGCATGTAAATCCAGCACAACCACCGGATAATTATTAAAACTGATCGACTCAAACATTAAATTCACGCCTGGTAACAAAAAAGCTTCTGGATCCCAACCCGAAGAACCATACACTTTGAGAGGAAAACTCCTTGTCATAGGCTGGGTTTCAATAGTGCTTGCCACCGCTGCACTCAACGAAATGACCTCACCGCCTGTATCTACAACGAAACTTGCATCTCTCTCATTGTTAATCTTTCCACGGACCGTCGCTAAACGATGGACTCGGAGCGGTAATTCAACATCTGCTTGAGAGGCATCGAGATGGCGCCCCAAGGTCAATCGGCGGCGATCATAGTCAATACGTATCGACAGTCCTGCTGCCAGGGGTGAAAAACTTTCAGTCTCTCGCCTGGGCATCCCGCCGAGTGGCGGATTCTTGATTAGGCTAGGTACGTTCTCAATGACAAGTGCACCAATCTGTAGGGAATCAATCCTTGCAAGTTGCAATCCACGAAATCCGACCTCGCCGACTCCTGCACTGAGCGTGTAGACAATTGGCTGGACACGGTGACGACGTGCAACTTCTTGCGAAAGTACAGTTTGCTCGGCACCTGTATCAACAACAAAATCAATTTCACGACCACCATTCACTTTTGCACGCACAACGATCTTCTCGCGCACTAATTTAAATGACACCGTATACAGCTGATCGGAGGAACCCGAAACCATCGCAAATGGCGTTCGGTTACCAAAAGAACGCAAAAAACGAATCTGCGAACGGGACCAAGCGGCGCGCGCACTCCGATGCTTGGCAGGCAAAAGATTGACATAGTTGCCAAAAGCAATCGCCGATTCCTCAAACCGTTGCATTCTTTCGTAAATTGTACCGACCGTATGATGAAGCTCTGCGTCGCGAGGCAAGTAACGAAGCGCGGCCTGGGCCGCATCCATAGCCTCTGACAATCGACCACGTGTTGCAAGTGACTTTGCAAGACCGTGATGTCCTCGGCCATCCCCTGGGTCGAGTACAAGTGCAGCTTGGTAGGCCTCCTCCGCCTCAGGAAACAGTCCCCGCGCCCATAAAGCATCGCCATATAATGCAACTGCCGCAGAGTTATCGGGTGCTGCACTATAGACTAAGAGGGCTTCATCGTATGCTTCACCAAATCTGGCTAAGCGGAGCATCGACATTACCGCACCCTGTCGTGCTCGAAAAAGTTGATTTACTGTCGGCGTACCCCGTTTCGCTAACGTAAAAGCCTCGATGGCTTCGTTAAAGCGCTCCTCAGCGATCAGTAGGTTACCAAGTTGAAGTTGAATTTCGTTCAACGTAGAATCATCAGCTTTTCCGGCCATCACCGTCAGCGACACAAATAACAACATTATGCCAAGTAATAACCGGAGCTGGATACACATATGCTGACCCTGACAACTCTTCTAGAGAGTGTTCGACGTGGCCCAAAGAATCTAGTTCGACAGGTATATGTTCTTCACTATACCTGCCCTAAAACTTTAGGACCGGTTCAAAGTAATGCAGCTATTAAGGCTTGAGACTAAAAAGACTCGCAAAAAGCTTGAAGCGTTACCCGTGTGTTACCTTGTATAGTTCTCAATCGGCACGCCGTCGTACATTTCATCGACGCGTAAGATCTGCAAGTCCCGATTATAGCTGCCTAATTCGTAGTCTTCGCTCATAATCAACGCCTTGACAGGCTTGGTGGGACACACTTCAGAACACAATCCGCAAAAACTGCAGCGAGACAGATTGAAGTCGAAGTAATCAAGAACCTTAATCTTTAAACCTGGTTCACGATGCCCACCAAGATCAATGAGATCGTCGGGACAGGCTTTAGCGCATTGGTCACAAACAATACACGTCTGGGCGCCTGATTCCGGCTCTACCTGTAATCGTATTAATCCTCGAAATCTCGGTGCAACAGGTCGACGCTCGGCTGGGTACTGAAATGTGAAGGCCGGTTGGGGCGTGTACTTTAGGGTCACCAACATTCCCTTCAGAAGGTCAATTAAAAAAATTGTTTGGAAAAATTTTAAAATTTTCTGCACGATCACTATCCCCGATCTTCAACGAGTACAGGTTCAGACTGCCCGGATTTGATTACACGAGCCTTACGCAGGACGGTGTTTTCCTTTTGAATCTTATCCTGCAAACGCATCAGTCCGTACAGTAACGCTTCTGGTCTAGGCGGACACCCAGAGATATAGACATCAACTGGCACGATTTTATCCACTCCTTGCAACACACTATAGGTAGGAAAAGGACCACCAGCATTCGAACAACTCCCCATCGAAATCACCCATTTAGGCTCAGGCATCTGATCGTAGAGACGTCTAAGGACGGGGGCCATCTTCTTCGTGACAGTGCCGGCAACGATCATCAAGTCTGCTTGGCGTGGCGAGGCCCGAAAGACTTCAGCACCAAACCGTGAAATGTCAAACCTTGAAGCCGATGCCGCCATCATCTCGATGGCACAGCATGCTAAGCCAAAACCTAGCGGCCAAAGTGATGATCGTCGTGCCCAGTTCAGAATCTTATCTAAATTGGTAGTAATGATATTGTCGTCGAATCGTTGCTCAATTAATCCCATGCTCGATTCCCCGCTTGGTCTACCAACGAAGCACTAAACGAAACGATAAAACTTGTGACAGGACATGCTATATTCAGCACGTCACAACAGTTAATCCTCATAGTACGCTGCATCTTGTGCGATACACGCTTGCCACTGGTCAGGCACTTCGTCTAGAACAAAGATCGCTTCAACCGGACAAGCCGGAATACAGGCGCCACAATCGATACACTCATCCGGATGGATGTAGAGCCGCTCTGAACTTTCAAACTCTGGCTCGTCCTTCCGAGGATGAATACAGTCAACTGGGCACACATCGACACAAGCCGTGTCTTTTGTACCAATACAGGGATCGCAGATGATGTACGCCATTCACTCCTCCAATAAAACCTAACGCTTTACACAATCTAATTTCTTTACCTAACCGACGTTACTCTATTGTACACATTTTACTATATCGGCAAAAAGGCCAAGCAATTATAGCTCCCGATGAGCCCTGAAAATAAGGACGAATGACGATGGAATGAGATTGCGTCTCAACTAAGTCCCAGTAAATTTAGCCGCTCGCTTTTCAAGGAATGCCGTCATGCCTTCAAGCTTGTCCTTGGAACTGTAACAGACTGCCTGGGCGAGCGTTTCGATCATCAGTCCAGAATCGAGATCTACACGCGCCGACGCATTAAGAGCCACCTTCGCAAGCCGCGCCGCAAGCGGACCCTTCTTAAGAATCCGACGGGCCATGTCATAAGCTGCCCTCTCGAGATTCCCTGCGGGAACCACTGCAGTTACCAAACCAATCTCAAGCGCATTCCTAGCATCAATAATCTCTCCCGTGAGAATTAAATGTTTGGCACGACCTAAGCCAACGACTCTGGGTAGTCTCTGAGTGCCTCCCGCACCCGGGATGATGCCTAAACCCAACTCAGGTTGTCCAAACTTGGCTGTGTCAGCAGCAATGCGAATATCGCATGCCAGCGCTAACTCGCATCCTCCTCCCAAGGCGTAACCGTTGATCGCGGCAATCGTTGGACAGGGGAAACACTCGACCATTTTAAAAAACGATGAATTGATTGCAGCCAGGCCGTCATCACGTGTCCGAGTCTTGAGATCGTTAATATCAGCTCCAGACACAAACGCTTTGCCACCGCTACCGGTAATGATTAAAACATTCGCCGTATCGTCGGCAGCTAAATTTGTCAGCGCGTTTTTTGCTTCCTGTATAGTTTCAAAATTCAGAGCATTGTGCACTTCAGGACGATCGAAAGTGAGCACGGCAATTGAGTTTTCAACACTAAACTTAATGTTCTTATATGTCATCGCCGCAACCTTAGATTTCGGTTCATGAATTCTGGCTTTAAAACTCTAATCTTCTCATACTTGTTAATACTCGTACACGCCCTTCCCAACCTTCTTACCGAGACGACCCGCTTGAACGTACTCCTCAAGAAGTGGGCACGGCCGATACTTTTCACCCAGAGTACGATGCAGGAATTTCAAGACACTTAAACGAGTGTCCAGACCAACCAAATCGACTAGCTCAAATGGACCCATCGGATGATTTAGACCGAGTTTGAGGGCTTTATCGATATCGCGCGCCGACGCGATCCCTTCTTGAAGCATAAAAAATGCCTCGTTCCCAATCGTTGCGTTAATCCGGCTAGTGACGAACCCTGGAGACTCTCGAATAACCACGGTCTCCTTGCCCATTCGTCGACCGATCTCTTCAATGGTCTGAACAGTTTCTGATGTAGTGTCTGAAGTTCGAACAATTTCGACTAGCTTCATCTTGTGCACAGGATTAAAGAAGTGCATGCCGACGGCACGTCCAGGGTTTGATAGAGCTGCTGACATCTCAGTGAGGCTGAGAGCTGACGTGTTGGATGCAATAATTGCCTGCTGTGGCGCCAGTTGTTCCAGGTCATTGAGCAAGGCCAATTTTAAATCTATCTGTTCAGGCACTGCTTCAATCACTAAACCAACACCGTCGACCGCACTAGCAATGTCCTGGCAAAGTGTTAACCGTTCCATGGTGTCAGTGACCTCAGACGAAGTGACCTTACCTCGCTCGACACCAACTCTGCCGATAGACTCGATTTGCGTGCGCGCAAGCGCTAAGGTCTTTTCCGAAACATCGAATAATCGTGTATCAAATCCTGCAGTCATTGCAGCATGCGCGATACCATGGCCCATAATTCCGGCGCCGAGGACAGCAATCGAATGAATCATAGAATTTTAGAGGGACTGTTCTGGAATGCTTGAGAAAGACGGCGCCTTACGCCTCGGTCCTCACATACTCATGGTTAACTGGTAGCCGATTGATGCCACGCCGAGGTGGAGCGATGTAATTGGCAAAAACACCTGGCTCAAAGATTGGCTCAACCATAATACTTAAAAGATATTCCTTGTCTTCGACAGAAGGAAGCCATTCTTGTCTCTTACGTTCCCATTGTTCTGCAGAAATCGATTCACCCTGCGGAGTAAAATGAAATTCTGAATAAATTCCGATGCCGCGGCCAAATTTCTTGTCTGGCAGGTACAGGCGGTCTGAGAGCCCGTAATTTTCGAGCACCTTGTTCCACCGGTCCAGCCCAGCCTGACAGTCACCAACATACCAATCGCGAAGAACCTCATTCATCGCTTTGCGCATTAGTACCTCCTGCCGCCGCAACTGGCCCCCCTCAAATACCTCCATATCGTAGTACGTGTCCACAACCGTATGATCTTGGAACGTTTCTTCTCGCGCTCGACCTTTTAAACCATTGGAAAAGTAGGAAGCGGCGTTGCTCGAGATCTCGCTGCCATGTAGATCGAGACTTCGGCTGAACCAGAAATTTAGATGCCGTTGAATCATCGGCAAATCTATCCCTCCCTGCCGGCGTACATCCTCGGCCACTCCACCCGCCGCCTTCATTAACTGACAGGTCCGCTCAATAATGCGAGACATGCCAGTCTCACCAACGAACATGTGGTGTGCCTCTTCAGTCAGCATGAAGCGGGTTGTACGCGCTAATGGGTCAAGTGCACTCTCGGAAAGCGACATCAATTGTGATTTACCGTCACGGTCCGTGAACATAGTAAACATGAAAAAATCGAGCCAATTATCAATCGGCTCATTGAACGCCTCAAGAATACGTGGCTTGTCCGCGTTCCCGCTAGTGCGAGCGAGTAAATCCTCAGCCTCATCTCGACCGTCTCGGCCAAAGTATGAGTGCAACAGGTAGGCCATCGACCAGAGATGGCGACCCTCTTCAACATTCACTTGAAAAAGGTTCCTGAGATCATAGAGACTCGGACATTTTGATCCCAGTTTGCGCTGCTGTTCGACCGACGCCGGTTCGGTATCCCCCTGGGTCACTATCAGACGCCGGAGTTGATTGCGAAATTCTCCAGGCACTTCCTGCCAGGCTGGTTTCCCCATCAGGTCGCCATGTCCAATTACCCTGTCCTTCACGGGCTCGGCCAAAAAAATACCCCACCGATATTCAGGTAGTTTGACGTAGTCGAAATGGGCCCATCCATCAGCATCAACACTGATAGCAGTTCGCAGGTAGACCTGGTGATGGTCTTGGAAGTCCTGCGGTCCCATTTCTCGCCACCAGTCGAGATACTTTGGCTGCCAGTGCTCTAGCGCTCGTTGTAAACGCTTATTGCTTGCCAGGTCAACGTTGTTCGGAATTTGTTCACTCGATATCATGAGTCAAGCTGTCTCCATGAAAGCGTTCCCTGTAAAGAACTCACGTACGTCGCCAATCGAAGTCCGGACGTCCTTCAACACCATATACTGTGAGTGCTCCTCGTTCGCCAACTGCATTGGGCCGCTGAAAGATCCAGTTTTGCCACGCGGATAATCGACCGAAAATCTTGGTTTCAAGCGTCTCCGGTCCAGGAAACCGAAGATTGGCCTCAAGGCCAGTGAGGGCGTCAGGTGAAAGTGCAGAGCGACCTTCAATAACAAGTCGCACCTCCTCATCCCAATCAAGCTCGTCCGGAGAAGAAGACACCAAGCCCAGATCGAGTGCCTCCTGCGGAGCGAATGACTCATCGTGCGCCAAAAGCTCACCCACGCGACTGGGTTCAGCCATAAATCGAAGTCCCAGTCTAGTCAGACCGTTGCTCGTCGGGTAAGCACCACCATTGAGAGGAGACAGAGCAATAGTATTCGCACGATCGGGATCGTCCAACATGAACGACTGATCGGCTGACAACGCAATTTCGAACAGAGATCCGACAAAACACGATCCCGGTTCGATCAAGGCAAAAAAACTTCGAGCTGTCAGGTCCAATCGCTTTAAAGTCCGTTTCATGAGTAATCGAATCTCTCGAACGAGCCAGTGCGAAGCATGCGCGTGTAGCGCCTTGTCAACCGCGAGTACTGCTTCCGCCTTGCCCACGGTCTTGAGTAAAACAAGGCCGATCTCTGGTTCATTGAACCGCAAGTGTAAGAGAGCAGCATCGAGTTCCCGAAACGCGCGGAGGGGCCAATACTCAGCGCCGAGTGAAACGATCTCATCGAGCGTGTCTGGTTGTGTTTCGGTTGGCCCATGCACCGTTAATTCAACAGTACGCTTAGGGCGATCGAAGGATAATGTGACAGATGAGTACACTATTTTTGTATCGGAGATCACGGGCTCAACAGCCTCAAGAGTGATCCCAGATTCCTGTTCGGGTCGATCCGATTGAGCAGCCAACTCAGTCACACGTTCAGTCACCGCCTCTTGAAACCGCGAACGAGAATGAACGGCATCAACCAGGCGCCACTCGACCGCACGCTTCCCTTTCACACCTTCTACTAACGTACTAAAAATATCTGCGAGGTCCGGACGAACCTTACGCTTATCGATCACCCTCGTTAAACCACCAGTGCCAGGCAACACACCCAATAGCGGAACTTCGGGCAAGCTGACGGCAGCGTTTTTGTCGTCAACTAGCAGAATTTCATCGCACGCCAATGCCAATTCGTAACCACCTCCAGCACAAATACCGTTCACTGCTGCCACAAACTTTAATCCTGAATTTTCACTTGCATCCTCAATAGCCAGACGTGTTTCGTTGGTGAATTTACAGAAATTAACCTTGAAGGCATGAGAGGATGTGCCAAGCATGAATATATTTGCGCCAGCGCAAAAAATCTTCTCTTTTAGGCTGCTAATGACTACAACTCTTACTTCTGGGTGCTCAAATCGAATGCGCTGTAGCGCATCAGCTAACTCGATGTCGACACTTAAATCGTACGAATTCAACTTTAGAGAGTACCCTGGGCGTAACCCGGCATCTTCTTGGACATCCATCGCAAGTCGAGCAAGTGGGCCCTCAAAAGTTAACTTCCAGTGTTTATATTCATCGGGGTGCGTATTTGTAGTAACGGGGTGTTCCATGAAGCCATTATGATTGCGGGTGGTAGGAGCCGTCAATCGGCTTCCCCTTGAACGGCTATAATACAGTATAAAAGTTGATAGGGAAGATAGCAGGAGTAAAGTGAAGATGCCAAAACTGCAGGATTTCAATACTCCGTTGGTCTATAAAGTGGATGACTCAGAAGCTACTGTTTCCACGAGTTCAGGACCGATACCAAGTCAACTGTCCTATCGTGTCGACATTCGGTCTCTTGACGGTATGCAGAAGGAGGCAGTCGTCCGTCAATTAGTCCCGCCTGGAGCAACTTGGAGATTAGTTTCAGACGAAGGTCCATATCTGAATGGCACTGATCTCGCACCATTTCCTCTCGCCTTTTTTGCTGCAGGCCTCCAATTCTGCTACATGAGCCAACTTGTGGAACTTTTGCGGGCCAATAAAGTCAATATCCACTCGCTCGCCGTCGATCAGGATACAAAGTACACGATGACCGGCTCAGCCTTACGAGGCGACATGATCGGAGAAGGTGTCCCGGCGGAGTTGACCGTAAAATTGGAATCGGATGCCTCTCCTAAAATTCTGGCACCACTTGTGATGAAGGCCTCTGATCTTTCACCAGCACACGCAGTAATGCGAGACCTATTCATAAATACATTTGCACTCCAACTAAATGGCAATCAAGTTTCACTCTCTGACATGGCGCCCTCGCCGAACGATCTGGGAGTCAAGCCTCAAGAGAGTTTTCACAACCTGCAACCTGCTACAAACAACAGCTTTCGAGAAAATCTTGTCACGAAAATAAAGACGGCCGAAGTGAAGCATGGAGTAACAGGAGGTGCCGGATCAAGCTTACAGGCAGAACAGAAGCGTACGCTACACATTCATTCGGAAGCTAGATTGGTCGGCAGCGATCTCTTCGAAACAGACATTCATCTATTTCAGCCACTTGGCAGCAGCTTCCGTTTTCTCTGTGACGCGGCTGGCGGAACCACAGCCCCAGGACCTCTCGCCTACCTATCGGCAGGCGTGGGATTCTGCTATATGACGCAGCTTGGACGCTACGCCTACATCACAAAACAGAACGTTCGTTCAAGTCAGATTGTACAATTCAATGATTACCTGCAACCTGGGCCAAATGGTACAAGCGCAAAAGCCGGCCCAACAGACACGCAAGTCTTCATGGATGCTGAGGAAACCGACGAGAGTGCGAAACGTTCCGTTCGAATGGGTGAACAGACCTGTTTTTTACACGGATCAATGCGTGAGACCTATCCGACTATTATTCGGGCTACGCTGAATAGTGAAACATTGCCGCTGCCGTAATCTTGACGAATTGCTTTGATATATAAGCCTGATCTCGAAACAGCCACACCTGAACAGATTCGTACGAGGCAGCTCGAACGACTCAATGAACTTCTCGACACGATTCTTCCAGAAAATAGATTCTATGCACGAAAGTTCGACTCAATCACGACTCCACTAGATTGGGATCAGTTTGAAGCGCTGCCATTTACAACGAAGTCTGAACTCGTCGCTGACCAGGCTGCAACACCCCCATTGGGTACAATCGCTACCTATGAACGTGACCGTTACATCACCTACCACCAAACGTCTGGCACTACTGGAAAACCATTAACCATTCTCGACACCGAAGAAAGTTGGAACTGGTGGGCGGAGTGTTGGCAATACGTCTATCATGGGGCTAGTCTGAATCACAAAGACCGGCTTTTTCTAGCGTTTTCATTCGGACCATTTATTGGTTTCTGGGCTGCCCACAACGCAGGCATCAAACTCGGAGCCTTGACAATTCCAGGAGGCGGCCTAGATTCGAAGGCGCGTTTGCAGCTACTGCGTCACGCCGGCGCCACAGCCCTTTTAAGCACACCAACTTACGCCCTACGTTTAGCTGAAGTGGCACGGGACGAGGGCATCAACCTTACAGAACTTGGCGTTCGGGCCACTATCCATGCAGGTGAACCAGGCGCCTCAATTCCAACAGTGCGCGCACAAATCGAAACCGCTTGGGGTGCGCAATGCTTCGACCACGCTGGCGCTACCGAAATTGGTGCGTACGGCTTCACCTGCGAGAAACAATGTGGCCTTCATTTAATCGAATCTGAATTTATTACAGAAATCCTCGATCCCACTACCAATGAACCAGTTGATACCGGCGAGATTGGTGAACTCATTATCACCAACCTCGGTCGGCCAGGCTGGCCAGTGATCCGTTATCGAACAGGTGATCTTGTTCGAGGTGGCGGACGCCAGTGTGGATGCAGTCGCACCTCTCTTATGGTGCCAGACGGGTTGATTGGCCGAGCTGATGATCTTATGGTGGTGCGTGGCATCAACATATACCCGTCCTCCATCGAAGCGATAGTTCGTGAGTTCGAGGTTGATGAATTTAGAATCGTACGGACTAAGCAAAGGGCAATGGAAGAGGTGCACTTAGAAATTGAAGCGGCCGCCAGTGTTGCGCCAGCACTCAGTGAGGCCCTGTCTCAGCGACTGGCAGTGAGAATCCCAGCCGCTATCGTACCTGCCGGCACCCTTCCCCGCTTTGACCTTAAGGCCAAGCGGATCGTCGATCGCCGAAAAAGCTAATCCGCAAACACGATTGCGAGATTCTCAAACAGTCTCACCCGGCTTGAGTGTGAGCATTTCTACACCGGCAGGCAACAGCTTACCCAGTTCTGCTGGGGTTCCTGTTAATACTGGCCACGTACCATAATGCATCGGCACAACCTTCCGCACTCCGAGTAATTCAACTGCTAACGCTGCACCTCGAGGAGCCATCGTAAAGTGGTCCCCGATCGGCAAAAAGGCAATTTCTGGTTCATATAACCGTCTAATAATCGTCATATCACCAAACACGTCGGTATCACCCGCAAAGTAGATCGTCTGACCATTCTCAAATCGGATCACGTAGCCGACAGGCTCGCCCACAGGCACTAAATGATTATCCTTCGGGTCTTGAGCGCTGGAACTGTGGCTGGCCGACACCATTGTGACGTCAACACCCGCTACACGTTGGGTGCCACCCTTGTTCATACCATGCACATTAGCGAATCCTTGACTCTCCAGCCATGTTGCCAGTTCGAGGATTGAGACAATTGGAGCACCTGTTGCTCGTGAGATCGCTCCGAGATCATCCAAATCTAGATGATCATGGTGGCCATGTGTAATGAGAATCAAATCAAGCTCGTCTGTTTCTTTTTGACCTTTCGGACAAGATGGGTTCGACGTCAGGTAAGGATCAATAAGAATTCTCTTACCGCTAGGTGACGTGAGCACAAACGTCGCATGACCGAGCCAAGTGATACCAAGGTTTTGATTTTCAACCATACTGCAACACCTCCGTTATAATGACGAACTCATTTCCCAATAAGCGTAACCTCTAACTCAAGAAAGGGTTCACTCTGATCTCTGAATAGCGAGACGTTCGACTCGGCGGTAAATCGCCTGAGCGTCCATCTGAGTGCAGTAATCAATAAAATCCTCTCGCGGCCCGCTCCACTTCAGTTCATCGACCGTGTCAAACACAGGCGCATCCGTGCGTAACGTGGCCAAATCTCGAAATGTTAATGCAAGTTCCCTATTCTTAACTAAAGTCACTGCAAGTTTGGCAGCGCCACGAACCTTCACATCCCACACATCTCCCGAAACCGGTATTGACTCAATATGCCCATATCGAGCGAGTACCAAGCTCGACGACTTAGCACCCCATCCGGGAAGTCCCGGATATCCATCTGCTGTATCACCAGTGAGTGCTAAGTAGTCGGGAATTGAGTCAGGACCTACACCATATTTAACCTTAACCGCTGAAGCGTCCCTTACCTCTCCTAGGCGCCGATCAAATTGCACAACTCGTGTACCAACTACGGACTGGGCCAGATCCTTGTCTGGAGTACAGATGAACACCTGCTCAACCTCAGGATTAGATGCGGCCTTCGCCGCCCCGGATGCCAATCCATCATCAGCCTCAAACTCGATCATTGGCCAAACTTGCACCCCCATTGCCGTCAGAGCTTGCTCAAGCAGCGGGAACTGCGACATCAATACCGGATCAATGCCCTCACCAGATTTATACCCTGGCCACATCTTGTTTCTGAATGATTCAACAACATGGTCGGTAGCCACACCAATATGTGATACGCGGTCTTCCAGCATGCTCAAGACTGATCGAACTACTCCTCTGACTGCACCAACCTCCTGACCAGCCGCGTTGGTGAAGTTCGGCACCGCATAAAAATGCCTAAATAATTCATAGGTGCCATCAATCAAGAACACATTCATCACTGACAGGGTAAGATTTAGTAAAAAAAACTACAAGTTTAAGATATTTGGACACTCTTAGTCTTCCTATTCCTGAAGGGGCTTCAGGTTCATATCCACACAATTCCAAGTCTCTTGATAATATATAGGGGTGTCGAATCCAGTCACTCTACAACGTGGTCGTCCCATACCGGCCAACCCACTACCAAGAGAACGCAAACCTCCTTGGTTTAAGGTGAAAGCACCTGGCACCAAGAATTATATGCGTCTCAAACATCTCGTTCAGTCATTAAACCTGCACACTGTCTGTGAGGAAGCCAACTGCCCCAACATCGGTGAGTGTTGGCACCACGGTACAGCGACATTCATGATCCTGGGTGACGTCTGCACACGAGCATGCGGCTACTGTAATGTCGTGCACGGTAATCCAGGTGAAGTCGACGGCAATGAACCGGCACGCATAGCTAAAGCCATTAGCATGCTCGAACTCAACTATGCCGTGATCACCTCAGTCGACCGTGATGATCTACCTGATGGTGGAGCATCTATCTTCGCAGAAACGATTCGAGCAACCCGCACATTACGCCCGACTTGTCGGTTGGAAGTACTTATCCCTGATTTTCAAGGTAAGGCAGAACCACTTCACGCAATTCTTCAGAGTAAACCCGATGTCTTAAATCACAATCTGGAAACCGTATCACGGCTTTACCGAACGGCGCGACCGGGTGGAAAGTATGATCGAGCACTGGAACTGCTAAGTCGATCGCATGCCCTTCAACCGACTATACCGACAAAGTCAGGCCTCATGGTCGGGCTTGGGGAATATTGGAATGAAGTAATAACAACCTTACAAGATCTGTATGCAACTGGCTGTAAGAGACTAACAATCGGTCAGTATTTGCGTCCCTCCACGGTTCACTTGCCTGTGGCACGGTACTATCATCCAGACGAATTCAACGAATTGGCTTGTATAGCAAAGGATCTCGGATTCAAACACGTGGAATCAGGACCGCTTGTGCGAAGTTCATACCATGCGCACGAACAAGCGGACGCAGCCCTCACCTGAATTACTCCCTTGGAAGTTTTTCAGGCCCAGCGTGCTAAAATCTTATACAAGCGGTTCCGAGTGAACGTGCGAGATTATTGCGACGACTATACTAAATAGTCATGCGTAGTAACTTGGGATCTCTTGTGAAATAAAAATCACCTAGAATGTAATCGCTGCAAAGTCACGCTAATGTTACCGCCATCTATTCCAATTTTTCCGCTGCCCAACACGGTGCTCTTTCCAAATGTTTTTCTACCGTTACATATCTTCGAACTCCGATTCAAGAGGATGATGACTGATGCTCTCCTTGGAGATCGAATTATTGGAATGACCCTACTCAGACCAGGTTGGGAAAGTGACTATGAAGGGCGTCCAGCAGTGTTTTCCGTTGGATGTGCCGGACTGATTACACATTCGGAAACATTAAAAGATGGCCGTTTCAACATTGTCCTCAGAGGATTACAAAAATTCCAGATTTGTGGCGAGGATAATGGTGAAGGTTATCGAATCGCGCGCGTTAGTGGTATCGCAGAACCCGTAGACGAAGTGACCCGCTTAGCCATACAAGGGAGTCGTGGTCGCCTGGAAGAATTGCTGACTCAAAGTGCCAAAAATGAAAACGCTGAGGGAAGATTACCGAAGTCAGTCTCCGATGAAGACCTTGTTAATGCACTCGCTCAATATCTTGACATCGACGCGATAGAGAAACAGGCACTGCTTGAACGCGAAGGGCTTGCCAAGCGGTGTGAGTCACTCATCGAATTACTTGAGATGAAGCTTCTGGTCGCACGTTACCCATCACAATCCCGTCAACTGCAGTAGTGTTACCCGGAATATTCAATTCTTCTTGCGGTTGAATCGTTTTAGAATCTGTTTGATCGCTACTTGACCGTGGAATCGGCCGTTTTCAATGAAGATACGACCACTGTGAATACCAGTTATTGCAGTCCCAATAATGTAGAGACCATCAACGTTGGTTTCAAACGTTGCAGGATCATGCTCAGGAATATAAGTGTCCGAGGCAATCCGCACCCCCGCCTGGCTCATCAAACTCGTATCAGTCCGATAACCCGTCAATAAGAAAACCGCCTCAGCCGGTAATGTATGTAGTTTGCCCGAGAGTTCAATGACGACCTCGCCCATACGAATCTCGACAACCTGCGCTTCGAAACACCCTGTAATGGATCCTTCCGTGATGCGATTCAGAATATCCGGTCGCACCCAGTATTTTATCGATTGCCCGAGTTCTCCTCGGCGATGTACTAACGTTACTATTGCACCGGCACGAAACAACTCAAGTGCAGCCTCAGCAGCAGAATTCTTCCCACCGACAACGATGACCTGTTTACGATAATAAGCATGCGGTTCACTGTAATAGTGCGACACATGAGGCAAGTCTTCACCAGGAATACTCAAACGGTTGGGATAATCGTAGCAGCCAAGTGCAAGCACCACCGTACGGCTATAAAACTGCCGCTTCCCTTTACCTTCTGATTGTGTTTCGACTGTAAATTCATTCCTTGAAGTCGCTTCTGGTGATTTCAGGTCAACTACTGATTCTCCAAGTTCAATATCCAGCTGATAGCTGTCAGTGACCCGACGATAGTATCGAAGGGCTTCTTGGCGTGTCGGCTTATCGTAAGGCGTCACAAAGGGAAGTTCGCCAATTTCCAGCAATTCTGGTGTCGTGAAAAACCTCATATTTACAGGAAAATGAAAGATGGAATTGACTAGAAGTCCCTGCTCCAAGACCTTGTAATCGAGCCCACACTGTTTTGCTGCAATTGCGGCAGCCAATCCCGAAGGACCAGCTCCCACGACAATGACATCGTACACATGCATACTCTGTCGGCCTTCTTTGGTGACATCAATGGGCAAGTGTCATATCCGCCTTAAATAAATCAACGAAATTAATGTTCGCTACTTTCATGAGTTTAACTATCTTAGCTACTACTCAGTCAATATTCCTGCGATATTGAAGCCAAGGAGGGATCAAATATTTAGGATCACAAAATATTACGGCATACAAATCAGATTGCAACGTCGATTATCAACTGCCGTGAATAACTTCATGAAGCCTAGTCAACGAGAAAGATAACTAACTTCAACGTTACTGATAATGGCAATTGGTCGACCAGGCGACGTAAAAATATCGTGCCCATCCAGTCTACGTACCTCGAGAATTTCACCAAGAATGGCAACTGAATCCACTTGGCTAGGAATGGTAACTTCGATCCGTACCAGTCCTGTCGGCGCAACCGCTTTCACTCCGCCAGGCCCAGCACCACCCCCTACCCGATCGACCAAATCCTCAACACTCCGAAATTCGCTTTGTATGACACCGCGAGAAAGCAATGTGCCGTCAGAAGTCAAAACACCGATTGTCGCAGTGTACTGTGCGAAAGCTAGACCTGCGAGAGCTTGTTCTTCCGAATAGGTATGTCGGTTCGATAAGTCGAAAGAAAGTTGAGCTTCGCCACTTTGCCTAGGAATTACCACTCTTACTCCAGCCTGCGGATCTCGACCGATGAGGATGTCACAGAATTCTCTTTGCGTGGTAAGACCTGTACCGAGAACTGAAGGACAGAGCAGCTCCGTCGCTTCTGAAGAGTCTTGAACGAAGGCCGGCTTCACCATACACACTATGAGGATTAAAGCAATTATCCACAATCGTAGAAATCGGTCTGGGCTATCACCCGTCATTCTTTCTTATACCTCCTCAACAACACAGGAGGCTTGTTCACCAACATAGGGGGATACGATGGACGGCTCATGTTGACGGATGAGCGCGAGGAACTCTGAACGTGTCCGAGCGTCCTTACGAAAAACTCCTAGCATCGCGCTCGTCACAGCCGTAGAATTCTGCTTTTCAACACCGCGCATTGACATGCAAAGGTGGGTGCCCTCTAAAACTACTGCGACACCGAGTGGATTGATTTTCTCTTTAATCGTCTCAGCAATTTCATTCGTTAATCGTTCTTGCACTTGAAGTCGACGACTAAAGATCTCCACAATTCGAGGAATCTTACTTAACCCGATAACTTGATTGGTAGGCAGGTAGGCTACGTGACACTTACCGAAAAACGGCAAAAGATGATGCTCGCAGAGTGAATAGAAATCGATATTCTTAACAATAACCATCTCCGTATAATCAACGGTAAACAATGCACCGTTTAAGACTTCATCGACATCTTTCTGATAACCGCTCGTTAGGAATTTCAGCGAGCGCTCAACACGCTCTGGTGTCTTAAGAAGGCCTTCTCGTGATGGATCTTCCCCAAGGTTGGTTAGCAACTTGCGTATGATATCCAGCATCTGTTCATTGTACATGAGCGTATAAAGAGACTGACAATACTCGCACCTTAAGAACTTTAGGCGATTCTCATAATCCTTATCAACCCTGGAATCTTAGGAGTACGTCACGAACGCTCAACAGCTAGAGCCATGCCCATTCCACCACTCACACAAAGAGTCGCCAACCCTCGGAATGCTGCCCGCCTTCGCATTTCGTGAAGTAGGGTTACAACAATTCTAGATCCCGTGCAGCCGATAGGATGTCCCAGTGCTATGGCACCACCGTTAACATTCAATCGATCCAGATTGATTGGAACATCACGTAACACCGCCAAGACCTGCGCTGCAAATGCTTCATTCAGTTCAACCAAGTCGAAAGCATCTACCGGTAAATCCAAACGTTGACACAGTTTGTGAATTGCCGGAACTGGACCAATCCCCATAATACGTGGATCCACACCCGCACTGGCCCAACCTGATAATTTCGCCAAAGGCACGCGTCCCATAAATTTTGCCCGATCAGCAGTCGTTAGCATCAATGCAGCGCCACCGTCGGTAATGCCTGAAGAAGATCCAGCCGTTACTATGCCAGGTTGCCCTTCCACTTCGTCAAACACTGGTGTTAATTTTTCGAGTGACTCGATCGTCAGGCCAAATCTCGGATGCTCGTCACTATCGATTGTTTCGGTCTCACCGTCACGACCAGTTACTTCGACGGGAACAATCTCATCTCGAAACTTTCCAGCCTTGATGGCCACTTCGGCCCGTCGCTGACTTTCGAGCGCGTAACTATCAGAGTCTGCGCGAGTGATACCGTATTGACGAGCCAACACCTCGGCCGTCTCACCCATAATAAGGTTCGACAATGGACAGCGAAACCCGTCTCGATACATCGCGTCGACTAGGGCGACATGTCCCATCCGATGACCCCACCGAGCGGCGTTCGAATCAATCATGTGTGGCATGCGGCTCATTGACTCAATTCCGCCAACTAGGACCACATCAGCCTCACCAAGTAGTATCGCTTGGGCCCCACTAGCCAAGGCCTGCAGACCAGATGCGCAGGCCTTGTTAATCGTCTGAGCTACGACGGTGTCCGGTAATCCGGCACGAAAAGCCACCTGACGAGCTGGGTTCGGACCCGACCCTGCTTGCCGACCGTGTCCAATCCAGACTTCGTCTACCTCTGATGGTTCAATCCCAGCATTGTGAATGGCCGCTCGGGCAGCAACTGCACCCAACTCGGCTGGATGCACGTCCTTGAACGACCCACCGTATTTTCCGATAGGAGTTCTAACCGCACTCAGGATAACAACGTCACGATTAGGCATACTTCAGAAATCATAACAGAGTCTGCATTAACCTTAGCCTGTGTGAGAGAATGATTCACTCTCGATGCGATCGACGATTGTGGCAACCACAAGATCGCCAACGACATTCAACGTAGTGCGGCACATATCAAGAATCCTGTCCACACCAAGCACGATCGCAATACCTTCTACCGGCACTCCCACCAT
>CAJXDY010000026.1:0-32885 GCA_913052135.1 uncultured Acidobacteriota bacterium
GGCTTTCACGATCGAACCGTGAGGAGAGAATAACAATGAGTGAGAAGGTGTTGGTTGTTACAGGTGATGGAGGAGAGAGCTACGAATCACTTTACGCTGTTCATCGACTGCGTGAGGCCGAATTTGAGGTGGTCGTGGCAGCTCCAAGTAAACGTCGGTTACACCTTGTGATTCATGATTTCGAACCAGGTTGGGATACCTATATCGAACGACAGGGCTATGGTCTCGAATCTGACGTGGCGATTAAAGAGGCGACGGCTGACGAATACTTAGCTGTATTGGTGCTCGGTGGTCGGGCGCCTGAATATCTGAGACATGATGCCGCACTCATTAGCCTTGTTCAACAGTTTGCAAAGCTGGACCGCTGGATTTTTTCGATTTGTCACGGCATACAGGTGCTAATCGCGGCCGGACTCGTGAAAGGCCGCACGGTAACCTGCTACGAGCATGTACGAAACGAAGTTGAGTTCGCTGGGGGCAAATATTCCACCGAAGAAGCTTATCGAGACGGGAAGATTGTGACGGCGCAGACTTGGCAGTCGCATCCAGAGTTCTATCGACACGTCTTGAACTGCCTACAGGATTCAACTACTTGAGCAGCTTCCATTGGCCGGCGAGGTCGGGGAATCGTCAGGCATGGATTTCCCAATTGAGTGTCTCGTCGATGAGACGGTCGGTGCGCAGAACGAGACCGCAACCAGGCGTGTCGGGTGCCCGCATACGGCCATCTCGTAATTCGAAGGCGGAGGCATCAAAGAGGTCAGTGTTCGCTGGATCCTGTTCGGCCATAATTAAATTTGGAATACCGCGTCCAAGCACGACCTGCATGAAACCGCCAAGATAGGAACCCCAGTTGTGCGGAGCGAGGCTGACGCCCGCGGGGGCTGCCTGTCGGGCAAGATTACGTAACCCGGTGAAGCCGAAGCGGCGCATGTCACCCTGAAGGACGTCGAAGGCACCTCGTTGGATGTACGGCGTGAAGTGATCCAGCTCACGTGCGGATTCACCGTCGGCGACAAGCGTGGCCCAACCACGCGAATGGATCCATTCCTTGAGTTCCAGATCTTCGTCGACGGATTCCGGGAACATCTCTTCCACAAAAAAGAATTCAATGTCTGCTTCTTCGAGAAAGCGTTTGGTTGTCGCCAGATCGTAGCCATTATTCGAGTCAACCATTAATTTAATGTCAGGGCCGACGTGAGAGCGGATGGCGCGTACCACTTGGATATCGCGTGTCAGTCCAGCCGCCGAGGGCATCCATTGATAGCCTCGGCCAACCTTAATTTTGAAGGCCCGGTGTCCTAGTTCGAGTGCGTAATCAATTTCTTCTAAAATTCGAGGAATTCCGCGATCTCTGTATTCTGGATCGAGGTCTGAGAAATAAATACTCCCGTCATACACCGGCACGGTTGCAGGGCCGTAGCCACCAAGTAGGCGCCATACCGGTTCATTAAAAATCTTGCCCGTTAAGTCCCATAATGGCGCATCCTCTCGACCAAGAGGACTCACGATACCTCGACCAGGTTCAAAGAACTCGAGAGGATCTTTATTTAGAAGCGTTGCCGCGTCGGCTTCATCAGTCCTCGACGAGCCGAACCCTTCTAGGCCACTGGCTGTATTGATGATCAGGAGACGATCGGTGGCGGTGTCCCCATGGACGTCGAGATGAGAATTCTTACCGACAACCTTCCAACGTTTGGAAGTCACTGTGAAGTGACGGATGCGGATGATGCGATCTCCAGAGGAGTTCCATCCGGTTCGAGCTTGTCCAGACCACGCGATTGGCGAGGTTGTTGTTGCCAGAAGAGCAGCAGTGGTTAGCTGAAGCATGTCACGACGTCGCATGCCTGAACTCTTTCTTTCCATGACCGGTACTCCTTATTAGAGGGTAGCTTTGTGAAGTCTTCTCGGTCGAGCCAAAAAACTTTCTAGCGGCGTAATTCTCGAAGAATGGCCTGTAAAAGAGGAATATCTTCGATTGCAGGCGATTGAGACGGCAGAGACTCAAGAAAAGCATAAATGTCGGCTAGATTCTGGTTCGACACCTCTGGCTCCTGGTATGGTGGCATCCGTTCAGGATCAGTCGGGTTACGGAGGTACTGAATGAAACGCGCCTGCCGCATGCGAGGTGGATTGAGTCGAGTTCCCAGTCCGGTTTCTCCAGTGTAACCGTGGCAGCCTGAACACGTATATTCAGTAAAGAGTTGCTCGCCGTTTTCCGTATTTCCAAGAAGAGGTTCGACGTCTTGGGATTCAGTGACCTTGCCACCAACGAATTGAATGGTGACCGTCAACAACGCGACTGTCAGTATCGTTACGCGGTTCATAACGTGCTCCTCATCCTCGTGGTTGGGTTAGAACGTCAAGCACAGCGGGTTCTCCAGCCTTCACCCGTTCGAGCGCACGGCGAAGCGCCGGACCGAGGTCGCGAGGGTTGTCGATAGGGCCCTCACCGTAGACTCCGTAAGCCTTCGCCATTTGGCTGTAGCTAATGTTCGGGTCCTTAATCGTTGTTCCAATGTCGGCACGGTCTACACCACGGTTGCGAGCTGCACATTGCTTTTGGAGGAACATGACTTCTGCGTGGTAGGCGCGATTGTTTGCGACTATTGTAAGTAACGGAATTTGGTGGTGAGCTGCGGTCCAGAGTACACCAGGGGCGTAATTCAGGTCGCCATCGCCTTGAATATTGATGGAAATCCGGCCGTGTTTTCGATTCGCTAGCGCAGCACCCACGGCTGCGGGTGCCCCATAGCCCATTCCGCCAGCACCATGGGCACCGATGAAATGGTAGGTTTTATTCATATCCCACAAGTGACTTGGCCAATTTCCGAGAAATCGCTGGGGAGAGACGAATGACCAATCAAGATCCTTAATATGCGGCCACACTTCCGCAGCAAGTCGCGGGAGACTCACGGGGCTGTTATCCCAGCCGTAGCGGGCATCTGTGATTGTGCGACGACGGGCTCGTAAATGAGCGTTGGCAATTTTTGTGCCGCGGTCCTGCAAGAACGCTTTCCGGTCGCTGGTCATCAATCGCCGAACCTCTTCAATGAGTGCTGGCAAGGTTGACTGCGCGTCGGCGGCGATGACGAGGTCAGCGTTTCCGGCTCCGTTGCCGAACACATTGAAATTGCTCGTTACAAGAAATTCAGCCGAACTAATGGTAATTGTTGTGACGTTTGCAGGATCAGCTGCTTCGGGCGAGCGGCCAGCTGAGCGTGGTGAACTTGGTGAAGTCCCAACTCGGGACCCCGGCTCTAAATTCAGGATTAAATCGGGCGTCCCTGTTCCCGTGCCTTGGAGTGGGTGGCGTGATGGGAAGTTGAGACGATTACTGACACCGTTGACTGGGACTTGTAATAGTTCAGCAAGCTCGACAAGCAAGTCGAGACCTTCTTGTGTTCGCACCACCTGACCCGTGTTGATGCGGGGGTTTTCTGCTGCGACCAGCAGGCGAGCGATTTCTCGCACTGACCCAATATCAGCGCTTGGAAATTTTGGTACGGAGATCTTTGGAACTTTCGGTGGATTATCGGCTGCCTCTTTTTGAAGTTTCGCATCGAGAACCAGAAGCACGGGTGCCATAGGCGGCGTGGTCGCAAGGGTGTAGGCACGGACAGCCGAACGACCAAAGTCCATCAAGGCGCCAGGCTGGTGGTCCCACTTAATATAGTCGCGGACTAGGGCAGCGAGGTCGGTTGCATTGTGGGCTGATACCGGACCGTCATAGTCAAGACCGGCTGCCATGTAGACAGGTACGCGATCAACGTATGCGTTATAAATGGCCATCGCGGCATGTTGCAGACCGACGGTGCCATGAAACAGGGCCATCATTGGTTTACCTGCGATCTTGGCGTAACCGTGGGCCATTGCGACTGCAGATTCTTCGTGAAGACAAGTTAAAAATTCTGGCATACGGTTCGCACCATAATTGACCATGGATTCCTGCAATCCATCAAAGCTCGAACCGCAATTGGAAGCGCAATATTCGATGTCAAGGGCCCGAAATACATCGACCATGTAGTCCGACCCTGGATGTTCGATCGTGCTACTAGCTTCACTGGTGTTATGGGTTACGCTTACGGATTCGGATCGGTTCTCAGTGTTCTTTGTGGATCCTGAGGCTTCGGTGATGGAGGCTGGAACGCTACTGCCGGCCAACATGGCTGCGCCAGCGGCTGCCCCCTTGAGAAAACGTCGACGGCCGACCGCACCATTTTTGGGTTTGGGAGTTTTTTGTTTCATTATTCAGCCTTTAACGTTTGAATATCAGACGCCAGACGACCTGCTTTCGTATGCTGAGTGAGTATAACAGGATACGATGTTTGGAATTGCCGGCCGGTGGTGAATCAGTCAAAATGTTGGAGAGGGTGCAGTTTTTGGTGTTACTGCTGAGTGAGGAGGAATCATGAATGGCTACGCGACAGTTGTTATTGCGGTAATTATTTCAATTACGAGTGTTTCTGCTGGGCAAGAGACGTCTGACCGTTGGCAACTTGTTCAGGCAGGTACACTCCTTGCGGTTCCTGGTAGACCTGCCGTGGAACGCCAAACCATTGTGGTCAAAAACGACCGTCTCGATCGCATCGTCTCAGGATTTCCATCCGCTGAATCGCTCGATCTCAAAGAAGCGAAGGTCATTAATCTGCAGGAGCACTTTGTTCTGCCGGGTTTGATCGATATGCATGTGCATTTGACGTCTAGTCGGGGTGTGTCGCTACCTGGGGTCGACGAAGGACGCGATGTGTATAGCATGACCGTGGGAATTGCCAATGCGCGTAAGACGTTACACGCCGGATACACCACTGTTCGGAATCCAGGGTCAACTGGATGGTCAATCTTTGCGTTGAGAGATGGAATTGAATCTGGCGATCTTGAAGGTCCTCGGTTATACGTGGCTGGCCACACCATTCGTATTGGCACTGACGGCAGTTCCGGCGCCTGCTCTAGCGTGGATTCGTGCCGCGAGGCAGTACGTCGTCAGATTGCTATGGGTGCAGATTTTATTAAGGTGTATGTGACGTGTAGCGGGGCACAACCCTGCGCTCATGAGAACGCTCCTTCCGTGTTCTTGCTGGATGAGTTGAGAGCTGTGGTTGCGACAGCTCAAACACGCGAATTAAAAGTGGCAGCGCATGCTCATCCGACCGCCGGAATTAACCTCGCATTAGAGGCTGGAGTGGATTCCATTGAACACGCCTCTTGGCTCGACGAAACTTCCTACCAACTCTTAGTCGAATCCGGGAGTTATATTGTGCCGACCTTAATGGTCAAGGACATGATTCGACGGAGTCTCGGCAGTCGAGATTCGACGACGAGGACACGCCTGGAACGATCTCTTGCAGAGCATCCGAGACGGGTGGCTGAAGCATTTGCTGCTGGTGTGAAGATTGCTTCTGGAAGTGATGCCGGAGTGGTACCACATGGCCAAAATGCCAGAGAGCTTGAATGGTATGTCGACATTGGTCTATCAGAGATGGAGGCCATTGTGACGGCTACGGTGAATGCGGCAGAGTTACTTGGTCAAAGCGACCATGTTGGGCGGCTGGAGGAAGGCAGGTTCGCTGACATGATTGCGGTACCTGCAAATCCGCTGGAGAATATCTCTGAACTATTTAATGTCGACTTCGTGATGAAGGCTGGAAAGGTCTATCGAGACGATCGTTGATCGATTCCGAGAAGTTGGTTGAGTCTAAAAGATTGCGATCGGGTTTAAGGGGGAACCCGTGCCGCCAGGCACGGGCGATGGCGCTGCGATTAGTAGGAACTCCCACTGCTGACGCTCGGTAGTCGTGCGGCTTAAGGCCTCAAGGTCAACATTGTCAAAAATCGGTGTACCCATGGCGACCAGCAACAGAATATGGAGTGGGTGGCGCTCGCCGTCCATGCCGGAAGGATGAACATCAGCACCGTGGTCAGTTCCAATCACAGCTACATCACGATTGTGAAACCATCGGGCTGTTGACGCATGCAAGCCTGCGACATGACTACCGATATCCCATGGTCCCTCTACGGCGCGCCGCTTCCATCGACCTGTTCGTATAAAAACGGCATCGCCACTGCCGATGGTTATTCCAGTTTGAGTTTCCCAGTTGTCCAGTTCTTCTGGATAGATTGGACTGCCCGGTTCCAGAAATTCGACATCCCGGTGATAGGGAATGTCTATCAAGACTCCCCGTGTGACTATCCCTTCCTTGAAGCTGGTAATTGCCAGTTTTGCGCAACCCTCGACCGTGATTGAGTCGGCGGGAACGCCATTGTACAGCTGGTCGTCATAGGAAAAATGGCAAAGGGCGTCGAGGTGAGTGTGCGCATAACCATGATAGGACACGGTCCATTGGTCACTAACACTAAGACCAGCATCGCCAAGGCCACCCATGGTCATTTCGAACGGGCGAGGGTTGTCGATAGCTGGTTCTGTTTCCACATCGTGTGCTAGAGACACGGATTCACCGTCACGTGGAAGAGTAAGTGCTTCGCGACGTTTCTCCGGCGTAATCAGATTCAGTGTGCCGAGCTGGTCGTCCGCACCCCAGCGCCCCCAATTGGAGAGGTTCTGCATCCACGTCTCAAAAGTCTCGACATCAATCGACTTGAGAGTTTGTGCATGACTGTTCCAGGCACTCGCACAGATGCAAAAAAAGCACACCAAGACAACGAGGGTGACCCGGTGTATGCCGTGGTGACACAAGTCGTTCATTATCGTGAGCCTCTTGCTTGGCCACCGAGAGCTAGGCAGTTCAAACAATCAACGGGGGAGCAGGATAGCAGTGGTGCTTAGCGGCCCGGCACCATCAGGTGCGCGCCGGAGCTTCCGCCACCCATAACGGAGATGATGTTCGCCGATCGACCACCTGCCAGTCCCAATGATTCGTTGGTCGCGAATGGCACCATGACCACTAGATGCTGTCCCGCGCTCTCTTGATCGGTGCCCGACATATAGTAATAGACGGATCCGAAAACAGGCACGACACGTGTCCCGTCGGCTTCTGCAGCATCCATTAATGCTTTCGCCTCTTCTGGGGTGCTACTAGCCCGGAAGAATTCAAGATTTTGTTCGTAGCGTTCAAGGTTACCTTTGTTTGTGCACTGCACGCTGAATGCGCGCTGACCATTTTGGCCAGACCGATCCCAGCAGACAAAATCGTTTGTGCCTTCACGGAGCACTCGACGAGTACCGTCCTCATCCCATGTGACTACCATGGCTTCGGTTTGACCCGTGCCGCCTCTGCCGGCAGGCGCTGCGAGGACGGCACGCTCAATAATTTCCTCGTCGGTCTGTGCCGTTGCAGGAGCGGCAAGGGCAAGTAGAGCACAACTTAGGAGTACAAGACGTTTCATGAGGGAACCTCCGTGTGAGCAAACGTTATAAATAGATTAGGCCGTATAGTAATCATTTATTGTAGGCGAGTTAACCCGCTTGGACAACGAGATGTCCGGAATAGTTCTCGTGAGGTGTATAGTCTTATCCTATTCAAGGGTTGGACGGTTCCGGCATCGAGTTAGTGTTCGGAGAGTGAGGACGAGTGCCATGAAAAAGCTATCAGTTCTGTTTCTAAGCGTGCTTGTAACAGCGGTGTGGGATGTGCAGGTGAAGACACAGACTTTTGCCTCGAATGATTCGGTGATTCGACAGATTTGGACGGAAGGAATTGAGAATTCTCAGACCTACTCGTTAGGCCAAGTGTTGTTCGACAAACTTGGTCCGCGACTGACTGGCACGCCCGGAAAGAAACACGCGAATGATTGGCTGGTGGACACCTATAGGAAATGGGGCATCGATGCTGACAATGAAGAGTACGGCACATGGATGCGCTGGAATCGCGGCCGGACGCACGTCGACCTTGTGGAGCCTCGGGTCCGAACCCTCGAAATGACACTGTTGGCGTGGAGCCCAGGAACCGACGGACAGCCTCTTCGTGGCGAGGTCGTGATCATGCCAGACGTCGAAGATGTAGCCGCGTTTGAGGCTTGGTTGCCAAACGTGCAAGGTAAGTTTGTTGCGATTGCTTTTCCCCAGCCAACCTGTCGACCTGATGCAGATTGGGAGCAGTGGGCTACGCAAGCGTCGCTGAGCGAAATGCGAGAGACTCGCGATCGGGATGAAGAGGCGTGGCGTGACCAAATGAGTCGGTCCGGGTTTGAGATTCAGGGACGGGGCTCGGAAACTATTATTTCTGAAGCCCTCGAAAAAGCCGGTGCGGCCGGTGTGATTGCGTCACGCTGGAGACGGGCGACCACTTCTGGAGGTTGGGGTGCAAACCAAATGTTTGCCGCTGGCACGGAGCGCATCCCAGCATTGACTGCTGGGTGCGAGGATTATGGTTTGTTGTATCGCCTGGCAGCGAACGGGCAACATCCGGTCATTGAAGTTAGCTCCGATGCCGAGTTTCTCGGAGAAGGACCCGTGTTTAATACGATCGGTCGTATCCCTGGCGTTGAACTCCCAAACGAGTACGTCATTCTGTCTGCCCATTTTGACTCATGGGACGCAGCGTCCGGTGCGACAGATAATGGAACGGGAACTCTCACAATGCTGGAAGCGATGCGACTTCTGAAGTTGGCGTACCCTAATCCGCGTCGTACGATTCTTGTGGGACATTGGGGTGGCGAGGAACAGGGTCTCAATGGATCACGAGCGTTTGTCGAAGACAATCCTGAGGTGGTTGATAATCTCCAAGCACTGTTTAATCAGGACAACGGCACTGGACGCATTGTGAATGTCTCGACGCAAGGCTTCGTCGACGCCACGGGCTACGTCGCCCGTTGGTTTTCGGCAATGCCCTCCGAATTCTCCAATAACATCAATTTTGATTTCCCCGGTATGCCAGGTAGCGGGGGCACCGACTCTGCGTCGTTTGTCTGCCGTGGCGCACCAGCGTTCAGTCTCAGAGCCCTGAATTGGAGTTATAGTCAGTACACGTGGCACACGAATCGCGATACATTCGACAAGGTAGTGTTCTCTGACCTGACGCGTAACGCTACCCTCTATGCGATGCTGGCTTACTTGGCATCAGAAGAGCCCGGTCGGGTGCCGCGAGACCGTCGCACTGAATTTCCGGTGAACCCCACTACTGGGGAAGCCGGAAGATGGCCAGACTGTCAACCGGCGCGTCGAGAATGGTCGGAGCGTCGATAAGCCTGAGGCTCGGCTCGCAACGACCAAATTCTCGCTTCTCCTCCTGGTGCGATCGTTTCTGAGTTAGTCGATCATGTCGGCTTCGAACTTCGTTTCGATAATTTCACCATCTTGGAGATCCACGTAGTATGCGTTGGCGTCTTCTCGAGTCCGTACGACTTGTGCCACTTCGTTGTCCTGGAAATAGATGCCAGCGTCATTGTCACAGGCGTACCCAGGCTGTAGTTCACCTGATTTAATGAGCCTGTGGTAAGTGGGTCGGCGGTCTTCCTCGGCATCATAGTGCGGCGAGTGGCTACCCTTGAGGAAGCCCAAACATTCAATTTTTGACAGTTCCTTCGGGCGCGAATCCGTGGTGCCTTCCTCGAACCAACATAACGAACCCGCGCTTGCACCGCCGAGAACAATTCCCCGATCCCAAGCTTCTCGAAGTACCTCGTCAATGCCGTGGGCTTTCCAGATGACTTGTTGATTTAGGGTATTACCTCCTGATACGACAATGCCATCGACGGACAATAAAACATCCGCGAACGTTTTTGTCATTCGTCCGCTGCTGATGAAACTTGCTTGCACAGACGGAATAACATTTAAAGGTGCACAATTTTCGTACCATCGGATAATGCCAGAGTCGCGATCGGCTGAAGCGGTCGGCAGGTAGCAGAGTTTCGGCCGGTCTTTGCCGGTGAGTGTGGCAAGGTGACGAATAAATGGGGTTCTGAACCCGCCTCCGGCGATGAAGATTTTTCGATTCTCGGCTTGCCATGTGCGACCTTCCCGCGACGCAGCGAGCGAGAACTCTCCCGCGCCTAGACCGATGGATCCGAGTGTGGTTGAAACAAGAAAATCCCGTCTTTTCATGATGTTTTATTCCTTGGTGAGAGTGAGTCGACGCTCCGATTATAGGTGAAAGGTCTAAAAACGATAAGTGCCTTTCTAAATGATCTTATATAGGGTGGGGCGTCGCCGGCTTTCAGGCAGGGTTATAATTACGGATGTTCAGACTTTGGAGTGGTTATGCCTACATTTGATGTTGTATCAGAAGTGAATCTCCACGAAGTGACGAACGCTGTGAATCAGGCGATCCGGGAAATCGCTACGCGATTTGATTTTAAAGGTAAAAACGTGAAGCTTGAGTTTGCGGATGACCAGGTGACAATGCGAGCACCCGAAGAATTCCAATTAGAACAGTTGTACGACGTGCTGACGAATAAATTTGCCAGTCGGAAGGTGGACGTGCGTTGTCTCGAGCGGGATCCGGTACAGAAAAATGTGAGTGACGTTTGGCAGGTCGTTCGAGTTCGTCAAGGCATTGAGGTTGAGTTAGCTCGGCGACTTGTGAAACTGGTAAAGAATACCAAGCTGAAGGTGCAGGTCGCGATACAGGGTGAGAAGCTTCGCGTCTCCGGAAAGAAACGGGACGATCTGCAGACAGCGATTCAAGTGGTGAAGGATGCGAACGTTGATGTCCCACTCCAATTTATTAATTACCGGGAGTAACATGGACTGGGTTCGGATGATGCTTGTGAGAACCATTAAGTCATGTTTTAGAGAAGCCAGCCTCGTCCTTCTTGGGTCTGCGGTGTTGGTTTCGCCGCCGGTGCTTGGTGCTTCGGTCCGAATTGTAGCCGACGCAGAATTTCAGGTGTCGCAAGCGCAAGAAGGCGAAATAGACCTGTCTTACCTGGAGGCGTTAGCCAACCAGGGTGATGCGCTGATGCAATTCGCACTTGGGCTGATGTATGAAACCGGCGAAATAGGACCAAGTGATGAGAAAGCAGCAGCGCTCTATCGACTAGCCGCTGATCAAGGTTTGCAAGAGGCGCAATTCCGACTTGCTGTTTTCTATGCGGAGGGGAGGGGCGTGACGCAGGATACAGAAGAAGCGATACGCCTCTACTACGAAGCTGCCGTCCAAGGAAATTCTGAAAGTCAATCGGCGATACGATCGTTTGCGGATCAAAGTTTCGCAAGCGCTCAGTATCTTGTGGGGTTGATGTATGACACCGGAGTCGGATTGAGTCGGGGAACTCCGATCGCTGTCCATTATTACAACCTAGCTGCCCGGCAAGGGCATGCGGAAGCCTACGACGGACTTCGTGGGCTTGGGAATCGCTTTACGGAAGCACAATTCTACTTGGGGAGCTTGAATGAGCTCGGTGACGGGATCGAACAGGATTACGCGGAGGCTCTCCGTTGGTACCGTCTAGCTGCAGCCCAAGGGGATGAAGAGTCCCAGTACAGACTTGGAGTGATGTATGCCGAAGGCCTTGGCGTCGAGCAAGACCTTTCAGAGGCTGCGAAATGGTTTCGCGTCTCTGAAGAGTATGGTCTTCGTAACTATGACAAGGTCGGAGAGCTTGACCCTAACTCTGAGTATCTGACTAGAGAAGTGGAAGGTCCGAGGGAAAAACTGCGTCAACTTGCGGAACGTAAATACCCTGTTGCCCAATTCCATCTTGGATTATTGGAAGAGCGTTACGCGCGGAAATGGTACCAAGAAGCGAGTGCACTTGGTTTAGCGGAAGGCCAGTACGGTTTGGCTGAAATATTTTTGGAAGGTCGTGGTGCGCCACAGAATGCCGCTGCCGCGGTGCGATTATACGGTCGTGCTGCTGAGGGCGGATTAGCGGACGCAAAATACAAGTTGGGAATTATGTATGTCCTCGGACGTGGTGTCTTGCCGAACACGACAGAAGCTTTGAAGTGGTATCAGCAAGCTGCTGAGCAGGGCGTTATTGAAGCACAGATGGCGGTTGGCTCCATGTATGCCACCGGACAATTCCTCACGACGACTATTACTGTACCGATAGACTATGTTTCCGCATATTTCTGGCTCAGCTTGGCAGGTGCCAAAGTGCCAGTGGTTGATGCCCAGCGTTGGCAGGCGACCAATCTCAGGGAAGTCATTAAAAAAAAGATGACGCTAAGCGAAATTCGTCAGGCCGAACGTCGCGAGCAGGTCTGGTACCAACAAGCTGCTGCACCAACTGGACCCGGGGCCACGTCATTGCTCGGTCGTGACCGGCTCGCCTCCGCCCAGTACAATCTGGGCCTTATGTATGCTGAGGGGCGTCATGTGGCACCAAATATCAAAGAGGCTGTGGTGTGGTTTCGACAAGCCGCCGAGAAAGATCTGCCAGAAGCTCAATATGACCTTGCCGAGATATTGGTAGAAGGAGATTTAGGCATAGTCCGCAATCTTGACGAAGCCGTTCGATGGTATCGGCGCTTGGCTTCACAGAACTTCCGATGGCCGGATTTGCATCCATTAGTTACCAAAGCGCAGTTCGTTCTAGGCGAGCTCTATGAGCAGGGACTTGGTGTGCCACAGGACGATCAACAAGCAGCGGCCTGGTTTGAAAGCGCAGCCGAACGAGGTCATGGACACGCTCAATTGAGGTTAGCAACAATGTATTTGGCCGAGCGAGGAGTCGAGCGATTTTTAGCTCGGGCCCTCATGTGGATCGATCTCGCGGCCACGCGTTTGGTGAATGACACTGAGGGGCTCGGACGGGTAAAGAGAATGCGGGATGTTCTGTTAGTAGAAATGACTGAGCTGGAAGTTCTTGAGGCTTATTGCCTCTGGCAGTTAGAACACCCTCGGTTGGAGGGATTGTCTACGGCAGAAATGTACGGTCTGGAGCTTGACTGCCCGAAATAGAAAATCGCTGGAGAGTGTTACGAAGAAATTGAAGAACTGTGGGAGTTTCGTTTGGCGATAGGTGATGTGGTCAGCCGTGAAGACGAGATTCGCATACTGATTTTTACCTCTGTATTCGTCGTGATGGTGGTCTGGGAAGTGCTTGCGCGACGACGAGAGACTTCTGCCTTCCGGGTTCAGCGGTGGTCAACGAACTTCGTGATGCTCGTGCTTGGCATTGCGAGCATCCGTGTTGTTCTGCCGTTGAGCTTAATTCAGTTGGCAGATTGGATTGGAGACCGCGAGTGGGGAGCGATCGCCGTTCTCGATCTTCCTTTTATGGTCGGGGTGGCGGTGTCCGTGATTGCCCTCGATTTCTGTCTCTATGGTCAACACCTTCTCATGCACCGTGTTTCATGGCTCTGGCGCCTGCATCAAGTCCACCATGCAGATCCAGAATTTGATGTGACAACCGGGCTTCGGTTTCATCCGTTTGAAATTGCCGTGTCGACGCTTTATAAGGCTCTTGCTGTGGTAGTACTGGGCCCTCCAGCGCTGGCGGTTTTGATCTTTGAGATTGCGCTGAATAGCTCTTCGATGTTTACCCACGCAAACGGCCGACTACCACAGCGTCTGGATCGGTTGGTCCGTTGGCTGTTTGTGACACCGGACATGCATCGCATTCATCATTCTGTTGAAGTTGGTGAATTCAATACCAATTTCGGATTCAATTTGGCCGTTTGGGATCGACTGTTTGGAACCTATCGACAGGAAGCCGCCTTGAAGTGTGCGCACATTGAGATCGGACTTCGGCTCCAGCCTGGAAGAGCATCGAGTTTAGGGCCGGCCCTTCGGATGCCTTTCGACAAGCGGACGATCTCGTCATCGTAAAGTCGACCGGAGCGCACCAAGTCTACGTCAGGAAAGAGGTGGTCAGTGTCGTTCAGGCACGCTGGTTCGGTTCCCGACCGAGACGAACCACGATATTGAATTCAGCTTTTGTGACCGGTTGAATGGAGAGGCGACTCCCTTTCTTGGTAACCATCATATTGCTAAGTCCCTTGGTGGCCTTCAAGGTCGACAAGGGAAGAGTGTCTGGAAACTGTTCAATGAACGAGATTTCGACCATAAACCATATGGGGTTGGTTTTGGTGCTCTTGGGGTCGAAGTATTTGTGTCCCTTTTTCCAGGCGTAGTGGTCGGGATGGGCCTCCCGTGACACCTTCGCAATGCCGGTTACTCCAGACGGGTCCGCATTGGACGCATAGAATAGGACCGCATCTCCAATCTTCATCGTGTCGCGCATGAAGTTGCGGGCCTGGTAATTGCGGACCCCTTCCCAACTTGTGGAACCATCACGCGCCAGCTTTGCGACCGTGTAGGCCGCAGGTTCACATTTCATTAACCAGTAGTTTCGTGCCATGCAATATTCTCACTTGTCTTCTTGAACAATTCAGCAGCTAATCGTAAGCTAGATCTAGTTGAGATAACAATGCTTCGGAACCTTTGGTCTCTCCTCACCGCTCAAGGTGAAAATCGCCGTAAAGGCGTTGCCTTCCTTCAGTATTGCCTGTTTGTCTACGTCCTGATCCATCTGTTCGCTGCGGGCTTTAAGTGGCTCATGATGGAATTGGAAGGACAGTTTTACACGTGGACGACTGCGGTCTATTGGGTCTTAATGACAATGAGTACCACTGGCTTCGGTGACATTGTGTTTACCCATGACGTGGGCCGAGCCTATACGACAATCGTCTTGGCGTGTGGGATTGTGGTGTTGATTGTCGTGTTGCCGTTCATATTCTTCAAACTGTTTTATGAGCCATGGTTGGATGTGCAAGTGCAGACGGGCGTGGAGAGACGTGTTCCTAAGGGTATTCGGGACCATGTGCTTATTAGCCGCCAGGGTGCGATCGCCACGGGACTGATCGATCGGCTCGCACCAAGTAAGATTCCTTATTACATTATTGAAACAGATGCCACAGTTGCCAACAAGATGCAAGCCGATGGTCTGTCGGTGCTCTTGGGGGAGATTGATAGCCAAACCAATTATCGCAATTGGAATGTCGAGAAGGCACGCGTTGTGGTCGCGAATCGTGAGGATACGACCAACACCAATATTGCGTTAACCGTACGGGAGATCTCACAGGATGTGCCAGTGGTTGCGTTTGTCGAAGATGAGGATTCGGTGGATGTGCTGGAACTTGCAGGCTGTTCTCATGTCGTTCCAGTGAAAGTGCAGTTGGGTGAGTATTTGGCGAATCGTGCCAGTGCAGGTCTTGGCAAAACGGATGTGATTGGTAGCTATGAGGAGTTGCAGATTGCTGAATTCTCGGCACACAACAGTCACTTGGCTGGACGCAAGGTCTCTGAATCGCATCTCCGGGAACAGACCGGCCTCAATATTGTCGGTGTCTGGAATGCTGGTCGGTTAAATCCGGCATATCCCGAAACCGTCATTGATGACAAAAGCATTGTCGTCGTGGCGGGGCTGTCGGACCAGATGGACACGCTGGATGGTTTGTTGACCTCGAAGACTCAGGAGAAACGCCCAGTGCTTGTGATCGGTGGTGATGTGGTCGGATTAGCTGCCATTCGGTCGTTGAAAACGAAAGGCGTTCCGGTCAATTTGATCGACAAAGATCCTGACATCATCAAGAAGATGTCCCCTTTCGTCGATGATGCCATTCTCAGTGACGCGAACAATCTTGAGTCGCTTGCGCAGGCCGGCCTCCATGATGCGACCGCGGTCTTGCTCACAACGAGCGACGATGCGATGAATATTTACTTGGCCGTCTACTTGCGACGATTGAAGCCTGAGTTGCGAATTGTGAGTCGGATTACCCATGACCGTAATCTCAAAGCGATTCATCGTGCGGGTGCCGATTTTGTGATGAGCTATGCATCTCTTGGGGCGGAGGCGGTCATGTCGCTACTTGAAGGGCACGAGCTTGTGATTCTCGGTGAAGGGGTTGACTTGGTCACGCTGAAGATTCCGAAGTCCTTGGCAGGAAAGACGCTAGAGGAAAGCGCGATTGGTTCCAAGACCGGCTTGAGCGCGGTCGGGATCAAACACCAGGGCCAGTTGATATATAACCTGCATGCATCTATGCGACTTGAAACGACTGACGAGTTGATCGTGTTTGGTGATGTGAAACAACGAGCTGCCTTCAGAAAGGCGTTTGGCGCCTAACCTCGTGCGCTCAAGGCAAGAGCAGAAGTGAGGAAAGGGTGATGCGATTCAACTGGACTCGTGCTGTTGCGCTCACGGTGGTTTGCTGGGCTGGTTCTGCGAGTGCGGGCCAAGTGTCATCTAATGTTACGGTGTTGCTTGTGACCGACTTGGGTGAAATCACGGTCGCGATTGATACGGAACACGCTCCTCAGACGGCTGCGAATTTTCTGCGCTATGTGGATACGGGCGCCTATAATGACGGACAGTTTCATCGAACTGTTACCATGCAGAATCAACCGAACAACGACGTCAGAATTGAAGTGATTCAGGCCAGTGTGAATCGCGGGCGGTCGGAGGGCAGCTTTGATCCCATTCAATTGGAACGCACCTCAGTGACAGGCTTACGTCACATTGACGGAGCGATTTCGATGGCGAGGGGCGGACCCGCTACAGCCACGTCGAGTTTCTTTTTTTGTATTGGCAATCAACCGTCTCTTGATTTTGGGGGTGACCGAAACCCTGATGGCCAAGGTTTTGCAGCGTTTGGACATGTGGTGTCCGGTTCTGAGGTTATCCGGCAGATTCAAATGCAACCGGCCGATGGCCAACGACTTGAACCTCCAATTCGAATTGTGTCAGTTGCGCGATCAAATAATTAAGGAGTGGACAAGATGTGGAAATCGAGAGTTTATCGATGGCTGGGAAGCGCGTTCCTCGTGACAGCGTTGTCTTCAGTTGGTCTGGGGAGCGCCAACGAAGTGGTGACGGTGCATCCACTGGTGTCACCGGCACCCGTGGCGAGTCTGACTGGTAACCTTGTCGCGTCTGACTCCAAACTGTATTTAAGTTGGCTCGAGTCTCGCGGCGATGGGCACGCGTTTCGGTTCGCTACTTGGGATGGTGAGACTTTCAGTGAGCCGATGACCATTCGAATCTCTGACGCGTTTTTTGCAAATTGGGCTGACTTTGGTTCACTCTTACCGCTTGAAAACGGACAGTTGGCAGCACAGTGGCTGGAGAAGGCTGCCGACGGCACCTATCAATACGATATTTGGATGTCGCTGTCCGATGACCAAGGTAAAACGTGGAGTCAACCGGAGCGGCCACATCGGGACGGTACACTAAGTGAGCATGGCTTCGTCTCCCTGACCCGTCATGGTGCGACCGGACTGGCGGGTGTCTGGCTGGATGGACGTAAATTTCAAAAAGGCGCTTCGAATAATGAAATGTCGTTGATGTTTACGACTTTAGAGGATGGAGTCTTTAAAGAAGAACAGTTACTCGACGGGCGAGTCTGTGAGTGCTGTCAGACGACCATGGCGCGCACCGAGAATGGGTTAGTGGTTGCTTATCGCGATCGATCACCCGACGAAATACGGGATATCAGTGTTGTGCGGTATGTCGAGAATGCGTGGACTGACCCCGTGACGCTACACGCAGATGGTTGGCAAATTCCTGGCTGCCCCGTCAATGGTCCACAGGTTGCTACGAAGGGCGATCAAGTCGCGATCGCGTGGTTTACAGGGGCTGGTGGCGAACGACGCGTTCAGGCAAAATTTTCTCAGGATGGAGGGGCGAGTTTTGAGGAAGTGATGCGCGTCGATGATGGCCAACCAATAGGACGGGTTGACATTGAGATGGTCGGGTCGGAGGCGATCGTCACCTGGTTAGAACGAACTGAAGCAGGAGAGGGCATCGTGCAGTTCAGACGACTCTCACCGTCGACTGGACCCGGCCCCTCGCAAACCATCGCCCAGACGGGTGGCGGCCGGGCGAGTGGTTTCCCGCGCATGGCCGTATTTGGTGATGAGATTTTTGTGACCTGGACGGAAGCCTACACCCGGAACGGAGACTCGCAAGTACAGATCGCGAGAATATCGAGCGAATGAAATCAGCCAGCTTCGCGTGCCTGTTCCTGTTCGGCGTAGTGCTGATGGGTGAAGCCCAGAGTAATCTGGGGCCAATCACCCTATTGGACGAACCTGCAATCGAGTTTGATGCGGTTGATCTCGATGGTCAAGACGTTCGACTGTCCGATCTGCGAGGAAAGGTCGTTCTGATCAATTTTTGGGGAGTGTGGTGTGTAAGTTGCCGGGAGGAAATTCCGGAACTGATCGCCCTTGATCGAGAATTTAGAGACCGTGGGTTGGTGGTTCTGGGTGCGGATTGGGGCGATGAACCGGCGGCACTACCGCCCTTCGTGGAAGAGTTTGGTATGAGTTATCCCGTGCTGTTGGATGATGGGCTTGCAGAACGTTATGGGGTCATCGTATTTCCGACAAGTGTGGTCATTGACCGATCAGGACGATTACGTGCTCGAGTCGAAGGTTTTCTTCCTGAGCGATTTGAGGCGATGCAACTTGAAGTGGAGCGGCTTCTCGGCGATAGTAAATAGAGAGGCAGAGGATCGCTGTTGGGCGATGTTTATCGCTCCCAAAGACGCATTTCATGAATTGACCAATACCACGTAGAAGAAACGCCTCTTTGACTGAGTCGAAGCTTCAGGGAATGGTTCTGCGGGAGGGCGATGTCGATCGGGATGTGTTCGGGATCCTCAACCAGGCCCAGCAGGAATTTCGGCAAGCCGCGATCCTCATATAACGTCCTGTAGGTCTCACCATCAAGACTGCCTTCAATCAGTAAGTTGCGTGGGTAGTCGTTCACGCTCTTCGCGAGCGAAAATCGGACGTGACCGATGTTGGTCGGTTTGTCGAATGTCCACTCAATCCATTCGTGGCCGGCTTGCGGGGCATCACTCGACCAGCGGGTTTCATAATCCCCATCCCACATCGCTTCCAGTGATTGTGCACGGTGCCCGATCGTTTGGGGCAACTCCGACAGGTCAATCGGGATCAGGTCGTCGGTCAAGGTATCGATGCTTTCGGTGGATGGAGCGAGTTCAAAGACGTCACTCGTGCCGAATCTGTGGTGCGCGATCCACTGGTCGGATTGTGCGCGAATCGCCGCCGAGATCAATGGGCCATCCGTCTGTTGCATCCAGGCTTGATCTTCATATCGATGTTCATGCAGCACGAGATACCGCACCTGAAGAGCACGTAAGCCTCTCAGGAGATCGCCATAGGCGCTCACGTCGCGTTCATGCGTTTCGATAGAACGTATTAATGATGTGCCGTATCCGCTATAGCCGTTGACTAAGGGTTGTCGATGTTGCAGCGTGCTATACACGTAGCGAAGGGTATTGACGATGGGGTCCCGGGGGCGAATTGGTAAGATGATGGCGCCGCCAGACGGCTGTTGTTCGAGCCAATCGTACGCAGCCTGCTCTGAGGGGATTGGTGTCTGAGGAAATGGGATGAGCTTCGCTTGGTAATAGCCCTCCGCGATAAAAATCGCTGCCAGCATGAAACAACCAACGCCGGCTACCCGAGGTGAACAGAGAGTGCGAAGCCGTTCAACGCCGATCGCGGCGAGCACCGTTAACCCGAGAAATACAAGAATGGCCGCTCGAGCGGGCACGCGAAGCCCATCAAGTCCAGGCACGATGTTATAGAACCAATCGTATGGTCCACTCTCAGTGAGCAGTGTTCCGGCGTAGGTGGGCTCCGGGCCAAGAGACAAAACAAACCCAATGAGCACGATGAGAAAGTAACTCACGGCTACACGTGCCATCGCGTACGGGTGACGAGTGTTTGGCCACTTTGTAAACGAACCAAGAAGACCGATTACGGCCATTGTGAGCAATGCGAATCCGGGAAAGAGCGACGCTTCAGGGGCTCCTTGAGGGAGAATGTCGCGCCAGAGCACAAGATTCGGAGAGGCATGGAAATAGGCGAGCACATCCGCGCTGAACATGATGTTTTCACTTCGGGAGCGAGAAAGCGCCTGATTAGCGCCGACGTTGAGATAGGCAGTGGCCACCGGAATGAGTGAAACCAACATGAGGAAAGCGGTTGCAGCCAGTTCAACGATCATGCGTGGGCGTGTCCACACACGAGTTAAGAGCTCAGCGAAACCGATGACAATGACGGCCGCACTAAAAAAATAGAAGAAATATCCGTTTGATAAGCCTTGCAGAAGAAACGCCACCGCGAATACGGTGAGGGCGAAGCGGTGACCGGTGGAAAAGTAGCGATGAAAGCCCCAAAGCGCCACAGGCATCCAACCATACATGAGGACTTGAAGATGAGGAATCTTGTCCGCACGATAAGGTAGAAAGGCAAAGGCAATTCCCGCGACTAGACCAGCTGCTCGACTGCCCGTAATCGAGGTGGCCAGAAGGTACATGCCGGTTCCCGCGAGCACGAAAGATGCCAAGAATGCCACGTTATAAACCAAGACAGGGTTTCCCGTGAGCCATTGCAGGGGCGCCGTGAAAATCGCAATGCCAAGCAGGTTTTCCGAGTAGGCCAGGGTTGATTCGTATGGAAAGTACATGGGAGCTGTCCACAGGCCGTTTAAGCCGTGGAGGAGACGGTCGGCATCCCAGGCAAGGATCCACGTATTCATGACGGGATCGCCGAGGTCATTAGGGAGCACACCTCCGAGATGTAGAAATAAGGGATACGTTGCGGCAAGGGCCGCGATGCTAAAGCCGCTCACGATCAAGGTTGTTTCGCGCGCAAGCGTTAGCTCGCCACTCAGCCAGCGAGTAGCGAGTTGTGAGAGGAGGGACAAGAGTTTACGCATGCGCCGAACGTTATGTCAGAAAACCTGATGGTTTAAGACAAATGATCACTGTGGCACCCCTTACTTCGCAGAGATAAGAACTTTTGCACCTTCGTCAAACGGCACGTCTTTCTCGAGAAGTAGTGAGGCCGAGCGGACACTGTAGCAGGCACCGTCACTCGCTGCTTTGGGTTCTTGGCCACGGGCGAGAGCACTGGCCATGTCGAGGAGATGCTGTCGATAGGCAATAATCGCTTTATCCGAGGTTCCAAGCATTTCCTTGCTTCGATCGGCAATGCGGCCCATGCTCTCCTGTACGGCGACATCCTGATTGGGGATGCCTTTAATACCAGAGTAGTTGACGTTCTTCTGCATGTCGCGATCAAGTCCATAATCATTCGCCATATTCCACTGCGGGCGATATGTGTCGTCGACCGGGCCCCACATGCCCGTGTGGGGATCGAACCGTTCCCGTTCTGTTTTGGTGAAATCTTTATGCGGACTGCAATTGAAGGACCAGGTCCACGTGTTTTCGTCGTCGATAGGCACCCAAGCATGTCCAGCGTAGCCCTCCTTGCTAGAGTCACGGTCCTGATCCCCAATGATCGGAGGGATCATGGTCCAGCAGGGCACGAGAAATTGTGTTAACCGCCAATAAAGTTCGTCCCCCGTCTTCCGACTCGCACCAATAAGGAGTCCGTAGTCGGTTTCTTTGATCGTGAACACGGGTGAGCGGTCTTGAGAGGAATATTTACGGTGGCCCGTTGCTGACTTTTGCGGTTTGAGATCAACGAGATTTCTATGCAGATAGGAAATGTGACTGGAATCGATCCCGCCTTCCACCGCTTGGGCCCAGTTGCATTGTTGGACACGTTTAGTCATGACGGTGCGAGCAGCAGAGACTCGGGCCCATTCAAAGTCTGGGAGTTCGGGCTTTAAATCGCTTGGCCCCATGTAGATCCAAACGACACCGCCTAGAGTTGCGACCGGATAAGAGGTTGTTTGGACCCGGGCCTTAAACTCGCTCTCGGGCGGTTCGGAGGGCATATCCACACACTGTCCACTGACGTCAAATTTCCAGCCATGGTAGACGCAGCGAATGCCACATTCTTCATTCCGTCCAAAATACAGATGCGCTCGCCGATGAGGGCAGTAGGCATCCAAGATGGCTAGCTTGCCGTCGCTATCGCAAAAGGCGACCAGGTCTTCTCCGAGAAGACGTAGTCGAACGGGAGCTCCGTCCTTTTCTTTTAATTCTTCTTCCAAAAGAGCCGGAAGCCAGAATCGCCGTAACAGCGTGCCCATTACGGTGCCGGGTCCTACACGTGTCAACAGTTCGTTGTCTTCTTTATTGAGCATGGGTCTGTGTGCCTCAATGTTATCAGTCTAGTCAGTCAGTTGAGAACGCTGTGACGTCGTCACGGTAACCATTCACAGTCGTAGCCGCTATTGCGGTGGCGGTTGACGACGTTTGCGCTCGTACTCCTCGCGGAGTGTAGGCGAGAGCGGATATACATCTCTGACGCGATACTGTTTAGAATTCATAAGTTCGCGCTCATAGTGTTCCAGAGCTTGGCGATCCCGAGCCGATTGGAGCACTTGAGGCAAAAGTTCCGGTGGGAAGAACAGGACTGCTTCGGCTTCTGCGACGACGATGTCTCCTGGAAGCACTGTCGCGGTACCCACACGTACGGGGACGTTCCATGAGACGCCCAGCCATTCTGGACCCCGGGGATCAAAATATCGCGCATACACCGGAAAACCATCAAACTCTTCTCCGTTCAGTTCGTTTGGATCGCGGGTTGCGCCCTCGATAATGACTCCCTTAATGCCGCGCAGTTTCATGCCGAGTGCTGTCATGTCTCCGAAGAAGATATCGCCGTCGAATCCTCCACGCTCCGCGACGACGATATCGCCGACGTGACCTTCTTCGCCTGCCCGGACGTAGCCGCGGCTATCCCAGTTTCCTTCTGCTGCCAATGCATCCACGGCCCGCCTCAGATCGGGACGTGGTGGGAGGGCTCGCATGGTCAAGGCGCGACCAACGATACGAGTGCCATCTTGAGTATGGACAAAGCCCCGTACGTAATTTTCTCGGTACTCGCCGAGGCCTCCCCAAATGTTTTCAATCTGATAGGTCGCAAGTTCGGCCAGGTCCTCGTCAGAGACGTCAGGACGAGTCGGGCGTAAGACGTCCATAATGGCTGAATACGAAGTGCGATTCGCTCGAAAATCTTCAGGTGCTTCAATGTCTGGTTTGAACGTTTGGTCCCAGGGCACTTGAGCCATGACTGGGAGCGTCAACAACGCGACCAGGGTCCCTATCTTCCACAATTTCATGCTTTCTCCTCTCGATAGTGCTCGCGCCTGTCGGCCTAAACACTCGACGCGTGCGATGCATTGTCTCACAGACCTAGTTGTTCAGCACCCAATCCAATGAAAACCTTGCGAATATGATTTCCTCATAATTTGACCGCTCGTATAACAAACCGATCTCGTCGTTGGGAAGTCGCGCCAGTGATGAATAGGCGGACGAACCACGTTCAATAAGTCGCTGGACGGGCCATGAAGCACCATCATCGAAGCTTGCTCGGATCGTCATATGATCTCTGGTCGTACTTGCGGGATTGGAGAAGAGAAGAATCCCGTGTGGGTAGTCACTGGTTGGCCAACGATAGCGCAAGAGACTAGCTTGGCAGGTGGGTTCAATGAGTGTGCGATCGAGCGAGACAGCAGACCACGTGACACCACCATCTACACTGGTGACCACGGCCCGTCGCTGTTCTCCGTGGTAGGACCGCATGTTGAGCATGAGCGTGCCATCGGACAATTCGACAACTGTCGATTCATTGGTGTAAGGGCCGTGCGTTCCACCCAGTTGCCAGTGGTGTCCACCATCATCACTGAACAACACATGGCTGCGATAGGTTGTGGCGTCTGACTCAACACTAGCAACGGAATGATTAGCCGGAATGACGAGGCGCCCCTTGTGTGGTCCTTGACTTATCTGAATCCCATGTACCGGCCCCGTCGCGTACCACCGCCAGTCTGCTTCACGGAGGGTCGCACTAATATCACGAGGCGTCGCCCAGGTGCGACCGTCATCGGTCGACTGCGTGTACCACACTCGTCGAACATCTTGGCTGGTTCCAAGCATGATGCTGCGTTCGTCATCACTTCCGATGTTGCGCGTGAGTAGTAAGTGAATGACTCCAGTCTCTTGATCGACCACGGGAGCAGGGTTGCCGCAGGTGTGAGGTCCGTCATCGCAGATCACATCCATGGACGACCAGGAGCGCCCATTGTCGATTGATCGCTTAAAGACCAGGTCAATATTGCCCGCGTCACGTGCGCCATCCGTCCGGGCCTCGGCAAAGGCGAGCAGAGTGCCGCGAGGGGTCGCGAGTAAAACCGGGATGCGATAAGTGTGGTAGCCATCGGTGTCGGCTTGCCACAGAATCTGCGTATGGGATTCAGGCAGTTGCGTGTGGACCAGCGTGATCGTGCCAAGGAAAACTAAACACCAGGTTAGCAATCGAAACGCCATTCGAAGTTGGTCGAACGGTCCTGAGTCGACCTGCGGTCGCGGTGGCGTAAGAAGTTCGTGCATGGTCTATGCGCCAGGCCGGCTGAGAATAATCACGACTTCCTTTCCCCCGGAGAGGCCATTATTCACAGTGACACCATGAAACCGAAACCCCGCGGCTTGGGCCCTACGTAACTCGCCTTGCATGGTGGAAGTTTTATTCGTGGCTAGGAGTGCGTACTCGACGGGTGCAATCTTCTCTGGATCGCGACTACGTGACAGAAAGATAACGTTTTCTTTTCGGTGATCGACATGATCCTGATAGGCAAAGCCCGCTAAGCCCGCCTGGCGCAGTTCTTGCGCCATCGTGGATGTTCGCATGGTGGCGAGCACCCAATACTCAAATCCTGTAGCGTCCTCAGGGGTCCGTTGGAGGATTGCGATTATTTCACCGAAACTGCTACCAGTTGTGGTCGCCTTGAGCAGTTCGTATCCTCGGTCCGCGGCGGCCTTCAATTCGTCCTGCATTGTTGAGGTGTTGCTAGTCGCCAGTAGGAGATAGTCGTCGTCAGCTAAGGTTGGGTCGACGGCGGCGGATGTGCTCGATTCCGGCGCGGGTTGTGAGGCGGGCGAGCTAGCTGACTGTTTTCCACCGCAAGCACTACTGACCACGAAAACCAGAAACAGGGGAAGCGCGACAGGAAAACGTAATAGCACAACTCACTCCTTCTTTTTCAGAGATTACTTGCAGAAAACCACATCATCTTTAACTCTATCATCTATAAAGATGCTGATTGCATCAACGAGCACGATCGCGCCTTGATGCGGGTGAGCGTTTCATTATTTAATAATCGACGTGATGTTCAACGGTTGCTTGATTTCCTGAAGCCACTAGCCTAAGTGTCACTCGTGTGAAGTCGGAGAGAAGAAATAGCAAACTAACATAGAGCTCTGATCGTCTAAACAGTTGATAAGAACGAATCAGTCGCTTTTTGTTAGAATCTCGAGAGGTTTAAAAGATGAAAATCTTTTCATATCATTCAGTAATTGCAATGAGAATGACCCTAGCGAAACTGATCCTGACCGCATTTGTCATGAGTGTGCCGATGGTGACGGCGCAGGGGACGGATTTTTCCGGCACCTGGACGCTCGATGCTGAAGCCAGTCAATTGCCTAATCCTCCCGGGGGAAGAGGTGGTCGACGCGGCGCTGGTGGAGTCGGGAGAGGTCCCGCGACAGTGGTGATCGAGCAGTCCGACGATGTGTTGACCATGGAGCGCCAACTCGCTGGTGGAACGCAGGTAGCGACTTATCGTCTGGATGGTGTGGAAAGTACGAATGCGGGTCCGCGTGGTCAACAAGTCACGACCTCTCGATGGGAGGATGGCAGTTTGGTGACCGAAGGCACGATGGCGATCACGACCCCTCGAGGTGACCGCTCTATTCAGCTTCGGGAACAGTGGTCTCAAAGTGGGAACGGGCAGGAGCTTGTCATCGAGTCGACCTTGATGACTCCACGTGGCGAAATGGTCGCCCGACTAGTGTATCGACGATAACCTTCCTTTTAGGGTGTGTCTGTTAGATTGGTCTTGTTGGTCCAGAAAATATCGAACGCCCCAAAACTGCTGTCCGATCGATCCGAAAACCACGTCAGTGTGCCCCCACCCGGTGGTAACGCCGGGCACATGTCGGCCGATTCCGTGTTGACTTGGGACCCGAGATTGACCGCAGGGGCCCAGGAATTTGGTCCGAGTTGTTCGGCACTATACAGGTCCAAGCCACCAAAGCCACCCGGTCGGTTCGACGTGAAATACACGACGCCAGTGGTGTCCTGCGTGAAATGGAATTCGTTTGCGGCGGTATTGATGTTCGGTCCCTGATTGATGGGGTCCTGCCAGGTACCATTGGCGTCCTGCTGGGCGCACCAGATATCGGATTGGCCATACCCACCAGCTCGCGCCGAGGCGAAACACAGACTTTCCCCATCTTGCAGCAGCATGGGGCAGTGCTCATTCCCTGCGTCGGTGCTGATGGGCGCGGGCAACAGTTCCGGTGTCGACCAGACACCATTGACGAGATGGGTTACGAACAGATCATTGTTGTTGCGCGGTGTTGTGGTGGCCGTTCGGTCGGACTTGAAATAGATAGTCTGTCCGTCACCGGTGATCCAGGGTTCGCGATCATCACCCTTGCGTAGGGGATCCACGTCAGTCGCGGGCGGCGCGTTGACTGGCTCACCCATGTTGACGGGTTCATTCCAACTTCCGGTCTCTTCATTGAAGGTCGCAATGTACAGGTCCTTCGGGTCACCAGGCGCCGCATTCAAATCTGCTCGGGCACTGCAGTAGACCATGGTGCCATCGTCGGCAAAGGTCAGTTCCCCTTCATCCCACATGGTGTTAATGGGTGCACCAAAGTTATGGACGGCCAGCTGCACCCAATCCTGCTGTTCCGCTCGGACGCTGTTAGACCCGTTCGCGAACGCTAGGACCATCATGGCGCAAAGACATTTAACAAGAGTTCGTGTGTTGTTCGTAATCATAAAGATTCCATTCTCTCCGTTGATGCTGACAGCACTTTTGGTAAAGCTTAACATGCCTCTAATTCCTGTGTGGTGTGGGCAGTTTGAATAGTACAATTTAGAGAGTTGAAGGAGGCGATTCTTGAGAAATCACTTGCTGTTCGTACTGCTGTTATTAATCGTTACCCCTTTGGTCGGTGTGGCCCAAATCTACGACCTTGGCGGGATGTATACCTACCACTACCGAGATGGTCGATATTCGGACTGGGGTGACTTCAGCCTGCACGGTTCTCGGATTGCGATTGCGGAAATTAACGACTCCGGTATATTGGGCGACGCACGCATTCGAATGACGCACGAGAACACGATCGACTATCACTGCTGGCCGGAGAATGCCGCGCTCATGGCGGAGACGCTCATGCAGAAGGACATTCTTGTGCTCACGGGGGCGGACTGCAGTGGCCCCGCGGTCGACATTGCCCGCGTTGGGGAGAAGTACAAAATTCCAGTGATCTCGAATGGTTCCAATGCGTCCATGCTGTCGTCAGTTGAGGAGTTTCCTTATTTCGTACGCGTGGTCAGTCCAAGTGAACAGTATGAAGGGTATTTGATTAACGTCGCGGCGCACTTTGGGGTCGAAGAGATTGCGTATTTTTATACGACGGATGCCTGGGGTCTGGGGGCTCGGGACGTTATTCACGAGTCTACGCGGCAACGGAATATCACGATTGCGCAGGAGTATAGTTATCCCCGAGACACGCCTTACGATGAGATCAAATCGTATGTGACCAAGGTTAAAGAAGCCGGCATTCGGCATATTGTGAATACGAGCCCGACGCCGGACACGGTGAGGATATTCCGTGCGCTCCATGAGCTTGAGATGAATGAGCCGGGCTATTCGTTCTATGCCGCCGAGATGGTGTCAGCCGATGAAGCACCTGAGGCCGTGGCGGGCAGCCTCGGCTATTTCGCGCCCATGGTCGAGCTCATGCCGTCGCCGAAGCTGTCACACTTCCGGGAGGCGCTTGAACAACGATTAGGCAAGCCTGTCGACCCGAGTTCAAAAGCCTTTTTCTATGGAGCGTTAAGCTACGACCATATGTTGGCGGTGGGCTACGCCATTCGGGACATCCAAGAGGCTGGTGAGCGTGTGACGAGCCAGAACATGCTGACCTATCTCAGAAGAATGGATTTTGATGGAGCGACGGGTCATGTTTCGCTTGTGCCAGGCACCAACGACCGGGCGAACATGCCGATTCAAATTGTTAATAGTCATGGGTATAAAGAGGATGGCGATACCGTTGATTTCGTATCTGTTGGGAGTGTGGACCCAGCAACTGGACGTCTAATCCTGAAGGAGGATGCTATTGTGTGGCCTGGGAACGTCAGAACCCCACCCAACCAATAACCGATCTGGAGTAGTGATTGTTGATGAAGTCGGGTGCTACACTTTGGCCGACAAGTGGCGAAAGAGGTGCGAGTGATGAGTAAAGTGACTTTACATGTGAATGGTGCCGAAGAGACTGTGGATGTGAGCCCGGTGACTCCACTCCTGTATGTCCTGCGCAACGACCTCGGCTTGCGAGGGCCGAAGTTTGGATGCGGCCTTGGGCAGTGCGGAGCCTGCACGGTGCTCATCGATGGGGTCGCTACGCGGTCGTGTGTGACTCGCGTCAGCAGAGCCCAAGGAAAAATCATTACTCTCGAAGGACTGGCCAAGGATGGCGAGCTTCACCCTGTGCAACAGGCATGGATTGATGAGCAAGTACCCCAATGCGGGTTTTGCCAAAACGGCCAAATCATGACAGCTAAGGCCTTGTTGGATCAGAATCCGAATCCGACGGACGCCGAGATTCGTGAAGGCATGTCCGGCGCGCTCTGTCGGTGTATGACGTATTACCGAGTCCAGGCGGCGATCAAACGTGTCGCGGGCTCCATGGCGTCGGGTGGGCAGGCGGCAGAGAAGGAGGGTGTCGAATGACTCTTTTCTCCAGTATACCCAGGGAACTTAAAGAGGACTTAGAAACGCGGAACGGCGGGGCGTCTCGAAGAGATTTTCTCAAGACTTCAGGGATCATTGTGGTGAGTTTCGGGGTAACCGCATCGGATGCGGGGCGCCTCGTGTTGGCAACCGGTGCCGATGGTGTTGAGCAGCAGGGGGCCGGTCCTTATCCAGACCCGGATTTTAGACAACTTGATTCCTGGATAGTTATTCATAGGGATAACACGGCGACTTTCTATGTTGGGAAGACGGATTGTGGACAAGGTACGGGGACGGCATTTCGACAAATGATGGCCGATGAACTCGATATCGGCTATGACAGCACGAGTGTCGTCATGGGCAGCACCGATGTGACGCCAGACCAGGGTGGCTCAGGCGGTTCTGATGCAATCCAAACAGATGGGTGGCCAATGCGGAGAGTGGCTGCCGAAGCACGCCGTATCCTGCTTGCATTAGCCGCGGAGCGATTCGGCGTACCCGTCGATCTATTGAGTGTGAATGAAGCGGTAGTGAGTATGACGTCGGATCCCTCTCGGAAAGTTACCTACGCAGAATTGATTGGGGGACAGAGGTTTGATGTCAATCTTCGGGGACGTACTGTCAATGAGACGACGGGCGTGGCCACGGTCAAGCCGGTTGACGCACTCCGGATTGTTGGCCAGTCGCCGATGCGGTTTGATATTCCCCCGAAAGTGGATGGCTCGCTCATCTGGGCAGTGGATGTCACGCTCCCCGGGATGGTCCATGCACGCAATATCAAACCGCCGGTCGTGGGGGCGAGACTCCGAAGCGTTGACGAATCGTCCGTGGAAAACCTGCCAGGCTTTATCCAGGTGGTACGGAAAGGAAATTATTTAGCGGTCGTGTGCGAACGGGAGGAACAGGCGATCACTGCGGCTCGACGGCTCAAGACCGATTGGGAAAAACCGGAGGTGGCTCCGTTTCCGACTTCCGACGAGTTGTTTTCCTACATGCGGAGTGTCGCGCCGATGTCGAAGTTTGAGCCCGAGGCCGTGGGAGATCCTGAAGCGACACTCGCGGAAGCAACGACCGTGCTTAAAGCCGACTACGACGTACCCTTTCAGGGACACACGGCGTTTGGCCCCGCGCATGCGTTAGCGGACCCTTCGAATGGCCAGATGACGATCTACTCCAACGACATGAAAGCCTATGGTATGCGGACTGGCATTGCGGAATTTCTTGGAATGCCGAGGGACCAGGTGCGAGTTGTCTGGATGGAGGGGCCCCAGGCCTACGGTCGCACGGCCGCCGATGATGCGGGGTTCGAGGCTGCCTTTCTCGCAAAAGAAATCGGTCGACCGGTTCGCTTGCAGTGGATGCGTGATGAGGAGACCGCTTGGGATACCAAGGGAACGGCGTTTACGTTCTCGTTGCGTGGAGGGCTCGACTCTCAAGGCCAGCTGGTCGCGCTCGAATATAATGCGCAGGCAGCCGACTACAACCATGTCGGATATAACGAGGTGCCGACGGTCTTAATTTCCCAACTCATCGGCACGCGCCTCGCAAAACCCAATAACGGACGTGCGGCAACCCCTTCGGAAATGTATGTCATTCCGAATCGGCGTGAAGCTACCCAGGTCGTCAGTCTTCCTCGCGTGTGGGAAACCCCTCTTCGCACGGGAAATCTCCGGGATCCGAATGGACCCCAGGTGACCTTCGCCTCAGAATCCTTTATCGATGAATTGGCGGCAGCTGGCCACGTCGATCCGGTGGCTTTTCGCCTCGGGTTGCTCACTGGGACGACCGAGGACGATAGCGGGTTCAAGCGAGCGCGTTCGATTGCGGTCATCCGCGCCGCGGCAGACGCCTATGGTTGGGACAGTCGCCCGTCGCCAAAAACTCGACGCACGGGAACCGTGGTGTCGGGTCGCGGGATCGCCTATGCCTTCCGCAGTCAAACGGTGGTAGCGGAGATTGCCGAGGTCGAAGTGAATCGTGATACAGGGCATGTTTGGGTGAAGCGCTTGGTGTGTGCCCACGACTGTGGCTTGGTCATTAATCCCGAGGGTTTACGCCGAACCATCGAATGCGGGATGCTTCACTCGTTGAGTCGTACGCTTCATGAGGAAGTGCAGTTCGATACTGAAAAAGTGACGAGTGTGGATTGGCGTTCACATCCGAGCCTGCTTCATAGCGATGCGCCGGCTGTCATTGATGTGGTCCTGGTCAATGGAGATCCAAACCCTGGGCGGTCCGACTTGCCTCCGTATGGAGCAGGTGAAACAGTTTGCAAGCCCTTGATCGCCGCCGTGGGAAATGCTATCTTCGATGCCACTGGCGTACGCCTGCGCCGAATACCGTTTCGGGATGGCCGCGTGCTCGCTGAACTAAAAGCTGCAGTATAAGGAGAGAGTTTTGCTTCGTTGGCGTTTAAGTGTACTCAGTCTGAATATCCTCGTTGGCGCAGTACTTGCTATAAGTTGCGGAGGCGGAGGCGGGAGTTCCTCACCGACGGCACCAACTGCGACCGCGACCACAACCACAACCACCACCAGCTCTCTGGGAGTGTGTGGTATCACCACCGCGCAGGCGAGTGTCACACCCACGTTCGACATCATTACCATTCCGGCTGGGGACCTCTTTTACGGTGCGGCCACCAAATGCATTCGTGTGTTCGGTGTCATGGTAATGGCTGTGGATTCAGGCCCAGAGATCACAGACGCGAAACTGAAACATGCGGCAACGATTGCGGCGGAATGGCTCGACAATGATGAGGACGGCATTGTCGATTCCTCGGCCGTTAATAATGCCATAAGGGAAAAGAAAGCCACGGTGGCCGTCATCAACGGTGACGGTGATTTGGGTGTCTTTCTGAATCAGGTTGCTGGAGAGATAGACGGCAACGCTCAAGAAGTCGGTGTCGGTGAGATGTGGCCAGACAACTGCAAAGGATGTGGCGGGTCGGAGTACGATGCGGCGATGGAGGAGATCCTGCATCTCATTCAGAATAACGGTTGGAGCCAGGCCTATCCAGACATCAACGATCGAGGGACGGCGACCAATAAGCTCACGGCCGCCATGGACGTGGCGCGCGGCGGTAATTTTCTCTCGATCCCTGCCAGCTATCCGGCCAGCGCATGGTACACCTACAATGATGCGACTTGTGACTATACGTGCCAGTTAACAGAGTACCTCTTCTGGTTGGTCACCAGTGCCGCTGATGGCAATTCGCATCGCTGCAGTAAGATTGAACAGGAATGGGATTTATGTACACGCGCTCTGGTGGAAAGCACCGACGCCCTGGGCTGGGCCATCCTCACAGACGTGTCCTACAATCTTCCCTCGGTGCATCCAAACGGAGTCTACCGCTAGGGTGAACGGCCTTAGCCGAGACCCAACTGCGCCATCATCGTATTGATATCGAAATACTGAACCATGGACGACGCCTTGCCGTCCTTGATCTCAACCACCTGGCAAGCGCGCATGCTGATGTTTTTGCCGGTCGCGGGTACTTCGCCGTTCGGGGTCATCATAGGGCCGGTATGCGTGCCGTTCCACGTGAGTTCCAGCACGACCGTGTTGCCGATGACGTAGGCATTGTGAAACGTTGCCCGTGATTCGGGGAAGGCCGTTGCCCAGCCCTTGCACATTTCGAGGTAGCCCTCAGCGTTTTCAGATTTACGATGTGTTGCGACTTCGTCGTAGACAAAGTCGGGCGTGACACTGGCGACCGTTTTGTCCCAATCTTTTTCGCTGTAGCCGATGTTCGGGAGTTTCGCTGCTGCAATGAGTTCGTCCGACATGATTTCTCCTTCGTTGATTAATGTTTGGGAACCCGTTCTTGCAAGGAGCACAATAGTATCGCGAGGTGCGATCTCTACAAATTCAAGTACTGGACTGACCAAGAAATAGGGGTGTTATGTGCGAATTGAGTTAAGCAGTGTGTTCGTCGACGACCAGGAACAAGCCCTCCAGTTTTATACAGATGTTTTGGGCTTCATAAAAAAGACCGACATGCCGGTTGGGCAGTTTCGGTGGCTCACGGTTGTGTCACCCGAGCAATCAGACTGTGTCGAATTACTGCTGGAGCCGGCGGAGATTGCCGCGGCGAAGATCTTCCAAACGGCCATCTTCGACCAGGGGATACCCGCCACGGCGTTTGCCGTGGATGATGTGCAAGCTGAGTATGACCGGTTAACGAAACGTGGTGTGACCTTCTCGACCAAACCGACGGGTAGTCCCATGCTTGCAATATTTGATGATACGTGTGGCAACCTGATACAGATCTATCAGCA
>CAJXDY010000027.1:0-30568 GCA_913052135.1 uncultured Acidobacteriota bacterium
CAGAATGGCCAAATGCCTATTCGAGGGCGTGCACATTTACTTGTGACCGTGCCGAATCATTTGCGGTGGGATTCCTGGGAGACTAATCGATGAACGAAATTGGATTACGTGAATGCCACGCCTTCGAGGCTGCCGGACAGCAGTTTCTATATTTGGTGCCCAGTGCTGCCGTCTTCGCGCTGGATGAAACGTCGCAGGACATTGTAGCTTTATTGCGCGACGGACCTCTAACACGCACTGCGCTCATTACCGCGCTTGAGTCTCAGCGATCGCCTGCTGAAGTAGACAATAGCCTTATTGAGTTACAGCAGGTACAGGCTGTAGCAGAAGCGGCGAGACCGGTCGAGCCGATGCCCAAGATTATTCCCGTTTCGCCGTTTCCCTTAACAACTATGGTCTTGAACGTTACCAACCAGTGCAACTTAAGCTGCACCTATTGTTACGAGTACGGTGAGGACAAAATCGTTGAGACTAGCAATGGTTCTCAACCGAAATTCATGAGCGAAGAGACTGCCCGCGAAAGTGTCGACTTCATGTTGAAGGAATCAGGTGAGAACAAGGTAGCGTATCTTTCGTTCTTTGGCGGAGAAACGCTCATGAACATGTCGGTGTTAAAGTTTGCTATCCCGTACGCCAGAAAGCGAGCAGCTGAACTGGGTAAGCGTGTGGAGTTTAACTTAACGACGAACGCGACGTTGCTGAAGCCAGAGGTGATTGATTTCCTTGTCGAAAATGAAGTAGCGGTGACTATTTCGATCGATGGGCCGAAAGAGGTGCAGGATAAGTTTCGCGTCTTCCAGAGCGGTGTTGGTAGTTATGATATTGCCCTGCCAAAAATAAAAGAGTTATTAAGCAAGCATCGGACTAGACCGATTGGGGCACGTGTCACGCTGACGTCCCAAACGCTTGATATCCGGAAGATTTTTGATCATCTTAGCCATGAGGTGGGGTTTTATGAAGTGGGTTTTGCGCCGGTTACTACATCGCCCCAGCGTGACTACGCGATTGAAGATCATGGGTTAAATGACATGCTGGGACAGTTTACCGCCTTGGCGAACGAGTTTCTTGAACACGCACTTGATAATCGCCACCATGGGTTTTCCAATGTGAAAGACACACTAGAGGAAATCCATAAAGGAGCCAGTAAAGCGTATCCTTGTGGTGCGGGATTAGGACTGATGGGTGTAGCGACCGATGGGCAGGTTGCATTATGCCACCGGTTTGCAGGGTCTGACGAACATTCGTTGGGTACAGTTCGTGATGGCATCGATCGGAAACGTCAAACTGAGTTCCTAGATCAACATCATCTTGCTAACAAGACTGACTGTCATAGTTGCTGGGCTCGGCCGCTTTGTTCAGGTGGCTGCTATCACGAAGCGCACACGCGCTATGGCTCGACAGAACATCCAAATTTGCATTATTGTGATTGGATTCGAGAATGGACTGACGTCTGTTTGCGTATCTATGGAGAAATCGCTGTACATAATCCAGAGTACTTGAATCGATTTGATGAACGGGTGACTAATGAAGCATCTCAAACCAATTAACCAGAAGGCCAACCGGATCCAAAGGCAGATCGTTGGAACAAACGAACGCGACATCGTTGCGCTTCAGCAGGGTGGAGCGCCTTTAAGACCAGATGCTCAGATTCCACTCGGGTGTTCGTTCGTGTTCTTCCCTGGGTGGGAGGCCGATGTCAATGGTGGCACAGCGGGACTATGCTCGCCGGTCGAGCGTGACTTATTTGATTGTCACCTTGGTTGTTTTTGGCCTGCGCAAGTTCCCGATCAACTGAACCATGCTCCCGACTGGACCAGTTCCTGTGCTTCGGCGCAGAAAGACTGGCGAAAGATTGACTTGATCTTTCCTTGATCATGCGCTTTTCACTGTGAGACCTTGTGCTTAGTTTGGATGGCCTATTATGCAAATCGCAGCGAAGTTACTAGGGCTGCTGCTCACCTTAGTCTTCCTTAATGGGACAGCGTGGGCTCAAGATGAGTCACGCTTGGTTGGCGGTAACGGTACCCTCTACGTCGGGGGCTACGCGCATAAGATTTACGTCATTGATGAAGCTACTGAGGAAGTCGTTCGCGAAATCCGGGTTTCCATAGGTATGCCAAGACGTTTAGCGATTTCAAATGATCGTGAGCGATTTTTCATGTTTGACACGACATTTGAGAACTTTGAAATTATCAATGTCGCGTCTGGTGAGAGTCTAGACACTGTATCCATGAGTGATAGCAACACAAAAGTGCGCATTCGTGGATTTGTAGTTGAACCTCAGGAGCGGTACGTCATTTTCCAGGTTCGACCGGCGACCAAGCTCATCGATCGATTTGAAATCGGTGCGATGAAGCTCGTAAAGTACGATTTGACGACGCATGCGGTAGAGCAAGAGATCGACTGGCCAAATGGCAAAGAAGTCGAGCGACTTAACATGCTTTTTTCGCCGGATGGATCGTTGCTGTACTTCTTTGCAGACGAGGTTGTAATTTATGAAACAAACAATTTCACCGAGGTTGATCGATGGGATATGTCGGAGTCTGGAGAAGACGGCGTTGGACCGTTTCGGTTTGGCGCACGCGATCAAGTTAATGAGGAACCCGGTTTCTTTACAGGGTTATTCACCGTTCCCTCGGCCGTGCAAAGCGATCGACTGATGGGAGTGGCCCGTGTGAATTTACTGGAAAAGGCTGTCGAGTATTTTTATACGCTCGGCCCAGCTGCGGGAGTGAGTTTCAGTCTTGCACCGGATCGGACTAAGGCCTATGGACTGCTTTCTGAGATTGGGCACACAGAATTTTGGACGTTCGATCTGGAAAATCAACGCTTGGGGCCGCGCAAACCGTTTGCAGGCCGCCCGCGGATGGCGCTCAAGACTAGTTCAAATGGAAAGCTTTTGTACATCTATCAGGCTGGACAGACTATTGATGTCTACGAAGCTGCGACGTATCAGTACCTTCGCACCATTGACTTGGAAGCAGACATGACAACAGCTTTACTCGTGATACCACCGACGGGCCAGTAGTAAGGCAGTGGAAGCACCTAAGATACCAAATAAAATTCCTAACTTCTCTGAACGTTACTGATCTTGCTTGATCCTCAATTTCGACGCGCCCTAACGTACGTGATGCCTTACTGGCGTCGACTGATACTAGTGCTCGTAATCAGTTTGATTAGTACGGCTTTGTCACTGGTGCTGCCGTATCTATCCAAAGGTCTCGTAGATTCTGCCCTGCTCGGGAAAGATTCGGTTGGCTTACTACGTTTCGTTGGGCTTTTTGTCACGATTACGATATTAAGTTTCGGGTTTAACGTTGTGAGTGGCTTGCGGTACACACGGGTTTCTGCGGATATTTTGTTCGATATGCGCCTAGCGCTATATCGGCATTTACAAAAACTATCTCCGGGTTTCTACGCGCGTACTAGGCTTGGCGACATCGTGTCACGGATTAACAATGACATTGGTGAAATCCAGCGAATAACAGCAGAAACGGCATTAGCGTTGATCGGCAACGTGTTATTCCTTGGCGGAGCGATCACTATGTTGATTTGGCTGGACGCCGGACTGGCTCTGCTTAGCGCCGTCCTGTTACCACCAAGCGTGTGGATGCTGGTTCGCTATCGTCATCGACTAGAAGGTCGAGTGACAGCGGTGCGTGAACGAAGTGCTGATGTGGGCAGTTTCTTGATCGAAACATTACAAGGCATGAAGTTGGTTGTTACCTCAAATGCGCAGGTTAGAGAGATTAAGAATTTCCAACATAAAAATGACGCATTTGTCCGGGCGCTTATGTCAATGCAACGACTAAGCTATCTGTTTGGAGGCTTGCCTGGCTTAATTCTTTCAGGGAGCACGGCGGTGGTGTTTGTAATAGGCGGGCAGCAGGTGATCGATGGGACCATGACCATGGGTACGCTGGTCGCATTCATGGCTTACCAGGTTCGTGTCCTGCCTCCGATTCAGGCATTGATGGGACTGTACGCCAATTTAGCAACAGTGCGGGTCTCGCTATCCAGAGTGCATCAACTGCTCGACGCTCAGATAGACGTAGCTGAATTGTCAGATGCCGAGGTCTGTCCAGATGCCCGAGGTGCAATTTCATTGGAAGATGTAACCGTAACCTTTGACCGTGGCGTGGCTGCACTGGATCGCGTCACTCTTCATGTTACAGCTGGTGAAGTGCTTGCGGTTGTCGGGCCGAGTGGCGGTGGCAAGTCTACTCTGGCAGACCTGTTACTTCGGTTAATTGATCCAGACACAGGCTGTGTGTGCCTTGATGGTCGTGATGTGCGATCAATCAGTTTTCATGATTTACGTCGACACATCGCTTTGGTCGATCAAGAACCGTTCATTTTTAATGCATCGATAGCCGAAAACATTCGGTATGGTGGGGTCAATGCCAGTGAAGCTGAACTCACGGCGACGACACGAGCATCTGGCATTGCGGAATTTATTGATCGGCTGCCGGAGCAGTATGACACCGAAATAGGTGAACGAGGTCATATGCTGTCAGCTGGTGAACGTCAGCGTATTGCGATTGCACGAGCGTTTCTCGCGAACCCGGCCGTGCTTGTGATGGATGAACCGACTGCGGCACTAGATCCTGTCTCCGCGATGAAAATCGCAGCAGGCTACGAGGCGGTGATGAAAGGGAGAACGACAATTATTATTTCTCACCACTTTGAATTGGTGCGCAGGGCCGATCGTGTTGTGGTAATCGACGGTGGACGGATCGTGGAGAGCGGTTCACCTGCAGAGTTGCTTGCGAGAGATAGTGCATTCTCGAATCTCTTTCGGGTGTCAGCAGGCAAAGAGGAGTAACGAATTCTATGCGTGGCGAACGATTCGAGGCGGCCACTGGCCGTTCAGTTCGTGTGGCAGTCGTTGATAGTGGTGTCAATCGGAAGCACCCACATATTCCATCGGTGTTTGGTGGAGTCGCCATTGATACCGATGGTCGTCAACACCCGGATTATCTAGATCGCTTGGGACACGGTACTGCTGTGGCCGCTACTATTGTTGAAAAGGCTCCGGACATTGAACTGTACGCCGTCAAGGTATTTGAGACTGAACTGGCGACTGGTGGAGATGCCCTAGTTGCAGCTATGGGCTGGGCAATCGAGCACCAAATGCAAGTGATTAACCTTAGTCTTGGCACCTCCAACCCGGAGCTTGAGGTGCAATTGCAAGCTGTAGTTGAGCGTGCAATATCTCGGAACGCCATCGTGGTTTCAGCCATTGAAGAAGGCGGAACGCGATGGTTTCCCGGTAGTTTATCTGGTGTCGTCCGGGTGGCACTCGACTGGGACTGTCCGAGGAACGATTACCGATCGGTTATGGGGAGTGATGGACAGACGGTTTTTCGCGCATCAGGTTTCGCGCGTCCGATTCCTGGAGTTCCGCTTGATCGAAATCTCAAAGGCATTAGTTTTGCAGTGGCGAACTTGACTGGATACCTTGCTAGAGTGGTGGAGCACCACACCGAAGCGTCAATTGATGAAGTCGTGAAGATCCTAGCCGCTAATTCTGCTACATACGCCAACCAATCGTGAAGTTTGTTCTAATCTGACGATGGCATGTAACGATGCAGTTTTAAACCTCGGTCAGATTGCCCAAGCTTGCCAGCGTTGGTTGCGCCGTTCGACATGCAGGGGTAGTTCGAAGCACTGAGATAATGCTTCATCGGTCAGTGTCGTATTAATGGGACCAGCTGCTTGTACTACACCTCCACGAAGCAGCAGCAGGTGAGAAAAGCCAGGAGGAATTTCGTCGACGTGATGGGTGACGAGTATGGTTGGCGGAGTCGTGTCCTTTTCGGCTAAGGATCCTAGCGACGCGATTAACGCTTCACGACCTCCTAGGTCGAGACCCGCAATTGCCTCATCTAGTAAAAGTATGCCCGGGTCTGCCATAAGAGCCCGTGCTAGTTCCACACGTTTACGTTCACCTGACGCCAAGGTGCCATAACGCCGGTCGAGTAGATGCTTGCAGCCCACGCGTGTCAGCAAGCCCACTGCTTTCTCGTAATCCGTGGTCTTGTAGGTGTGCCACCACGGAGCTAGGGCTCCATGCTTAGCAGTCACTACTACATCAGTTATCGAAAGATCTGGGCGAATTAGATCGGCAAGCTTGGCACTCGAATAGCCGATCCGAGTTCGCAACGTTCGTACATCGGTAAAGCCGAGAGTTTCTCCAAGCACTTCCACCGTGCCCGTAGAAGGATGCAAGTACAAAGAAGCAACTTCGCAGATCGTGGTCTTGCCTGAGCCATTTGGGCCGAGGAGGATCCAGTGCTCGCTCTTACGAACGGTCCAAGCTACATTACTTAAGATCGGACGACCGTCACGAATTACACTGATACCATTGAGCGCAAGAGCGATATCTGAGGTTGCAGGTATCATCATCGAATTGTAATGAAAATCTGACTTTTATAATCACAAGGCAAAAATTCGTTCAAAGTTCTCATAAAATATTCTTTGGGTTGCATGAAGGTCAGCATTGATTTCCTGAAGCACAGCTTGCTGTGATTCAAAGATCGGTTTCTGCCAGCCACGTGGAAAGAAAGACGAGTCACTACCAAACAGGAGACGGTCTGGGCCAAGAATGTCCAGCACTTGTTGAAAAACATCTGTAAGCGTGACGTTCGTGTGGTACTTAATCCAGTTGTTAGAACTCGACGTATCCAAGTAGATATTGGAACAGAGATCCGCTGCTATCAACGCTTCGCGAAAAAATCCAGCACCGAAATGTGGAATGATGATCGAGAGATCGGGAAAACGTAAAGCAAGCGGCACAATGGCAAGTGGATCTCCAAGTCGAACGTCAAAGTTGTTCGGCAAGCCAAGCTTTTTTCTAATGCCGACTGATAGGACACCACAATGCACGAAGAGTGTGGCGTGCTTTTTCGCTGACGCTACCGAGAGAATCCTGGACACACATTCATCGTCAAGGCTGTAGTGATGCATCGCCGGAAAAAGACAAATACCGCGCAAGCCCAGGTCTGTTAGTGCGCGTTCAGTTCGCTCGACTGCATCGTCCTGTGTTGGGTCAAGCATAAACTGACCAATGAATCGATCGGGATGCGCAGCCACTGCAGTTGCAACCGAGTCTTCATCCCCTGGCACGCTTGCGATGAGCGCCACACGCGAAATTTTATGGGCGTCCATTTCGTCAATCCAGCGTTGTGCTAATGCAATTGGCGATCCTGGGTGGTCCCATCCAAGGACATCCACGACCGCGGAGCCTGTGCCGAGGTCAGCTCTCGCTCGGCTAAGTACCGAGAAGAAATGCTCTGAAAAAAAGTGGCAGTGTATATCGTTAAGATGCGTCACAGTCATGTCTTCACGAATCGTATCCTCATTTGGTTCAGAATGCGCCAGAATCGACCGAGTGTGTGAAACTGCACTCGGAATGATATTCTGAAAGGCGAGCGATTCATATTGGATCGCGGGCAGACTCTTATGCAATACGCAAACCTTGGGTCCACAGGATTAACCGTCTCACGTCTTTGTTTGGGAACAATGACCTACGGCGATCCCGCTTGGCGTAAATGGATTCTCCCAGAAGCCGACGGTCGTCTATTCATTCAGCGTGCGATTGAAAGTGGCATCAATTTTTTTGACACAGCGGATATGTACTCGCTCGGTGTTAGTGAAGAAATTTTGGGACGCGCACTTAAGGACTTTACTGTTCGCGACCAGATCGTAGTTGGCACTAAAGCATTCTATCCGATGAGTGACAACCCGAACGATCGAGGGTTGTCCCGCAAGCATCTTTTTCATTCAATCGATGCATCACTTCGCCGCCTCCAGCTTGATCACGTTGACCTCTACCAAATTCATCGATGGGATCCACTTACTCCGATTGAAGAAACACTCCAAGCGTTAAACGACATTGTGAAAGCAGGCAAAGCCCGCTATATCGGTGCTTCTAGTATGTATGCTTGGCAGTTCGCTAAGGCGCTTTATCTCAGCGATCGATATGGTTGGACACGCTTCGTATCAATGCAGAACCACTACAATCTCGTCTATCGCGAGGAAGAGCGCGAAATGATTCCACTTTGCCGAAACGAAGGCATTGGCATTATTCCATGGAGTCCGCTGGCACGTGGATTTTTGGCTGGTAACCGTACACTTAAAGACTGGGGTGCAACCAAACGTGCTCAGACCGACGAGTTTGCCCATAAGCTCTATTATGCCGAGTCAGACTTTGAAATTGTTAAACGCGTTGTTGAGGTTGCCAAACAACGAGGTGTGTCGCCTGCTCAAGTTTCGCTGGCGTGGTTGTTGCGGCAGCCTGGCGTGACGGCGCCGATCCTAGGCGTTTCGAAGATGTCACAATTTGACGAAGCCATCGCCGCTCTTGACATTGAGCTCGACGAAAACGAGTGTAAACACCTGGAAGAGCCATACAGGCCACATACCATCTTGGGACATTAACCGAGGCGATGTTACGGGTAATGAGTAGATTGCCCAGTTGTATACGTAGGAGCAAGTCATGTCTATTCGAAAGTCAATTTTCGTAAGAATAGTTTTTGCGGGAGTTCTTAGTTATGGTCAACTCGTATCAGCTCAAGAAGCAGGTATTCGGGGCTTCCTAGATGAAGAGGTTAACTTACAGCGTCAACGCGAAGAGTTGTTTCGTAGTATTCCCGAGCCCACTAATTTGCGTGAATACATGCGCATTATTAGTGAGTCCCCTCATCATGCCGGTGCGCCAGGTAGCCGACGGGTAGCCGAGTACATTCTGTCCCAGTTCGCCTCGTGGGGTCTTGAAGCCTACATCGAAGAGCATGAAGCACTCATGCCATTTCCTGTCGAACGAGTGGTGGAGTTAATCGAGCCGGAGCGGATTCAACTGCGGCTTGAGGAACCGGCGATTCCAGAGGATCAGGATTCTGGCGATATTGAAGGCCTACCTAACTACAACGCTTATTCTGCTGACGGTGACGTAACGGCCGAACTGGTCTACGTGAACTATGGGATTCCAGAGGACTACGACCGTTTGGAAGAACTCGGCATTAGTGTCGAAGGCAAGATAGTTATCGCGAGATACGGCCGGAGTTGGCGAGGTATTAAACCTAAGTTAGCTTGGGAACACGGTGCAGTGGGCTGCATCATATATTCGGATCCGAAAGACGACGGGTACTTTCAGGGTAACGTGTATCCAGAAGGGCCCTTCCGACCCGAGTATGGTGCCCAGCGTGGCAGTGTGATGGACATGCCCATCTATCCCGGCGATCCCTTGACGCCAGGATGGGGTTCGGAACCTGGCGCTCGGAAGCTGGATCGGGCCGATGCCGAAACACTACTGAAGATTCCGGTACTTCCGATCTCCTATGGTGACGCATTACCTTTGCTGAAGCATTTGGGAGGACCAGTTGCACCTGAAGATTGGCGTGGCGCACTCCCCATCACGTATCAAATAGGTCCAGGTCCTTCGACTGTGCATTTGAAGCTGTCGTTCGACTGGCAGGTGCGGCCACTCTATAACGTTATTGCACGCATCGATGGGGCAGAATTTCCCGACCAATGGATCGTGTATGGTAATCATCACGATGCTTGGGTGAATGGTGCAACTGATCCGACGAGTGGAAACGTTGTGTTGATGGAAACAGCGCGCGGACTAGGCCTGTTGCTCGATCAAGGTTGGCGGCCGAAGCGGACTATCTTTTTTGCTTCCTGGGATGGTGAAGAATGGGGATTACTCGGATCGACTGAGTGGGCTGAGAAACACAAGACTGAACTGAATGCAAACGGTGTAGTTTATATCAATTCTGACAGTACTAGCGCAGGTTGGTTGTCGGCTGGAGGGTCACATTCACTTCAGTGGTTTGTGAACGAACTAGCACGGGATGTTTCAGGGCCACGCTCGGATGGGTCAGTGTTTGACGAATTGAAGGCGAGACAACTCGAACAAGCTGACAGTTTGGATGAGCAACTTCAGATTGAGAATCGAGAACACTTTCCGATTACCGCTTTGGGCTCGGGTTCCGACTACACCGTCTTTTTGGACCACTTGACGATGGCGTCACTTAATCTCGGTTTTGGAGGGGAGAGCCGAGGGGGCGTTTATCATTCGAAATACGATTCGTTCACGTGGTACACAAACTTTGGTGACAAGAATTTCAAGCACGGACGTGCACTTTCGCAGATTATGGGTACCGCTTTATTGCGATTAGCTGATGCGACGGTCTTACCGTTTAACTTTATCGATTACGCGAACACGATGGATGTCTATGTCGACGAGATCGAGCATTATTACAACGAACTTGATACTAATGAAACTCTAGACCTGGCCTCACTACGCTTGGCGCTGTCTGAGCTTGAGAGCGCCGGTGAAGCATACGAACGCAGATTAACAACGGTGACCCACACCAGCCCTAGCGTGATTCATACACATAACGATCTCCTCTCTGAGCTAAATCGTCTAATCTACACGTCCGAACGCACGTTGGCTTATGCAGGTGGTCTACCGAAACGGGCATGGTTTAGGCATCTAGTCTACGCGCCTGGCCTCTATACCGGTTACGGTGTTAAGACTCTGCCGGGCATTCGAGAAGGAGTCGAAGAAGGAGCGTGGGATGAGGCGCGCAGCTATGTTACTCGTGCTGCTGCTGCCGTTACAGCCTTGGCTGCCCAAGTCGATCAAGCAGCCGATTTATTAGTTCAGATCACTCAGTAGCTTCAGAGCAAAGCACCGGCAATAAAGTACAACATGAGCGCACCCGCGCCTGCCACCAATGCATAAGGAAGCTGTGTGCGGACGTGGTCGATGTGGTCGCTCGCCGAGGCCATTGATGAGACAACGCTTGTGTCACTAATAGGTGAGCAGTGGTCACCGAATACCCCTCCGCCTAGCACCGCGCTCACAACTAGCGGAAGTGACACAACGACTGATTCACTGTTGAATAACGACACGAGAGGCACGGCCAGCGTAATCATGATTGCGAAGGTGCCCCAGCTCGTTCCGGTCGAAAAGGCAATAAACGCGCTCACTAAGAATACGAGTGGTGCTACCAGTACTGGTGTCAGAAATGGTCTAACACTTGCTGCTACCCAGGGACCTGTCCCGAGCGCCTGACATACGTCACCAAGCGCAAAAGCTAAGACCATCAGCACAGCCAGGGGCAGTATGCCACCAGCCCCCTTAAAGGCTAGATCCACGAATTCCTGCATCGAAAAGGCTTTTTGAAGAACTGATAGTAGGACCATTAAAGCCAGTCCTAGGAGGACACCCCACATAACCGCTGTTGAGCCTGAGCCCTGATTCATTATGTCGAACAGCCCGGGATCAAGAATATTTGCTTCACGAGCCCCAATTGAGCCGGTGATTCCAATTCCAGCAAACACCATTACCACCATTCCAAACAGGGGAATCAACATGTTTCCAAGACGCGGCGCTACCGTTTCTTTTCTTGGAATCATAATAACTTCGTCAGCCACGACTGGCCGCGCATCGTCGGCCAGCACTTTACCTTCTTCAAGCGCACGGCGTTCCGCAACCTTCATCGGGCCGATGTGCCAATTTGTTATTGAGACGACAAAAACGAGAATGACTGCCAAGACAGCATAGAAATTCAGTGGCACTGCTGCCATGAAGATGCTAAGTGGACTCTGGTCACCAAGATTGCCGAGTGCAGCTTGTGTACTTAGAAGACCAAGTACTGTGGCGCCCCAGGCGTTAATGGGCAATAGTATACAGACTGGTGCAGAAGTGGAGTCACATATGTAGGCGAGTTTCTCGCGTGAAATTTTAAGTTTATCGAACAGTGGCCGTGAGACGGTACCCACTACCAAGCACGTGATGTTCGATTCGATAAACACACCGAGACCGATGACAGAGGCCATTAGTTGAGCCCCACGTCTCGTCCGTGACCACTTCCACTGGCTGACCCAGTTTAAAAATCCATCAATGCCACCACCACGCTGCATCAGAATAAGCAGTGAACCCATTAGTAACGTAAAAACGATCACCTGAGTTTGTCCTGGATCTGCGAACACCTCAATCATTGCGGATATGGCCTGAGCTGTACCTTGCAAGGGATTGCCACCAGCGTGGATCACCCAGCCAATCCATATGCCGCCAAGTAACGATACGGTAACCTGCCGTGTTGCGATCGCCATGCTAATAGCCAGCACGGGAGGGACGATCGCTATCACGCCAAATGTTGTCTGCTCCACAGGACCTCCTTAGTTGGCAGCATTTTAGCAAAAGATTGTCTGTCGATCAGATATTTCATTTTAATAGTCTTGAGGTGTTTTTGATTCTGTCGATTGCCGCCAGAATGCAGCTAGGAGACTGCCAATGAGTGAATGAAAGACAGCCGAAATGGCGCATGGGATTGCTACGAGGGGACTGATAAAATTCTGTCGAGCCAGGACGACACCTAATCCCGAGTTCTGCATCCCTACTTCAATTGCGATCGTCCTGGCGGTGATCTCCTGGTGAAACATTAACCGACCCGCGACGTAGCCTGCAGAGAATCCTCCAATATGTAATGTGAATACTGCTAACAGAAGTCGGAAGCCAGCGGTCATGATTTGTTGCTTTCCTGCACCAATTATTGAGGCGACGATTAGGACGATCGTAATTACCGCTACGAAGGGCGCAACCGCAAGCATTTTGTGTGTAATCGTCGTCAGGTACTTATTCAAGGCAATGCCAATGACGACGGGTAAGATAACGACCTGTACCGTGCTGAGGAGTAAGCCAGTTGCGTTAACGTCAATTCGACTGCCAGCTAGTAGGGCTGTAAGCGCTGGCGTCATGGCCACTGCAAGAATTGTTGAGACCGCTGTTATCGTGACGGACAGTGCTACATCTGCTTTGGCAAGAAACGAGATGACGTTTGATGCTGTGCCGCCAGGACATGAGGCGACGAGTACTAAGCCAACTGCATATTCAGTCGGTAATTCGTACAGATAGCCGATTAGCCATCCCAGCGTTGGCATGACGGTATACTGCAGCGTCACACCTGGTAGCACTAAACGCCAGTGTTGGACAATACGTTTAAAGTCGTTAAGGGATAGAGTCATGCCCATGCAGAGCATGATGATACCCAAGCCTACCGTTATGAATGAACCACTGAACCAAGTAAAAAACGGTGGGTGATAGAGCGCGAGGGCACTTGCGACTAAGACCCAAAATGGAAATGCAGCGGTTAAAAGTCCAAGGATGTGCACGATACATTACCCGCTTCGGCTCATATCAATAGAACTAACAGCACTGTCAAGCCAGTCTACACCAGCTGCACTGCTGCTGGTTCGTCGGCATACACACGAATAGTTTTTGTTTGGTTGTGTTTCTGTGCCCGCTAGTGGAGAATCTTGGAATTGCTTCGCTCGATCTTGGGCAGAATAATAATGGGATTATTTTTTTCACGCCTCACGCCTCTCCAATGGGTAATCTGCGGTGTTGCCGCGCTCGGCTTTGCCTTTGATGTTTACGAGCTTTTAATGCTCCCGCTCATTGTGCGCCCTGCATTGCTTGAGCTCTTGAGCGTACAGCCTGGGTCAGCGGAATTTAATCTCTGGGTCGGTCTACTGTATTTCGTGCCGGCGGTGGCTGGCGGTGGATTCGGCTTACTTGGAGGCTACTTGACCGATTTGTTCGGCCGCCGCCGCGTCCTTGTATGGAGCATCTTGATCTATGCAACGTCGGCGTTGGCAGCCAGTTTTGCCACATCTATTGGCTGGCTCCTGTTCTTTCGCTGCACAACGTTTATTGGCGTTGTCGTCGAATTTGTAGCAGCAGTAGCATGGCTGGCGGAGCTGTTCCCTAATGCGAAGCAACGTGAAGCAGTGCTCGGATATACACAGGCATTTTCTTCGGTTGGAGGTTTACTGGTCAGTGGAGCATATTTTCTCATCGTTACATACGCTGATGCGCTGCCAGCCATCCAAGGTGGGCATGAACCTTGGCGTTACACCTTGATGTCGGGGGTTATTCCTGCAATACCACTCATTATTATTCGCCCATTTTTGCCAGAGTCGCCAACATGGCACCAGCAGAAAGTCGCAGGCACATTAAAGCGACCAAGTATCGTCGAACTGTTCAAACCTGAATTTCGCCGGACGACAATCGTAACGACAGTAATGTTTGCGTGTGCTTATGGTGCAGCGTTCGGTGCACTGCAGCAGGCGCCACGGATTGTTCCAGGCCTTGAGGACATCACAAGCTTAACGCGAACAGAACAAGAACAAACGGTCGGTACGGTTCAATTGGTTCAAGAGATGGGAGGGCTTACGGGTCGGTTGCTGTTGGCGTTTCTTGCTGTGCGGATAGTTGCGAGGCGTCGCCTATTGCGAGTATTCCAGGTGCCGGGTTTATTGGTCGTGCCGCCAGTGTTTCTATTTGCGACTACGGCCAGTCTTCCGGTACTGCAGGTCGGACTGTTCGTCGCGGGCGTGTGTACTGTTGCGCAGTTTAGTTATTGGGGCAACTATCTACCACGAGTGTATCCTACCTACCTCCGGGGAACAGGTGAGAGCTTTGCGGCGAATATCGGCGGACGGATGATTGGCACGTCATTCGCGATGGTGACGACACAACTGACGAATGTTATGCCCGGGGGAAATCCAACGGTGCAACTAGCGTATGCTTCTGCGTTGGTTGGCCTCTTTGTTTACGTTGCGGGCTTTACCGCTAGCTTTTGGTTGCCTGAACCGAAAAGCGAGGCGTTACCCGAGTGATTCACGAATGCCATACGGCAGTTTTTATTCCACTGTAAGAATCACGACTTCGTCGATCAGGTCCGTGGGTCGAGTTGGTAGGGTGACTAGCAGGGCCTGGTCGATTATCTGAAAGGGAACTTCAGCCTGATTGCGCAGCAATCGGGCCTCCTTGACTTCTAGGTTAAGCGCCGGGAGCGCGAGAATTGAATCGTTCCAATTGAGTACGTGTAGATAAACCGTGTCTTGTTTGGCAGTGCTGACACCCCATGGACCAGGTTCGATTGGGCCATTACGAGTGCCATAGATCGAGTCGCCATATTCGTCAAGCCAGCGACCAATTCCATGCAGGCGTTCCTCAAACTCTCCTTGGATCTTCCCGTTTGGCATTGGTCCAACATTCAGGAGAAAGTTCGCGTTTCGCCCTGCTGCGTTGACAAGGTAGCGAATGAGATCGTCAGTGCTCTTATAGTCGTGGTCTGTAAGATTAAACCCCCATGACTGATTGATAGTTTCAGCGGTTTCGAACGGCAGTGTGCCTATTTCTGTTGTGTTATACCCCGTGGTGTTCGCGCCAGGTAAATCGTGTTCAAAACTTTGGAAGTCCTCGCCTGGCAAGGGCGCTAGGTGGTGGTTGGATCCGATTAGAGTCTGAGGCTGTAGTTGATGGATTAGTCTATAGGTTTCATCAAGTCGCCACGGTGCATCCCATTTGTCCCACATGCCGTCAAACCAGATCCCACCGATTTCCCCATAATTAGTCAGGAGTTCTCGCAATTGACCGTTCATGAAGTCGATGTAATTGTCCCAGTTGCCGTTTTCTGGTCGCCCTGCTTGGAGTCCTGTGCGGCCACGTGGAAAGTAATCTTCGTGTCGCCAGTCTAGCTGGGAGTAGTAGAAAAATAACTTGAGCCCTTCCTCTCGGCATGCCTCGGCAAGTTCGGCGAGCACGTCACGTCCGTATGGCGTGCGATCGACGATGTTCCAGTCGGTCAGACTGGAATCGTACATCGCGAAGCCATCATGGTGTTTCGAGGTGATTGTGATGTACTTCATCCCTGAAGCCTTAGCCAGCGCGACCCATTCTCGAGCATTGAACTGAGTGGGGTTGAACTGTGCAGCCAGCCGGTCATACTGCGCGGAAGGTATGCCAGGTCGACCGGTATAAGATGCGGGGCCACGTTCTTCCATTACCCATTCACCCGCCCCTAGAACGCTGTAGATACCCCAATGAATAAATAAACCAAACTTAGCATCCTGGAACCAAGTACGTGCGGCTAGGTTGTCAGCACTTGGTTCGTAGGGTGTTTGCGCAAGAGCGTTGTTGGGAAATTGACAGTACATAGTGACGACTAAAATAATTCCCCAGTAATGCTTCATTTCGATCCTCTCTTTCGATGAACGTTGGCCCTCAGCGCTGCATTAGGCGATCAAGTGAGTAGTGGTTTCGATCGGCCGTCCAGAGCAGCAAGAACACCACCAATGCAAATCCAATGTTATCGGCCACTGTACCAGGACTCGGTTCAATGACTGCGCCAGTCGTGAGTGCTGCTAAAAGTAAACCCGCACTGAGTAAAGCGAGTCGATTGAACGCGCCTAATATTAATAGGATTCCAGTAACCAACTCGACGAAAGGTAGAATATAACCAAAGGTCACAACTAGAACGGTAGGCAGCAGGGTGTTAGTAAACCGGGTGGCTAGCCCTAGGGCAAAAGTGTCAAGGCCATAATGTAGTTTGCCGAGGCCGTAGAAAAGGAATACCAACCCCAGTGTTACTCTTAATAGGACATAGGCTACTTCTCGGTTACTGTCTTGCATGTTGACCTCGCGACTTTCTTCCAGCGTCGACGATTCAAATATTAGAAAACATTAACAAACTCTGCATCTAGTTCTGCAGATCACTTGCTTGACCGATGCTACAGTTTATCGAGTCCTTCAGTTAACTCAATGTAGGTGCCGAATGGATCGGTGAGAAATGCAACACCAATACCGAGGCCTGGGATTTCCCGATAGGGTCTATCAAATTTGACACCTTGTGATTCCAATCGCTGGCAGAAATTCTTAAGGTCGTCGACCTCGAATCCAATGTGATCAAGGCTCCGGCCTTTAGTGCTCTCCGAGGGTGTACTCGATGGCGAGAAGGTGAGATTCACACCTGGCAGGTCAGCGGCTTCAAACGAACCACGCATTCCCGGTATGGCATTAAATGTTTGTACATACCAGGCTTTCATCGCATCGAGTTGGTGCGAGTAAAAGTGGATGTGATGAAGTGTCAGTGGAATCGTCTGAGTCCGGTTTTCAACAAATTCAACTTTAATGTTGTCTGGTGCCATAGCGTAGGCGATGTACGTATCCTGGTCAGCAATGTACGCGAGGTCGTCAACAACTTCTTGAGAAGCTGGCAACTCAGCCCTGGTAATTATCGGATAACCTGCTGCTTTAATCGTATCTATAATGGCCCGAACGCTTGGTACCCAAAAGCCGATATGGTTCACGGTGGAGCCGATAGTTCCATCAGTGGGCGTTTGTTCCCTCATAAACACTAAGACGTTCGGAAATTTAACGATTTCGGAGTTACCCAATACAGCTGGCTCGCCTCCAAGTGTGTTCACCCAGAATTGTTTCTGTGTTTCGATGCTTGTGACATTCAAATGATGATGTCCATAGACGACTGGGCCGTCTTGAGCGGACGTAAGCTGCGCGGAGGATATCGACGCAAACGCGAGACAAAATAACCCTAACAAGATAACCGTCATGGTCGAGTGCACGTTTTAACTCCCGCGAAAAGGATGCCAAAATGCTCGCGGGGTTTTCCTGCTCGCACCAAGACATCAGAAAATCGTCAAGGATCCGCAATTATACCGGAGTTACTACCAAAGGATTGCTAACTTGTTTAGGAATAATAGCCTGTACATGCATGAGATTGGCTGTATGGGACGTGGAGTTCGCCCGGCGTGATAAACTTTCTTAAATTTGCGATTGTTCTAAGGACATGAAATGGGGAAATCCTACACTCGACTAACACAGCCGCTAGTTCGCGAGAATGGTTCGCTACGACCAGCAAGTTGGAAAGAAGCGTTGGACCGAGCGGCGACGGGTCTGAAACAAGTTGTCGACGAACATGGTGGGTCAGCAGTTGGGATGTTTAGCTGCTCCAAGACCACGAATGAGATGAACTTCATGGCACAGAAGTTCGCCCGTTCGGTGATCGGCAGTAATAATATCGATAGCTGCAACCGCACTTGACACGCTCCCAGCGTCGTCGGTCTGGCGACAGTCTTTGGGGCCGGTGGAGGGACAAGTTCGTACGCGGAACTTCAAGAGGCTGATCTAATCATCTTATGGGGATCGAACGCTAGAGAAACCCACCCCATCTTCTTTCATCATCTGTTGAAAGCCGTGCATAACGGCGCACGATTGTACACGGTGGATCCTCGCCGGACTAGTTCGGCCGAGTGGGCGAATGTTTGGCTTGGACTGGACGTTGGCACGGATGTCGTGCTTGCTAATGCTATTGCCAGAGAAATCATTACGCAGGGATTGGTACACAAAGAGTTTGTTGATAATGCCACGACTGGATTCGACGAATTTTCTCAAGCGGTTGCATCCTATACCCTGGAGCATGCTGAGCGGATCACCGGTGTGCCAGGTGAGGCGATTCGAGAGTTAGCCCATGCCTATGCAGGTGCTAAGAAAGCGCAAATGTGTTGGACGCTGGGAATTACAGAGCATCACAACGCAGTCGACAACGTATTGTCGTTGATTAACCTGTCTTTACTAACCGGACATGTTGGCCGTTTTGGCTCAGGGCTCAATCCATTGCGTGGGCAGAACAATGTGCAAGGCGGAGGCGACATGGGTGCGATTCCCAATAAGTTGCCAGGTTTTCAGGACGTAGAAAATGATGCACTGCGTCGAAAGTTTGAGCAGGCTTGGAACTGTGTCATTCCACCAAAGAATGGTTGGCATTTGACATTGATGTTCGAAGCGATGGAACGAGGTGATCTCCGAAGTCTCTACGTTATCGGCGAAAACCCTGCACAATCAGAAGCGAATGCCCCCCACGCCATTCATTTAATGCAAGGACTAGATCATCTTGTTGTCCAAGATATTTTCTTGACGAAAACCGCCGAACTTGCAGACGTTGTGCTGCCAGCAGCGGCAGGGTGGGCGGAGACCGAAGGCACGGTGACTAGTAGTGAGCGTCGTGTGCAACGTGTCCGTAAGGCACTTGATCCTCCTGGTGAGGCGCGTGACGACATCGAAATCTTATGTGAGTTGGCGAGAAGATTTGGCCACGACTGGGGTCATCCAACCGCTGAAGATATTTGGAATGAAGTGAGACGCTTGTCTCCAATGCATGGAGGTATGAGTTACCAGAGACTTGAAGAACTCGGCGGTATCCAGTGGCCGTGTCCAGACGAACAAAGCTTAGGGAGTTCATACTTGCATGGCCGGCTGTGGAAGCGTCCAGTGGAGGGTCCATTGGCGCCATTTAGTGTCGTCGAACACACACCGCCGGCGGATGAATTAACCAACGAATATCCGATCCGCCTCACGAGTGGTCGCCGGTTAGATTCATACAACACCGGCGTGCAGAGTAGCGGTTTCCAGTCGCCGATCAGGCATGCTGAGACGCTTGATATTTGTGAATCTGATGGTCGGCGATGGGACGTAGCCAGCGGTGAGAAGGTGCGAGTCCTTTCACGTCGTGGCGAGATTGAGATGACTGTTCGCTACACAGGTGATTTACGGCCTGGCTTGGCGTTCACAACATTTCATTTTCCCGACGAAGCTGAGACTAATAAGTTGACAAATCCCACATGGGACAAGAAATCTGGAACAGCTGACTTCAAGGCTACCGCAATACGGATCGAAAAGCTCGAAACGGCGGTTGGCGCATGAGCGAGTAGGGATGGATTTCAAACTACTGCCAGCCGAGACGAGCGAGGCGGAGCGTGCTGCGGTTGACAGCGTGCTCGAGCGTCAGGCAGATGTTTCCGAGTCGGTTCAGGTAGCACATGGAGGGCTCTCGGAAGCTCGCTCTCGGAGACATCTATTGCTCCCAACCTTGCATGCTGTACAGAAACGAGTTGGCTGGATTTCAGCCGGTGCGGTCAATGAGATTTGCCGCAGGTTATTAATTCCCCCCGCTGAGGTTTACGGTGTGGCGAGTTTCTACACGTTGCTTTCCACAACAACCAGACCTCCCCGTGTGGCCCACGTCTGTGACGATATTGCCTGTAAGCTACAAGGTGCCGATAAGTTGTGTGCGGCACTCGAGCACAAGGTTGGTCCATCAGGTACGCCAGTCTCTAACGGACAGGCAACTTGGCATCGTAGTCCCTGTCTCGGTCTTTGCGAACGTGGGCCAGCCGTCCTGTTCCAACTGGCAGGAGATTGTCAGGACGGTACAATTGCGCCGGCTGGTCTCGAAGATATTGAAAGCGTTTTGGATGGAACAGACGTTCCGATTACACCTACCATTTCAACACCCCAAACTATTGGAACTCCTGATCCAGCCTTAAGGTTGCTGCACCGTGTTAAGGATTGTGATCCGGCGAACCTCGCCTCATATCGTGGTGCTGGTGGATATTCAGGACTTCAAAGAGCACTCGAGCTTGGACCTACGCGCGTTATTGAGGAAATATCTAAGTCGAAGCTGCAAGGCCGTGGCGGTGCTGCATTTCCAACGGGCCGGAAGTGGGATGCGGTAGCGAAATCGCAAGTCAGCCCACGCTATGTTGTCTGCAATGCTGATGAATCGGAACCTGGAACATTTAAGGATCGTGTGTTAATGGAGGAGGATCCATTTGCCATCATTGAATCGATGACGATCGCCGGATTTGCTGTCGGTGCTGAGGAGGGATATCTCTATGTGCGGGGTGAATATCCACTTGCCACAACTCGACTGGAACACGCGATTCAAGTCTGCCAATCGGAAGCGTTATTGGGACCTAATGTAATGGGCGGTGGATTCAATTTCGATATTGAACTACGCCGAGGCGCTGGCGCCTATATCTGTGGTGAAGAAACGGCGCTGTTTAATTCGATCGAAGGTTTTCGTGGCGAACCCCGCAATAAACCGCCATACCCGGTTGAGGCTGGTCTTTTTGGTAAGCCCACCGTTATCAATAATGTGGAAACGTTAGTCAATGTGTTGGATATTTTACGTGACGGTGGAACAAGCTTTGCTGGCGTGGGTACTGACGGGTCCGCTGGACCGAAGCTCTTTTGTGTATCAGGCGCTGTCGAACAGCCCGGTCTTTATGAGGTTCCCTTTGGACTGACGTTGCGTGCGCTCATTGATCTAGCTGGTGGAGTGCGCGGAAACAAACAACTTAAGGTAGTGTTGCTTGGTGGTGCTGCTGGATCATTTGTATCTCCGAAACATCTCGACACACCGCTCACGTTTGAAGGGACCCGTGCCATCGGTGCGTCCCTGGGTTCTGGTGTCGTCATGGTGTTCGATGAAGACACGGATATGAGTAGTATTGTTCTTCGGATCGCGGCATTCTTTAGGGACGAATCTTGCGGTCAGTGTGTGCCCTGTCGAGTCGGAACAGTGCGTCAAGAGGAATTATTACAACGGCTTGCCCGAGATGGTGTGCAGACGTCACTTGAGGCTGAAGCTCATTTACTGGATGAACTAGGTCAAGTCATGCGCGACGCGTCCATCTGTGGACTTGGGCACACCGCGGCGAATGCAGTGCAGTCGGCAGTTACGTTGGGACTATTTGGAGGATCCAAGGGTGAGTGATGCAATGGAGAAACAGACAATACCTCTGGTCGAAGTGACCATCGATGATGAAGTGGTGCGCGTGCCTGAGGGGTCTACCTTGCTAGATGCCTGCCGGGTCCAGGGTGTAGACACGCCAACACTATGCTATCTGGATACCTTAACGCCTGTGAATGTTTGTCGGGTTTGTGTTGTGGAGCTTGAAGGTTCACGAACCCTGGTTCCTTCGTGCTCGCGCAAGGTGCATCCGGGTGCTGTCGTGCATACCAACACGCCGCGTGTTCGCCATAGTCGGAAGCTCGTGCTTGAACTTCTCGCGTCGTCTGTTGATTTATCCTTAGCGAGTGGTGACGTCAAACGCTGGATGACCGACTATGAGGTAGACGCTGCGAAATTTGGATTAGCAGACGTATCGCATGCTGATCGTGATAGCCGGAGTCCTGGTCATCACCATGTTTCAGATGGCATGACAGCGGAGACGGTCGAGCAACCAGTCAAAATTCATGATGAGATGTATGTTCGTGATTATTCGAAGTGCATCCTTTGTTACAAATGTGTTGAAGCCTGCGGCGAAGATGCTCAGAACACGTTTGCAATCGCTGTAGCTGGGCGTGGTTTCGACGCCAGGATTTCGACCGAATTTGATCGACGATTGGACGATTCGGCCTGTGTGTATTGTGGCAACTGTATCGGTGTTTGTCCGACTGGAGCTCTGATGTTTAAGAGTGAGCATGACCGTCGTGCAACTGGTGAGTGGGACGAATCGAAGCAGGATGTGACGCGCACAGTATGTCCTTATTGTGGTGTGGGGTGCAATCTTGAGCTGCATGTACAAGAGAACGAGATCGTCAAAGTTACGTCCCCAATGGATCATTCAGTTACTCAAGGGCATCTATGCATCAAAGGCCGTTTTGGCTGGCAGTTTGTTCAGAATCGAGAAGAACCTTGACCGATAAAGAGAATCTTATATGTCTAACCACATAACTAACCAACCAGCAGGTGTCGTGACGCAACTTGAGACTGACCTAGATAAGCTCTCCTTGCCGAATACGAGTTGGAAGGGCATGTTGAAGCATTTTGGTCCGGGCCTTATCTTAATGATGACGGGCGTTGGGACCAGTCATTTGATCACAGCCCCGGTGGCGGGTGGGCGTTTCGAATACGCTCTGCTCTGGTGCATCCCAATCGCTTATATCTTCAAGTACTACGGATTCGAGATGGCGTTTCGGTTTACCAACGCGACCGGTAAGAGTCTGATCGAGGCATACGGCACAGCTTGGAAGAAATGGCCATTATGGTATGTGATGATTACGACGATTATTCAGTCGGCCATTGGTCAGGCTGGCCGTCTCGTTGCTGCAGCCGCTGTGGCGTACTACTTATTCACGACCACCCTTGGATTTTCGTTCTCTCAACCAGTATATGGATTTGTTCTCGGTGTGACCGCTGTCGTAATTCTACTCCGTGGAAATTACGCTGCTGTCGAGACTGCGACCAAGATTTTGGCTGGCATGTTAATCGCGTCAACCTTCCTTGTGTTTTTTGTTACTCCCGTTGGTGGCGACGCACTTAGTCATTTTGTCATTTTTGAGACACCGGCTGGCTCGTGGCTCATTATTGCCGCTTTTCTGGGATTACTGCCGACCGGAATTGACGTGTCATTACAAGCCTCGGAATGGGGGAAGGCGAAGAAGGTCGGCATGGGTCGTGTCAGGCCAAGTCTGGAAAAAGCTGGATTGGCACCGACTTTCGACCCGTTCACCAGTTCGAAGACTGACCTAGCGATCGATACTTCAAGAATTCCAGGATTCGGGGTCGAGTACTGCCGACGTTGGTTTAGGATAGGTTTGTGGGATTTTAGGTTTGGTCATATCATTTCGTTTTTTCTTGCCTGTATTTTTCTTCTCTTAGCAGCTGTCTGGATGTATCCGAACGAAGTTGAGGGCCGGGCTGTTATGGGTGAGATTGCTAGAATTTTTACCGATAGTCTTGGCCAAAAGATGATGCTCGTTTTTCTCCTCGGAGCATTTGCTGCGACTTTCTCAACTGCGTTCAACTACTTTGATGGGTGGCCGCGGATTGTTGGGGCTTGTTGCCGCAACATGTTTCGCTCGACGGCATCTCTACAAGGTATCGCGCGTGAAGATCTGACCGACGCCCATCGTCGGCATTGGTACTCCGAGTACAACATCTACCGATTGACGATGTTATTCTCACTCGTTTCATCGGTAGCTATTATTTATGGTATGCCACAACCGGTTTACTTAGTGTTGGTAGCATCAGCGCTGGCTTTATTTGTCGCGCCGGTCATTTATTTCCTGAATCTGTACTATTGCCTAACCGTTATTCCAAAGACGGACAAACACTTCTATCCGTCAAAGCTCGAGACGGCATTCAGTTGGCTGAGTCTCATTGGCTTTTGTGTTCTTACCGCCATTGTCATTTTGGCACGTGTGTTCAACGTTGAGCTGTTTGGCGTGTAGCAGCTAATCATGAGGGATTAAGGAGAACTGTTATGCACAGTCGTTCTTGGTCAGTGGTGGCGATGCTAGTTTTACTAGTAAACTCAGCTCCTGCCTCGGCACAGTCTGAGGATCAACTTGAGGCACTCAAGCAAGAGGCTGTGACAGAGGTCGAGAGTCTACGGAAGTTTACGCAACAGGCGGTCGACCAGATTTTTAGTTTCGGTGAGTTGGGCTTTCAAGAGTTTGAAACATCGAGCTATGTGACAGGTATCCTACGTGACAATGGATTTGAGGTCGAGCAGGGTGTGGCAGAAATGCCTACGGCGTGGATTGCAACTTGGGGATCAGGTAAACCAATCATTGGATTCGGGAGTGATATTGATGGCATTCCCAAAGCATCGCAGAAGCCAGGCGTGGCGTATCACGATCCCATCATCGAGGGTGCGCCAGGTCACGGCGAGGGGCATAATTCTGGTCAGGCCGTTAACGTCACGGCCGCGCTTGTGCTCAAGAAGCTCATGGAGCGCGAAGGTATCCCAGGCACGATTATGCTGTGGCCGGGTGTAGCGGAAGAGCAGCTCGGGTCGAAGGCTTACTTCGTCCGCGGTGGACTGTTTCAGGATGTTGACATCATGATTTTCACTCACGTTGGTAGCAATATGGGCGTGAGTTGGGGTGAGGGAAGCGGGAATGGCCTTGTGTCAGTAGAGTACACGTTCCACGGCGAGTCGGCGCACTCAGCAGGAAGACCTTGGTCCGGCCGAAGTGCATTGGATGCAGTTGAGCTTATGAATGCAGCCATGAATTACCGCCGAGAACACCTCAGATTATCGCAGCGTACACACTATGTGATTACTGATGGCGGCGACCAGCCGAATGTTGTGCCATCGCGTGCCTCCGTTTGGTACTACTTCCGCGAGCTCGACTACGACCACATTAAAGAATTATTCGAGATTGGGAATACAGCGGCGGAGGCGGCAGCCAAGATGACCAATACTGAGGTGGAATGGCGCATTCTTGGGTCGGCTTGGCCACGCCACTTCAACAAGGTAATTGCTGAAACGATGTACGAGAACATTAAGACGATTGGCCTTCCCGAGTGGAGCGACGCGGATCAGGAGCTTGCCAAGGCGCTCCAGAAGGAGTTGGGCGCTGATTCTATCGGCTTGGCAACTGAGTTGAGTGCGTTGGGTGAGCCGCCAACTGGTGTGCGTACCGGTGGGGGGTCGGATGATATCGGTGATATCTCGTGGAACGTCCCGACCGTCACGCTACGATTCCCATCGAATTTTCGAACGGGTGGCGGTGGTCATCATTGGTCGAGCGCCGTTGCGATGGCAACGCCGATCGCACACAAGGGTGCAACGGCTGGTGCGAAGGTTATGGCGCTGACGGCCTTGGATTTCTTGTTACAGCCTCAGAAGGTGGAGGCATCATGGGCCTACTTTAACGACGTTCAAACAAAGGGCCAAGAGTACGTTTCATTTATTAGCGCTGACGATCGACCAGCCATTCACCTAAATGAAGGGATTATGGAGGAATTTCGTGAGGAGATGCGAAATTACTACTTTGACCCTACGCAGTACGATACGTACCTTGAGCAGCTCGGCATTGAGTATCCAACCGTGAGAGATCCTTCTTAAGCGTGGTAGCGCGGATTTCGTTCCGCACGATTGAAGTCGCAATCATCAAGAGAGGCAGGGGAAGCGGTGTCCTGTTATTTAGCCCTAGTGGTTATTTGCGGGCGACGATCGGTAAATTCAGGCGCGTCTTTTAAACATTTACCAAGGATGCCAAAAGAAGCAAGGAAGGCGCGGAAGCCAGAGCGCTGGATCTTCACTTGTGGACCGTCTTCCACTTGATAGCCATCGCTATCGACGGCTGTTTGATCCCATTTGTCAAACAAGCGACTCCAATTACTAGTTAAGACGTTTTTCATTGCCGAACGTCCCTTCAGCGGATACCAAAAGCTATCGTGATAGAGAACGCTGGCAAGATAGGCCCATGGCGCGAGTATGGTTTTCAGTGACCATTCAAGTGGTCTGCGAAGCGGTCCCCAGTAGATCTTGTGTTGCATTCGTGACGCGAATGTCATGCGCTGAAAGGGTCCAACAAATTTCCAATTTTCTTTTGCTGCAGAATGATCCCCCACGATCGTGATCTCGCGAGGGTCTCCACAGCCTAGGCCCGCATCATGCGCGAGGCGGATGTATTTAATTGACAAAGGATCGAATCCCATTAATTTTGCCGAAACCGCATCGATGGCTACTTGATCGCTGCTGGCGAGGAGCATATTTTTAACATGTGGCGTCATGCAGCGTGGCCCGGGTCCATCTCCAGCAAACGTTCCGTCCATTACGGCAAATATACCGCGATGAATCCGTTTTTGGATCATGAGGAGATCGACAAGCGTTTCATGAATAACGGGATGGGTCCAATGGCGGCGGTCGTTTAGGAGGCCACCGAAAGCATTCTTCATTGCGCCTGTTGTAGTGGTGAAGACATGTGTTTTAACTGTTGGCAGATGAATAATGTTTTCTCCGAGGAACCGTTTCGGGATAAGAAAGCCTTTCGGATAAACATCGTTCAAGCAAATAAATCGACTTGCTAGGTCTCCCACTGCATCTCTGATGTTGATCCACTCTTCTCCTTCGTATAGATGCACATTTCTTAGGCCGTGTGATTCCACGACATTGATCTGCTTGTTCTCTCGCTCGCCAAGATGCGCATCGATAACAACTGTGCGATTGTGACAGGCATGGATGAGTGACGGATCGTACCCATCACGTTTCATTGCTCGTACGACTCCGTCTAATTGCCAGGGGGTTGTTGAACTTCCCGGAAAGAAAAAATGCCACGAAATGTTGACCTTGAGTGCGGTGTCCACAGAGCGATCAATGACATTTTGATAATCAGCGAGGTTGAGCAACTCGTGATAATCGCGTAGAACAGTGGCAGGCTGAGTCTTAAGAACGGCAACTGTTGCGCGAGACATTTCCTTCAGTGTACCGCGCCATGGTCTATGACGCTACCATTGATGAGTTCTCAAGTTAGGGTCGGTATAGCAATGAGGAGATGTTAAACAAAAAAAGCGGCGAGACGCGCTCGCCGCTTTTTTTGTGTTCGAAGCCTAGTGAAAACTATGCGTTTATTGCGAGTCCACTCAAAACCTCATCGTCGAGAGACGTCAGAATCATGTCTGGCGTGATCGGGATTCGCTTGAAATAGTCGTCCCCGATCGCATCGGCCACTGCAGACAAGATTGCACCTGCTGCCGCCCCCACGGGAGGTTCACCGATTCCTTTAGCACCCACCGGTGTTTGTGGATCAGGAATGTCAACGGCACCCCACGTCATCTTATTGGGGATGTCTAGGATCGTTGGTGGTTTTTGCGAGTAGAAACGTTTAGCAACTGGCAGTCCCCAATGCTGGTCATAAACCCACTTCTGAGTACGTGCATGACCGAGACCCTGTACGATGCCACCTAAGATTTGACCGCCCAAGCTTCGTGGATTAATGATTGTGCCGCAGTCGGCAGTCGCCGTGAAATCTACGAGTTCGATATGACCAGTTTCAATGTCTACGGCAACTTCAGCAAAGCCTATGACGTAGCTAAGTGTGTCTCCATCGCGCCCGAACTCGTCTCGGGCAACTCCCATTAAACCAAGACCGGCGAGCGCAGTGGCTGATTTCACCGTCCATGGATTGATACTCTCTGGCAACTCGTGCCCGTCGTAGCGTCCGCCCAACTCCACAGCACGCTGCGCTGCACCTGCAAAGGTCAGATAGCGCGACCGGTTTGAGCGATGATAGACTCGCTCGCCGCCGACCTCATACGATTCCGGCGAACCCCCCAAGTCACGCGCTGCGATTTCCTGCAGCTTGCGCTTTGCGTCCAAGCCGGCCGCCCAGTTCGCTCGGGTGTGGGCGTGGGTTGTTTGGCTACCGCCTTGACCAGAACTCCAGGGCAAGTTTTTACCGGTATTCCCCCAAGTGATTTCAACTTTTTCCCATGGAAAATCGAGCACCTCGGCTGCTGCTCGCACCGTATCGAATACTGAGTGGGTACCAAGATTGCCGATACCAGAGTGTGCGTACAGTTTACCGTCCGGCCTGATTGTAAAGAGGCCATCGTAGCCGATACTGCCACCTACATATGGACTCAATGCCACTCCTACGCCGGTTACCTTACTGCCGACGCGCTGCCCACTGCGTGTTTTTCGTTCGTCCCACTTAAACAGTTCCTTACCCATGTCGAGCGCTTCACTCACGAATGCACTCGTTGCATGGCGCCGCACGCCTTCTGCGTTTGGTGGTCCATAATCTGCTGCACCAGACGGGCCATTGAGACGTCGCATCTCGACTTGGTCGATACCGAGTTGACGAGCTGCTTTCGAAACAATTGGTTCAAGCATTGCTACAATTTGGACGCCGCCAGGGCCTCGCTGTGAGGTGTGGGGCGGCGTGTTGGTTAGCACGCTGATACCTCGGAACCGCATACTGTCAGGCTGATGTGCGAGCGATGACATTCGTGCACCGCTTAGGAAGTCTCCTTGGCGGTTGTACGGACCATTGTTCTGGATAAGGTACAGGTCGATCCCCGTTATTCGACCATCACTTCGGAAGCCCATCTTGACGCGCCCTTGCCAACCTGGTCGCGCACGTCCGATGTAGTTCTCTTCCTGCCTGTTTATCCGCATCATTACCGGACGACCAATTTTCTTGGAAAGCAAGCCAGGAATTGCTTCAAAGATCGAACCAGGGATCTTGCTGCCGAATCCACCACCGCAATACTCGCCAATGAAAACTAAATTTTCAGGTTCTATGCCAATCCAATTTGCCGCCGGAGCATGGCTACGTACGACACTTTGTGTTGACGCGAAGAGGTAACATTTTCCATTTTCCCAATAAGCCATGGCCGTTCGTGTTTCAAGTGGCTGGTGGGATGTAGATTGCTGAATAACTGTTTCGTCTAAGACCAGATCAGCTTCTGCCAAAGCTGTGTCAATGTCACCGAAGCTCCACTCTTCCCCAGGTTCACCCATGGGCAGACGTCCGGTTGCTTCTTCCGCAAAGTCATCAGCGGTCCACTTCACTGTTTGCACTTCACGCCCAACGTAGGCATTTCCATCAAGGCGCGCGTTGGAGCTTCCTGGGCGTAAGCTTTCGAGAGGATCGACCGCGAAGGGCAGAGGTTCGTAATCGACCTCGATCTTCTCGACAGCATCGGCTGCTGTTGTTTCGTCAATTGCTGCGACGGCAAGGATTGGTTGACCTTCATACAACGGCTCTGTGGAGTTCAGCGCGCGTTCTTGAATGCCGTCACTATCTACTGGAGGAAGGTCGTCTTCGGTTAGAATTCCGAGCACTCCGTCCATAGCTTCAGCTGCACTTGTGTCGATGCGCGTGATGCGGGCATGCGGCATTGGACTGAGTAAGAGTTTGGCAAATACCATACCTTCAGCACGAAAATCTTCAGCATATTTCGCTTGGCCAGTCACTTTGGCTACAAGGTCTGGTGTTGTGTAGTTTTTCCCAAGGATCTTATGATGAGCCACGTCAAACCTCCACAGTTTTTGCAATGTACAGACGATGGAAGCTTAGCATGGAAGCGATCACAAATTCACGAGGAATTCGAAGATGTTTTCGCCTTTCTTTTCGCTGTTTTTGCGCCCAGCAAGGAGTTTATACTGCAGTCATGACAACGCCTTAAAATTGGAGCCAAAATTCATGTCTAAGTCGAAATCCATTGACCGCCGAGCGGTGTTAAAGACCTTGGGTGCCTCTGCGGCCGCCCAAGTTCTAGCTGGGCAGACTTCCGGTTCTGTGTTGGCGGGGGATGGCCATCACCCACGGGTACCGTTGGAGGACGGACAAGTCTGGCAACCGCAATTTTTCACCGTGGCTGAGAACGAGACTGTGACTGTACTTTCAGAACTGATAATTCCAGAGACTGATACTCCGGGTGCGCGTGCTGCCAACGTCAATCAGTACATCGATTTTATTCTTGCCAGCGATAAAAAAAATGAGGGCTTCGATCCATGGACTTGGATGAATAAGAAGCCAATCCAACGTGACGGTTTTCGTCGTGGTTTGAAATTACTGGATCGCCTGAGTTCGGAGAGGTTTGGGCAGCGGTTCGTCGAAACTGATGAAGCGTCGCAGGTTGAGTTGCTAACTGACCTGGCTGCGCCTGATGCTGCGTCAGCGATACCTCAGGCAGCAATCGACTTTTTCGCTGAGTTTCGGGGGCTCACGATCGAAGGGTATTACGGTTCAGAAATTGGGATGTTCGAGGAATTGGATTTTCAAGGTAACACGGTTATGAGTGAGTTCGAGGGGTGTAACCACGCGGAGCACTTGAACTGGGATCCTCAAGTATCACGAAACCGAAATGAGGAACAGTAATGGAAATACTTCGGCAACCAGAAGAGCATGACGTCATCGTTATTGGTAGTGGAGCCTCAGGTGGCATGGCTGCATACAACCTAACCAGTAAAGGTGTGAAGGTTCTGATGCTGGATGCAGGTGATGTGTTCGATGTTGAAAAATTTTGGACGCATGTTTTGCCCTACCAAAGAGTAGAACGTTTGCGTAGGGGAGACCGCGAACCTCAATTCTATCTGGATCCAAAAGAACAACCGTACCTCGTTCCTGACGACAAGCCATTCCTTCTAATACGCGTTT
>CAJXDY010000028.1:0-30348 GCA_913052135.1 uncultured Acidobacteriota bacterium
ATATTGTCTGCCAACAGATATGTCACACCAGCGTCTATAGAATTCGCTGGACTCCTACTGCTATTGAACGCTCTGTTGCCAAAAGCTTCAACGAATCCACCAAACTTATCAGTTATTTCCACGCCAAGAGCAAGCGAATACCGAAGCAACCGTTGGCGAGCAGAGATCTTATTCGGCGACTCCCAAGAGTGCCCAATGTTGTAACCTAGTGACACGCGAGATGATAACGTATGAGAGAATGCTACGAGTACCGATGGGTCAACGCGACCACTCGATAGACTGGCCTGACCAGTCGGCAGCGAGAAACCCGTAAGAACCGCGACTTCAGGACGCCAACTTGATTCTCCGACTAAGTTGACCTTGGCTCCAATCTGACTATCCCCAACACCAGAGCCACTGGCTGCCGAAATGAAGCCGGCATGACCGAAACGTAATTCAACGCGTCTAGCAATACCAATACGAACAAGTGTTCCAGGTGCTTCCCGACTCGAACTACCGGAATCTCGTGTATAGAGGTATCCCGTTTCAACCTGAGCAAATCCTAGAGGCACGACCACACTTGATTCCGTCTGGTCTGGACGATCAGTGACCAAGTCAGGTGTCTGCGCCAAAAGGATCTCGGTTGAGACCCCCAACATTGCAAACGCACTGAGCGAACATATAAGAATGTGCCTACAAGGCATATTTAACCAATGAAACGTTTTCCAATAATGCTTACCCAAAAGGTCAGCTGGCAATATTAATAACGATGTCCTATTGAGTCTTGTTTCTAATAATGCTTGATACTTTAGCAAGATCGATTAAAAGACGCTCCAATTCACGTCGATAATCCTCTGGCGTCAAATCCGAACGGCGCGTCTTAATATTGTCAACTTGCTGTTCAAGTTGATCGCGTCGTTCAAACAACTCTCCAAATTCTGGATACACCTTCACTTGTGACTCAATAGGTTGATCAAGAAACACTTGACGAGCGATGAGGCCATCCATACCCTCTCCACCGGCTTCGGTACCTATTCCATCGCCGGAATCCTCAAGGACAGGTCTTTCTGTGGCTAGTTGTCCCTGCCGCTCGTACCAACGCTCTACCTCTTCACTGCAAAACAAAAAAGCTTCCCAGATCGAAACACGACCGTCTTTATTGATATCACTGGAATCAACTTCGAAAACAGAAGAAAAGAATTCTGCAAAGCGAGTTTCATAACGTTGAGCTGAGGAATCAGTTGCTGCAATCACAATTCTACCTGGCGCAGCGAGCCGCTCCATAAATGGAAAACTTGCTGCAGTCGTATTAACGATCACTAACTGTCCAGGCAAAGTATCCATTAGCCTGTCCCATTCACGCGCCTCCAAATCCGGCCCGACCAAGTTGAATTTAGCATCCGTTCCATCAAACGTTCCGTGTCCAATTAATACAACTAGTAATAATGAATCAACAGTCATTCTCGCCTGTAAATTATCAATCACCTGTCGAACACCTTCTCGTGATGCACGCCCGACATCTGGCCCTGGCGTTTCTGCGAGCACGAACAACTGATCGTCTTGAAATCTGAAGCCACTCCGTAGAGAAGACACTAGTGTTGCACGCCAACGTTCATATCGCTCAGCGTATAAAGCGCCTCCTGACGCACCAGATATGATAAGCGCATAGCGTTCTTGTGCATCCGCCTGAACACTGCAAACTGTTACAATTAACGTCAGAGAAAATACGTAACTGCTCAGTCTTGTGGTCAGAGAGCACCGCTCAGGAATCCCAAGGTTCATCGTAATCCCCAATGCCGACGAAGTGCCCATTCAACTGACAGCAACACAACCAGTAGTAAAAAGATCCAAAGGCTGTCCCAAAGATCACGTGGTACCAATGGCCGTTGATCCAGAAGACGATTTTGTAACATTGTGGATACATCACCCACAGTGTCTAACTCCATCATTGCTCCGCCACTCACGGTTGCCATTCTTGAGAGCACTTCGCGATGCAGACGAGGCCCTGCGAACTCCAAATCTGAACCACCTATCAATATCCAATCGCGCACCGTACGAAAATCAGCTGTCCTTTCACCACTGTCCACATCGATACGATAGACGCCACGGTCAATCGGTGTAAATTTACCTTCATACTGACCAGTCTCACCATCTATTAAAGCCAGAGGAACCTGAACGATTTCTCCATTTGGATTAGTCACTTGGGCAACAATCGATCTATTGAGTACGGGCTCAAATCGCACATCACGATTGAATAGATCGATCGTAACTTCGTCACCTAGACTAACACCACCACGAGCTACCACCGTGACCGGTCCTGGACTAGCTGTCGACAACCATCGCGCTGTTTGCCTCCAAAAAGTTTCGTAGGTCGTATCGTCTGAAGGTAAAAGCATCTTCCAACGCCATGATGCCTCTCCCATAAAAATCATCGTGCGGCCTCGTCCGTACCGCTGAACTGCGATCAGGGGATATACACCACCAGTTGAACCCAACGTGAAGGCAAGTAGCGACGCGCCAGGTTTCGGGCCGCCAAGCACAGAAACCGCTGCAAGTGGTGGAACGTTCAACCATCGATCTCGTGTCGACTGAATTGAATTACCTAAATGCATAATACGGTGTCGTTCACCATCAAAGGTTAGATTGACACGGTGTGGTTCTTGGTTAATCGGCAATGATAAATTAGGCAACTTGCCGCTGACGTTAAGAGGAAGAATAGTGGCAAGAGTCGTATTTTCCAATCCTCGACCTGCAAATGACCGAGCACCGAAAACCATGACTCCGCCACCTCGACGCGAAACAAATTCCTCTATCATCGACAACTGCTCTGCCGAATACGATTGGAAGTCAACGTTCCCAAAGGCGACCGCATCATAACGAAACAGCTCATGACGTTCCTCCGGGAAGCCAGTTGATAGCGCTCTAGTCCACTCATCATGACCTTGAATATAGAAGGTGTCTTGCCCTCGATCGTTCTGTCCTTTTTTTAAGACCGAATCCAGCTTGAGACCAGGGTCGACACCCCATGCACGTTTCAGAAAGCTATGCTCATGCCCAGGCGCCCCCTCAATCATTAGAATGCGGCGCGTACGTTCCGCTGGCTTCACTAGCACCTGTTGAGTGTTATTGTTCGTCGTTAATTCCGCAGGGTCATTCGCAACCTCAACGGTATACAGGGTCGAAACATCCGGTTTTGGGGAAACGCGGAAAATCTTTCTCACCGGCGAGCCCGGCGTCGTAGGAATTATTCGACTCACCTGTATGACTCGACCATCTTCAAGTAAGCGGATTTCGATTGGGTCAATACCAAATCCATAACTCACTACCGATGCAGCTAATTCGACAATTGATTCTGGTAGTGGCGCCTCTCCAACGGTAACGCTTAGCACTTCGCGATCACTAAAGGAGTCCGGTTCTCCCACCCCAATCGAAAAAATGGGCGGATCCCCTTCCTGTATAACCGCTGCTGGCTCACGGTCACTAGTATCACCACCGTCAGATATAACTATGATGCCGCCCACACTACGACCGCGGTAACGCTCCCGGACTTCGTCAAGAGCACCAGCTAAATCACTTCGTCTAGCATTAGCCTTGAGTTGCAACAAGTCATCGACCTGCAACTTGTCACCAAACCCTAACACCTCAATATCGTATTGCTCACGAATTGACGGCAACAAAACGTTGTGTGCAACTTCGATTGCACGAGATATTCTTGATTGTCCACCAGCATCCTGAAGTCGCATGCTCCGTGAAACATCCACAAGTACCGGAACTACTATGTCTGGATTTGCTACTCTATGCTCAACCACAATTGGACGTTGCAGGATCACCAAAAGAAGAATCAGCGTTATAAACCGTAAGGTGGCAAGCACCAATCGTTTTTCTTTCGACAACGGTTGCATCGCCGAACGCGCGTAGGTCCAAGCCGTCACGAAAACTAGTGCGGCAACGAGGCCAACATTCACCCATAAGGGAAAAAGATTACCGAAGTGCATAAAATTCGTCTGAATGATTTCAGCGTGGTTTCTGTGAAACTAACGACCTGAAGTAAGTGTCAACCAGATTACGATATTCTTCAGGCATTCGGTCGTCAGCACCGGCGTTGACACTGTCAGACATCTCCTCATTAGCAAGGTACTCAGAGCGTCGCGCGTCGAATCTCTCAAGCGCAAGTTCCACATCCCGTCTAAGCGCCTCCCATTGTGAATAATCTTGCTTAAACGCCTGTGTACCTGGAGCCGACACACTCCTTCGATTTTCAACTTGATTCGCCAAACGTTGATCTAGGACAGAATCTTCTCTGCGCAGTTCATTAAGAAGATCTTGAGTTTCATGAAGCGCTCGATCGTACTCAGCAAACAAGTCGGCCATTGACAGCTCTTCGCCAGCACTAGGATTATTTGAAGTGAGTTGATTGCTAGACAGCGCCTCTATCTGGCGCTCAATGGTGGCGAGTCGATCACGAAGGTCGCTTGACTGCGCTAGTTGTTCAGAAAATCGATCTGCATCGGCGTTACCACGATCGCTTGCGGCCCCGATACGCTCAGTCACTCGGTTAAGCGCTTCCGTTAGTTCATTTTCCCTGACAAAAAATTTTTCCAATTGGTCTTCAGAGACCGCAGTATTTTCTGAATTGAATAACGCGAACAGGTCAGTAACCGATTCACGTATTTGTTCAGGTACGCGTGCTTCTCTAAATTCACGAACCGCCGGCTCAAGCACCGTTGCTAATTCATCAACAGCTGAAGATGCGACTGATTGAACATCGCGTTCAAATGTCTCTGTTCGCTCCGCTAAACGTCGTTGCACCGAGGCTCTTTGATTTTTACTCTCAGGATTTGCGTCACCTTGAGCTAGGTAATGCGATTCCATTTCGAGACGCTGCTGAGCAACAGCCAGTTGCTGCGCCTCCAAGTGCAACTCTTTCAAAAGTTTCGGCCATTCTTCTGAATCATATTTACGTAATTCATGTTCCAAGTTTCGTAGCTGTGCAAGCGCATCATCACTACTTGAACCAGCACCAGGTAAGTCTTCGCGTCTCAAATTACTTGTTACACTTCGCATCGCTTCAGATAAACTGCGAATTCGTTCACTAAGATCGGAGGAATTTATTGAGGTAGACGCCGTTCGACGAGTGTCACCGAGCTGGCGGTTCAACTCTTCAACCTCTGACCGTACGTCATTTTGCTCACGAGTCATGCGGTCGAGTTGTTGTCGCATTTCTTCAACATTCATTTGTTCTTTTTGACGCTCTAACAAGCGTTGTTCCTGACTGATCGCGTTTTGGCGGTAAGCAAGTTCGCGTACGCGTTCTAGTGATTCACTTCGCTTCTTCTCTTCCACCTCTGATCCTTGCGATCTCAATTCGTAGTTTGTCTGTTGTTCTCTTTGTAATTCCCGATCGAATAAAGCAGAAAGATCGACGGTCGATTGACCCGAACCTCCACCAGCTCGCATTCGCTGCTGCGACACTTGACGTCGACGATTCTCGACCTGTGCTTTCAGCAACTGACTTAGAGCCTCCTTTTCGAATGGTAAAGCTTTAGCACTCTCAGCCTTACCTAACCAATTTTCAGCACTAGCCATCGCCTGGTCGGCTAATACCAAGGGGTTGTTCATGCGTCCAGTTTGGTTCCTTGCATCCGCTTGCCGAACACGCCGATCACTTAATCCTCCGATCTGTCTGACAAGCGCTCTTAACTCACCCTGCGCCCGTGCCACCACTAGCATTTCCTCATCTAACAAGTTCTGCCGTTCAAATTTCCACGTTGCAATGATGATCTCTTTTTGCGCAGCAATAAGATCATCTAATCCGCTATTTGAACTGTCAGTCTGTTGTTGACTCTGTGCTAACTCGAACTCTTGTTCAAAAGGCACCACGTCAAGAAAGAAAATATCGCTCCGTGATTCGACAGACGCCTTCGCCCGATTCACATCTCTGACACGTGCGTAGTAGGTGACGAAATCGCCGGGTTGCACTTTCATGTCCTCAAGATACAAAGTGTGTATCTCTACTAATTCTGTTGACGACAGTGCATGTTCAAAAGGAATGGTTTTTTCAGCGCCACCTCCAACAGCGTAAACTAGCTCGAATTTTTCGAATCCGTAATCATCATCAGCTAACACTTCGACCGTTACTTCTTCTAACTGAGTCACTGAACGGTCAGCCGCTGGTCGTAGAAATCTCACTTCTGGAGGACGATCGTCAATGGCACGGACAAAGTACTTCATCTCGTCTTTTAAATTCAGACCGTCAACATCCGTAAAATTCACCTGGTACGAGTCATTCCCTGAGATTTCAAAGGTGCCCTCTAGAATTGAAGGCCCATCTACGTCGCCCACCAAGTCAAGCCGTCCGGCATTGTCCAGTAGAATCTCTCCCTCCTGCACCCCTTTATTCGCATGAATAAATAACGTCACCTTGGTGCCAGGAGGAGCATAAATGTCCCCACCGTCCATCTCGATCCGACTTTCTAATCCCGTAAATAATGGATATTCGTATTCAACATCAATCCGCTCAACACGTGGTGCGGTTAACACAATGACCGAATACTCGCTTGATTTTGCACTAGCGGCTCTTACACGATAGTTAAAGCTGTCGGTAACAGAGGCTAATTCGAACTCGTATCCCTCATCGACAGGCTGCATGCCAATTTCACGCCACTCTGATGTTTGATTCAATTCCAAGATTGGTCGTGTCCTTCCCGATGCAGCGCTCACACCACCGAGCGTTACCCGTATCCGTATAGACTGCCCTTCAACAACTTTAAGGTCACCGGGTTCAACATTAATGAACACATTTTCTGGGAACGCGTAGAGTCGAACAGCGCCGGTAACTCGCTGCCCAGGTTCGACCGCAAGACTTAAAACAAATATCAAGCTAGTCAGTGTTACTACGCCATAGCTAGCCATCCGGAAAAGTTGTGCGCGGCTGATCACTCGCTCAAGATCTACCTCACGTAATCGCGCTATCGTATCGGCCAGCACAAGAGTTCCGATAGCACGGTTCTCTAAACTGTGAACCACTTCCGTGGCACTGGCAAAACTGTCTCCAAGTTCAGGTACACATTCCTCAACAAATCTGGCCAGCTTGCGATTGTCTGGAAGCAAGCATGTGCGGCAAAACAACCAGACTAAAAAAGTTGCAACCATGCAGCAGGTCACCAGCGCAAGCACAATCAATGGCAGGTCGGTCGGTTGCCAAACAGCTTCGACTACCACAGCCATGACCACGATCAAACTAAGAGCGAGTCCCACGTGCCCAAAAAGTCGGAGCAAGATATTTGTTGTCCAACGCCGCCGTATATGCGTCAATACCGAATCGAATTCCGTAATATGGTTTTTAACCATCAAATTAGCTCGTTCGAGCACTTAGCATACTTTCCGTCATCAAGATGGCCAACATCAGACCAAATATATACTGCCAGTATTGGTGAACATCATGCCCTTCGCTTAACGATTCACCCATCGTAGAATCGACAGCCTCACGATGCCTATCAACAGCTACCATAAACTCATCCATGCTAAGTCGATTGAGATCAGATTCGGCACTATCGACATTAATGACAATGCGCCGACCAGAAGCAACTAGGGTTGCAAACCCGGGTCGCTCCGCCACCTCTCGCGGAACGTTGCCAACCACGAAATCATGTGACATCTCTCGTTCAGCAGTTAGATATCGGACGATCTCGTGCACGAATGGCACGAACGTGGGATGACGAGGAAAATTATTCCATTCATTGTTTAGATCGGATCCAAAGACTATTACGCTGCCATCACCGATTTTTGATTCAACCAGTGCTGGAAACCCATCATTGAAACTAGCTAAGACCTCTGCTTGCCCGTCAAGTGTGATAGTCATGGTCGAAGAAAACCCCACCTGACTGAGATTGCCAAGGCGCTCACCAAAAGCTCTCCAAATTGTATGACGTCTATTAACTGGAATTAAGTTCCGCTCTAGATTTGTCAGACTGCTGTGTGACAAAGTTAGAGTTCCTTGAAGAAACGCGTTAACCGTAGCCGGTTCCACATCTTCCCCTGCGACAATTAACACTCCTCCGCCATTGGCAACAAACTCTGCAAGCAATAGTTGACTCGCTTGATCTAAGCCTCTTGTCGTCAATAATAAAACTGCAGCTAGGTTATTTGGATTGGTCGACTGTATCAACGGTGCAATATTCGTACCCGGAATCAACACAACCTGAAAGCCTGTCTGTTCACGACCAACACCTAGAGCCTGTTCAAGGTAAAATGCGTCAGTATTCAAGTTTTCACCAGTCGTTACCACTAGTAACGACTTTGGTTCAGGACTCTTCAGCAACATATAGCGTGAGTTATCGATAGCCACACCTAGAGGATCATTCAAGACCACTTGTACTTCTCCAGACTTCGGTAGGACAACTGGAAATACCACTTCCACAGTCTGACCAGCTGGCGCAATAATCTCAGACTGAGCAATTTCTTGCTCGTCAAGCAAAAGGCGTACGGACGTATTCTGAACCTCAACTCCGCTGTTTAAAATCATCGCCACTGTTCGAGCTGGCTCGGGCCGAATCTGAATAAGGGCCATATTGTCCAGCGGTGCTCCAATATCGATGACCCTAATATCAATCTTCTCCGGTAACCTCGCACGATTTGATTCACGCCAACCCGTAAACTGAAGGTCGCTTATGACCGTAATACCACCCGCTCGCTGACCGATGAGTTTCGCCGCATGGTCTAAACCCGCAGAATAGCTTGTCGCCCCTGCACCTGGTATCAGTTGTCTGAGTTTCGCGACGGCAGACTGACGATCGAACGACGGTTCAGCAATGACTTGGGCGACAGTGTCGAAGGCAGTTACAGCCACCGCATGGTCATCCGGAGCACCACGTAGTGCCTCTTCGGCCAACCGTAGCGCTCGGTTAAATTGACCGTCACCCGTCATACTAAATGAAATATCGACTGCCACCACGAGAAGCGGCCTACTGTCTGCACCAAGTGCATCAGTTGAGTAGGGACGAGCGTAACCGAGAACCAGCAGCACTAAGGCGACAACCCTCAATATCAATAGCAACCAGTCACTTAAACTACGGCGAGAGGTTCGCTCTATTGGCGTTCGACGTAGTAGCCGAACGGCGCTGAATGAAACCGTCGGCGCTGTCTCACGCTTAATCAAATGCAATGCAATCGGCACTGCAATCGTTAACAAACCGAATAAAAATGCGGGGACAAGAAGGGAAAATCCTAGCATGATGTCAACTAATCCAAGAACTGCCCCATGCCTATCTCGGGACTTAACCTCGACGGCTACGAGTCGACAGATAGTGCATTAGTGAAAGGTCCAGCGGCTTAGACGTGTCCACAAGATGATAATCAATGTTGACAAGTTTAAGGTCTCGGTCGTACTTTGCAACTAATTCTTCAATGGCTTGAATATAGTCTGCTCTTACTTCTGATGGCATGACCATTAATTCATCCGCCGATTCTGGGTCATGAAATTTCGTGGCACCTTCGAAAGGAAATTCGAGCTCATCAGGATCGAGAATTTGAAACACAATGACATCATTGCCACCAAAGCGAAGATGCTTTAAACCGCGGACAACCTTATCTGGATCATCTAATAAATCAGAAATAATTACGACTACACTCCGTTTGACCAATGATTCCGCTAATAAATGGAAGGGCTTTGCAAGATTTGATTGTTGCCCTAAAAGTAACTGATCCAAAGCCAACAACACAGCACGTAGCTGTCCAGGACGAGAGCTCGCTCGTACATGATTAACAACATGATCATCGAACGCCATAAAGCCCACCGAATCCCGTTGCTGCGTCATGAGATAGCTCAGGGACGCCGCGAGATAGGAACCATAATCTAATTTAGTTAATCCACGTGACCCATAACCCATGGATGCACTCACATCGAGTAACACATGACACTCAACGTTTGTTTCCGCATCGAATTTCTTGACGTAATGGCGGTCGTTCCGTGCATATACCTTCCAATCGATCATGGACAAAGCATCGCCAGGTAAGTACTGCCGGTACTCTGCAAATTCAACGCTAAAGCCCTTCATTGGACTTCGGTGTAACCCCGCCAGAAAGCCTTCAACAATCGTTCGAGCTCTAAGTTCCATGGAGCCTATACCTGCAATAATCGCAGGATCCAATAAACGTAATTCTCTGCCTGTACCAGACATTGCCACTTTACAGACCACTCTTCGGTACTGGAACTGCTTCAAGTAAACGTTCTACGACAGCATCTGCATCAATACCTTCGGATTCAGCATAAAAATTAGTGATAATTCGATGCCGTAAAATAGGCGACGCCAGCGAGACGATATCGCTAACCGCAACATGATAGCGTCCTTGCATCAGCGCACGGGCCTTGCCTCCCAGAATCAGTGACTGCGATGCGCGTAACCCGGCACCCCACTTCACCCATTTGTTCACAAACTCAAGATTCGGCGGGCGCCCTGGCCGAGAAGCATCAACTAACCGCACCGCATAGCGTGCAACTTCTTCAGAAACAAAAACATGACGCACACATTTCTGAAATTCCAGAATGTCAGCACCACGCAAAACACAATCAAGATCATTTTGCTCGAGCCCAGTCGTTTTAGTTACAACTCGGACTTCATCATTTTCTGACAGATAGGACATCACGATGTTGAACATGAATCGATCGAGCTGCGCCTCCGGTAACGGATAAGTCCCCTCAAGCTCAATAGGATTCTGCGTTGCCAACACGAAAAATGGAGGTTCTAGCTCGTACGTGCGACCTGCTGCCGTAACTTGAAACTCCTGCATGGCTTCAAGCAACGCCGCCTGCGTCTTTGGTGGTGTTCTGTTAATCTCATCAGCTAAAACAATTTGGGCAAAAACTGGACCTTTGACAAAACGTAGGGCACGATGACCATCATCCTCATCTAGAATCTCGGTTCCAGTTATGTCAGCTGGCATTAAATCTGGAGTGAACTGAATCCGACGAAATGTTAGGTCAAGTATCTTAGCCAAGGTCTTAATTAGCAGAGTCTTGGCTAACCCCGGTACTCCTGTAATGAGACAGTGGCCCCCTGTAAATAGAGCCGTTAGAACTAGATCAATGCATTCATCCTGCCCAACAATAATCTTCTGCAGTTGCTGAACAATCTGTTGGCGGCCGTGCACCACCCGCTCGGCCAACTCGTCGGATATGACTTGGGACTTTGTATCCATCCTGATGTCGGTTCCCAATTCTCTCTCCCAGACACTTAGACTTTGTATCAGTGCGTTAGTGCATAAATAATTTCATTAATAATCATCCGATAGGCTTGTCTTGTGTACTGAATAAACCCAGGATATTCCTCTGCATTCGACCACTCCCAACCATCACCCATATCAGTATTCCAGTTAATCAACACCATGGCTCGCCCATTATCATCAAGGATAGCTCGGAGACGTGGAACGAAGCCTCCCTTTTCCCATGTCCGGCCGCTAAAGAAGGCGCCAAGCCCTGGGATCTGTGGATACCGTTCGACTGTGTAAAAACAACTAAATATTGGATGATCGGGCTCGAGATTTACAATCTCGCGATCCGGCAACACCCGGCCGATCTCTTTAACAAAGTGTGCCCACTCAAGTGGACCGTGAAAATCATCAAACGTCAAAGTTCCACCACGCAAAAGAAACTCTCTGAGGCGAGGCACCTCCTCTTCTCGTAGGTGCAAGTTGCCAGGCTCAACAATATAAATCCAAGGATACTCCCAGAGACGTTCATCATTCAGAGTGATCACAATGGGATCGTTGACTTGAATCGCAGTGACAGTCTTTAAACGCCGTGACAAATTCTGTTCAGCAGCCGGCGCATCGATAGCCCAGGGAGCATTCCAGGAACGTCGAAAGCGAGCTTCGTTAGCACTTTGCGACTGATAACGAATCCGCACAAAAGTCCACTCTAGACCAGCAAACCGATCGGCAGAAATCACAGGCACTTGCGCATGAACAAAAGGTAGAAAACGTGTTCCAGCAGTCCAAACCAACACAATTACAATCGTCGCATAGCAGCAAGCACCTGCGCCACGCCAACACCTCCCATTGACTCGCTGCTGCAATCGACCACTCTCTTCCATTGTCTTCTTTAGGTGCTACTGAATGGCCCGTAATAACAACTCCTGAGCTCTCTCGTAGGATGGCGCTAGCTCTAACGCTAATAACGCTTCCCGTTTGGCATTTTCCGGTTGTCTATTCAGCAGATAAGCTTCCGCCAGGTCAGTATAGGCGACCACGGTGTCGATTGGACCGGCAGCCAGCCCCACACGAAATTCCCGAATCGCATTGTCATAATCCCCACGCTCCACCGCCAGCCGTCCAAGCACACCATGAGGTCCGGAGTCGAACGGATCAATCGCTGCAATGCGGCTGTAAGCAAGCACCTTGTACTCTGCAGTGTCGGTTTCTTCCGCTAGGGCCGCCAAACGCCTAGCTGGTTCAAGACCCGTATATTCATGATCAAGTAACGTCGCAAACTCACTCATAGCTTCGTCTCGGCGGCCTTGCTTTATTGCAATGTCAGCCAGTAAGGCGTGAGGACTATTCGGTCCCGAAGCGATAGGAACCAGTTGCGCTGCACCTTTAAGCACATCAATTGCCTCGTCTAATTGACCTGCTCCATACAAGGCTTGTCCTAAGTCCAGTTGCAATTCGTAATTTTCCGGGTGATTGAGAGCCAATGAGCGTAATGTTTGGATGTGATCTCCATCCTCCAGTAATTCCTTTATCTCAAAGGTTCGCAAAGCTTTACTTAGCGCATCGAAACGCACTGTGAGAGCTTTAGTGAAAGTTTCTTGAAGTTGGTCCAAATTAATATTGGCGGCGCGTACGAGCGCAGTATCCGTATCCAAACCATCACCATAGGCACGCAGCAATTCGTGCAGTACGCTTTCACCATAAACTTCGACAAGGTGCTCAACCACAAGAGAGGCTTCGTAGTACGCGAGCGCAATCGTCTGGGGCTGAGCAAAACCAGCATTAAGATCGCGTAGTTTTATAATCGCTCCGTCGTTAAGGGCTCGTGCGAATGCCATCTCCCTTCCGCGACCCCATGCTGAGTTTGCGAGCCTTTCTTCGTAAACAGAAATTCCTTCAGTCAACCATCGTGGGACTCGATTATTCGACATGTGCAGGGTAATGACGTGCGCCATTTCATGCCAGAGTGTCGCCTGCCAATTGAACGTGCCGGGTGGCCAAGCCTGCGGAGAATCCAGAGTCACAACTCGACCAAAACATGCACCTAGTGCTCCAACCATGCCAGGTAATCCTACGTTCCGTACAGCAAAATCGTCATGACGAGGAAATATCTCGATCAAAATCGGGTCCTTCAAGACAACGCCGTAACGATTAGACAGCGTTTTTAGTGCATCTCCAGCCAATGAAACTGCGTACTCACCAAGAACATTAGCCTCATCTGGATGCAACCTTACAATCAGATTGTCGCGATGGATTGTTACGAACTCTTCCACCGCATCCAGCATCTTAAGCAAATTAAAAGTGATTACATTAAAAGGATCCGTTTCAAAAGACCGCTTTAGCACTACACGTGCGGCATCTTCGTCACCAGTTCTCAATAGATGCATCCCTAATTCTGATTGTGCTTGTGAGTTATCCGGGTCGAGCGCAAGAGCTCGATTAACAAGCGTCACTGCTTCGTCAAATCGATAGTGGCGGGCAACCTGTGCACCCACAATGCGGTAGACATTTCCATATTGTGGATTAATCGATAACACACGACTGACCTCGGATTGAAAATCGTCAGGACGACCTTCAATATAGGCAATCGCTGCTCGCAACGATCGCATTCTGAGGTCCAGTGGATTAATTTCGAAAGCCCGCACAAGCGACGCTTCGGCCACTTTACTACGCCCATCGTCGTAGGCGAGTTCGGCAATTAGCAGGTGTGCGCCAATGAGAGCCTTGTCTATCTTCAGCGATTGCTTTGCGGCTTCGCTCGCTGCAGAAGGATTTTCATCCCGCAATGATTGTGCGACCCCGAGATGAGCTGGTGCCCAATCACTATCACTACTTAAGGCGATCTGAAACGACCGGCCAGCATCCTTATTATTGTGTTTCTCAAGGAGAAGTTCACCCCACGCTGTATTGATCGCCGGATCTCCAGGCGCGAGGGACGCCGCACGTCTGAAGTACTGGTTTGCAGCCCGGTATTGCCCGAGAGCTTGAGCGGCCCTCCCCAAGCGTAATAATTCAATGTCTGTACGTTGATTTCTGGCAGCAGCAAGAATTGGCTTCAAACTGGCAACGGCTTCCGACTCACGCCCGACCAGTTTCATAAGCAGGCCGAGTTCAAGTGCTGCTTCACCAATTGGATCAACTTCAACCGCAGAAGTCAGAATCTGTTCGGCGTCTTCATAATCACCACGACGAATCAATATCCGCGCTTTCACAGCCGAACCAGCAACATCATTGGGAGTCAGGTCCTTAATCAGACGCTCAACCTCAATAAAATCACCGTGTCCCAACGCACGTGTCGCTACCCGAAGGAATCCATCTCCCGTGGCTTGGTCAAAAGCAGGAATCTCTTCCGAGGGAGATCCGGCGAAAAGCGGTACCGTTAAGCAGATTAGACTAAGTGCTACAAAAAACGAGGGTCGCCCACACCAAGTAGACTTAAAGCGCAATTCTTTAACCACATAATTTGACACGAGTGGCCTGATTATAACCTTGCGCAACACGGAATCTCTAACCGATCTCCTAAATAGGCAGACCAGTCAGAAAGCAATCAGAAAATTACTTGTCAACTAAAAGAATGCCACCGACTGCTGTGAAGGAATTTCAAATGTACGCCGGCAGCGCTTACAGGTCAAGACGTCATCGACTCGCACGAAATAATTACGGAGTTTACCAAATATTACTCGATCGTGCTCATCTGCTCCACTCGGGAGCTTGTCCTTTCTAGTACGTTTAATCCAACGAACTTGGTAATCATCTCGATGCCCGCACTTAGAACATGTGCAGGTAGCGACCTTTGATTCTGACTTTTCGAGAAAAAAATTACTCTCGTGAAGTGCCATCGCAAGTTCACTCGCCCTTAATGCAACTAACAAGCGACCACATTCTTGGTACGTTTACTTTCTTTATTGATTCTGGATTAATGCCCGTCTGGGCAAAAAAGGCTTGCATGTCCAGATCTAACTTGAATCCCACATGCACCGTCATCGGAGACAACAGTTGCTCGATACGAGAAAGAACAGGATTTTCACTCTTAAAGTGATTCAGAAAGACTACTCGCCCTCCAGTCCGACAAACTCGTACCATCTCGCGTGCCACCTGAACAGGGTCTGGCACGACACTCATTAAGTACGGCGCATACACCGTATCAAATGATTCATCTTGAAATTTCAAATCGGCTGCATCCATTTGAAGCAATTGCATATTGCTTACGTTGTGCCGTTGAATACGCCGGGCTGCCTTTTCAAGCATGGAAGCAGATAAATCCACACCAGTAACCGAACAATGACGTGGATAGAGTGTCGCATTAATAGCTGTACCGACACCCACTTCTAACACTTTGTCTCCAGGCTTGATCGATATACTACGGATTGCTTCTAGACGCCCTGCATGCAATGTTGGACCGAAAAATACATCGTAGACAGATGCTAAATTCCCATAGACTTTTTCAACAAAGTCAGTTTTAACTGCCGTGACAGACAACGCCCGACTAGCCACATCAGATGTGGCTAAGATTTCGGTATCAGGTGCAGATTCTTCTTTAAATAATGACAGCAACCATTCCTCCACTCACACGTGAAGTCTCGACTCCACTCGCGACTCAGTACTTTTAATTGAAGTCCAGCAGACCAACCAGTACAGCATTCATGCGTTTACAATTTGACTATAACCTGTCCATGAACAACGAGCAAGGTTCGTCACACTCAGGTCCAAGCTAAGTATTCTAATTATAATATCTTTTCAGTTAGCAAGGTTTGACACTACTAGATCGCACCAGTATAGTTTTTGTTGTTAAACCAAGATTGAAAACGCATGGTTTCTTCTATAGTACCAGACATGTTGAACACAAAGTTGAGAGTGCGTGAATTTCTAGTGAGGCAATTCAAGCAAAACGCCACGAAGATTATCTGAGCCTATGACAGATCCTAAAGATCCTATCCGACCTAATCGGTGGCGAGCACCTGATTGGCCTACCTCATCGACAGACGATGATGCCTCCCACAATCGGTCAGAAAATAAACACACCAACCAGCACCGTTCATCAAGTGTTGGCAAGAATGCTGCCGACTCCCAAGCTGCAAACGTTAGCACGACCCACCCTACACTCTTAACTCGAATTGGAAAAGAATTTGTAGCTTGGATCAAAACGCTTGCCTCCGCTGCTGTCTATGCCACGCTTATCGTCACGTTTGGTTTTCAGGTAGCTCGAGTCGAAGGACAAAGCATGGCGCCTACGTTGATAGATCAGGATCGTCTTATCGTCAATAAATTAATCTATCGTCTCACTGAACCGCACCGCAGTGAAATCGTTATGCTGTATTACCCAATCGACCCGGACAAGTCGTTTGTGAAACGAGTAATTGCTGAAGAGGGCGACGCAGTGGCAATTGACAGAGGTCAGGTGTTCGTTAATGACGTTCCCCTACCTGATGAGTACGTACCGCAAGACTATCGAAGTTACGAAGACTATGGCCCCACGATTGTACCCAAGGGCTACTATTTCGTAATGGGAGACCATCGGAACAATAGTTCAGACAGCCGACACTGGGGAATGGTGCCCAAGAAATACATAATCGGACGTGTGCAATTACGTTGGTGGCCGATACCTACTGCTCGGCTTTTCTGATAGGCAACTCAATAGCTTAATCAACGTAAAGCTCTTCTATGGCGATTTTCCATCGATCTTCGATCACTCGACGGCGCGCCTTCATTGTTGGCGTCAGTTCGCCACTCGCTATCGTAAATTCTGTCGGTAGTAACGCAAATCGCTTGACCTGCTCGAACTGTGCTAGCTGTCCGTTGACCTCGTCAACGACTGACTGAAAGAGCGCTCTTACGTCTTCACGGACAAGTAATTCCTCCAATGGTGAAGCTAAAGCTTCGCCGTTCACCATGCGTTGCTGAATAACCGGAAGGTTGGGAACGATTAATGCTGTGATAAAACGCCGCCTGTCGCCGATGAGCACCGCCTCGCTAATAATTGGATCGCGTTTCAGTAGTGACTCAATTGGTCCAGGCGCAACGTTCTTACCACTAGCGGTCACGAGTATGTCCTTTTTTCGATCCGTGATGGTTAGATAACCATCTTCGTCAAGTGTTCCAATATCACCCGTGTGAAACCAACCATCTCGCAAAACAGCCTGTGTCGCCTCTTGCATTTTGTAATATCCAGCCATAATATTTGGCCCGCGTGCTAAAACTTCACCGTCATCAGCAATGCGAAGGGTTACCCCAGGAATCGCGACCCCCACGGTGCCAATTTTCCACCGTCCCTTAGGGTTAACCGTCAGTACAGGGGCTGTTTCGGTTAAACCATAGCCTTCAGTAATAGGTAGCCCGATTGCAAAAAAGAACTCGGCTGTTTCATCACCAAGCGGAGCACCGCCAGAAATAATCTCGCGTAACCGTCCTCCAGTAACACTACGAATCTTCGAAAAGACCAACCGGTCAGCGAAGAAATGTTGGAGTCGAACATGCCAAGGAATAGATTTTCCAGACAAACTAGCATTGCTTCGAAGGCTGCCGACCCGTAATGCCCACCGAAATAAAAGCTGCCGTATCGATGAGGCTTGGCTTACAGATTCAAGAACGCGTGCATGCACCTTTTCGTACACCCGTGGTACACCACTCATTACGGTTGGACGCACAGCTAACAAATCACGCTTGATCGTCTCAAGCGACTCAGCAAAGGCAACGGTGACACCACTGTACAGATATTTATAAAGCACCATCCGCTCTAACGAATGGCTCAGAGGTAGAAACGAGAGTGCCGTATCATTAGACGAGATTGGTATGACCTGGCTCACGGCATGTAAGTTTGAGAGAAGATTTTGGTGCGTCAACATCACACCTTTGGGATCTCCAGTCGTACCAGATGTGTAGATGATCGTCGCGATTGCATCGGGGGAAATTGATTGCGCAGCATCACGGAAGCGCTTTTCGAGACCATTTTCTGAGACCAAACGGTTGCGTCCTCCTTTCGCAACACTGGCTAATAAGTGTTCGTTTTCATTTTCAATACATTTGGCTTCTTGCTCAATAACCACAATTGCTTCAAGATTTGGCAACTCTGACCGAACGCTCCTCACCTTTTGCGCCTGAGTCTCATCGGACACAATCACTAAACGCGCGGCACAGTTCGCCAAAATTCCCTTCATCTGCCCAGCCGCCAACGTCGGATAAATGGGTACGGTGACCGCACCAGCTGTCAAGATAGCTAGATCAGTAATTATCCATTCGGGACAGCTATCAGCGACTAGTGCAACACGATCACCTTGATTGAGACCGAACTGTTTGAAACCCAGACTCAACTCTCGAATACGTTCAAATAACTCACGACTAGAAACATCAATAAAACCATCAGCTTGACACTGCCGTACAAGCTTCGACTTTGAAAACTGGTCGCGCACATGGAAAGGCAGATCCGCCAAGGTAGTGACATCAACATTCGATAACTGCTGTATCTCAATCACTTCGTCTCGTTGACCTCATTGATAAAAATTTTATGAATCCTGTCTCCGGTACAGACCTGAACGCCCTCCAGATTTCTGGATCAGACGAATCTCACCAATGACCATCTCACGGTCGATCGCTTTAACCATGTCGTAAATTGTCAATGCTGCAACCGTTACTGCCGTGAGGGCCTCCATTTCAACACCAGTTTTTGCATCCGTTCGAACGCACGCTTCAATGTCGTATCCGTCAGCACGGTCACGAAGATCAATCGAAACATGGTTCAACGGTAAAGGATGACAAAGTGGAATCAACTCAGCCGTTCGTTTTGCAGCCATAATGCCAGCCAAACGAGCAGCCTGCAAGGGATCACCCTTCGCTATTTGACCACTTCGAATAGCCTGCAATGCTGCAGGGCCAATCCGAATCATACCTCTAGCTGTCGCCTCTCGTGCAGTTACGGGCTTCGCGCCCACATTGACCATTCGTGTCTGCCCTTGCACATCAATATGTGACAACTTAGCTGCAAGAACCCGACGTGATCGCTTGGGAACCTTACGTTGATTGACTGACTCTCGTTTACGCTTACTCTTCTTCGCCACGGTCAACCCTTGCCAAGTAAAATGACAGGTTCTCAAGAGACACTGTCAGGTCAACATTTTTCACCTTGACGTCTTCCGGAACACGTAATGAACCAGGAGAAAAATTCAGAATAGCCTTAATGCCGGACAGAACAACCTTATCAATTACTGTTTGCGCAGATCGAATCGGAACAGCGATTATTGCGATTGCAATATTTTCACGCTTGGCCACCCGTTTAAGTTCCTTAATATCGTAAATAGGAATGCCATTTCGTGATCTTGTTCCGACTTTTTCACGGAGGTTGTCAAATAGCGCGGCGACCCGGAATCCTTCCTGCTTGAAACCCTGATAGTCAGCCAGTGCGAGGCCTAAATTTCCCGCTCCCATGATCGCCACTGTGAAACCGCAATCCAGGCCCAGAATGTGCTGCAACTGGCGTCGTAAATCTTTCACATAATAGCCAACACCGCGTACTCCAAGTTCTCCAAAATGCGCTAGGTCTTTGCGAATCTGAGCCGCATTTAAACCAAAGTCTTCAGCAAGTGTTTTGGAAGATACTGCGCGAACACCAGAAGCTTCCAACTGACCAAGGCAACGTAAATAAACAGACAAGCGGTTAGTCGTGAACTCAGAAATATCAGACACGGTTCACCACCTATAATCGGTAGCCAGAATCTCTAAAAGCAAAACCTTAAGTCGAGTCAGCATGATCATAGTAATCGATTCGGTCACATGTAGGAACACGATTCACTATTCGCTTGTGGTTAATGGCCTACTCGATTTCCATCGCCCCAACATATCCTCAATCACAGATTTTGTCTCGGCTATTAGTTCTTCCCGGTCTGCAAATTCTCGATCTCTCGTGCTAATTGGTGAGCCGAATTGCACGTGGACCGTCACTGGATTTAATAGAGCACTCCCTCGCCGCATGACTGCACGACCACCATGCATTGCTACCGGTATGATTGGAACATGTGCGCGTACCGCCATGATGAAACCCCCCTTCTTAAACGGGAGTAGTTCATCTGTTTGACTGCGTGTGCCTTCAGGAAATATTAAGAACGAACTACCTTCACGGAGACTAACAACCGCTTGGTCAATTGCAAGGTTACTTTGTTCTCGATTACCCCGCTCAATCTCAACAAAACCTCCAAGCTTAAATGCAAGACCGAGGATTGGAAGCTTTCGTAAACCTGCCTTGTAGAGAATATTAATATTTGGATAATGCGGCGAAAGTAATAGAAACAGAACCAACGGTTCGATATTACTCGTATGGTTCGCGCAGTAAATAACTACCCGTTTAGGCTGAATCTGCGTCAGCCCGGAAGACTGAACTTGTATGCCAGCTAATCGAAAGGCCAGGCGAATACCTAGATATCCTGTCCAGTACAACACTACCGGTGAGCGGAATACTAACGCCAGCATAATAGCTGGTGGGCCCATGATTAATGTATATAGGGTGACACTAATATAGGTTACGGACGACCGGAGAGCCTTGATACAGAAGCGGAACACTCTCATGATGAAATATCGAGCATTGCGTCAAACTTAAGAAAAAAAACCCGATCCAGTGGGCACCGGATCGGGTTCAACAAATTTGTTATAACAACATTAACAATAAACGAATTTACGAAGCGCGCGCTGTTCGCGTGGTTCGACGTGATCCAACCCGTGCTGTGGACTTTGTAGCCTTTGCCGTTTTTGCGGCTTTTTCACGCCTCGCTAGGGCTCGCTTCTTTGCAGCAAAACATTTCTCAAGTGCGCTATTCACGCGCTCCTCCACTACCGATGTTTCAAGCTCACCGACTTCAGCAATCTCAGTTATAACAAGAAACTTCGAACGGTCGAGCATCCGCTTTTCACGAAACGAAAGGTTCTTTGAACGACTCAGGTACATCAGATTTTTTAATACGTCAACAGCATCATAAATTGAACCGCTGCGCATCTTATCCGAGTTATCCTTAAAACGTCCCTTCCAGTTTGCATGGGTGTCAATCTTCCCTCGACCCAACAGACTGAACAGAACTTCAATTTCATCACCAATAATCGCCCGTCGTAAACCAACGTTTTCAACGTTCGTCACAGGCACCATAACCGTAGTGTCAGTAGCAGTCATTCGCAATAAATAAAATCCGCCTGCGGTGCCCAGAATCGTCTTCGTTTCAATCCCTTCTACAATACCGAGCCCGTGATTTGGGTATATGACCTTATCGCCAACCTTAAATTTCACATCGTCCTCAATTCCGTAAGGTAACCCTATAAGAAAGGCGTTTCGAATTTTCTAGAGCTTTACAGTATAAGCTATTTTAGTTGCAAAATCAACCTAAATATAACTACTATCGCCTTATATTCGCCTTATAAATCAATCAAGTTAGGCATCGATTGATCTCCTTAGCAAGCTCTTTCGATAAGACTCTCCAAGCTAAACCAAATCTATCAGTTAGACACGCTTACACCATTCAAACTGCAGTAAGGTACGTGAAATGTTTAAATGCGATGGGTCTCGTGGTCTTAATCGGTCAACTCGCTTTATCCAAGTTGCCTTCGGTGCGCTTGCTTGCGCTCTGGTAACCCTAGCTCCAGAAGGCCAAGCTAAAGGAATTCAAGTACAAGAACCAACTTCCTCGAATCAAACAGCCACTCACTCTACAGTCGCGACCATAGCTGAGGAACCTGTTATTGCTACTGCACTCGAACACCTTCATGAACAACGCTTAACTACCGCTTCATTTCTTTCACAAATTGCGACGATCGTATCGCCATCAGGACACGAACGGGAGCGAGCAGAGGCGGTGGCCCATAAAATGCGTGCAGTCGGTCTAGAATCCGTAGTGGTCGATGACACACCGAATGTAATTGGTGTTATTACTGGACGATCGGAAAAGGCGCTCGTCTTCGTAGCAACACTCGATGATTTGGCGACTGTAACCATCCATCAGAAGGCTGCAACTGAACCACCCGGGATAGATGGAGATCGCCTCGTTGGACCTGGGACTAATACTTCGTCGACCTCCGCTGCTATCCTCGCTGCAGCCGCTGCCTTAATCACTGCGGGATTCCAACCGGAGCACGACCTCGTATTTGCCGCTGTCGCGCAAGAAGAAACCGGTTTGGTCGGAATGAAAGCTCTGTATGAGCAATATAAAGATCGTGCCATTGGCTTTATTGATGTGCTTGGCGATGGCCGACGAATAAGCTACGGTGCCATCGGCATCCATTGGTGGAAGGTCATTGCAGAAGGGCCACCAGGACATTCGTTATCGGGTGGGCTTCCAAACGTAAACCAGGGCATAGCGAGAGCGGTAGACAGAATTCTTCAACTACCACACCCAGAAACTTATAGTGATTCTCGAACTGTCATCAACGTGTCTGTACTCCAAAGCGGGTCGGTCTTTAACCATAAACCTTCAACTGGCTGGTTCTCTCTCGATATCCGCTCGCTTGACAATAAAGTTATTCACACCATCGAAACTGCTGTGCAAGCGGAACTACTACAGGTAAGTCAGGAGACTGGAATCACATTAACAATGGAAGCATTCCAACTTACCCGAGGAGGCCAAATCCCTGGAGCACGAATGTCACGCCTCGTAACTACCGCCGAAGCCATTGCTAAATATTTAGGGCTGGAGCCAACAGTGAGTAATAGAGGGTCGTCCAATATGAATGTGGCAATTGGAAACGGCACACCTGCGATTGGCCTTGGGGGATCGCGTGGTGGTGACCGAGCACAATCGACTGAGTGGGCTGACATTTCAGCTATGATGCGAACAGCCTCTCATGTTGTGCTACTGGCAGCCATACTTGGAATGAGTGACTAATCAGAGCTCTCGGTGGAAAAACTCAGTGCGGTAACGGCCTGTTTTAGGAGACTTCCATGATATCAATTCGACATATTGGTCCTGTGGTGTATCCGATCATTATCGGAATTTTCATGCTGAGTGGATCACCGAATCAGCTCGATAGCCAGCCTCGTGACCCTGATTTGGCACCCTACATTCCCACACCGCAAGAAGTAGTAGACCGGATGCTTGAGTTAGCTGAAGTCACGGCCAGCGATGTCGTATACGACCTCGGAAGTGGAGACGGACGCATCCCCATCACCGCGGCAAAAAAATACGGCGCGCGCGGAGTCGGGATCGACTTTGATCCACAACGAATAGCAGAATCCAATGCGAACGCGAGACGCGAAGGCGTCACGGACCGAGTTGAGTTTATTCTGGGTGATGCACTGCAGGCTGACGTATCTAAAGCGACCGTCGTGACCTTGTATCTTCTGTCATCTTCGAATCTAAAGTTACGACCGATTTTAACTCGACAACTGTCAGCTGGAACCAGGATCGTCTCCCATGCTTTCGATATGGGCGACTGGTCAGCTGACCATATCGAAATCTTCAAAGACTATCGAGGAAACCCGCGGACCTTATATCTATGGCAATTCGATGGAAAGCCGAGAAATTGAACATGCGAAAGACCAGTCTGAGCTATAATTGCGTTCCTTCAGGTGATCATTTGCATAGATCTCAGCAGTTGACTCTTTGTGAAGCCGGAGTGGTGAAATTGGCAGACGCGCGGGATTCAAAATCCCGTAGGGGCAACTCTGTGTGGGTTCGAGTCCCACCTCCGGCACCATAGTCCTTCCTAAATTTTCCAATTTCTGAAAGTATGGACAACATGATTAGAAAGTCTTGGATTAAGAAATTTTTAACTCTCAGCACTGCCATATGCCTCACAGCACTGACCTGGCAGAGCGCCTGCCAAGGGATCGATGAAACAGTCAAGGTGGATGATGACGACATTGGCGGCACAGTGATGGGACCAGATGGACCCGAAGCAGGTGTCTGGGTCATCGCCGAAACAACCGACCTGCCAACTAAGTTCAATAAAATTGTCGTTACCGACGCTCTTGGACGTTATCTGCTTCCTGACCTCCCAGACGCCACTTACAAGATCTGGGTTCGTGGTTATGGTTTGATCGATTCACCTCACATGATGGTTTCACCTGGCACCGTACAAAATCTTGATGCCATCGTGGCTCCCAATCCGCATGCTGCTGCGGAATACTATCCCGCAGGCTATTGGTTCTCCCTCTTGAAGGTGCCCAATGAAAATGAATTCCCTGGTACGGGACCAGAAGGGAATGGCATCTCCCCAAACATGGCAAGCCAGGCCGAGTGGCTAAGAAGCTTGAAATCCGGTGGCTGTATGGCGTGTCACCAGTTAGGTAACAAGCCTATACGCGAGATTCCCGCAGAACTCGGCGACTTCGATTCCTCGGTGGCTGCCTGGGACCGACGAATCGGATCTGGCCAGGCGGGCGGGAGCATGAACAGCGGACTCAATCGGATGGGTCGGCAGCGAACCCTAGAGATTTTCGCCGACTGGACTGATCGGATTGCTGCCGGCGAATTGCCGGAGGCGCCGCGCCGCCCGCAAGGCGTGGAGCGACAGGTCGTGATTACCCAGTGGGACTGGGCCGACCCGAAAGCGTACCTGCATGATGAAGTCTCCACTGACAAACGGAATCCTACCGTGAACGCCAACGGTCCAATCTATGGCGCCCTTGAAGCCAGTGCGGACTACGTGCCGGTCTTGGACCCTGTCGGGCATGCGTCGAGTCAGGTGACCCTACCGGTCCGCGACCCGAATACGCCCGTGGCATCAGGTCCACCATTCCAGACATCACCGTACTGGGGTGACGAAGCCATTTGGACCAGCCGCGCCAACGCACACAACCCGATGCTCGATCACCGAGGAAGACTCTGGCTCACCTCAAGAGTCCGCCCGCGTGAAAATCCGGCTTTCTGTCGGGAAGGCTCGGATCATCCCTCGGCGAGGCAGTTCCCAGTGACAGGTTCCGGCCGACACCTTGCCATGTATGATCCAGAATCTGAAGAGTTCGCGCTTATTAGTACGTGCTTCAGCACCCACCACCTGGTGTTTGCTGAGGATGATGATCATACGTTATGGACGAGTGGTGGAGGGCAAGTGATTGGCTGGTTGAACACGAAGATGTTCGACGAGACGGGTGATGAGGAGCAATCACAAGGCTGGACCGCCCTCGTTCTCGATACCAACGGAAATGGCAGACGAGACGCCTATGTGGAGCTCGACGAAGCAACTGATCCCACCAAGGACACGCGCATCCGCTCTGGCTACTACGGCGTCGCCGTGAATCCGGTTGACGGTACGATCTGGGGTTCCTCGTTGGGATTTCCAGGAGCCATCTTGCGACTCGACCCTGGCCAGAACCCGGCGGCGACCGCACTCACAGAAATCTACATGCCCCCATGGAACAACCCAGACGCGCCGGTCCAAGGGTACTCACCGCGTGGCATGGACATCGACCGCCACGGTGTCGCCTGGAGCCCTCTTGCAAGCGGGCACCTGGCCAGCTTCGACCGTAGCAAGTGCACGGGACCGCTCAATGGTCCTACTGCGACTGGTCAACACTGCCCAGAAGGGTGGACTCTCTACCCAGAGCCGCTACCACAACTCAAGGGGTTGGCGGATTCAGGAAGTGCCGAGTCCAGTTACTACACGTGGGTGGACCAATTTGATACGTTAGGTTTGGGAACAAACGTACCGATCAATACAGGAAACGGGTCCGAAGGATTACTGGCCTTGAAGAACGGCGAATGGGTCATCATGCGCGTGCCCTATCCACTTGGCTTTTACACCAAGTGGATGGATGGCCGAATCGATGATCCTGAAGCTGGCTGGAAGGGTAAGGGCCTCTGGGCCACCTACAGCACTCGAACGCCATTTCATCTCGAGGGAGGCAAGGGGACCACAAGCAAGGTGGTCAAGTTTCAACTACGACCAAATCCTCTGGCGCGTTGATTTATTACCGAAGGCAAGCACTTAAGTGTCGCTGTTTTTGAGAGAAGGTACAGTCACCGCGTAAAAGGCCACGGCAGCCATCGCTAGATAACCAATCACGACATGCCGCGGATAGTACACATCCACTTGGTAAAATAAGTGTGGGGCTAGGTACACCAACGGCAAGGCCGCCATGGCCAAGATAGACACTTGCCTAAACCGCCAGAGGCGCTGACTGGCCAGACCCAGCGCGACGATCCATAACAACTGGAATCCCAGAAAGACGAATCGCAATTCACCTCCAGCCAGCACGTGACGCGCTCCTGTTATTGATCCATACAAGAGAAAGTCCAATTGCTCTATTACTTGCCTTCTCGCTTCCTGATCGGTTTGTGCGTCAAGCCAGCGACCAGGAGGAATTACGAGATTTTCTGGAATATCTCTACTTGTTGGCAGTACCGTGAATTCGCCGCCGTAAAACTTGTTGTGTAGAGCTGGAAGCAAACAGATCAAAACTGCCAGGCCCACAGCTGGTACAAGCCTCCAGTCTTTCTTTCGAAAAGCGGACCAACCACGGAAAATAAAAAGCCATAAAATCGCTGGGGCTTGATTGGTTCGTGCAATAAAAGTGGCACTTAACGCAGCAAAACCTCGCGGCGTAGACTTTTGCCCTGAAGCAAACAACCACGTGAAAGCGAAAGGAAATAACAACCACGTCGGATACTCTGACGCCCCTTGACGAATCAAGGTGGCTACCACGGTGCTATTTACGAACGTGACCAACAACACTGTGCCACTAAAAATGACAAGTTTTCCAAAACTGTTACAACCTCGAAATCGCCATCCAAACCACAAAAGAGCGCTTGTCAAAGCAATGCGTGAAAACACAGTAACTTGGCCATCGCCATCACCGAAAACAAGATGATGAAAAAAGGTCACATATCGTGACAAGGCTTGGAAATAAAAGATGTCTTCACCAGCTCGCAGCGACCAAGTCTCCAGTATCGATCGCGCAAATGATTCATATGTCAGGAAGTCTCTGCCGCCATCTCGCAAAAGCACTGCCGTCAACGAGGGATGTGCACGCACTTCATGCGCCAGAATCAGAATCGCCATGCCAGCACAAGCCATCAAAAGATGATGCCGGCGTCTGGACCATACAACAAGCATGGCAGCCACGAGTGTGAACAGGAATACATAACTGTTAATGGCAGAGGGAGGATCCGAGAGAGGCTGGACATACACGATAAAAGCCAAGACACTGACGCCCATAAAGCAGAACCACTGAGATCTGAGAATTGACCAATAGAAACCTATTAGAAGTAGGACGCCAGTTAACGCAAATAAATCAAGAAACCATCCAATGAGACGGAACGCAAGATGTGGTGCGATAGCTGAGATTGGTCGATTTCCAATATTCAGACGCAATGTCGGATAAGGGCCAGGTTCACCACTCATACTGGAACGACGTCCGTCGTCAAATATGTAAGTTACAGTTACGTTATGCCGTCCTTTAGGTATTTGAAGTTGTTCGTTAGCGATATGGCTATAAGTCGGTAAGAGACGCAATCCTACCGGACCTATCTCTATCTGTCCCGTTCCAACGTACGCAACATTAATGGTCTGTGGAGCATCAAATTCCACAACACCCCGCCAAGATGCCGTAAATGGAATTCGATCTCGAAGCACTGAATCGGCCACCCACCAGTAGTAGTTAAAACGTAAGGAGTTCATAAATGAGAGCTCCCAATCCTCGGGACCAAAATCGATAAACTTGTCTACGCGGGTAGCTGCAAACCGTCCCAACGGATTATTGTAGGATTTCTCGCACGAGCTGAATGATGGTGTCTGCCCTACTGCCTGATAACAAGCCGGAAATCCTTGATAGCTTCCACTGGTTAAGAGAATAGCTTTTCCAAAAAGACAGAGACCGAGAACAAAAACGAGGATCTTCGTATTTTCGTTGAACACCCTGGAAACATGGCGGAACCAGAGCCGACGAAGCCATCGAGAACAAAACAGAGGAAGAAGCGCTAAAACCGCAATCAGTTCCGGTACGCTGCTAAGCGGTAATCCAGATGGCCGCACATAGTTCGCAGTCGGAAATACTAGGAACACCCCTAAGAAAATCAAAAACCCTAAAGAACTACTGGAAGGTTTCACAACCATCTTCCTTGCAAACAGGGCTATCGAACTAAACCGATTTAGGTATTTCGTAATAACGTCGATATATCCCTCGTCTAAACAACCAACCACCCAACGGACCCAGCCAGTTCAAAACATAATGCATATATCCAAGATCCATCAGTTCAATCAAGTTGCCGTCAAAGTCCTTCGCAAAAAAGAATGTGTGGCCTCGAGGCGAACGTTCGGGCTGACTCACACACTCCACCCCCTTACTGACGAGGTACTCGTACCATTTCTGGGTATTCCGAACATTGAAGGAAATATGAGTGAGGCCGATTCGATTCCACGGAATGGCGATCGCCTGTTGGTCTGGTCGAAATTCAAAGATTTCAAGCACAGCACCGCCTGGGACACGGATCCAGCCAATCTTACAGCGTGGTTGCTCTCCGTCCACGTGGAAAAACGATCGCACCCGGTCTGGTGGTGTGTCGGCCACACCCACCAAAGGACACCGGAACACATCCCAATAGAACCGAACCGCCTTGTTAAAATCAGAAACGGTAATCCCACAGTGACTAAATGATCTAGCACGCACAGAAATTCTCCTTTACTACCTACTACGAAGCTACGCGCAATTCTGTTTTCTTGATGTGGTCAGACACTCTTAACGCCTGCGCGACAACGGTAAGGCCAGGATTTACGGCCGCCGATGATGGAAAGAACGAAGCATCAACTACAAATAAATTCTCAATATCATGAGAGCGGCAGTAGGAGTCCAGCACGGATTTATTTGGATCGGTTCCAAAACATAAAGTTCCACACTGATGGGTTGTATTTTGCTGCTTATGCGAATGGGATATGACAACCCAATAACCAAGCCGCCGAAGTATACGCTTGAACTCTCGCACTAGCCGAGTATGTGCCACCACGTTATTCGGACGATAATGAAGCCTGATCTGCGCATCTCGATCCAAAGTCACGAAGTTATCTAACCGTGGTAAATCTTCCGACATAGCGAGCCAATCAACACCGCGAGCAACCCATGCGTTGTAGGCCCAAAGTGGAATCCATGGCACCACAGTCTGAGCCATTACACCGTGTGTCCTTCCCTGTGACTGGATCTGTCCTAAGGGATATCCACCATCAGGTCCACGAAGATAAAAATCATTAACCGCAACCGTCTTTTGAAAAACCGTGTGATTAATACGAAATGGATGGAATCCTTGCATCATGGTAGCCAGATGTGCCATGTATCGCTTACCGACTAATCCTGATGAATTGGATAGGCCGCCGGGGTGTTGACCACTTGCAGAACGCAGTAATAGCGCGGCTGAATTCACTGCCCCACACGAGACAATGACAAGTGGAGCTTCGACGCGCCGTAACTCCCCCTGCTGCATAACCTCGACTGCTTCAACGCGACGACCCGACGCATCGGTCAATAGACGCCTAGCTTCAGCACCCGTCCAAAGTGTGACATTCGTTTCACGCAATGCAGGCTTCACACAACAAATATCCGCGTCGCTCTTCGCGTGCCGAAAGCATGGAAAGGAATTACAGGTATTACACAAGATACAGCCTCCCTCCTCTCCGGGGCGCTGCAAACCAAGTGGTAGAGGAGAAGGATGCAGTCCTTGTTGCTGTAACTGCTCTACACAGTCAATCATGCCATGACTATGAGCAACCGACGGATAAGGAAATGGCATCCTTAATGCTTCTGTGGGATCAATCCCGCACTCACCATGAACCTGATAAAGTCGCTCGGCTCGCTCATAGAAAGGCTCCAGCGTGTCGTAATCGATTGGCCAAGCCGGTGAAACTCCATCTACATGTTCGACTTCGCCAAAATCCTGGCGACGCAGTCGGTAGAGTACGCTTCCCCAAAACTTCGTATTCCCACCAACACAATAGTGTGTGTACGGTAGAAAAGACTCGCCACGATGATCCAACCAAGTTTCACGGGTCCGGTACCGTAAATGCTTCCATACCGCTTCGGGATCCCAATTCTCCACTTCTTGTGGTACAAAATCTCCACGCTCGATGATAAGGATGTTTGCTGAGGTATTGGCCAGTGCGTGCGCCAAGGTGCCTCCTCCAGCTCCACTACCAAGAATGATGATGTCGTAACGCCCAGTTGGCATCTGCTAAGGGAACTCGCTACGGGATGTGTACACTATTTTTTGCCGG
>CAJXDY010000029.1:0-29127 GCA_913052135.1 uncultured Acidobacteriota bacterium
CCTGCGTATGCTGATGAACAAAATTGTGCAACAAGTTCTGAGTTAGATGGCGCAGTGAACGAAATTAAGACATTTATTATGCTATGGACTGACTGAAAAGAATGGCGTCCCCAAGGGGAATCGAACCCCTGTTGCCAGGATGAAAACCTGGTGTCCTGGGCCACTAGACGATGGGGACTTATTATTTTATGGATTAATCATCACATTCAGAAATCGTTCAACAGACGACAACACAGTAGTGTAGCACGGTCGATTCGAAGCTACTTCAGTGTCCCTCGTGTAGTTCAATACGGCGGCTATTCGTTTCCAGCGATACTTTCCCGTGCGTGCATAAGCGCATCTCGAGCTTCGTCGTCTGCGCGTTCACAAATCTCCAAGAGTGTCTGATAGTAGCTGTGAGCGAGGCCCATGTCGCCAATCCGCTCGGCAGCTTGCGCGGCTCCAAATAGCGCACCGAATCGACCAGGCTCTTCATTCATGGCTGGCTTGAATTCTTCAAGAGCTGCACCGGGGAGGTCTGCTGCGAGGAGCATTTCGCCGAGTAGCTCTCTTGCTGGCGCAATAGGTCCTGGTGAAATTCCTGACTTTTCAGTGAGATCCTCTCGATCTGCCGCGAGCCGCATCAGAGCAAGTGCGTCGTTGGTTTTCCCTTCAGCAAATAAAATCCATGCTTCAGCGACCTGTCGTTGAATATCAACCTTCGTGCCCCAAAAACTTGTGTTGCCCAGAGACTCGGCCGCACGTTTTAATTGGTCGAGATCGTTTCGGGCCGCGTCAGGCATATTGCTACGGGCGGCCCCGAGCGCTCTGGCGAAGTAGGTGATGGCATCGACGAAGGGGACTGGTGTTCGACGCACATTAAGCGCCGCAGCTTGGGTCCAATCCTTGCGTTCAAGCGCGTGACGAGCATCGATCGCGGCGATTGCATAGGATCCACCAAGGCCACGGCTATTTGGAGATTCCATGGTCTCTAAGATTTGTTTCATTTCTTCAACGACTTGTCCCGCAGCCTCATCCTGGCCAGTTTGCAGATAGCCGTAAATCATGTAATCCATTGCATGAAGCGCTTCAGCAGGGGACTTATCTTCCAGAGCCGCGGCTGACGATTTGATATTCGTGTCAATCGAATTTTGCCAGTAGCCGAGTCGCGTAAACGTGTGAGACGGCATGTGAAGCGCATGGGGGGCTAATGGCGCAATGGCTGCGTATCGCTCCGCAGCGTCCAGGGCTCGATTCGCCAGCGAGGGTACATCGAAACCGTGGATGATGTAATGCGCGATCCCTGGATGGTCAGGTTTTTCGATAAAGGCAGGCTCTAAAATAGCTGCTGCACGTAATGGTTTTTCGTACGATTTATCATTCGGATCGGTTGCATTGACGATTGCGAGTGCATAAAAGATGGCCGCTTCCGAGTCGTCAGGGTACTTTGTGGCAAGAGCTTCCATCGCCTTTTCGTAGTCAAGGACGCGAGGCCAGTCGACCCTCTCTGCATAGTCGTCATACAGATTGGCTAGTGCTTCAATGTAGTCACGTTCGCGTTCTGAGTTTGCACCGGTAGCGCGTGCCTGTTGAATGGCATCGAGTCCCTCTTGCAACTGCGCCGTCGGACGGCTCCCATCCTGATTTGCACCGGAACCTATTGGGTTACCCCAGGTGGCAAGCGCAATCCCCCAATAGGAGATTCCGCAGGACGAATCAACTTCGAGCACCTCCTCAAAAGCGTCGATTGCAGCCTGAAACCAAAACGAATGCAGTAAGGCGATGGCGCGATTGAATTGAGGTTGCACTTCCGCACTGCAGGAAGTGGGGAAGTGGACCGTTCCAAGCGACTCTTCACCGTGAACTCCCTGAGCTTGGCTTGCCGTGAATCCGTAAGTATTTGCATTAAAAAACAAACAGACGGTAAAGAGCAAAACGAGTGGCAGACGGCGAGGCATAAAGAACTCCAGTCAGAACAGTTAAGATTAAAATTAAGTCAACAAACCCATTATAATGCGCCGGCTTCGTTGGGTGTTATGAAGATATCGACATGGCTTCTTTCCATAGGTGTGGTGTTCAAGGACACGACGAGAAGCACCAGGCTGTTCGCGAGTAACCCCCAGATTCCTGGATGAATGTCCTGCCATTGGAGGGTTGGCACCAGATTCCAAAGGAGGGTGACGCAGGAGCCCACGATTAAGCCCGCGAGTACGGCCGTCGGGGTCGATCGTCGCCAGTACAACGTAGCTAGTAACGCTGGCGCGATTTGCGCGATCACTCCATACGACAAAAGTAAAAGATAAACTAAGGAAATCTCAGAATTAATGGCGAAGTAATAGGCGACGGCTCCGATTGCAACAACCAGGTATTTGATCAGTGTTGTTTCCTGCTGATCGTTGAGTGCTGGCCTAAACAGCACGCGGTAAAAGTCCTTGACGAGAATTGACGCAGCCGCATGGACAATCGCATCGCCCGACGACATTGATGCTGCAAGGGCTCCAGCGCAGAAGAGTCCGACAATGACCGCAGGTAAACCTAATGAAGTAACGATCGTCGGCAGGATCGTGTCGGCTGGTGCGACATTTGGAAAAGCGAGAACGCCGGAGAAGCCTATGATGAGAATCGGCAGTAAAAAGAATGCGAAGGTTGGGTAAAAGACGACCGTTTTTCGTAGTGTAGCGATATTTTCAGCCGTATAGATCTTCATAAAATAATGGGGCCACACACTAAACCCAAACATCGATATAGCAAGCGCACTTGAGTATCCACCCCAGCTCCATCTCGCGCCGGTCGCGTTAAGACCTGGGGCTTGCACCATGTCGGGAGAGACGGCTGCGAGTTCTTTAAACATGGCTTCGATACCGCCATGCAGCACGTACGGCAGGTAGAGGCCAAGTCCCCAGGCTAATGCCATCATCAGGACTCCTTGAAACATGTTGGTCCAAGCAATTCCCATGACACCACGTCGACAAACATAGAACAAGACTACTCCGTAAGTTATGGCTGCACCGGCCCACTGAGGCAATCGACCTTCGGTCACCACAGAGAAGACGTAACCAGCTCCTTGCATCTGTAATGTTAAGTAGGGCACGAAGGCTATGAGGCTAATGATCGCGAGCGTAACCGAAATGTAAGGACTTTTATATCGGTGTGCAAACAGTTGTGCTTGTGTGACGTATTTAAATTTGCGCCCAAGTCGAGCAACTTTCGGGCCAAAAAAATACAACGGGACAAGGCCTAGACTGGTGTAGCCAATAATGTAGAACGATGCAGCCCCTCGCGAGTACGCCCAGCCAGGGCCACCAAGGAACGCAAAGGCACTGAAGATCGATGCACCCATAATGAAATAAAGAGACACAAATCCGAGTTGTCGATCACCCGCAACGTACCCTTCTGTCCCACGGGATGTCGTGCGGCCCGAACAAAGGCCGACCGCCAGTGACAGTCCGAGATAAAGCAAAATAATGATGAAGACCGTGATCCATGAAGGCATGTTAGGGGTCTTCTCCGCGATTTAAGTAATGATCGTAGAACCACAAGAGCACAAATGACAGGAACACGAGGCTCAGCACGTAGAACAACGAAAAGGGGAGTCCAAAGACAAACGGTTGGATTCGACTAGCTAAGGGATACACTGGCCAGATTAGACCGACAAAGATGGCAACAAAGAGAAAGGCAAGCAGTCCTAGCCCGAACGTCGGCATAGCCGTGATCTAGATAGCCCGGTGAATGATGTGGGTTGGCCTAATATCCTTGATCGTAGGTGTTCCTGCTTGACGCATTACTAGTTCAAGTTCACTGCGAAGCATTTGCAGCACAGCTTCAACGCCGGCCTGCCCGAAAGAGGCCAATCCCCAGAGATAGGGTCGGCCTACTCCTACCGCAGTAGCACCAAGTGCCAAGGCCTTAAAGATATCGGTTCCACGCCTGAACCCACTGTCAATTAGAACGGGAATTCGTCCGTCAACGGCATCAACAACTTCAGGTAAACATTCAATAGTGGATCGACCGCTTGCAGCAGCACGGGCTCCATGGTTTGAGACAATGATCCCGTCAGCTCCGTAACTGACTGCGAGGAGGGCATCTTCTCGAGTTACGACTCCCTTTAAAATTAGTTTCATGGGGGTTGCATCCTTCAGGCGAGCGATGAAATCCCATGTGAGACGGCGGCTCAGGCTATCTCCAATTGGTTCCGGGAGATTCTGCCCCATCGGCTTAACCGATCGACTGTAGAGACTCGTGGCAGTGGGTTCGTGGCAAACGGAGCAGTTTCGATCGTCAATACGCGCCAAACGCGTTGCTGTTTCAGTATTTCGTCCACCAAGGAGGTCAATAGTCCAAACTAGGACCGGCGTGCCAGTGGCTTCCGCTCGTTTAACCATGGCTAGGGTGCGATTCCAATAGCTATCCGCGTAGAGTTGATACCAAATTGGTTCACCTCGGGCCGCAGTAACGTCCTCAATGGAGCTTGAGGCTACCGTGGACAGCATCTGAACGTGGTTTTTATTGCGAGCGGCTTTGGCGACGGCAATTTCCGCGCCGGGATGAAACGCTGCATTACTACTCGTTGGTTGAATAGTAATTGGCGTGCTCCAATGTTTGTCAAACAGTTCGATCGACGGATCAATTGATCGAATGTCGACCAAGCGTCGCATGCGGAGTCCGAATTGATCGAAGCCTTCACGGTTAATGCGTAACATGCTGTCGTCATCGATACTGGTTGCCATATAGCCGTAGTGGGCAGGCGGCAACACTTGTTTCGCAACTACCTGAAAATCAAAAACGTTCAGGGCTTCTGATTCTGAGGCAATCGCGATCTCCTGTTTGCCGACCTCGTTCATAAAGAGCTCAAGGTCAGGAGCGCCGCCTGGGCCACTTGCAATCAGTTCGTCAACGAGTCCTCCGGTTAGTCCAGCGGAGGCCATGAGAGGACTGGCAGCCAAAAACTTAAGGAATTGTCGGCGGTTAGTGACAGGATCGACAGCGTCAGCCATGTAGAAATCCTTTCAAATGGGACGTGCGGCAGAATAGCACAGCCTCGAGGATGAAGCGAGATTTGCGGTTGATATATCCAAAGTATCGATTCAGAGGAGTTATAGTAGTTCGTCCGGTACGGTATTTAGATTGAGGGTAAAGGAGATCTTATGGATTTATCACGAAGAGCATTCGTTCGGTCCGTTGGACTCGGTGGCGCTGGTGCACTTTCGACGGCCTTCATCATCGCGCGCGGTCGCGAGGAATTAGCTGCGTCGGGTCTTGAGACTGTGCAAAATCCTCCGCTGGTACCTCCTGGTTTTATTCGAATTAGTGGAAACGAGAATCCACGAGGACCCGGACATTCGGCATTGGCTGCCTTAGACGGCCGTGTTACGCCTGGTGTTGGACGTTATCCTGATAATCCTCCGGATTTGGCGGACACGATTGGCGAGATGTATGGCACGGATTCAGACCATGTTCTTATCAGTACAGGTTCGGCTGGTCTGCTTGCCGCTGCGGTACGAGCGTTTACGTCACCAACACAGGCATTGGTTAACGGTTCTCCATCGTATGGTGCTCCCGTTGGCACCGCTCGACGAATCGGCACGCCGCTCAGAGAGGTCCCAGTGAAGGCAAACTTGGAGCTCGATCTGGATGGGATGGTTGAGGCGGCTCAGGGAGCAGGGTTGGTATTTCTCTGTAATCCGAACAACCCAACCTCAACCTTTTATTCGCTCGATCAAGTAGCGAACTTTATCAGTCGTGTGCGGTCTACATCACCAAACACGATGATTCATGTTGATGAAGCCTATATCGATTATGCCGATCGCTTTGGCCAGACGGCTGTTCCGTTGTCCCTGGAAGATTCACACGTGTTCGTCACGCGGACATTCTCAAAGGCCTATGGAATGGCTGGCTTACGGTTGGGGTATGCGATTGGGCAGCCGAGAACCTTGCAAGCGATGAATAATGTCTGGGGGCTGGGCAGCGTAAATAGTTTTACCGCGGCGGCTGCGATCGCGTCGTTGCGCGATCCGGAGCATATGGCTCGCGAACGAGCAGAGAACAAACGAGTCCGTGATTTTACGCTGAAGACTTTTAAGGACTTGGGCGTGAATGCTCCCTCTTCGCAGACAAACTTTTTATTTATCAATCTCGGTCATCCGGCGAGTGCTTTCCGCACCGCATGTCTGCAGCATAATGTCCAAGTTGGTCGAGATTTTCCTCCAATGGAAAACACGCACTGTCGAGTGTCAATTGGCACTATGGAGGAGATGGAGGTGGCGGCAGAGGCGTTCCAGAGTGTTTTGAAAGCTTGAACGGTAGATTAATTAGCCGGTTTACCAGGCGGTCGACGCCATCGGGAAGGTTTTCGAAGCCTTCCCGGTAGTGTCGGACACTTAAACCGTTATTTAATCTGTAGGAGTTGTTGAGGGTCTACTCGCACAACCAGATAGGCGATATCCTCTTCAATCTCCGTGAATCCATGTGGGACACCGGCTGGGATAATAACCATGTCACCCGTGGCTATACGACGGGCAGTGCCCCCCTTGACGCCTTGGCCAACATCACTTGGTCCAGTTAGCACCTTCACTGTCTGGCTATCTGCTGCAAGTTCTCGGCTGTCGACAAGCGTTCCTCCGGTAACCAGCGTGCCGGCCCCAGCAATCACCCGATACACTTCAGTGAGCGCATGATGTTGAATGGCGCTCGCTCGATTGGTCGCGGGCCGTTGGACTATTCCGATGCCTACGTTGTATCCCCCCGCATCGACTAGTCGAATAGAGTCGTCTGTGACACGGCCCTCAGGGGCAGCACTGGCAACGGTAGTGATGTCGGCATCGCTGACATGAGTGGCCACAAGTGCCTCAGTTTGAGGCAAGGTGAGTCCTAGTAATACGGCGAGGGCAGCAAAATTGATCATGGATTTGCCTTTATTAAAGTTGAAGCCCGAAGAACGTTGAACTGTCTTCGGGCCTCAGAAAGATACGCTTAGTTGTAACGTTCGCTCAGTGTAGTCAACTGATTAGTCGATAGTTTGAGTTGCTTACTGACTGGCTGGAGGCACCAGGCCATTCAGTCGATGATAAACGGTCATAACTCCGTACTCTGACCACGTGTGAACCATGGTGCTATAGACACAACGAGCCTTGGTCGACGTGCCTAAGTACGAACACTCTATGACGTCCTGAATGGAGTCGCTGGTTTCGCTGGCAAGTACAGCCGCACCATAATCAAAGGAGTCAATCATCGCCTGGATTACGGCAGCTTTGTCGCCCGTTTCTTCCGGTCTTGCTGGTGCTTCCATGTCAGCATTGAGAGTCCCCATAGTATTATTTTGGGCACCGGTGATGTGCATGAGTTGTTCAGCAAAGTTGCGAAGCTCTTCTGTCGGTTTGTATTCGTAGAGTTCGGCCGGCATAGCTTCTGCCTGGGTTACCATCCTATTTTTCAGGCTATTCCAATCACCCACTAGATCTGCAGCAACGTCAGTCGCAGCCTCTTCAACTGCTTCAGCCTCTTCAACGACGGTCTCAACGTCAGTTGCAGGTGCGCATGCTGAAAAACCGACGACAACAAAGGCGGTTAAGGGCACGGTAAACATCAATGAACGGAAAACGGGTAGCATTTCTCCTCCTTCTAGATACGAAAAGTACTCGTAGTCAAGGATACGACTTGGCTACGACTAATTAATTATAGTGTAAATCCGCGATTAGTCTTGCGTTCCTTGAATCCAACGCACTATGGTCTGCCATTCCGGGTCACTTTGTGAAGTCCAATGTTTCCCGCCAGGATGAAAGGGGTTCCCGCCGCTTTTCTCTGAAAGTGGCAACGTCAGCAACGGACTGGCCATCAGGTCATTTGGGCGAATCATCCGTCGGGTCACAGATAAATTACGTTGGGATTGTTCAGCAGTCCAGCCTTCTCCGTCGGCTGGTAGAGGTTGCAGTCGAAAACGTGTTCGAGTGGAGTGACACACAACGCAACGTGCGATCCCTATTCGTTTCCTCACAAAAATAGGTTCCACCTCATCCCGATAAAAATCGTAGTCGAAGGGTTCTCGCGATGCCAGCGAAAGCGCACCAGATTGCCCGGCAGTCCAGTTTGCAATTGAAGTTCGTGGGACCTGTGCTGTGATCACCCGTTTGGGGACCTGACCTACGGGAATCTGGGTCACTTCGGTCATGGTCTCAATATTCACAACAGAGGTCGAATTGGAACCCGCGTTTGCAACATAGACATACTGACTGTCTGGAGAAAATGTTAGCCAATCAGGATGACTTCCGACGTGAACACCGCCGAGGTACCTGAGGTCAGGTAGCGAGTACGCATAGACGAAACTGTTTACTTTGCTGCAGAGCCAAAGCGACGTGCCATCCGGCGTTACGCCTTGACCGTGCGATGGTGAGCCTTGAAGAAATTCGCGGTGGCGTTCGTCTTCGGGAACCGATGGTAATTCAATACGTTGGCCAACTTCCCGACGTTCCTCAAAATCGACGATTGCGAAACCATGAAAATTTGACAGTTGGACAAAGATACGACTTGTCGAACCATCAGGGTTTGTTTCAAAGGACATTGGCCGCACGCCTGCATCAAAAAACAGTGACCAAACTGCTGTTTCTGTCTCCGAGTCAATCACAGTGAGGTTTCGACCAGCGATTGAACCTGCTACGACATACTTTCCATCCGGCGTTGTGAACGTGTTATGGACACCCCCTGCGGTATTTATGCTTTTTGCAAGTGTGGCTGATGCGGTGTCGATGACATCAACGGCCCCTGGAGAAGATACAATGGCTACATAGACTCGAGCGCCATCGTGCCGAATAGCCACGTTGTTTGGTCGTCCGCTCAGCGGAACTTTATGGGTTATCTGAAGGTTTTTCGCATCAACGATATCTAGCGTGTGGTCGACTTCATTGGTAACGTAAAAATAACTACCATCGGGTGCCGCTGCAATTCCATGGTTTACTTCGATACCAGAGATTTCTCCCACGATGGTGTTGGAAGTTGGGTCAATCAGGTGAATATTATCGCCAGCCGCATTAGTTTGAACGATGAGAGGATCGACTGCTTGAGCAGTCGAAGGTTTGGAATTCCCAAGGATGATAGTAAAAAGTAGGAAGCCTCCAAAGTAATAGCCGTACGCACGTTGTGTCGACTTGCGCATGAGTCTCCCTCCTGTTTTTTTATTACTGGACGCTACGCCAGTTTAGCAAGCACTTTCAATAGACGATCAGCGTCATCTTGATTGTTATACATTCCGACGCTTGCGCGAATTAAAGCTCCACTCTCCTGGAACGTGATACTGATCCGTTCTTTATCAAGTGCTCGTCGAATTTCGTCCGCATCGCGACCATGCCAAAAGCTCATGATGTGAGAAGGGTTGTTGGGAGGTGTAAACATTTTGTAACCGAGATTGGCGACCCCGTCTCGAAGATTCTGAGCGAGGCCGACTGTGTGTTTCTCGATTCGATCCAGTCCGACCTCTCCGATAAACCCCAGCGCGGCGCTGAGTTGAGCGACGGTTCCGTATATTAGGCCGGCGTGCTCGTACTTTGCGGCTGTTTGTTCCAATTTAAAATGAAAATCCGGCAAACTTTCCGCGACTTGGTTATGACCAAACCGATCAGGGACGATGAGATCGAGGTGTTCTTCACGGATATAAAATGGTGCTGCACCCCAACTGGATAATAAATATTTGTAGGAGTTGCCACATGCGAAATCCACGCCAAGATCATGCAAGTTAACTGGAAAAGTTCCAAAGCACTGAATGCCGTCAGCGAAAAGGTAACCGCCATGACGGTGGGCGAGTTCCGCCAGACTTTTTAGATCATGTCGATAACCATTTCGATTTGAGACCCAGGCTACCGAGATAATTCGAGTTCGGGCATCGACCCTGGCTTCAAAGTCCTCAATGCGGGCCTGACCATTTACGTGAGGCACGATACGAAGCTCGATGCCTTTCGTTGCTTCTAGGTTTCGATAGAGCACAAAAGTTGTAGCGAAATGAAGCTGGTCCACCACCACATTGTCGCCAGGCTTTAAGTCCAAGGAGTCAGTCACAATGTTTTCGGCATCGCTAGTCGAAAATAAAAGACTGACTTCGTTTGCGTTGGCGCCGAATAGATTGGCAAATTTAATGCGAGCCTGCTCCTTGATGTTCCGGGACTCAAAATAACTGGCCGCGGGATTCAGCCGTTGCTTGTCGGCGTACGTAATGGCGGCATCGTGAACTACCGTTGGCATTGGACCGACCAACGATATATTTAGGTAGGCAAAACTGCGAGTGACGTGGAAGTCATCTCGAATACCTAGAGGGTCCTGTTCCGTCGATAGCGCCAAGCTCTTCCGGGCCGAGGGTAAGGAGGTTAGTCCTAAGGCTGCGGTTGTTTTCATGAAATTCCGTCGATTGATCGGGCTCATGTTGTTCTCCCTGGACCATTAATTGTTGCTGGTCAGTTTTTTTTATATTTCTTAACCGATCACTGAGTTAGGCGGTTATTCGTCTCAATTATAAAATCTCTGCGTATCAAATCGTGCAGTTATGGGCCGCGATGGGATCGAACCATCGACACCCTGGTTAAAAGCCAGGTGCTCTACCACTGAGCTAGCGGCCCGCAGTATGTTTGAATTCTAACATCGTGCTGGTAACTGCGTCATTTAGAGTTGGCTTTTCATAGATGTATCTCTGGGAGAAACAAGAATCATAGAATTTTCTTGCCTATTGCTGAAAGAACAAGCTCGGTAGCGAAGACGGCAGTTGTGTTTTGAGCGTCCAGTATTGGATTCAGTTCGACCATATCGAGAGCAAGTAGCCGGTCCGACTCTGCCACCATCTCCATTAAGACATGAGCCTCCCGGTAATTTAATCCTCCCTTCACTGGTGAACCAACTCCGGGCGCGAAAGAAGGGTCACATACGTCGAGATCGAAAGAGGCGTGAAAGCCAGCTGTTCCAGTACTAGCAATATCAAGTGCCTTTTCGCTGATAGTTGTAATTCCTTCCCGGTCAATATCTTTCATCGTGAACACATGAACTCCGGAGGCTTGAACCATCTGCCGTTCGCGTGAATCTAGGTTTCGAATTCCGACAAGAACTGTTTTCGCAGCTTTGATTTTTACAAGTGAATGTCCGACTTGAGTTAGTTCAGAGGGCTCTCGGCCTAAAATTGCCGACAGAGGCATTCCGTGAACATTCCCGGACGGTGAAGTCTCTGGTGTATTCATGTCGGCGTGTGCGTCAATCCAGATTAGTCCTAGGGGTTTTCGCTTCCTTTTGGCGAATTCAGAGGTTGCCGCTACGGATCCGACAGCCAGGCTGTGGTCCCCACCAAGGATAATCGGAAGTGCTTGGGCTCCTAGGCTTGTCAGAACGGCTTGATGAACCTTTTTGCAGGTCGAGGCGATTTCCCGGATGTACTTCTTGCTGCTGTCGCCAGGGCTCTTTGTTTCAGCGATGGGGGAGGCAATATCTCCTCTGTCGGAAATGGAGTACCCAAGGCTCTCAATTTCTTCACCGAGGCCTGCTATTCGAATCGCGGAAGGTCCCATGTCGACGCCCCGATGCCCAGAACCTAGATCTAATGGAACTCCTAGAATGTGAATGGTGCGCATTGGAACAAGTATTGTCCTCAGTAGTCAGCTGTAAAGCCAGTCCTTAAGGATCTTGAGTACTTTATCGATCGATTCAGAACCTTGACGATCACATAAGTTTATGTTATTGTTACATTTGCAAGGAATCAGTAAACAAGGAACTTGGTTTGTTTTCTCGACGTGAGCGCGAGTTATGAAACAGTTTAATATTGGAGCTCGAATTATTGAACCAACGTATGGCGTTGGGTTAGTGGTCGCCATCGAGGATGCTTACACGCGAATCCAGTTTGACGAACACGGTGTAAAGAAATTCTTAACCAGTTTGGCGAGCCTTGAGAGTTCAAAAGTGCCTTTGCCTGACCGACTAAAGAATGGGAAACCGCGTCGCAAACGCAAGACGGCGGCCACCAAAACGACTAAAACAACCAAGCGTTCTAAAACGGCCGTGGCCGCAAAGTAATCTCACCCCAGAGCTTAAATCCCTTCAGCGGGATGAAATTCAACCTCCTCGGCCATTCGCTTAGCGGTTGCCCGTGCATCTGCAATGCAGTCTGGAATTCCAGCACCGCGAAAACTGCTTCCGATTAAGTAAAGTCCTGGATGTTTCTGTAGTTGAGCCTCAATCTGTTCCAGTCGAGAAAGATGTCCAACTTCGTGCTGTGGCGTGGACCGCAGCCAGCGGTAAACCTTTGACAATCTTGGTTCTTCATCGATTTTCAGAAGTCTAGCCAGATCCCTGTGGGCGATATGTATGAGCTCCGCATCCGGTTGATCTAAGACGGTTGCGTCACGCCTTCCACCCAAAAATGCGCGAAGTAGAACCTGGCCGCTTGGTGCGCGGCCTGGCCACTTTGATGAAACCCATGATGCAGCAGTGATTCTTGTGCCGCGCTCTACTCGTGGGACAACGAATCCGGTTCCTTTCAATGGGTGACGTATTGCCTGACGTCGATAACCGAGAGCAATGGTTGCGGTTGAAACGTGTGGGATGTCGCGACAGAGGTTAGCAAGTTTAGAATTAAAACCTGTAACTAATGTAGCAGCGTGTTCTGCTGGAATTGCCAGAATGACAGTCCTAGCTCGGATCGCTTTGCCTGAATCACAGTGGACGACGTAGGGCCGCGAAGCTTCGAGCCGCACCACTTTATTTTGTTGCTGCAAGTGTGCTCGCGGCAATGCCTTGGCTAGCGCGTGGACTAACTGTTCTAGGCCTCCTGGTAAAGAGCGGAATGCACCACCACTGGCGGTCTTTTTTGCCTGCTGGCGAAATCCTAGAATTAAACTTCTGTACCGATGTTCCGCTTCTAGAAATCTAGGGAATAGGGCGCGTATTGACAGCTGTTCTACGTTGCCCGCATGGATACCGGCAAGGAGTGGCTCAGCAAGATAGTCGACGGATTCCTTTCCGAAACGTCGAGTAAAAAACGATCCGATCGATTCATCGTTGTCCGGACCGTAGCTTCCTCGGGGACGAATAAGGTCCAGACTAAATTTCAATTTTCCCATCAATGAAAATAGGCCTGTGGAAATGAAAGGAGCCATTCGAGTCGGAATACCGAGAATGGAGGCTTCAGGCAACGCATGCAGGACATCGTTGCGCAGGATAAATGCGGTGCGTGGTTCTAAAGTGCTTTGAAGGTGGTTTTGGAGGCCTAGTTCAGCGCAAAGTTTGAGACCTGCCGGTTTTTGAGCTAACAAGGCGTCTGGTCCAGCATCGATGGTGAATCCGTCAATTGTTTCGGTTAGGATTACACCGCCGAATCGGCTCGATGCTTCCAATAATTCAAACCTAAGGCCTCGTTGCTGGAGTTCATAGGCTGCTGCTAGACCACTGATGCCTCCACCGACAATAACGACATCAACGTCAGAGCTTTTAGTCATTGAGGAGGAACAGTTGTTGTATCACGGACAGCTTGATTGTGTATAAAGTCTGCAAGTAGTCGAATATTTTCCACAGGCGTTTCGGGGAGAATACCGTGGCCCAGGTTGAAGATGTGACCGGGACGACCATCCGCCTGGCGTAATATCTGAGCTGCCTGTTCGAGTAGTCGACCAGTTGGACCAAGTAAGAGGGTCGGGTCGAGGTTGCCTTGAACAGCACGGTCATAGCCGATACGTTTCCATGCCGTGTCTAGCGGAATTCGCCAGTCCACGCCAATGACGTCCCCTCCAGCTTCACGCATTGCTTCAAGAAGGGTGGCGGTTCCAGTTCCAAAATGAAGCGTTGGAATCCCGAGGGCTTCAATTGTTTTAAGAATCTTTTGCGAGTGGGGTAAAAGAAATTCTCGATAGTCGTCTGAGCTTAAAGCGCCAACCCAGGAATCGAATAATTGGACAGCTTGAACACCTGCCTCAACTTGTGCAACCAGATATTCCGCGACTACTGTTGCTAACTTGTCGCACAGTAAATGCCATTGGTCAGGCTGGTTATACATAAGGGCCTTCGTATGTGTATAGGTGCGAGACGGGCCACCTTCGATGGCATAGGAGGCTAAGGTGAAGGGTGCACCCGCGAATCCGATTAAAGGCACACGATTCAATAACTCTGTTTGGAGTATTCGGATGGCTTCCAATGTGTAGGCCAGGTCTTCCCGCGGTTCGAAGACCTGAAGTTTATCTATGTCGCCAGACGAACGGACAGGAGGGCTAAGCCGAGGTCCTTCGCCCTTTAGAAATTCAACTGAAAGGCCCAACGGTTCTAAAGGTAACAGTAGGTCTGAAAATAAAATCGCAGCATCAATATTTAATTGATCAACTGGTTGCAGGGTCACCTCAACAGCAAGTTCGGGAGTTCGGCAGATTTCGAGCAGAGTATACCGTTTTCGGATCGCTCGATATTCGGGCATATAGCGGCCAGCCTGACGCATAAACCAGACTGGGGTGTTATCGACTGGTTCCCGTCTGCAGGCGCTGAGAAATCGACTGTTCATTCCATTATCGTACTACGATCGGGAAAGGAGCGTTGGCACCCCTGGGACGATTTATGCTAGCCTTCTAAGGTTTGGGCATTTACCTGCATCTCCCATCAGAGGTAAGGCTGGAGGAAATGTGAGTCCTATACTTTTGCGGCCGGTGCGTGAGCAGCAAGAACATGACCATGTTATTCGGCTGCTCCAGACACGCTTGCGCAGACGATTTCAGATTGCAGTGAATTTAGGCGAAGAAACGAATCCGTGCACTCTTGGAGCAAGCAAACTGTATCCAGATTTGATGTTAATGACGGACGGTCGAGCCAAGGTCCTTCGAACGATCGTGGAAGTGGAAACGAACGAGTCCATTAATCATCTGGAGGCGATGGCCGAGTGGCTTCCTTACGGTAGAGTGCGCGCACTATTTCACTTGTATGTGCCGTCTGGGTGTTCGGAGAAGACCCAGCAATTGTGCAAGGAAAAGAAAATTCAGGTCGACGAGATTTGGAGTTATCACGCGGTTGGAGACAATATGCGGTTTACACTTGCGTATCGAGCTCCTGAAAATCATGGAAAACTAGCAAGAATTGAGAAGGCAAGGAAAACAGCTTTAGCCAAACAACAAGCTAAGACAAAAGTGAAAGCAAAGTCTGCTAAGTCTATAAAGGCCGTTAAGTTGAAGAAAAAGAGAAAAGTTACGCAAGGAAAACGATCGACTGGTGCCTTGAAGAAATAGCAAACTAACATAGGTTTCTGATCGTCTAAACAGTTGATAGGGACGAATCAGTCACTTTTTGTTAAAATATCACTGAAGCATTTGACAGATGAAACCCTTTTCATATCATTCAGCAATTGCATTGAGTGCTCTTCTTCTGGGGGCTTGCGGTGGTGCAAACTCGGTAGTCGCTCCCAGTAGTGTTCAGATGCATGATGGGTCGAAGACGGCGTCTGCAGCCACGGGTCAAACTGAGGGTGCTAAAAAGGCGGCATGGAACGCGCTTTCAGATGCGGACAAGGCCGCTAAGAAAGCTGCGATGCAGGCTCGAAAGGCCGGATGGAAGACACTCTCGGATGCAGACAAGGCCGTCAAGAAAGCGGCCAGAAAAGCCAGCTGGCTGGACGACCGAGCAATCGTTGTACGTTGAAAAGCGGTAGCCTAATGCAGGCTGAAACATTTAAAAGCGAGACAAGAGTTGGTTTATTTAGTGGCCAGGTAAGAGACGCCTGGCCACTGATCTATAAGGGGCGGGTTTCGTAAATAAATGCCTTTCCTTAGGTATGTTCGTGATCATCGCGGTAACGAAAACACCTATTTGGTGCATACGTTTCGTCGATTTGGTAAAACCCGCCCTGAGGTCCTGTATTGGTTTCGAACCCCGCCGCATATCCAAGTTGGAAGAGATCCTCTAGACGACAGGACGATGAAAGCGATTCAAGATAATTTTCCCTATGTTAAATTTGATTGGCCAAAAATTTTCGAGAAGAAACCGCCGCCATCGATTTCGAAAGCTGATGATGATTCTCGCCCACGGAGACGGCAAAAACTAAGAACAGAGTCCAAGCGTGGTAGGGGTAAAAAGACGACCGAAAAAGGAACGGTGTCTCCGAGTAAGAACGAAGAATCACTTAATGATGAGCAATTGGCTAATGAAGGCCTTGTTGGCGAACTCAAAGGCTTAGATTCAGCGGATGGCGAGGAAGCTTCGACCAAAGCGATTTCTGATGTACCTGCGCCATCTGGCATAGCTCATGAGACGTCTCGTTCGGGCAAATCAACCCGAAGACGTCGACGACGTTCTCGCTGGAATGGTTCGAACAGAGAGTCAAACAGCCAAAAAAGAGAACGAGTAGCTGAGAAGGCAGAGTTTCAAAAAGATGCGGGAAGTTCTCAGATGGATGCTAAGTTAATGCCTAACGATACGGAACTTCAGGGAAATAAGGCAAAAGAGTTGACCCAGACATCAGAGATTTCTGAGGATATGCACACCGAGGTTCCAAGTGACAAGACAAAGCCGTCTTCCTGATATACTGAGAATATCATGATGCCTAACCTAATGTTTCGTGTTGTGTTGAGAACTTTTGTTGTCTTGGTAGTCTGCGGACTAGCAAACCAGGCTGTGGCTCGGCAACAGCCGACCCAATTTCCACCTTCCACGCAGGAACAAACCCCAACATTCCGGGCGGATGTAACCCTGATAACGAACGACGTTATTGTTAGGGACAACGACGGTCAGTTCGTTTCCAATCTCGTGAAAGAAGACTTCGAAATCTTTGAGGACGGCATAAAACAGGAGATCGCCTCGTTGGTGCTTATTCACGGCGGACGAGCGTTTAACCTGCAGTTGCCTCCATCTGCTCCAGTGCAAGAAGGAATTATTTTGCCGAGTGCGCAGCCGAGATCGGACACCGCTGGTCGTGTGTTTGTCCTTTTCATTGACGACCTGCACATGGAAGCTGACTCGACCCCAAGAATCCGCGACCTTTTTAAGCGGATTTCAAAAAATTTGGTTCACGAGGGCGATATGTTCTCCATGATATCTAGCGGCCCTTCATCGATTAATATAAATTTTACCTATGATAAAAAATTGCTCGATGCCGCTATCGGTAAGATCATGGGCAACGGGATGACGCCCACCGACATTATTAGCGGCATGCAGGGATCACGAGGCCCTTCTGAGCTGCTATACCGATCAAACGTCGCGTTCGCAACCGTCCGTAAGATTGTGAGCGGCCTGAGTCAAATTGCACATCGGCGGAAAGCAGTAATTTGGGTTAGCGCGGGCTACGACTTGAATCCGTTTGAGGGTTCCCGATGGGAGGCGGCGAATACTTTGTTTGAGGGGCGGTTCCGCCTTGATAGGGATGAAGAGGGTAATCCACTGATGACACCTGGTGCTGGAATAATGTCTCAATCGAATTTGGAATTTTCGACGTTAGACCTCCAGAATCAACTACATCGGCTATCGGTTATGGCGAATCAGGCCAATGCAACATTTTATACTCTTGATCCAAGAGGATTAATTGCGGGTGTGGATATTGGTGAAATGATGGGCCAGTTAGATGTTGGAGAGTATTGGGATTTTGTTCGGCGGAGCCAAGATAGCCTGCGCACACTTGCTGAAGCAACAGGGGGCATTGCTGTCGTGAACAAGAACGATTTTGATTCGGCGCTCAAGCGGATTGACGCCGAAACAAGTGACTATTACGTCTTGGGGTACTATTCAACCAATACGGACCCGAGTGCATGGCGACGGAGTCTAACTATTGATGTAATGCGCGATGATATTGATGTTTGGTCGCGGACCGCCTATGAGTTACGGAATACAGACGACACAATTGAAACATCGCAGCAATAAATGGTTTGACTGGAGAGATTTAAGGTTAGCACACGCCATATTGATGCCGGGGCTGCATGGGCGTCATCCGTCGGAAGCCCCACGTTTGCAAATAGATTGACCCATGCCCTTAAAGTCTAAGAGATTTGTAGCTGAAAGTAGATTAACTCGTGCGTAGTCTAGTCACACCTTGTAGGGTCTGTGTATCAATCTGCCTAATCGGTTCGATAATTCTATTTGGTTTTTTAGATTCTGGTGTCAAAGCTAAATCGCTCCCTGAGGGGTTGGAGCACGCAACTCATTCTTTGGAACTCCGAACGAGTTCTTATTCGCGTGAGACCTTTCAGCCCGAGTCCCAATTAACCTCCGATACTGTTGTACATCGGGTGAGGCGAGGTGACAATTTGAGTCGCCTCGCAAGGCAATACGGCACGACGGTTGAAGCCATTCAGTCGGTAAATGATTTAGGCGGGCGCAGCCTCCTGCTCATTGGACAACGGCTGGAAATCCCTGGTGGAACGAACCAAATTTCCAAGATTGCCGGTCAAGTAACCGAAACCGGACCTAGTGCCACAATCGTGCACAGGGTCAATCGTGGCGATAATCTTAGTCGTTTAGCACAACGCTACGGGACGACAGTCCGGTCTATTCAATCGGCGAATGGGTTGGGACGCCGCACTCTGCTGCGCATTGGACAGAGGTTGGAAATTCCTGGTGGTAGACAACCTTCTTCCCAAGTTGCGAGCCTAGGCGCGACCCCGACCGGTGGTACCACAATCGTGCACCGGGTGAGTCGCGGGGATAATCTGAGTCGCCTGGCACGACGTTACGCTAGTTCGGTAAGAGCGATCCAGTCTGCAAACGGACTAGGAAGCCGTACGCTGATTCGAGTTGGTCAACACCTGACCATTCCAACGGATGGAGAGTGGGTTCCGCGGATTCGGGCCGAGGCTGCGATTATTTATGATCCAATAAAGGGTGAGGTTCTCTGGGAAGATAACTCAAACGCGCTGCGGTCGATTGCTAGTATTACTAAGGTTATGACAGCCGTCGTATTTTTCGAGAGTCTTCCAGACCTTGAGAAAATAGTTCAGGTTGAAAGAGCAGATGTGCGGAGAGCATCGACAACCTATCTTCGGAATCGTGAAGAGTTGAAGGTTGGTGATTTGCTACACTTGGCTTTAGTAGCGTCGGATAATGCAGCGGCCCGAGTCCTTGCTAGAATCTCGATATGGGGGTCGGAAGGGTTTGTCCAGCGAATGAACGAAAAAGCGAGTGCGCTTGGTCTGTCAGGTACGACGTTTGCGGATCCATCTGGTCTGGATCCCCTAAATGTGTCGTCTGCGCTTGATGTATCTAGGCTAATTGTTTATGCATCTGGCAACGAGCAGATCTCAAACATTATGCAGAAACGGTATCATCGAGTCCAAACAAATAGACGCAGCGTTCGAGTTCGAAACACCAATCGTTTATTGGCCGATGACCTAGATATTTTAGGTGGTAAGACTGGATTTATACGAAAAGCGGGCTACTGTCTAGCGACTTTAATTGATCTTCCTAATGTGGGGCCGGTCGCAGTTGTCGTGTTGGGGGCCTGGTCTAATTCAGATCGATTTAATGAAACCCACCTATTGGCGAATTGGGTTTCCACCCAATTCGCAGAACAGAAGTAGCCGTGAAATCTTGTAGTTGGCAACCCGAACATAGTTATTCTGAGGAGTGAAAGAATGAGTTCAGAAAAGGTGCAAACGTTCACAGATGAGAATTTTGATTCGACGGTTGTCGGCGCAGAAGGACCGGTACTCGTCGATTTTTGGGCTGAATGGTGCGGCCCCTGTCGCCAACTGGCTCCCACGGTAGAAGCCCTAGCCAGTGATTATGATGGAAAAGTCACTGTAGGGAAACTGAATGTTGACGAGCATCCAAACGTCGCTCAGCGGTTTAGTATTCGAGGTATTCCAACACTTCTGCTTTTTAAAGGCGGAGAAGTGGTTGATCAGGTGGTCGGAGTCGCTGATGACTCAAAGTTGAAATCTATGCTTGATCAGCATATTTAACACATCTGGGATTGTATGGAGGAAGTCATTGTTGTGGGTTCGGGACCAGCCGGTTTGACGGCAGCGATTTATGCTGCTCGTGCGAACCTGAACCCTTTAGTTATTGAGGGTTTGGACGCTGGCGGACAACTTATGCTTACGACGATGGTCGAGAATTGGCCTGGCTATCGTGACGGTATTATGGGTCCGGACTTGATTGCCGAATTGCGCGCTCAGGCAATTCGATTTGGTTCTAAAATCATTACTGGCAACGTGGACAACGTTGACATCTCGAGCTCTTCCATAAAAGTGCAACTAGGCGAAACGCTATGTGAGTCACGATCGCTCATTATTTCAACGGGTGCGTCTGCGCGGCTCCTTGGATTGCCATCCGAACTCAAACTAATGGGTCATGGTGTTTCAACTTGTGCTACTTGTGACGGGTTCTTTTTTAAAGAACGACCCATTGTTGTCGTGGGTGGTGGTGATTCGGCGATGGAAGAAGCGATCTTTCTGACTAAATTTGCAGCCCATGTGACAGTTGTACATAGACGAGATGTATTGCGAGCGTCGAAGATTATGCAAGATAAAGCGCTCAATCACCCCAAGATTTCATTTGAATGGAACACTGAAATCTCAGAAATAAAGGATATCGAGGCTGGCAAGGTTACTTCTGTGATTCTTCGTCGCGTCGATTCTGGACTGTTGAAAGAGTTAACAGTCGACGGAGTGTTTGTCGCAATTGGTCACAATCCGAATACATCTTTGTTTGCCGGCCAGCTGGATCTCGATAAACAGAACTACATAAAAACAACCAACGGATCACTGACTTCTCGGCCGGGTGTGTTTGCGTGTGGTGATGTTCAAGATCCGGTGTATCGACAAGCGGTGACCGCAGCCGGATCCGGCTGCATGGCGGCTATTGATGCAGAACGCTACTTGGAAACCTTACCGACACCCGGAAATGTGAAGGCAGGGGACGAATAATCCACGGGTCGAGTTTTAATCGATCCAGCCGCCTCCCAGGATTACGTCGTTTTTATACCAGACTACAGCCTGACCTGGCGTAACTGCTAGCTGGGGTTCGTTGAAACAGACTTCAGCTCGGCCCCCCTCGAGACTTTGTACGGTAGCACTGGATGTTTTATGTTTATGACGAATTCTTGTTGCTGCAGTGATTGGACCAGTTGGGGGAGTATTTGCTATCCAATTAACATTAGAGGCAGTAAAACAGGTTCGCTCCAACGCACATTTTGGCCCAACCGTTATCACATGTGTTGCAGCATTTATTTCTAACACGTAAAGCGGCTCTCCGGATTGAATTCCCAATCCTCGACGCTGTCCAACAGTAAAACGATGGATGCCGTCATGTTTTCCAAGAGATTTTCCCTCTAGGTTTTGAATAATGCCTGGACCACACTGCAGATCGGTGTGTTTTTCAATAAATTGGATATGTGTACCAGTTTGGACAAAACACAGGTCTTGACTATCGAGCTTATCGGCAACGGGAAGGCCTCTCTCTCTGGCATATGAACGCACCGAGGTCTTTTGAAAATTGCCAACTGGGAAAACAGCCTGAGATAGCTGTTCTTGGTTTAGCGCGAAAAGGAAATAAGACTGATCCTTCTCAGGATCGAGTCCACGCTTTAAAAGAAACTCTCCCGTCTTAGGATCTTTTTCGACTCGGACGTAGTGTCCCGTAGCCACGGCTTCGGCTTTCAAAGTGACTGCACGGTCTAGTAAGTGGGTAAACTTTAATTCACTGTTACAGTGCACACAGGGTATTGGAGTTCTCCCAGACGTGTATTCTGAGACAAAGTTTGATGTCACAAGAGCTTTGAATTGTTTCTGAAAATTAATAACGTAGTGAGGAATACCCAAAACAGAGGCTGCTCGTTTGGCATCGTGTAGATCATCAATGCTGCAGCAACTACCAAAATCTGTGTCCGCATTTCGCTGATCGTATAGCTGCATCGAAAAACCGATAACGTCATGTCCGGCGTCGACCATTAATGCCGCTGCGACGGAGGAGTCTACGCCGCCCGACATTGCAACAACAACTCGCATTAGTGCATTTCCTTACTTGGAATTGTTACCAGGGACCGTGAGTCGGTTACCGGCATTCGGCTAGATTGGCGTAGATTTCGAAGACGGCTTACCAATGTTGGTAATATTTTTACCACTTGGTCAACTTCAGCCTCGTTATTATCGAGACCAAGGCTGAATCGAATTGAACTTTGTCCTCGAGAAGCAGAAAGGCCCATAGCTCGAAGAACATGAGAGGGTTCAAGGGTTCCTGAGGAGCATGCAGAGCCTGTCGAGACTGACACTCCTTCAAGATCGAGCGCGATTAAAAGGGATTCCGCTTCAACCCCTTCAAAGCTTATATTCGTAGTATTAGGCACTCGGAGGTCAAGGTGACCGTTTATTGCTGCACTGGGAACGGCCTTAATGATGGAATTTTCGAGACGATCTCTAAGGATTCTAGTTGCTGAATCGCCGGTCTCAATTTTTTTCATTGCGAGCTTAGCCGCTACAGCAAATCCCGCAAGGGCAGGAACGTTTTCAGTTCCCGCTCGACGATGACGTTCGTGTCCTCCACCTGTCAAAATCGGATTAAGGCGAATTCCTCGCTTCGACCAGAGCGCACCAATACCCTTTGGGCCATTAAACTTGTGAGCAGAGATGGATAGCAAATCAATGTTTAAAGATTTCACATCAATGGGAATTTTTCCGGCGGCCTGCACTGAGTCAGTGTGAAATAGGGCTCCACGATCATGTGCGATTGCAGCTAGCTCACGAATTGGTTGAATCGTGCCAATTTCATTGTTGGCGTGCATAACTGAAACTATAGATGTTTCATTGTCGATCACGTCAGCAAGGTGTTTCGCGGAAACGAGTCCTTCTTTATTCGCCGGTAAAATGGTACGTCGCCATCCGTCTCTTTTGCCCAGAGTATTAATTGTTTTAAGAACCGCATCATGTTCGATTGCGCTAGTGATTAAATGGCGGCGGCCGTTTGTCGTTGCAGCCAATTCCGCTATTCCGCGGATTGCAAGATTGTCAGATTCGGTGCCTCCCGAGGTAAACACAATTTCGGATGGACGAGCAACTAAGAGTTCTGCGACGGCTGAGCGTGCTTCGTCTATAATCTTCTTCGCTTGTTGTCCAAAATGGTGAACGCTTGAGGGATTTCCAAACGTTGTGATCAGAGCTGAGGACATGGCCTCGGCTACACTGGGTTCAACTGGGGTAGTGGCGTTGTGGTCGAAATAGATTCGCATTGTTAGCACCCTTGTTGCATGTAATTAGTCATCATAGCACTGCCTCTAACCCACAGCAACAAAAGGACTAGACAGGCCTCCGACCTCTTTCATATACTTGCGTAGTTCACCAAACGATGGACTAGGAGACCTACTGGAGAGAGCAATATGTGGAAAAGGGAAGAAGTGAATCGGTCGGCCCCTAATGTTCCTGTCGTTGGAGGGGCTAAGCCTACTTCATCTATCGCAACCAGTGTTGGGCATTTATCTGGAATTGAATCGAGGGTCCCACGAAATAATGTCGTGCATATTGGTAAGTCGGTTGTGATTAAAGGAGAGATCAACGGCAGTGAAGATTTAATGATCGAGGGAAAGGTTGACGGCAAGATCTCCCTTCCTCAGAACACACTAACAGTCGGTGTAAACGGTCAACTAAATGCCGAAATTTCTGCCAAAGTGGTTGTCGTGCTTGGAGAAATTAAGGGTAACGTGTCAGCGGCTGAGAAGGTAGATATTCGAGATCAAGGAACCGTGGACGGAGACATCAAGACGAAAAAATTGGCAATTGCTGACGGTGCTCACTTTCGGGGAAGTATTGACATGCACCGGCAATCCGATGCTTCAGAAAAACGGAAGGTGATAATAAAATCTGAAAAGATCGTCGGACAACCTTCGATACCCAGGTTGCCTTGACAGTCGATCTTCTAGTCTTGGTAATCTAGGTTTTTTTCTTGCGCCAAGGATGGTTTGTAGAGATGAATAATTTAAATAGAGGGCTTTCTCTTACAGGTTCGAGACCTTTAAGATCGGACTCTTCAACAGTTCGCACGCTCGCCTTGTCGCGATTCGTATCATATGTTCGCGACCAAGGTGGAAAAAATATTCTTGATTTCGGCCCAATAGTTGGTGGAAATGTAGATTTTTTTAACCAGGAACTTGGCTGCAGGATGATTGTCGAGGATCTTTATAACGATCTGGAAGCGTTTAAAGGGTCCGAAGCAATAGACTCACTCTGTCGACATTTTTTTGACCGTTTAAGGCACAAGAATTCCAGCATAGACGGTATTCTTTGCTGGGACCTGTTTGACTATCTTGATCAATCTTCTGCTGACGCCTTGGTGAAACAGATTACTAGAGTTCTTCGTCCAGGCGGTTCAGTGTTTGGCATGTTTGGCATGGAAAAATCGAATGAACCAGTTTTCACTAAACACGTAATAGTAGATATAGACCATCTAGATTATCGGCCGTACGAGGCTTCGCGTTGCAAGCAATCCCCTTGGAGTAGCCGGGATGTGATCAAGTTATTTAGCGAGTTAGAGATCGATGAAACATATCTCTTAAAAAGACGCGTTCGCGAAATGTTGTTCCGGAAGCCCAAGTTAGCGCAAACCGATAAAAAGGTATTTCAGATTGCACGACGGGGCCATGATTACCTCTGAAAGGAGTTAGAATAAATGGCTCGTCCGGTGATCGCGTTACTTACGGATTTTGGAACACGCGATCATTACACCGGCACCATGAAGGCCGTCGCTTTAAGCATCTGCCCTGAAGCAATTTTGGTGGACATCTCGCATGAAATCGATCCCCATGACATCTTCGACGGTGCAATTCAATTGGCTGCGAGTTATCACTACTTTCCAGCTTCTACTATCTTTTTAGTCGTTATTGATCCGGGCGTTGGTTCCAGTCGCAGCGGTCTTGCGGCTGCAGTAGGCGGGTACCGCTTTGTGGCACCAGATAATGGTGTGTTAAGTGCTGTCTTTGCTGAAAAAGAACCGGCGCAGGTGGTTGAAATAACTGAACGTCGCTACGCCCGTCCAACCGTAAGCAGGACCTTTGAAGGCAGAGACAAATTCGCTCCGGCAGCTGCTTGGCTTGCAAAGGGAGTGCAACTAAGCGCCCTAGGACGGCCGACCTCTAAATATTTAAGGCTTGATTTGCCTTCGGCTGACGTTAATTCTGACGGAATTAAAGGTCAAGTTTTAAGAGTCGATCGATACGGTAATGCGGTTACGAATATCACCCTGAAGGATTTTGAGCGCCTGTCGGGACAAGGTGACATTCAGTTGGATATCGGTTCCCATCGAGTAGAACGAGTTGTCGCTACATATGCAGAAATAGGAGACGGAGAAGTGTGCGCTTTGTTCGGAAGCACGGATCACCTTGAATTAGCAGCGAATTCAAGCAGTGCTGCTGAGTCTCTTCAAGTTAAAAGAGGCTCGGAGATTACAATTCTTCGGACAAAATGATGGAGGAGCAGTAGAAACCTCTAAATCCTCGTGATAATCTTAAGCACTGCAGCGTTGTTTCCTTGTTTCTTTTATCCTGATTGGCGACTAAATGATCGGATTCGATCTTACCGAAGAAAATTTAATGCTTGAGCAGTCGGTTCGCGAATGGTCCGCTGTTGAGGTGGCTCCACAAATTCGTCAACTTGACCGCGAACACCGGTTCGATAAGTCTATTTTGAAAAAAATGGCCGCTCTCGGGCTGCTTGGCCTATGTGTACCCAAGAAATATGGTGGCGTCGGGATGGACTACGTGAGCCTCGGTTTGGCAAGTGAAGAGTTGGAGTATGTGGATACCTCGCTTAGAGTGATTTTATCGGTTCACCTCGGGCTCAACTGTTTGTCGCTACTTACTTGGGGAAACGAAGACCAGAAACTGCGCTACCTTGTGCCACAGGCTAAGGGTGAGAGGATAGCCACTTATGGACTCACGGAACCTGGGGCCGGCAGCGATGTTCGAGGCATACAGACTGTTGCTCGAAAAAAAGGTGACCGCTATCTGTTAACTGGCGAGAAGATGTGGATTTCATTGGCTGATGTAGCTGATCATTTTCTTGTCTTCGCATGGAGCGACTTAGAAAAGAAGAAGGCTAGAGATCCGTCTGGTCTTACTGCGTTTATTGTTGAACGTGAATTTGGAGGCTTTGCTAGTGGAACCCTTACAGAAAAATGGGGGATCCTGGCTGGAAACACCGGATTTTTTAAGATGGAAGAAATGGAGGTTCCGGAAATTAACGTTTTAGGCAAACCCGGTGAAGGTTTCAAGATTGCAATGTCTGCACTCGATCAAGGTCGGTACACCGTTGCGGCGGGAGCTGCCGGACTTATCAGAGCTTGCAGAGACGCGTCAGAAAAATACGCGAAGGAGAGGCGAACTTTCGGCGTTGAAATTGGACGGCATCAATTGGTGAAAGCGATGATTGCCAACATGGAATCGAATTATCAAGCGTCACGGATGCTTTGGCTGCGAGCCGGTTGGCTTAAAAACGAAGGGCGTCGAAACACTCGAGAAACTGGATTAGCCAAATGGTTTTCTACAGAAGCATCTGAAAAGGCTGCTTCGGATGCGGTTCAGGTTCATGGAGCGAATGGATATTCAGATGAGTATCCAGTTGGACGGTTTTACCGAAACTGTAAAGGTGCCGTGATATATGAAGGCACAAAAGAGATACATTCCCTGATGCAAGCTGATTACGTTTTGGGGTACCGCGTAGATAAGGCGACGCGTTGCGAGTTGCCAAAATACTCCGAATTTGAAAAGTGATTGCCTTATTTTAACGATTTGGATCCTGTTATTTTAAAGAAAATTGGCAATGTTAAAAATTCAAGGACTATCAGAGCACTTTCTTAATGTGGTTGAGCGTGCAGCTATAGCCTGCGCGCGAACTGTTGGGCAAGGTGATAGGCATAATTCTGATCACGTTGCTGTAGAGGCCATGCGTGAAGCGATGGACGATGTGCCAATGGCTGGTCGAATAGTAATCGGGGAAGGGGAACGGGATAAGGCTCCAATGTTGTTTATTGGTGAGGAGGTCGGAGCGGCTCACTCTCTTGCTGGTCGGTCTAAGACATACCCTGGTGTCGACATTGCGGTTGATCCACTCGAAGGGACGAACCTATGCGCGACTGGCGAACCGAATGCAATCGCTGTCTTGGCAGCTTCAGAAAGGGGAGGGCTACTTCACGCTCCAGACATTTATATGGAGAAACTGGTAGTGGGCCCTCGCTCCAAAGAGGCAGTCAGTCTTGATGCTTCTGTCGATCAAAACCTGAATGCAATTAGTGAGTGCTTGGGATTGCCAGTCAAAGAACTCGTTGTGGTAGTGCTTGATCGTCCTCGACATGAAGCGCTCATTTCTGATATCCGAAGAGCGGGAGCAAGAGTTCGATTGATTGGGGATGGGGACTTATCGGCTGGAATATTGGCAGCGATTGCTGATAGTGGCGTGCATGCTGCAATGGGACAAGGCGGTGCTCCAGAAGGAGTATTGGCTGCAGCAGCAATGCGATGCTTGAATGGCGAGATCTTTGCACGTTTAGTTGTCAAATCCACGGAGCAGGAAGAACGCATGCGCACAATGGGTATAGCTGATAAAGACAAGCTTTATGGAGCTTGTGACCTTGCACCGGGTAACTCAGTTCTTTTTGCTGCTACTGGAGTGACAGACGGTTCACTCATGAAGGGTGTACGGTTTGTTGGTGATGGATTGCGGACTCAGTCTCTTATAATGACAACGGACCCGCATTGCATGAGGTTTATCGATACGATTCACGCGCAGGCCGAGCGGCCAAACGCTACGTTTACGTTGTAAATAACCAGCTTCAATAAGTTTATATTTCTGGAAATTTCGTTCGCCTGGTGAAGATCTCGAAAGAGTCCGATTCCTTGACGCAGACCTGGCGGCGCAATCAACTTGCCGTCACGGTCGCAACGTTCATTGGCTCTACCGGTTTCACGCTGGTAATGCCTCTTCTTCCTTTGTACTTTCGACAACTAGGTGTTCAAGATCTCGGCGAGGTAGCTTTATGGTCTGGTATTAGTGTTGGTGTCACACCAGGCATCGCAGGTTTAATGGCTCCAGTGTGGGGAAAGCTGGCTGACCGATATGGCAAAAAACCCATGGTCATTCGAGCATTGCTTACCTTTGTCGCGGTCAATGTGGCCATGGCCTACGTAACGGCCCCGTGGCAGATATTTGCACTTAGATTTACCCATGGACTCTTCGCCGGTTATGGCTCTTTAACTTTGGCAATGGCTGCCGCATCATCGCCTAAGGATCGGCTGGCTGAATCAATTGGGATGGTTCAAATGGCCCGTCGGCTTGGCCCAACAATGGGGCCAGTTATGGGAGGCGGAATAGCTGGAGTGTTTGGTTTACGAAACGCCTTTTTGGTCGCAGCGGTTGTATACATCGTTGCGTTGTTGGTTGTCGTTATTTTATACACGGAAACCAAGAACCAGTCGGAATCATCGAATGGTAAGGGGGAGCAGAAACTTTCGGTTCCGGCTGTCTTGCGCATCAATGGATTTTCTGCATTAGTAATTGTTATTTTTATATTGCAATATACGGAAAGAAGCCTGGCACCGATACTTCCACTCTATATTGGTAAGTTCGGAGTATTAAATGACCAAGTTCCAGTCTGGTCCGGCGTTATCTTTTCATTGATAGCAGCGTCTGGAGCCCTAGGCAACCATCTTTGCAGCAGGTTTATGCCTAACTGGCAGCTCCATCGGTTTATTACGCTAAGTGTTCTAGGGGCCGCTGTTGCAGCTGCTTTGATGGTAATTGCACCCAACATCATCTGGTTTCTATTTGCAGCACCAATTTTTGGAGTATCGGCAGGACTTGCTATGACTGCAGCTTACACTGCAGCAGGACATCGTTTACCCGAATCTTCGCAAGGAGTTGGCTTTGGTGTTTTGTCAAGTGGATCAATGGCCGGAATGGCGCTTAGTCCTATCCTAAGCGGAGCAATGGGCACTGTTAGCCTAGAAGCCGTTTTTATCGTCAACACAGTAGCCTTAGTCGGCCTAAGCTTCTTTGCACGTAGAAATGTAGGCACTGTCTATTAGGCGCTTTGCAGACTGATTTAACCTCTGGTCTGGCAATTGTTTGGAGCAATAAGCGAAATATTTTGTGGCTTACGATTCCCTCAAGATGGCGCTTGCGATCTAAACTAGTAACGCTGAAGCTATTAAATGTCCAATTCAATACTGATTAATTCCCACTCTTTTAATATTTCTGA
>CAJXDY010000030.1:0-29087 GCA_913052135.1 uncultured Acidobacteriota bacterium
GCCATTCCTTCTAATACGTGTTTGGGGTCGTGGTGGGAAGACCAATGTCTGGGGTCGCGTGAGTCTTCGTATGTCCGATCTGGATTTTGGTGCCGCCGACCGCGATGGCTTTGGTATTTCTTGGCCGATTCGTTATGCGGACTTGGCGCCGTACTACGATCGTGTCGATCAACTAATCGGTGTGTGTGGTGGTGACGATGATTCCGAAGTCTTACCTGGAAGCCGGTACCATATGCCACCGGCGCCACCTCGGTGCGGGGAAGTTTTCATGAGGACTGCTGCGGCAAGTCTCGGTATTCCGGCCGTGGCAGGTCGCAAGGCAAATCTGACTCGTGACCACCGTGGTTTTCGTGCGTGCCATTATTGCGGGACGTGCGGAAAAGGCTGCCGTACAGCATCACGTTTTTCGTCGGCAGAACATTTGATTCCATTTGCACTCGAAACCGGAAACCTTGAGATCGTCTCGAATGCAGTGGTCGCTCGCATTCTGACTGATGATTCTGGGCGAGCCAGCGGTGTGCAGTACTTCGATCGTCACACTGGTAACGAGCGACAAGTAAATGCGCGGGTTGTTGTTGTTGGAGCCTCCTGCATGGATTCCACGCGTATTTTGCTTAATTCAAAATCCAGAACCTATCCGACTGGTCTCGGGAATAGTTCGGATATGTTGGGGCGAAATTTTTCCGAGCAGATCATGGCGCACGTCAGCGGGTTCCTGCCAGAGCTGTTTGGTCAGAAATACACTAATGATGATGGACTGGGGGGTGAGCACGTTTATATTCCCAGGTTCAACCACCGTCAAAACGATCTGGATTACCTGCGTGGATTTGGGATTCAGATGTGGAACACGGGCTGTCAACAGACCGGAATGGCAGCAGCTGATCACATTCCTGGTTTTGGTGCCTCGTTTAAGATGGAAGTCAAAAAACGCTACCCAGCGCTCGTGTCATTGCACCCGTTTGGTGAGGTACTATCCAGACCGGAGAATCGCGTAACCGTAGACGAGAATCGCACGGACCGTTACGGCGTGCCATTGATGAAAATTTCAGTTTCGTATGGGGACAATGAACGCAAGATGCTGAACCATATGTACGACACGTGCGAGGAAATTCTGCACGCGGCGCACGCCGAGGTGCCATCAATCCCACGCGGCCAGCATGACCCACCTGGATCGGCGATTCACGAACACAGTACGTGTCGCATGGGTGTCGACCCCAAACTGTCAGTGCTTAACGGGTTTAATCAAATGCACGATGTTGACAATGTTTTTGTGGTGGATGGTTCATCCTTTACCTCAGCTTCAGAGAAGAACCCCACGTTGACCATCCTTGCGCTGGCTTGGCGCGCAACTGACTATCTGGCAGAAGAACTACGAGCAGGGAATCTTTAATCTTGTAATTCCAGCACTGGTTGATCACAGTTCCCGGACCCAGATATTCCTGTAAGACACTGGGTTGCTATGATCTTGTAAGAGGAGTGGCGCTTTCGGCGGGTGCGCTTTGTAGGTAGGGTCACCGATGAAGACTGACGAGCCCTTGATGGGCACGTGATTCTGAATGAGTACACCATTGTGCAACACGGTTAACCTCGCCGGTGTGGTAACTCCATCTGCATCGTTAAACCGCGGCGCTAAAAAGATAATGTCGTACACCTGCCAATCACCAGGTTCGCGAGAAGCGTTTACTAGCGGGCTAAATTGCTTATACACGCTACCTGCTTGTCCATTTGAGTAAGTGCGGTTATTGAAAGAATCGAGCACTTGGATTTCGTACCGACTCATAAGGTAAACGCCACTGTTTCCACGATCTTGACCATCCCCATTGATCTCAGCAGGGGTTCGCCATTCGATATGCAACTGAATGTCACCAAATGCCTGTTTCGTTTTGATATCGCCAGTTCCACCGGTGACCGTAAGAATGCCATCATCCACGTTCCACATCGCCTCATTGTCGAGTCCGGTCCACGCCGAAAGATCAGTACCATCAAAGAGTTGGATAGCGTCCGAAGGAGCACTAGTCCAATCGCCTGGCGTGATGACCGCTGGAATGGGTTCCCAGACCTCGGTCAAGGTTGGATCACCTTGGTTTTGCGTTGATATTAAGGTGACGGTGGCAAAGAGGGACAAAGTCAAAGCAATTAATGTGAGACGTTTTGTCATGGCGTAACCTTTGCTGTAAATGGGACCCGTGCTAACTGGTGAAGTTTAATTAAGGCTTTTGAATCCTACATTAGTTTATTTCTTTAGGCACCGTGGTATATTGTATGCCACAAGAATATAGGTCATTTATAAGTATTTTAGTTGAATGAAGTTAAATTCTTAAACAAATCTTGACTAGAGTGAGATGGATTGCACCGCGCTGAAACTGGAGCCGCTTGAGGACCATGAGGTCCTAAAGAATCGCATATACCTTCGACTGAAAGAGGCCATCTGTTCAGTCAACATTTACGCTGGTGATAAGGAACCTCGACTTGACGAGCGGCAGCTCGGCGAAGCGTTAGGAGTTAGCCGCACACCCATTCGAGAAGCCTTAGCCCGTTTGGAACAGGAAGAATTCATTCGGACGGTCCCCCGGAAAGGCGTGTTCATCGTTCGAAAGACGAAGGCGGAAATCCTGGAAATGATTACCGTTTGGGCTGCACTCGAAAGTATGGCCGCACGATTAATCACTAAGAATGCAAGTAATGACGAAATTTCAACATTGCGTAAGATGTTTGCAACGTTCGATGGCGGCCAATTAAAGGCGAGAATTGATGAGTATTCATTGACGAATATTTCATTTCATCAGGCGTTGCTTCAATTAAGTCATTGCAAATTGCTCAACGGGATCGCTGAGAACCTGTTCATCCACATGCGGTCGATTCGTATGCAGACCATCGGCGATCGCGGTCGGGTGAATCAATCCATTATCGATCACATGCACATCATCGAGTCGCTTGAAAGCCGAAAGACTGAAGTCGCTGAGCGTCTTGTGCGTGAGCACAGCCTTAACTTGGCTAAGCATGTTGAACAGCATGTTAGTTACCTGACATAAAAAGTGAAAATTAGAAACTGGAACGGAGAACTGATATGACGCTTGCTGAAACCAAACAGAAGCCAGGCTCTACTGAAGTGGCATCAGAACAAATTTCGGGTGGACATCTCGTGGCGAAGGCACTCAAAGCCGAAGGAGTCGAGGTCATTTTTACGTTATGCGGTGGTCACATCATCGATATTTACGACGGTTGTCTCGATGAAGGCATTGATATTATCGACGTTCGTCATGAGCAGGTTGCGGCGCATGCGGCTGATGGGTACTCTCGGCAGACGGGAAAGCCGGGTTGTGCTGTAGTGACGGCTGGACCGGGAACCACAGATGCAATTACGGGTATTGCCAATGCTTTTCGGGCTGAAAGTCCCATGTTGCTGATTGGTGGGCAAGGGGCATTGACACAACACAAAATGGGATCGCTTCAAGACTTACCACATGTTGATATTCTTTCACCGATCACGAAGTTTGCCGCAACGGTACCGTCAACTGAGCGTGTCGCTGACATGGTCTCCATGGCGTTTCGCGAATGTTTTAACGGTGCACCAGGCCCTTCTTTTCTAGAAATTCCTCGAGATGTTCTCGATCGTAAGGTGGATATCAAGAATGCACGCATTCCGAAGGCTGGTCACTACCGGGCCTCGACGAAGATGCTTGCTGATACTGATGATATTCAACGCTTGGCCGATCTTCTTGTGCAAGCTGAACGGCCTTGTGTTTTATTTGGTTCTCAAACTTGGACATGTCGGGCCGCTGATGAAGCAAAAGAATTCGCACGCACGCTGAATATTCCAGCCTACATGAATGGTTCAGGGCGTGGCACGTTTCCCCCTGGCGATCCACATCACTTTCATCGAACTCGTCGGATGGCTTTCGAAAAAGCCGATGTTATCGTGATCGTTGGCACACCTTTCGATTTTCGAATGGGATACGGCCGCCGGTTGAGTAATGATGCGACGGTTGTCCAAATTGACTTGGATTATCGAACAGTCGGAAAGAATCGAGATATTGCTTTCGGTCTAGTTGGGGATATTGGGCGCGTTCTTGCAGCAGTACTAGCGGCCACTACCGGGACAGTCGACAACGGCGCTAAACGGCGTCAAGGCTGGCTAGACGAGCTACGTGAGGCTGAGCACGTTGCCTATGAAAAGCTTATGCCTTCGTTCAAGTCCGACAACGTTCCGATAAACCCTTATCGTGTTGCTTACGAGTTAAACGAGTTTCTGACCGAGGACACCATCTACATTGGTGACGGAGGTGATGTGGTAACGATCACCGCGCAGGCTGTTCAGCCGAGGCAGCCAGGGCACTGGATGGATCCAGGCCCGCTCGGAACCTTAGGCGTTGGAGTTCCGTTTGCCATGGCGGCGAAATATGCTCATCCCGAGAAGGAAGTTCTTTGTTATTTTGGTGACGGCGCATTTACTCTGACTGGTTGGGATTTGGAAACCTGCCAGCGGTTTAAGCTTCCAATCCTTGGAGTTATTGGCAACAACTCGGCAATGAATCAAATTCGCTGTGGCCAAATTAGCAAGTACGGTGCTGAGCGTGGCAACGTGGGCAACCTCTTGGGTGATGTTGATTTCGAAAAGTTTGCGGAAATGCTTGGTGGTCACGGTGAAGTGGTGCGTGAACCAGATCAAATTAAGCCGGCACTTGACCGAGCCCGTGAAGCCGTCAAATCAGGAACTTCAGCGCTTGTTAATATCTGGGTCGACCGTGAGGAGTGGGCACCAGGGACTCGCAACCAGACGATGTACAAATAGGTGAATCAGACTATGAGTAAAGCACTGGAAGGACTTCGTATTCTAGATATGACCCATGTCCAGTTAGGGCCATCGGCCACGCAAATTCTAGCGTGGCTCGGTGCTGACGTAATCAAGGTGGAGTTGCCGGGACGTGGCGACATTACTCGCACGCAGTTGCGCGATGTTCCAGATGTCGACAGCCTCTACTTTACGATGCTCAACTGTAATAAGCGAAGCATTACCCTCAACACAAAGACTGATCGGGGTAAGGAAATATTCCGTAAACTTATCGCTGTTTCAGACGTCCTTGTAGAAAATTTTGCACCAGGTGCCCTCGACCGGCAAGGTTTCACTTGGGAGACCATTCGTGCAATTAATCCTCGAATTATTTATGCTTCAGGTAAAGGGTTTGGGACCGGACCATATATCGATTGCAAGGCGTATGAGACGGTTGCACAAGCGATGGGTGGTTCGATGAGCACGACTGGTTTGGCAGAGGGAGTACCCACAAGCACAGGTGCACAGATTGGAGATTCAGGAACGGGAATACATTTAGTAGCCGCAATGCTTGCAGCAGTCATTCAACGAGAAAAAACTGGCCGTGGCCAGCGTGTCGAAGTTGCGATGCAGGATTGTGTGATGAATTTGTGCCGAGTCAAAATGCGTGACCAACAGCGTCTGCAGCACGGACCACTCAAGGAGTATCCCAATAAGGAATTCGGTGACACCGTGCCACGATCTGGGAATGCGTCTGGTGGCGGACAGCCTGGTAACGCTTTGAAATGTAAGGGCGGAGGGCAAAATGACTACATCTACGTCATTATTCAGCCACCAGGGTGGGAGCCGCTAATGAACTTGGTGGGTCGCCAGGAACTCATCGCCGATTCAGCTTATGCCACGCCCGAAGCGCGACTGTCGCATCTCGACGAGTGTTTTGGCATTATCGAGGAGTGGACGCAGAAACACGACAAGCTCGACGTGATGAAGACACTCAATAAGCTAAATGTACCATGTGGGCCAATTATGAGTCTTAAGGAACTGATGGAAGATAGTTCTCTTGTCTCGCGAGGTATGGTTGTTGATGTTGAGCATCCGCAGCGTGGCACGTTTCGAACGGTAGGATGTCCGTTGCAATTGTCGGATTCACCTGTAGAGGTGAAGACTTCACCAGGTCTCGGTGAACATACCGACGAAATTCTTGAGGAGGTCGTTGGGTATGGTGGTGCAGAAATTACTAAGGCCCGTGAAGAGGGCGCCATTTAATTGCATGATAGTTCATAGGATGCGAGGACGTACACATGAGTCATGATCGAGCAGCAGTTCAAGCTGTATTAGACGGCGCGCGTGCAGCCGGGCGGGTGTCATTAACTTCAACCGAAAGTAAGCAGGTCTCGGATGCTTACGGCATTTCGATCCCACAAGAAGGTCTAGCCACGTCGAGTGATAAAGCAGCGACCTTGGCAGAAGAAATCGGCTATCCAGTGGTTCTAAAGGTCAGCTCAAAGGACATTTTGCACAAGACTGAGGCAGGTGGAGTTTTGGTGAATGTAACCACGGCTGCGGATGCGTCCAAGGGCTACGACACGATTATAAAGAACGCACAGGCATTCAAGTCGAATGCCGAGATTGCAGGAGTTCAGGTGCAGCAAATGCTGCCACCGGGGCAGGAAGTTATTGTTGGAGCGGTCACTGACCCCAGTTTTGGCAAGCTAGTTGCGTTTGGGCTCGGAGGCATCCTAGTTGAGGTGCTAAAGGATGTGACTTTTCGCTTAGCGCCAGCAAGTCATGAGGACGCGCTCTCGATGATTGATGGAATAAAAGCTGCCGAGGTATTGCGGGGCGTTCGTGGCTCTGAACCAGTGAATCGGGATGCATTGGCGACGCTCATCGAAAATGTTTCGGCACTGATCGCGGATTTTCCAGAGATTCATGAATTGGACCTAAATCCGGTGCTTGCCACGAGCGAATCAGTAACGGCAGTCGATGTGAGAATTCTCTTGGCACAGGAATTACCCGAACCTCGCCCGCGTCCTTCACAGCAAGAAATTTTGGCATCGATGGTCAGGATTATGAATCCGAAAGCCGTTGCAGTGATTGGTGCATCCGCGGAAGATGGCAAGATTGGCAATTCTGTGATGAAAAACCTGATTAATGGTGGCTACGCGGGTGAAATCTATCCGATCAACCCGAAAGCCTCAGAAGTCATGGGCCACGCCTGCTTCAAGAGTGTAAAAGACATTCCTGGGGAAGTTGACATCGCAGTATTTGCGATTCCGGCAAAATTCGTTACTGGTGCACTTGAGGAAGTTGGACAAAAAGGAATCGCTGGTGCAGTGATGATTCCCTCGGGATTTGCCGAAGTTGGAGAACACGAACTTCAACGTCAAATGGTTGAAGTTGCACGGAAGCATAACGTGCGGGTCATGGGCCCTAATATTTACGGTTTCTACTACACGCCGGCGAATCTCTGTGCGACCTTCTGCACTCCGTACGACGTTAAAGGGCACGCGGCTCTATCGTCACAAAGTGGTGGTGTGGGTATGGCGATCATCGGTTTCAGTCGGTCGGCGAAGATGGGAGTCTCTGCCATTGTTGGGCTTGGGAATAAATCAGATATCGACGAGGACGATCTCCTGACGTACTTTGAGCAGGATGATAATACGCAGGTGATTGCCATGCACGTCGAAGATCTTAAGGACGGTCGAGCTTTTGCTGAAGTTGCCCAACGTGTGTCAAAAAAGAAACCCGTAATTGTTTTAAAAGCTGGACGAACGGCCCTCGGAGCTCGTGCCGCTGCGTCACATACCGGTGCCCTCGCAGGGAATGATGCAGTGTACGAAGATATATTGCGTCAGTCTGGCGTGATCCGAGCACGTACGCTGAATGACATGCTTCAATTCGCTCGTGGCTTACCTGTCTTGCCAACCCCAAAGGGTGAAAATATTGTCATTATCACCGGTGCGGGTGGCTCGGGGGTGCTTCTGTCTGATGCGTGTATCGATAACGACCTGCAATTAATGGCTATGCCGCAGGACCTTGACACAGCATTCCGTAAATTTATTCCACCATTTGGTGCAGCTGGTAATCCGGTTGACATTACTGGTGGGGAACCGCCAACAACCTACCGCAATACCATTAAACTCGGATTGGAAGATGAGCGGGTCCATGCCTTGATCTTGGGCTACTGGCACACCATCATCACTCCACCGATGGTGTTTGCCAAGTTAGCAGCAGAGGTTGTGGAGGAAGCCAGGGCGCAAGGTATTAACAAACCAATTGTCGCATCCTTAGTTGGCGATGTTGAGGTCGAGGAAGCTTCAGAGTATCTCTATGACCACGGTATTCCTGCATATGCCTATACGACACAGCTACCAGTAAATGTATTAGGAGCGAAGTATCGATGGGCAAGAGCCGCTGGCTTGTTGTAAGCGTACCGGATTCTTCTAAGAGGTTAGTAAAGCATCACAAAAAAAAAGGCCGAGGCAAAGCCTCGGCCTTTTTTTCGTAGCTAGTATCAACCAATTAAAGTGGTCGCGCTGGATTGATGATCGTCCGCCACATGTGAGCGGACGCGCTATTATCGAACCCAAGCCCTTCCTTCGGTTGCTTAAAGTTGCGGCCGATGATGTCAATAAATGGTTCTAATGATACGGACACCGATCGATCGAAACCATACTCATCATTCATTGTGACGAGTCGGGCTTCCATGTAGTACTTGTGTTCCCGAGCTGCCCTGTAATCGGCCTTGAGGTAGTCGTCTGGCACGTAGTCTTCACCAAAAATCCGATTGTAAAATTCAGGATACTCGTAGCCCACGGCTGGGTCTGGGAAAAAACGCAATGCTTGATGATATTTGATACCCCAACTCACACGTTCGTCCACATAGGGTTCAAACAGCGCATTACCCCAATAGCCGTGATCCGACCGGCAAATCGCTTGCGCGACATCATGTAACAAACAGGCCATTACGGTCCGTTCAGGTTGACCTGTCTGCATTGCGCGGGTTGCACTACGCATCACGTGCTGTGCAGGTGCGAACCGATACCGGAAGAAGTCCACAAGGGTTGGCTTCGCCGGCATTTCTGCGAGCGGTTCTTCACGTGGTCGGAATATGCGACCAGTTCCACGGGCCATCTGAGGACCTTCTGGAGCCTGCTGTCCACCACCACCTTGCTGATACCGTGGCGACCGGATTGGTGAAAGAGCACCAGTTTCACCGAACTCGTCGATGTACCAGCGGTCGATTTCGGTCGACATAAAGTGCTCCACGGCTTCAGCGCGATCTTCCGGCGACAACAACTCGGCAGCTGCCACACCACCGACTGACGCCATGAATGCTCTGCGATCAACTTCCATAAGCCTACATCCCCCCGTATCAAATTGTTTTTTGGTGCATCAGCGGATGTTTTATATCCACCATGCATATCTTAATTCTTGAAGTTAGCCTTGGAAGCGCTATAAATCAACAGATTTTTTTAAGCGAGAAGGGATCAGCAGTAAAACTGCACCAGTCTTCCACGGCGATCAGTTTTCACGACAGACAATTATTAACGGCTGAGGCAACGATTTTCACCGCCTCTTGCGCCTGCTGGGCTGAAATATCCAGGTGCATAATGGCACGGACACTATCTGGTCCGGTTGGTAACATATATAGGCCTTTTTCATAACAAGACTCGACCAACTGACTAGCCGAGGATGCAGTTACCCGAAATCGGACGATGTTGGTTTCAACTACTGTGGGGTCAATTTCAATACCGGGTAGTTGTACTAGTCCCTCCGCGAACTCCTTGGCATGTCGATGGTCATCAGCAAGACGTAGTCGATGATGATCGAGGGCGTATATTGCACCAGCAGCGATGATACCTGCCTGTCGGAAACCTCCGCCGAACATCGCTTTGAAGCGTCTCGCTCGAGCTATGAACTTTGCACTGCCAGCTAGTGCAGAACCCACTGGAGCCCCTAGTCCCTTGGAAAAGCAGACACTAACACTATCAAATGGGTTAGCGTATTCAGCTTCAGTTACACCTGAAGTGATAGAGGCATGCCACAATCTGGCACCGTCCAAGTGCAAGGCCAGTCCCATTTCACGTGCAGTGTTCGTGACTTCTTCAATTCGTTCAATTGGCCAGACACTACCGCCTCCTGCGTTGTGAGTGTTTTCGATCCAGACGAGCCTCGTCGGCGACCCCAAAGTCTTCGGATTGAACTTGTGTGGGCTAAAGATTGCTCGCCGAACGTCGTCGCCTCCAAAGATACCCCGTTGGCTTGGTAGATATCGAAGCATCACTCCATTGATGGCCGCCGGTGCGCCGCTTTCTGCTTGAGACACATGAGCTTGTGAATCGGTCAAGACTTCGTCACCAGCTTCGGTATGAGTGCGAAGCGCTACTTGGTTAGTCATTGTTCCCGTTGGCATATAAATGGCGGCTTCCTTGCCAAGTAAGTCAGCTGTTCGACGCTCTAGAGCTAGGACTGTTGGGTCATCACCATATACATCGTCACCAACCTCGGCGCTGGCTATTGCTAGTCGCATTTCTGCTGTTGGCCGAGTCACGGTGTCGCTTCTGAGGTCGATCATGAATAGATTGTACTGTGATCGTATGATGCTTGCCATTAGAGGTAGCAATCTTCGACCTATTGCTTTATGTCAACTGTTACGGTTTTCTAACAGTCACTAAAGCGTAGTCGGCGTGGGCTATGATGGATGTATACGTGTTTTAGTCGGCTGAACATCCTGAATACAAAGATGTAACTATTAGTAGAAGCCTATTAGAGAGTCAATATGACCGAAATTATGATTATCGGATTATGCCTGCTTATTAATGGTTTCCTTTCGGCTACTGAGACGGCCTTTGTTTGTGTTGGACGTCCTGAGTTAAGAGCTATGGGGGGCGCAGGCCATCTTAGAGCTGCTCGACTGCTTGCTCTACGAGAGCAACCGGAACGCACGTTGGCGGTTATTCAAATCGGCATCACTACGGTTGGCTTAATATCTGGTGCTGTAGGAGGCGTTGGCTCTCAGGACACCTTGGGACCATTACTTGTCAACCAAGTCGGCTTACATTCATCGTGGGCCGGTCCAGTTTCGCTCATCCTAGTCGTCGTGCCGCTTACTTATTTAACGGTCGTTCTTGGAGAGCTCGCACCGAAGGCGTTCGCACTCAGGTACCCTCGGCGCATTGGTTTGAGTGCAGCACTTTGGTTGCCAACTTTCGAGCGCGTTATTTCTCCGGCTGTCACGGTGCTTGAGTGGTCGACCAAGCTCGTATTAAGAGTTGCCGACATGGGACGTTCTACGGTGGCAACTCAATCGACAGTTGAAGCCGAAGATCTTACTGAGGCACAGCAGCGCTACATTATTAACCTGGTCAATATCGAAACACTAACTGTCGGCGATATTCTACTACCGTGGGAGCGTGTCACGTTTGCAGAGTCTTCTCAATCGTCTGAAGAGGTTCTGTCAGTTGTAAATGCGTCAGGTCATACTAGACTTCCTGTTTGTGGTTCCGACAATGAGGTAACTGGCCTACTGCACACCAAAGAGTTTATGGCGTTTCTGGTCGAGAGTGAACGGGGGTGGCATTCACTGATTCGTCCTGTTCTGTCAGTGGCCGACGGAGAGCCATTATTGAAAGTGCTTCGAACCATGCAAGAACAACGAAGCCACCTCGTAGTTGTCTATCAGCAGAATGGTGTGCGTTTAGGCATAGTGACGCTTGAAGATATCATTGAGGAAGTATTTGGCGAGGTATATGACGAAGACGATGATCAGGCGCTCCGCCGAATGTTAAGTGCGCGTAGCCGAAGTTCAAGTCTAAACGCGGTGCGTCGAGATAGGAAAACGTGAATAGTTTTTAAGAACACCTTCGTTACAAGACTGGCTGAGATTTAAACGGACCATTTCATTATCAGACGTCGAGTAACTCGTCAGCATCTTCAGCATGATCCATGATGAAGCGAAGCCTTGTCGAGGCGTCCTTGCCCATCAGTTCTTCAAACACTTGATCGGTTTTGAGAGCATTATCAATCTCGACTCTAAGAAGCCGCCTGGTTTTAGGATTTAGGGTTGTTTCCCACAATACCTTTGGCATCATTTCACCCAATCCCTTGAATCTTGTAATTTCCGGCACTGCTGTTCTGGTTTTCCCCTTACTGTTTTTCGCGATGATCCTGTCTCGCTGGGCGTCGTCCAGCGCCCAGTGGGTTTCTTTACCTACGTCGATTCGGTACAGCGGCGGTTGGGCTAGAAAGACCCTACCATTCAAAATGAGTTGTTTTAGGTAGCAGTGAAAGAATGTGAGCAATAGTGTCGCGATGTGATTGCCATCCGAGTCAGCATCTGCCAGCAGGATGATTCGACCGTAGCGGAGTTTTGACAGATCGAAGTTCTGACCGAGTCCGCAGCCAAGGGCTGTTACAAGATCCGAGAGTTCCTTATTTTCGAGCATTTTGGCAACTGATGCACTTTGCACATTAAGAACTTTTCCGCGCAGTGGCAAAATCGCCTGACGAACTCGATCACGACCCTGCTTTGCTGATCCACCGGCAGAATCTCCCTCAACGATGAACAGTTCACTATCCGCCGCGTCAGGCTGGGTGCAATCGCTGAGTTTCCCAGGCAAATTCATCCGATTGGACGTAGCGCTCTTGCGGGAGACCTGTTCCTGTGCTGTCCGGCTGGCCTCTCTGGCGCGCGCTGCGAGAATAATCCGTGCAACAATCGCTTCGGCAACAGAGAGGTTATGATTCAGCCAGTGCTCAAGAGCCGGGCGAACGGTGGAATCAACGTCGGCGGTTAACTCAGGGTTATTGACTCGGTCTTTCGTCTGACCTTGAAATTGTGGATTACCAATAAAAATACTCAGAATACCAACAAGGCCTTCACGTAGATCTTCAGCCGTAATCGTTACACCTTTGGGTGACAGGTTGTGTGTGTCGATGAAGTTACGCAGCGCCTTCCCGAGTCCGGCACGGAAGCCATTCTCGTGAGTGCCGCCTGAACCAGTTGGAATACCATTGACGTAACTCCGCAAATGCTCCTCGGTTGCTTCAGTCCATTGAAGAACAAGTTCCAGACGTATTCCGTTGCCATTCCCCTCCTTGAGCATCGTGAACGGTGTTTCGTGAATTACTTTCGCTGACCGTTCTGAAATGAGGAAGCCCAAATAGTCGGACAGGCCATCCTTGTGCTGATGAACGACTTTGGTCTTCTGAGTCTCGTCTTCAAAAGTGACTTTAAGCCCCCGGTGCAGGTAGCTGATGATTTCCAGTCTTTCTGCGAGTAAATCTGAGTGAAATTGGATTTTTGGAAAGATTGTTGGATCAGGTCTAAAAAAGATGGTGGTGCCAGTACCACGTGCTGCTCCTAGTTTCTTAACTGGTCCTGCTGGCTTACCCCGTTTGAATTTTTGCTGCCATTGTTGCCCATCGCGTTTGGAAGTCGCGACGAGGTTCTTTGACAGGGCGTTTACCACGCTTGCACCAACACCGTGCAGGCCGCCAGCTGTCTTATAGGTCTCTTGCTCGAATTTTCCTCCAGCATGGAGTGTAGTGAAGATTACTTCCATAGCGCTCTTCTTGGTTTTGGCGTGTCGATCTACAGGAACACCTCGCCCGTCATCGACGACCGTGATAGAGGCGCCATCGGCATGCAAGGTCAGGCCTATGGACGACGCATGTCCATTCATTGCCTCATCTACGGCATTGTCGATAATTTCCCACACTAGATGGTGTAACCCTGGGGAACCAACGCCACCGATATACATTCCGGGCCGCTTGCGTACCGGTTCAAGTCCCTCGAGAACCGTTATGTCTTTCGCTGTATAGCTCTGCGCCATGAGTCAAACCTTTTGATTTCAACTGGCCCTAGTTATCACGTTCTAGGGTTGGTAACTCAGGTTGCGTTGGAACGATTTCCGTAAACTGGCCACGTTGGAGAAGTTTTCGGCCTTTCCCGGCACGCCCGGTCACTTGATATTTTCCCGTGCCAATCGTATGCGTTCCACCTTGACTAGTCTTCACCTTCAACACGTCGCGATCGCTAGTCGATGTCACAAAACCGAGCACGCGGTCGTCGTCTCGCTTGATTTTAATCAAGATAACGCCTTTACCTGCGCCGGATAGAAAACTAATTTCATCAGTGGTGCAGAGGAGTGCGTGTGCTTTCTCCGTAACAACAATCACTGTTTCATGGCTCGTTGTAGCGGCTACGCCAACCACAGTCGCTCCGGCCGATGGGCGTGCGAATCGCCGTCCAGAACGGGTACTTGGTTCAACGAACGACTGGAAACCGAACCGTAGACTGTACCCATCACTGGTCACCGCGATACCGTGTGCCGGCGGTATATCTTCTTCCGTAGCAGCATTGATGTTGCTGGCAAATCTCGGGTCTAGGCTTATCGCTGCTACAACATGTTCACCGTCCTTCAGTTTAAACAGACTTTGGATCGGCTCGCCATAGCCAGTCGAAGCGGGTACGTCGATGATTCGACATGTGTACGCGGTACCAAAATTAGTGAAGAATGCTACAGTTGCTCGGGTGCTGCCGGCGACGACGCTTAGTACTGAATCACCCTCACGTAGCCGGGTAGTTGAGAGGTCCCGAACTTCTCTTTGACGTTTTACCCAGCCATCACGGGATACGATAACGACGTTATCTTCCTCGACAATGAAATCTTCCGCTGAAAATTCTACATTGTCTTCGTCAGGTTCAATAAGGGTGAGTCGGGTATCAGTTTTTGCCCCACCGTATTGTTTTTGCACCTCGGTAATTTCATCGCGGACCAGTTCCCTGAGACTTTCCTCATCTTTTAAAAGGCGGCTAATCTTTCGCGCCTGTCGCTTCTTATCTGTCAGTTCTTCTCGGATTTGAAGAATCTCCAAGCGTGCCAAACGATAGATCTTTAACTCGAGAATGGCGTCGGTCTGTTCCGCATCAAGAGAAAATTTCTTCATGATTTTCTTTGCGGCATCTGCTTTCCCGTCCGATCCCCGAATTAGTTTGATGATGGCATCAAGCGCGTTGAAGACTTTTTCGAAACCTTCGAGAATGTGGGTCCGTCGCTTCAGTACGCTGAGTTCATGTTTGAGTCGCCGTGTAACTACATCCACTCGGAAACGAATGAAGTGGTACAAGATCGTCTTAAGATCAAGCCGCTCGGGTCTCAGGGCAGGCTCTGAAGGATCAGATGGCACAAGACACGTTAAATTGACGGTTATACTCGTCTGAAGTGGTGTGTGCTTGAATAGGTAGGCCAACACCATTTTTTCGTCTGCATCTTTCTTGAGTTCAAGCGCGACTCGGACTTCGTCAGTTGAAAGATCCTTGACGTCGAGCAACGGCGGTAATTTTCGGCTTAACACGACATCGGCAATTCGCTCGATCAGCTGAGCCTTATTCACCATATAGGGCACGCTCGTGATATAGACAAGTTTCCCACCCCGCGTGCTCGGACCTGTTTCCCATTGCGCACGCAGCCGAATGACCCCGGAGCCCTTGTCGTAAATATCTTCTAGTTCTTTTGCTGAATTTAGGATCTGGCCACCGGTTGGGAAGTCGGGACCTTTAATCCATTGACAGAGACGAATTGAACTAAGCTCCGGTTTGTCGAGGAGTTGGAGTAGCGCCGTACACACTTCACCAATGTTGTGCGGTGGAATGTTTGTTGCCATGCCAACGGCGATCCCGGTTGCGCCGTTAACCAATAAATTTGGTAGTCGCGACGGTAAAACGATCGGTTCTTGGTGGGTACCGTCGTAATTAGCCCTGAAGTCTACGGTGCCCTGATCAATTTCACGAAGAATCTCATTGGCTGTCCTCGCGAGACGGCATTCTGTGTAGCGCATTGCTGCCGCGCTGTCACCGTCGAGCGATCCAAAATTACCTGAGCCTTCAATGAGTGGATATCTAAACGAAAACGGCTGTGCCATGCGAACCAAGGCGTCGTAAAGCGCCTGATCCCCATGGGGATGGTAGCTGCCCATGACATCACCGACGACCTTGGCACACTTGCGATGTTTAGCGTCGACCGTCAGATGTTGTCGCCACATCGAATACAAGATTCGACGCTGTACGGGTTTTAAGCCGTCACGGACATCGGGCAACGCGCGAGACGTGATGACGGATAAGGCATAGTTTAGATAACGAGTTTGCGCGGCTTCGTGTAGCGCAACGGCGGATTCGTTGTTGGATCCTGGATTTTGCCTCGCCGAGGTTTCGTTTCTGTCACTTCCACTGAGATCGAGTAGCGACTGTTTTTTTGACTTAGTGCGGCGGCGAGCCAAGTTCTGAGGACCTCCTCTTATGTCATGTCGGTTCGAAACGTCGTTTGCTATAGCCCTCAGCGTAGAGAGGACTGTTCGTATCTTGGCTGATGAATGAGGACTTCAAAGAAGTAAATTTACACCTATGATTTTTAGTCTATTGCCAAGGATTTAATTCGTAGCCCAGTGTAAATAGCAATTCCGAAAGAATCATTGCCGTTGCGCCCCACACTTGGGTGCCATCAAGCTCGAAATAAGGTACGTCAATATCGATGCTGTCACGTTCTTGCCATCGTCGCCGGAGGTTTTTCTGGTTTGTAAGGGTCGTTAGTGGAACTTCGATGACGCGGTCGACTTCCCTGCGAGAGAGCCGAAACCTCGGGCGTCGGTATATGGCGCCAACGATCGGGTGAAGGAGAAAACCGCTTACTGGTATCTGGAGAGGGGAAAGCGGCCCAAGTATGTGTACGTCAGTTGTGGGCACGCCGATTTCTTCTCGCGTTTCACGTAATGCCGCCTGTGCAAATGTTTCATTCTCTTCAATAGCACCACCAGGAAGAGACACCTGGCCACCGTGTTGCGGTAGTGAACCTGCTCGGACTGTCAATAGTGTGTGGGCAATATTTTCGATGGGGTACAGAAGTAATAAACCTGCGGCTTGGCGCAGCTGATTTTTCGCGGGAAGTAGAGGTCGTCTAGGTCGCGGCGCTAACGCTGAATGACCGCGCAGTCCTGGTAATTCGAGGCTAAGATTGTTACGGAGCCTTGCTACGACTTGGAGAAGGTCTGACTGTTCAAGTGTCATTTGAGGATCGAGCACCAAAGAGAAGGGTAATTCATGTTGCTTGACAGAGTTGGTGCAGGTTCACATACTTACTTTACTATCTTTACAGTGGCATGGCGTCCACGAGTGAATAACACTAGTAACAAGAAAGGAACAAAGTATGCGTGCCACGAGATTGCTGTTTTTTAGCACGATGCTTGTAGTCATCGCAAACAATATGACGATCATGCCTATTAAAGCGAACCAATCTAACGAACTTTCAGCGGTAATCAAGACGTCCAAAGGTGATATCCATCTAACACTCTATCCTGAAGAGGCACCAATGACTGTAGCCAATTTTGTAAATTTGGCTGGCCGCGGTTATTACGACGGCTTGGTGTTTCATCGCGTGCTTGACAATTTCATGATTCAAGGCGGTGACCCGACAGGCACTGGATCCGGCGGCCCTGGTTACCAATTTGGCGATGAATTCAGTCCGAAACGGAGGCATAATTCTGCCGGAATCTTGTCAATGGCTAACTCCGGTCCAAAGACTAATGGTAGTCAGTTCTTTATCACTCATCGAGCGACATCGCATCTAGATGACATGCACTCGGTATTTGGCAAGGTCTCTTCGGGTCAGGATGTCGTGAATGCGATTGCACAGGGTGATGTCATGACGACTATCGTCATTGAAGGTGATGCGTCCACACTGCTTGCCTCGTATCGGCAGCAAATAGATGAATGGAATAGCATCCTTGGCTCACGATAACAATGCTTAGCGAGATGCTACTCGATGAGCATTCGTTTAATTGGCTTTGAATTGAATTGATTTTATGATGACTGGTGTTGACGGTACATCGCGGTATGGTCCAGCGGTAGTTGTGGGTGTGTTTTCGATTTCTCCGACATAGTCCATCCCGTCGATGACTTTACCAAACACCGCGTAACCATATTCAGCTTGGGTTTCACTTTCGTGGTTTAACGCCCGGTTATTAGCCACGTTAATGAAGAATTGAGCGGTTGCGCTGTCAACAGCAGCAGTTCGTGCCATAGCTAGGGTACCTCGAGCGTTCCGAAGACCGTTAGTTGCCTCGTTCTTGATCGGAGGGTTAGTTGCTTTTCGGACCATGTCTTCAGTCATACCGCCGCCCTGCACCATGAAGCCTTTTATCACTCGATGAAAGATTGTTCCGGTATAGAAATCATCACGAACATATGTCAAAAAATTTTCAACACTAATAGGAGCCTCATCCTGATAGAGCTCCACTGTGATATTACCCAGACTAGTTTCGATCACGACCATGGGATTGGATTGAGCCGCCGCCACGGTCGTAACTAGCAAGATAGCTAAACTGATGACACTACATACAATACTGCGTAAAATCATACAAAACGCTCCTTAGAATAGTGTATTAATTCTAGTGGCGTTAGTGATTCTCGACAAGCCCGCTGAGTGGTCATGCCTTATGCTGGTTTTGTAAACTAGTGGAAGTCGAATGCTTATGGATGAGGTAACCAAGATTGAGACGCGTGATGGTCACGCCATACTAGCTCGGTTGGTGCAGCAGTGTGAGCAGTTGAATGCTTTAGTTGCATCTGATGATCTTACGTTGAAGCAGATCGAGCGGGGAGTTCGCACCGTTCGTGAATTGTTGAAAGACTGCGAACCGTTGCCGACGAAGCGCGACCGAGAAAAAATCACAACACAACTCAAAAAGATTCAGGAATCGCTGTACCCCAGATTGCATGAGTTGCGGGAACTCGATGCATGGCAGCGCTGGGCGAATGTGGGCCTTCAGGAAGAACTCTGCAGTCGCGTCGAAGCGCTTAGTAAGGTGCAGGATCCTGCTGAAGTTATGCGTCAACTTCGGGAATGCGTTGCCGCTTGGAAGGTAGCAGCGACTGTTCCTGACGAACGTGCCGGCGAGTTGTGGCAACGTTTCAAGGCTGCCCACGATCAGGCTTATGCGCGATGTTCAACGTTTTTCGTTCAACAAGCTCAGGAGCGATTAAACAATCTGAAAAGCAAGGAAGGTCTTTGTGAACGCGCCGAAGCTTTGGCTCAATCGACTGATTGGATAAGAACGGCATCGCAGATTATTGCACTGCAAAAGCAATGGAAGGCTGTTGGTCCCGTTCCACGCAAACATGCGAGTGTCATTTGGAAGCGATTTCGTAGTGCTTGCGATCAATTTTTTAAGCATCGAAAGGTCGATCTGTCAAAACGCAAGGAGACTTGGAAAGAAAACTTACAACGGAAGGAGAAACTGTGTGTCGAGGCCGAAACTCTAGCGGATTCTAAAGATATAGATGCCTCGAAAGTTGAGTTCGACCGATTGAAGATTGAATGGAAGAAGATTGGTTCCGTGAAAAAGGTGCATTCTGAAGCGCTGTGGCAACGCCTTAAAACAGCCGGAGATCGTCTAGTTGCACAAGAACTTGAGAAGGAGGAAGCGGAACTCTCAGATAAGGTTGCGCAACAGGAGGCACTTTGTACCGAGTTGGAGAGTATGCTGCCGTCTCAAGAAAATACCAACCGTAGTGTGCCTGACAACTTAGTTAAAGGTGTTCAAAATGTACGCGCCAGATGGCAAGATATTGGTACGCTAAGACATCGCCAAGCTAAGACCAATACTTTACGCTATCACGAAGCGATAAAGCGTCTATTGGTGGCCTTCCCGACCGCTTTCCAGGGGACTGCATTAGATTCCGATGAAACCCAGCGGCGCATGGAGCAGTTATGTGCACGTATCGAAGGTTTATTAGTAGATGACGACCAAGCTGCACGTGCGAAGCTGACGCCGACAGAGCTTTTGGCTGAACGCTGGCGCGACGTCATGGCACATAACACAATGGGTGTAAGCGAGGACCCCGAGATACGAAGACGAGCTGCTTGCGAAGAAGTAAAAAAAGCTCAAGGTGAGTGGGGCCGACTTCTAACGACCTTTGTTGAAGGGGGGCCCGAGTTATCTCAACGCTTTAAAAACACCTGCAAGAAAGTTCTTAAGGAGTCACCTGTACGAAAATCCTCAGGTAAGTCTCGGTCCAAACACAAAAGATCAGTCTCCTAAATGTTGCGATTTGTTGGTTGATCAACAGTCATTATACACGATACAATGAAGATAATGAGATTGAGTCTCATTATTTTCCTTTGTGGATGAGTTGTCGATATGTTGCAGGCATTTGTAGTCACGTTACGGGAAGGCTTGGAGGCGTTTCTAATAATTGCCATTTGCTTGGCGTATTTACGGAAGCGTGGTCTGACAGAACTGATTCCTGCGGTGCATTGGGGCATTGTTGGTGCTGTTGGCCTCAGTATCGGTGCGAGTCTATTGTTTCAGCGTGCAGCGAACCAGGCACTGTGGGAGGGCATCCTAGCCATTGCTGCAGCAATCTTGGTTATGTCGCTGATTGTCCATATGTGGCGTGTGGGTAAACAATTGAAAAGTGAGATCGAAGGAAAGCTTTACGAAAATAGTCTCCGACCAGGCAAGAAAGCAATGTTGGGAATTTTCGGGTTCACTCTATTGATGATCACTCGTGAGGGGATGGAAACGGCTTTACTGTTGAATGCCTTGTTCTTTCAGATGCAGTCGTACTTATTATTTAGTGGGGCATTAGCCGGACTAGTCTGTGCAGGAGGAGTGGCTTGGTTGTGGTCTCGCTATGGTCATCGAGTGAATTTAGTACGCTTCTTCCAAGTAACATCGATTTTTTTGACAGTGTTCGTGATACAACTTTTAATTTATGGTTTCCACGAGCTGACCGAAGCCAACATATTTCCGTATAGTGAACCGCTACACTGGGCGACCGAGCCCTACGGGCCAGATGGTCGTTACGGGCAGTACTTGACCTATATGCTCATCGTGTTGCCGATTAGTTGGCTTGGCTATGTGATTATGCGAGACCGAAGAATTACCGACACCTAGCTGTTGGTCTGAAGCATGGTTGCCTAGGAACCCAAACGAGTATCGCAGTCAAAAAGTGGACCAGAAAGTGGGAACTGCTAGTTCTCGCCTTCTTCCTTGTCAGCTGATTCTTCCTCCAGAAATTCTGCTTGCCAGGCTGGCAAGGGTTGAGGTCCTGGCGTTATGTCAGCAATGTCAGGATCATTAGTATCTGTCCGATCAGGCGCGCTTGCGCGACGCAGTTTGGCGTCTTCTCGCCTAGTAACCCGATCTTTTTGTTTGTCTTGCCGAGCTCGTTCCTTTTGACGTTTTTGTAGAGTCGGCCGTCCTCGATTAGCCATAGGCCCCCCTTTTCGATTATCTACATATGAGACAATCCAGTAATTTAATCAGATAATTATTCGCATCGCCCTTTTCCATTCAAGATCTTTGTGACAGACCTTCAACGCTTGACCGAAGACTCGATTTCAGCCAAGAAGTTTTGCATTATCTTTCTGCGCAATCGCTCCGATCGCGATCCTGCAGCCGAGTCGAACTTGATGAAATGTAGCGCAGGCGACTAACTGCTACGATGTACTAATAGGTTACCAAATCGATTAAAACGTTTCAATAACAGCGGGTTATAAGGAGTCGATGTTGACCTTCTGTTTCGATACTAAACCTGTTGTTTGTGAGCTGTTACTGTCTAGTTTCTTCTGCGAACCCTTCATAAATCTTTCGTGCTTCATCAAATTGTGAAAATACGTGATCGCGTTCTTGCTGTGACCTCCATCCAGGCCACTCTTTAGCCATTTGATGTAACTTATCGATCCAGCGTATTCCATAATTGGCGGCAGGCCTTGAACGCACTGGTTGGTCGCCGACGATCACCCAAACTGGATTCGTGAAGGCTTGCGCAAAACCAGTGTCGAGCGGATAGCGATCACGAGGATTGCCGGCTACTCTCACATGAAACCATCCACTCTTAGTTACTGGTACCGAGCGCGTAAATGAAAAATTCGAGCGACTCTCATCCAGAGGGACTTCTTCAATGATGTCACCATTCCACACAAGCCGTAATGTTTCGAGCGGATTGATCGACTGAACGCGAACACGAATTTCAACTGTGTCACCACCTGCGGGGAGTTGAACTTCGTCACCGGGTATTAATCCATTAACCGTTACATCGAGTAATGGGCCTGTAGAGACGAATGCTCGGCCTGCCCTAAGACCTTTAAACCAGGCATCCATGGTAAGTCCGCGCTCACCAGTGTAAATGTAAGTCCTTGCGGATCCCACGAGCTTGCTTGCATGCAAGTTGCTAATGGAATCCTCACCACCAACCGCAGTTACTCTGAGACCATTATTCCAGGCCGCATAGACCGGGTAGAAGCCTGCTTGCCCAGCCCCGGACCATTCGACTGCATCCGTTGTTCCAAGAGCAGCATCGACCATAAAACCCTTCGCTCCACCGAGTGCACCTTCGAGCGGGTCAGTGCTACCGAAAAATGCGTGCACATAGCCAACGGTTGCTCCTTGTGCGCGAGCTTTCCGAAACATGTCGGTGTTGCTCGGATAAAGACTTTCGATACCCGTTCCCTCATATCCAGTTGTAAAAGGAGAAATGAGGTGGTCGGCGAGTCCGAACATAAACACATGTCCATAGAACGGGGGCCGGTATTCTTGTCCGACGACCATCACCATGTCCGGAGTAGATATCGGGTGTGGCCCTCCCCCTTTCTGGAACACTTGATAATCCAGAATGCGATTATCTTTATTAGCGATTTGCTCATTGACGATATCTTGATCCTCAGCGGCTGACATCATCATGAGATTCTCAAGTGTATTATGTAGGTTACCAGCGTAGTTCATATGCACGTGCGTCGAACCGCTATACCAACCCTTGACTGACATGTCGGTCAGCCGTTCGAGATTAGCGGTGACGGTCGAGACTTCACCGGCTTCGATCGTTGTTTCCAACTGTAGTGGTTGGTATTCAAACCCTTTCACAACCGTTAGGTTGACCCGACCTATTGGTAGAGTGATAGTGAATTGGCCACGAGAGTGGAAGATGTGATCGCCTGCACCTGAAACTCGAGCATATGCGTCGTGGGGTGCGTAAAACTTGCCGTCCGATGCTGTGAGATGGATGCGTGATCCGGTTATGGTGTTTTGAACGCCGTCTCGTGTTTGCACCGATAAGAAACCCATGGGCTGTTTCCATCGTCGTTCGGTTATGGTAACTGTCCGTTGGGCGCCGCCATAGGTTTCTAGTAAGGCGAGCTGCGGCAAACCGCCGGCATTCGAGATATAGGCGATCCATTCTCCATCCGGTGACCATGTCGGATTAAAAGCATCATGAGCGAAGAAGGTCATCTTGTAAGGCTCTCCGCCAGAGGTGGGTTGAACGTAGAGATTCGAAAATTGGTCGGCGGAACCACGAGTGGACGAGTAGATAAATCGTTTACCGTCAAGTGAAACATCAGGGTGAGATCTGTAGAGTGTTTGTTCAGCTAGCACTGTCTGGGCTTCCACAATGCCAGTTGCCATAGCTGGAACTCTCAGAATGTTGCCAGAACCAAGCGGCACGTTGCGGTTTGATACTAAGAGTAATTCCTTGCCATCTGGCATCCAGGTTGGCATCAGATGCATGTCCCATTCACCGAAGTACAATCGGCTACGACCAAAAGAATGGTCACTGGTAACTGCCACTTCTTCCTCCAACCACTCTCCATTGAGAATAGATCGAGTATAGATATTGAAATAACCGTTCGGTTTGGTCGAGACGTACGCAATCTGTGTGCCGTCTGGGGAGAACGTTGGGTCGGTGTAGATGAACCCGTCATCAGTCAACGCCTGACTTTCACCTGTTGTGAAATTAAGAATCTCAAGTTGAATAGTGGTGCCGCCATCGTCTGCCGTATAGATGATCCACGCCCCGTCAGGCGACCAGTCAGGAGAGGAGTGATACTTCTTGCCATGGGTCAGTTCATTTGCGATACCAGTCGTTGGATCTACGGTCCAGATCGACCCACTCATGCCCACCGCGATCGCAAGCCCATCAGGTGACCAACTTGGCGCCCACGGTGTGGAACTGGGTGCCGGCGGAAAATAGAAATTATGCATGTAGTTGCCGCCATGCTTGGCTGCTTGGTACGGTCGAGCTGAAGGTTGTGCCCAAATAAGGGGTGGGCCGGCCAAGCACGTAATGCTGGCCAGAAGCAAACCTATCCCGCAAGTTCTGACTTGACCGCCTAGGACTCTGAAAGGGTCCAGTAAATTTTGAGTAGCTTGCCGAGAAAGAGCACAAAAGGAGGGCATTCGTCAAAATCCTTAAGTTAAATGCACAAAAATTTATTGGATCGTGTCTAATAAACCGTTATTATACAACTCTTTAGGCTATATTCTCAAGCTGACAGCCTTTTCTGAAAGTAAGCAGATTAGGGACTCTCAGGACACGGCTGAAGGAAATGGGCGGACCATGATTAACGTCGACGCTATCCGGATGCAGCAGTTTGGGGTGCAGTTCTATCAGGCCTCGCTGACTGCCAGCGACATCGATAAGCTGGTACGATTCGAAGTGTTAAGTTATAGTCAGCACGGCCAATCACCGTTGCGCGGCGTGAAACGTCGAGGTGGATCTAAAGTTAATTGGGATTTACTCGAACGCAGGATCGCTTCAAACGAAAAAGCCTATCAGCGTCAAATTATCAAACGAAAGATTGATGAACTGGTTGGCTATTACGTTCAGTGTCGCGAAGCTCGAGACCTTCCGTCGATTCCTGGTGCAGTGATTATCTCCTCTGACGAAACACTCAGATTTGAACCGATCGAACAATCATCAAACATGGGTACCCTTAAAGTACCAGAACGTGAAGGCGTGCTGCGCGCTATCGATGGCCAGCATCGTCTGTTGGCTATGCATGCCGACATTGGTCAATTTGGCGATGAAAAATTTACCGTACCAGCTGTGATTTTCGATCGATTGCCTGAAGATCATATTGTGCAAATGTTCGTCACGATCAACGCTAAGCACACGCGACTTAACCCTTCTCACTTAGTGTCGTTATCAGGTCGGCAGCTTTATCGAGATGAAAAATTAGCAGTAGCCCACGACATTGTTCGCACTTTGAGTGACCAAACGGACTCTCCATTATGCGGTGACATTAGGTTGTTGGGTGTTGGTAAGGGGCGAGTTGCGCAAGCGCCGTTGGCGAAGGAGATTAAACGACTTTTAGCAGAAGATTCTTTTGGAGGGCCACGCAAGTCAGCGGCCTTCCATAACGACGCAGGGCGTTTCTTTCTTAATTACTTTAGGCGTGTTGCTCAAGTTTTCGGTGCGGCTTGGAATGGTCGGAAGTATAGTATCAAGTCCGTTACTGCTCTTCGTGGTTTCATTCGTGTTGTGCCCTCCGTGATTAGTCGGCTAGACCAGGAGCATGCTGATAGAACTGACTTTCGAGCGATTGGGCGCGTTATTGCTCCTTGGGGACGAAGGATCGGTGATGTGCGATTTGAGACCGACGGCCCATGGAAGCATTCCCATACGACAGTAGAATCATTGGCAACCGAGTTGCGTTTAGCACTGCAGTATCCGGAAGGCGCCGACATATAAGTGTCTTGACGGGGCGAACGAAGTGCCCTGATCGCATTTCTACGAACCCCGTTCAATTACGACACGGCAGAATCAGTTCAATAATAGAACTAGCTGTTTACGTTAGGCCATACCAGCAAAAAACTCGGTAAAGCTATTGATGGCGCGCTCCGTCACGGCTGGATTCGGCTCGAGTGACCATTCGCCTACTTCACGACTGCCTCCCAATACAATGCCATCTGAGCGAGGCAGCATATACAGTGGGCCTCCTAGCATGACCATGTAGTTGACTTTTGGCTGTGGCAACAGCAGAGTGAGCTGCCCTTTAGCCGGCTGCAGTTCTTCGTCTCCGAACAAGTTTTTAGAGCCTAGGCCCGTGCAATTCACAATGACCGGTGCGTCCAGTGTAAGAATTTGGTCGATGTTTTCGAACTCAGTGACTACTACTTGTCCACCCGCGAGCCTATAGTCTCGCATGAGCGCATTTAGATACACTGCTGGCTCGAACTGCATCGTCCAGCGTCTTCGAACATAAGCCCTTGGAAACGGATGTTGTTGAGGTTCGAGTTGTACGCTCTCTGGATAGAGATCGGCGATTCGCTGGCTCAGACTTCCTTGCTGCGCTTGTGGATTGGGCGGGTCGTCTGACACAGCATAAGCTGGTGTCCAGTGCACACCATAATCCTGTCCCAAGTATTCTTGGAAATATTGGTAAGACAGACGGGAGGCTTTAACGACAAGATCGGCAAATTCTGGAGTCGTATGATCGCGTTGTGAAGAACCCGTTGGTCCAAACCATGCAGCGGACATGTTGGACGTCGTGCGAGGTGGCAGATCCTTCGCGTAAATCGTTACCTCATATCCTTGTCGCTGCAATAGTCTAGCCGTCGAAAGCCCGACGACGCCTGCTCCGAGAACAGCGTACTTCTTTTGCCCGGTACGCAGCGCTTCTTCCACTGCTAAGTGCGCCGTGCCCCACGATAAGGACATGCCGCTCCCACCGTGTCCATAGTTGTGAATAACGGTTTTCTCTCCGATGGTTTCTGACTTAAGCACAAAACCTGATTGTCGCATTGGGCGCAGTCCGATCGTTGTGCGAATAATTCGGTCGGATGAAACCTTCACCTTCGCCAAGCTAGAATCCTTCTTAGTAGTGTCGCTAGCCCCGAACTGTGACGAACAGCGTGAACCGAGACCTGCGCCGATCGCAGCAATACCGGCTGTTTTCAACCACATCCGTCTATTGAGTGATACGCTCATCGTGTTTCCTTTGTTTTAGTCATTACAACGATAACTGGGGTGGAGCACTCTAGCGCAATGTTCAGCTAAGCTCGATGAGCATTGTGTTCGGAAGGAGTGACGAGGTCAAGCAAGAGCCATGTTCAGATTTTTGCGCACTATATTTTTTGTAATGTTGCATATTGAGCTCGCACTGCTTTCTGTATCCGCGCAATCTCTTAGCCAGAACCCATCTCCAATGGTAGAGAGTACACGGCCGCACCTTCGCATTGATCCTCCTGTGGCAGATGGGAACCGAGAAGCCTTGACGGTCGGTACGCTCTTCGTGCCTGGAAATTTTGGTGGCTCTGAATTTGTGCCTATCGTTGTGCAATTCCATGGCGCTTTCTGGCTAGGTGAGCATTATGTGTCAATCTTGATGCCGGAAGCTGTAATAGTCTCAGTGCAGCTGGGTCCTGGATCACGCGTTTACAACGATGTTTTTGAGCATCCCATGGTATTTACCACAATGATTAAGGAAGTTAATGAAGCCCTTGCTTGGATCACGGATGGGTATTCTAGAGGCGGCAGAATTTTCCTTAGCTCATTTAGTGCAGGTTATGGAGCTACACGAGCGATTCTTAGGAATCCTGAACATTACGACCGAGTTGACGGAATCCTATTGGCAGATGGGCTTCACGCTTCCTATGTGGACGGTTCATCGCCACCTCGTCTAGGTGATGTGGCACCTGAAGTTATTTCTGAAGATCTCGACGTGTTCCTGCGATTTGCGCGAGATGCTACGTCAGGACGAAAGCGTATGTGGGTGACTCATTCTGAAGTGTTTCCTGGAACCTATGCCAGTACGACCGAGACGGCCGACTATCTCTTGGAGCAACTTGACTTGAGACGCACAACGGTACTTGTCGAAGGTCCGAATGGAATGCAGCAGTTGAGTAAGGTGCAGCAAAATGGATTTTATCTTGACGGTTTTGCTGGAAATTCAGCACCAGATCACCTTGATCATTCGTTTGCACTCGGCGAATGGTTACTCCGAGCTCGTTCGTGGCTACGGAGTCGAAGATAATCCTGAGATAAACGTTTAGCGTTGAAATAGTCTCGCGATCGGAACACCTGCAGTTGGAGTCAGCGTATGAAAATCAAGTCCGAGGAAACGGGTCAGGGTTGCAGCGACTTGGTTTTGCGTGATGGGTTCGTGGTCGCGCCACTCTCCACGTAGGTCCACGGTTGGACTAACGAACGCCATCCAGATGTTTTCGGCACCGGGAATATCACTACCATGACCTATCCAATCTTCTGGTGTGTTACCCCGTCCGTGATCGACTGTGATGATAATTGCAGTTGCGTCACGGTACTGATCATCTGCTTGCAGAAAATTCCACAATTCTTCGAGGTAAGAATCAGTTCGATGCAAAGTATCGAGCACGCGATCGTAGCGTCTGTCGTGCGCCCAGTCGTCTGTTTCACCAAGAGCCAGATACAACACTTTCGGGTGATAGGTGGCCAAGTGTGCCATACCAAAGCGAAACGTGTAGAAGTCGTGCCGCACTGTGTCCCATGGCGTTTTGGTTTCAAACTGTTGTCGATTTAACGCCTGTAAGGTCTCCTCTGGATGCTCGTAGGGCTCAAAGCCAGCATTGACTGTAACTGAGCCCTCTCTCTGGGAGACAATCCAGTTGAAGGTTTCCCATGAGGCGAACGTCGCGACTTGTGTATTCGTTAGGGCGAGAGAGTCCTTAAGGAACTCAAGTACTGTGGGAAACGGATAGTGGCGGTTGTCGTTGCTTGTGATGAGGTCGTCGTGCGACTCGCCTGTTAAGATTTCCGCGTAGCCAGGGTACGAAAACAGTTGGGTATTGCTGACTTTTACGCTGCTTCCGAGTTCACGATTTCCGGCGATAGACCCGTAGTGTTGCATGAGCGTAGTCCAAAAAAACGGCATGAGTTTCCCTCGCCGTTCTTTGGCCGTTGGAGCCCAGTATCGACGATAGGATACCGTTGATTCGACCGGGTTATTTCCCGATGTAGATTGCAGTATGTCCAGATCAAGCCCGCCAAAAATTTCTTGTGTTCGTGCGCCGTCCAGTGTTATGAGAATCACATTGTCGATCTGAGTTGTTTGAGCTCCCAGTTGGTTAATACCAAAACCATACACGATAAGAATTGCAAAGATGCATTTCGGCATGTGAAGTCGTTTTCTTGATAAACAATAATTCGATATAGGCATTGGCATTTTGACTGGGTTGTGGCTAACGGCGATTCAGATACTTATCAGAAAGACTGCGACCATATAATAAACTGCTCGCCTGCTAAACTGGGAGAAGCACTTTTAAGGACCGAATCTTACTACAGGAAGTTGACAAGAGTACAGACTATGGAAGGTTGGCACGGCTGGGACGCTTACGCGCCGTTCTACGACTGGGAGAATGCGCAAACTCTAGGCCGTAAGGATATTGCTTTTTGGTGTCAGTTGGCCCGCAAGGCGAGTGGTCCAATCCTTGAACTTGGTTGCGGAACGGGCAGAGTTTCGGCTCCCGTTGCTCGGGTTTCTAAATCACTTGTGGC
>CAJXDY010000031.1:0-28596 GCA_913052135.1 uncultured Acidobacteriota bacterium
GGCAATTGATCGTTCGCAAGCCATGCTTGACCGAGCACACATTCGACTACGCAGATCCCGTGTACGGGCACGGGTGAAATTATTGCGTGGCGATATTCGATTACTCCCTTTTCGACGACGCACGAAATTCGACCTTGTCATGGCGCCGTATGGAATTCTCCAGTCACTTGTTCGTGAAGCAGACCTGACTGCAACATTATCAGCGGTGGCGCGTGTCACTAAAAAGGGAAGCCGGTTTGGTGTTGACCTTGTACCGGATTTACTTCGATGGGATGAATATAAGCGGAACGTTGCGTTGCGTGGGCAGCAACGCGCTCGTGGTTCGCATTTAACCTTGATTGAATCGGTTCGACAAGACCGCGCGCGCCACCTTACGATTTTTGATCAAGAGTATGTAGAGCGAAAGGGCTCTCATCGAACGACACACCGTTTTTCACTCACTTTTAGGACATTATCGATACGTCAAATTACGAGACGATTGGAACGAGCCGGGTTCCACGTCGAGGCAGTTCTTGGTGACTATTCTGGCTCAGAGTGGAATTTAGGTGCCGAGGTTTGGGTGGTCTTGGCGAAGCGTTTGTAGTTACTTAATGATAGCGAAATGGACTGTTTAGTGTATTTGGAACAAGGTCTGGTTGGTTGGGATGCCTCTATGCTAAACTTTCTTTACTTTTCTGCGCATTATTACAGGGGAGTCCTGCCATGTCTGGCCATTCTAAGTGGTCTTCTATAAAACATAAAAAAGGTGCCGCCGACGCAAAGCGCGGAATGGTCTTCACGAGAATCATCAAGGAATTAACTGTCGCTGCCAGAGTTGGCGGTGGAGATCCTGATAGTAATCCCCGACTGCGTACGGTTGTGGCTGATGCCAAAGCCGCGAATATGCCGGCTGACAACATTAAGAGAGCGATCAGGCGTGGCACTGGCGAGGAGCCCGGTGTTTCGTATGAAGAGGCAACCTATGAAGGGTATGGGCCTGGAGGTGTTGCGCTCATGCTGGAGACCCTCACAGATAATAAAAACCGCACGGTGAGCGAGATTCGACACCTTCTCTCGAAGTATGGTGGAAATCTTGGTGAGACGAACAGTGTTGCTTGGATGTTTACTAAACAGGGATACATTTTGATCGAAAAGAGCAAGGTTGACGAGGATGGCCTAATGGGTGTTGCCTTGGATACGGGTGCTGATGACGTAAGGGATGATCAAGATAATTGGGAAGTGCTCACTTCACCAGAGGATTTTCATCAGGTGCTGGAGGCCGTAAAGGGGCTTGGCGTTGAAACATTAATGGCTGAAGTGGCCATGCTACCCCAGAACTATATTAATCTTGAGGGAAAAGCAGCTCAGCAGATGCTGAAATTGATGGGTTTACTTGAGGACCATGATGATGTGCAGCACGTGTGGTCCAATTTCAACGTTGAGGAAAAGGAGATCGAGGCTTCGTTAATGTGAAAATTTTTGGCATTGATCCTGGGTCCAAGCGTACGGGCTATGGCTGTATCGAGTACACGAATAGCCGTTACGAGTTGATCGTTTCCGGTGCAATTTCTGCGCCTTCCGGTAACACGTTTCCACAACGACTTCGGCTGATTCATGATGAACTAATTCGGTTGCTTGCCATATGCCAGCCAGATTGCGTGGCTATTGAGGATTTGTTCCTCGCGAGGAATGTACGTAGCGCACTTAAACTTGGCCATGTACGTGGTGTGGCCATCTTGGCAGCAGTAGAGGCTGACCTTCCGGTTTTAGAGTACACGCCGACGCAAATCAAGCGTGCTATTGTTGGATATGGACGTGCAGAGAAGCAACAAGTACAGGAAATGATAAAAATATTACTTGGTCTTGACGCAATTCCAACACCCCACGACGCGGCCGATGCTCTAGCAGTTGCTCTCTGTCATGGGCACAGCCTGGGACCGATGTCGTCTGAAGGTGTCCCGTCATCCATAGCGAAGTCGTCTCTCACAAGTTGGCGACGCTACCGACCAAAAGTCGAGGCTCGAAAGAGGGATCGATGATTGCAGCCCTGACTGGCCGGTTGCTTGAAAAACGACCAAATCGTATCGTGCTGGATGTGCATGGAGTTGGTTATGAGGTGCATGTTCCGCTTTCCACCTTCTATCAGATGTCGGAATTAGGTGATGAGATTACATTGCAGATCCATACCCACGTGCGTGAGGAGACTCTAGCCTTGTTCGGCTTCTCAAGTGATTTAGAGTTGGTAGTTTTTGAACACCTCATCAGTGTCAGTGGTGTTGGGCCACGTCTGGCGTTGACTGCCTTATCAGGTCTTGAGCCACCGACCCTTGTCAGGGCAGTGCGTATGGGTGATATAGCGAGTCTTATGGGTATACCAGGGGTAGGTAAAAAGACTGCAGAACGTTTGGTGTTGGAATTGAAGGACCGGTTGCCTGCTTCTGAGTCTGTCAGCCAGCATGGCGAGGCCGCGGCTACAGGCACTGATGACCTGCGTGGTGACGTGCTGTCCGCTCTACTAAACCTAGGGTATCATCGGCCTCTGGCAGAGAAAGCGATCAGTGCGTCTTTAGAGGAAGGCGAGATTGAATCGTTCGAACATGCTCTCAGACAAGCGTTGCGAGAATTAGCTCGTTGACATCGGTTGCTCTGTTTCAGATTCCTGACTTATGACGGATTCTACGAGGGTCGTTACACCGGCACGGGTTGAAGAAGATGCACACTATGAAGTGGGTCTTCGCCCGCGTTCACTTGACGAGTATATTGGTCAAGATCGTCTACGTGAGAACCTCGATGTTTCAATCAAGGCGGCTCGGCAACGCAACGATGCTGTAGACCACGTACTGTTATACGGTCCTCCTGGTCTAGGCAAAACAACGCTGGCCTATGTTATTGGTCATGAATTGGGTGTTAGCGTGAGTGCTACGTCTGGTCCGGTTTTGGAAAAGCCAGGCGACCTAGCAGGGATTCTGACTAACCTCCAAGAACGTGACGTCCTGTTTATTGATGAGATCCATCGTATGAATCCTGTAATCGAAGAAATTCTTTATCCTGCAATGGAGGATTACAAACTCGACATTATGATCGGGCAGGGACCGAGTGCCCGTTCGGTTAAACTGGACGTTAAAAAATTCACATTGATAGGAGCGACCACTCGCGCTGGTTTGTTAACTGCCCCTTTGCGCGCAAGGTTTGGTATTGTCCACCGACTAGATTTTTATGTCGAGAAAGATCTATTAGAAATCGTGCGTCGTTCCGCTGGTATTCTGGATGTACCAATTGCAGACGAAGCAGCGATCGAAATCGCACGACGGTCAAGAGGAACACCACGCGTGGCCAACCGTCTCTTAAGACGGGTCCGGGACTATGCACAGGTCAAGGCTGACGGCACGATCTCGAAGGAGATTGCTGAAGCTGCTTTCAAGCTACTTGAGATCGATGAGCGCGGCTTTGATGAATCCGATCGGCGGCTACTTCAAGCCATTATCGAGAAGTTTAATGGTGGGCCGGTTGGTCTGAATAGCCTCGCGGCTGCGATAAGTGAAGAGAAGGATGCAATTGAGGATATTTATGAACCATTCTTGATCCAAATAGGTTTTCTAGATCGCACGCCTCGTGGACGTGTGGCCACGCCGAAAGCTTATGCATATTTCGGGCTCGAAGCGCCTAGCAAGGAATCACGATTGTGGTAAAACGTTTTAATAAGAGGGACTCCATGCAACGTAAGGGCGGTCCTATGCTGAGACCGGTTAAAATTTCGTCACTCGCGACATATGTGCCGCCGCGAGTAATGACAAACCATGACTTAGAAAAATTACTTGACACTTCAGACGAGTGGATCCAGCAACGGACCGGGATTCGGGAGCGACACATCGCTGATCCGGGGGTCGGCACTTCTGATTTAGCGAAGAAAGCCTCCGAACAAGCAATTAAGCAGGCCAACCTAACTCCGCTCGATCTCGATTTAATCATAGTGGGTACAACGACGCCTGACATGGCATTTCCTAACACAGCGTGTCTGCTGCAGGCGAAGCTTGGTGCGAACAACGCTTGGGGTTTTGATTTAGGTGCAGCGTGTTCTGGTTTCACTTATGCACTGACGACTGCGTGTCAAATGGTCTCAACTGGATCTCATGCTCATGCGCTTGTGGTTGGAGCAGACGTGATGTCGAGCATACTTGATTACAAGGATCGTACAACCTGTGTGCTGTTCGGTGACGGGGCAGGGGCTGTCGTAGTCTCACCGGCCGACGATGATCAAACCGGTATAATTGATTTCGTTCATGAAATTGATGGTACAGGTGGCCCAGCGCTATGCCTTCCAGCAGGTGGTAGTCTCAGGCCAGCTTCCCACGAAACCGTCGACCAAAGACTTCATTATGTGCATCAAGATGGCCGGAGTGTCTTCAGGTTTGCTGTACGTAAAACAGTAGAAATCTGTAAGCGTTTACTTAAGCGTAATAACCTAGATGTTAACGATCTAGACTTATTCGTCTCACATCAGGCCAATCGGCGCATCATATTGTCAGCTGCTGAGAGGTTAAATCTGGATGTCAATAAAGTGGTAATTAATGTAGAACACTATGGCAACACGACCGCTGGCACGATTCCACTCGCGCTAGATGATGCTGTGAAAGACGGGCGTCTCAAGAAAGGCAATCTAGTGTTACTCACATCTGTGGGGGCGGGTTTTACGGCTGGTTCGGTCTTGCTGCGCTGGTCTTACTAGCCTGATATAACCCGCGGCACCCTAGTGGTCTTTTTAGATCAGGAACAATAGGTCCTAGCAAGAACATAGAACATTAATTAGTTCCTTGTATGTGATATTAGGAGTGCTCGGCGCGCATGAAGGTTGACGATTTTGAGTTTAAACTGCCGCACGCACTGATTGCCCAAGCCCCTGTTCAGACTCGCGATCAAGCTCGACTATTAGTGCTCGATCGAGTTAAAGAAATTTCAACGCATACAACGGTTTCTTTGCTTGCTGACTATTTTCAGCCAGGTGATGTGCTCGCGCTGAATAACACAAAAGTTTTTCCCGCACGCCTTTATGGTCATCGGATTCCAAGCGGAGGCTCAGTGAAATGCTTATTAATGCAGGAGATCAATCCAGAGCACTGGGATGCTCTCGTCCATCCTGGGCAGAAATTAGGAGTCGGTGAAAAGATATTATTCGAGGGTAATGGACGGCAACTGTTTGGTGAGGTAGTGAGTCGCTCAGCATTTGGTCGACGGGTCGTACGTTTGTGGTCAGACCAAGGTGACCCTTGGGAAGCCATTGATATCATTGGGCATATTCCTCTTCCCCCTTACATTAAACGACCCGATGATCAACGAGATCGTGATCGGTATCAGACTGTGTATGCGCGAACACGAGGATCGGTGGCAGCTCCCACAGCTGGATTACACTTTACTACTGAATTGTTTAAGTCACTTGCCAGTCGAAATGTAATTCGTGCAGAGCTGACATTGCATGTAGGCTACGGAACATTTAAACCCTTGCGAACTGACCGCGTAGAGGATCATGTGATTGATGCTGAGTCGTTCGAAATTTCCGAGGAAACGGCCCACGTCATTAATCGGGCGCTTGATGAGAATCGACGGGTCATTGCGGTTGGCACGACCACAACTCGCGCTCTCGAAACATCTGTACGGCACGGTGGTGGCCGAATAGTGCCTGGAAAGGGTGTATCAGATCTATTTATTTACCCCGGATTTTCGTTTTCTGCCGTCAGCGGAATCATGACAAATTTTCACTTACCGAAATCGTCTCTCCTGATGCTTGTTTGTGCATTTGCTGGTCGAGATTGTCTGTTGGCGGCTTATGATGAAGCAGTTCGGATGAACTATCGTTTTTACAGCTATGGTGATGCCATGCTAATTGTCTAGGGGAGAACCAATGACCTTTCCCTATGAAGAGTTCGACGTTTCTGATGTTCACACGTATGCCTTAAAGTCACGTCATAGTAAGGCACGGTTTAGCGATTTTGCGCGTCCCTATGAGCCTGGCACGGGAGTGACTGGGTTATTGGACAGTCTGCCAAACATCTTAGCTTCCGCTGATTTTGTTGAGGTCGTCAAAACGCTGAAACGTACGCGGGAAGCTGAGGATGGCATTGTCTGGGGTTTAGGGGCTCACATTGTGAAGACGGGGCTTTCGCCGGTAATCATCGATCTAATGGAGCGTGGTTTCGTATCGGCGATCGCAACTAATGGGGCTGGCATGATTCACGATTTTGAAGTGGCAATTGCAGGAGCAACCTCGGAAGAAGTTGACGAGTCGCTAGATTCAGGAAAATTTGGCATGGCCGACGAAACCGGACGTGTACTAAATGAGGAAATTGCAAAAGGAGTAACCAACGGGCTAGGCATTGGTCAGGCCGTAGGCAAGTACCTGCTTAACCTCCATCCCCCATTTGAACGGGTTAGTATTTTTGCGAGTGCTGCTCGACTTAACATACCAGTGACGGTTCACGTAGCGCTCGGCACCGACGTGATTCACATGCATCCTGCGGCATCTGGAGAAGCGCTGGGAGAAGGTAGTCTGAAAGATTTTTACTACTTTGTCTCGTCGGTGTCGAGGCTTGCAAATGGTGTGTACTTAAATTGTGGTTCGGCTGTTCTTCTGCCAGAAGTTTTTTTAAAAGCGGTGTCGCTAGTGAGGAATCGTGGAGTCTCGCTCGCGAATCTTACTACGGTAAACTTAGATTTTTTAAGACAGTATCGACCACAGACAAACGTTGTAAAAAGACCAACTTCTGCTAGTGGACGAGGAATTTCACTTGTCGGGCATCATGAAATCCTCGTACCCTTATTAGCAGCCGCCTTGATCGAGTCTGTGACGTAAATATAGAACCCTAAGAATCTGAAGCCGTCATTCTCTAGGCTATAATGGTGGATTACAGTGCGTATTGAAGTGATGTTTCTGAGTGACAGTATTTGCCGGTGTAGCTCAGCTGGTTAGAGCACGCGGCTCATATCCGCGTTGTCCGGGGTTCAAGTCCCTGCACCGGCACCATTCGTTCTGATTCGAGAGTCTTCGGGGTGGACTGGGTATCTGTCGATATTTTGAGACATTCCGTTTCGGTGACCATACAGTCCAAATCGGCTGTCACTTGTTAATCGTGAGGTCATGCCAGCTATTCTCGAACGTGTTGGACAGACGATTCGTCGTTACAATTTGATTCCTCAAGGTGGACGTGTGATTGCTGCTGTTTCCGGAGGATCGGATTCTGTAGCCTTGCTCCATTTGCTTGAACAGTTATCTGGTCCGGATACATTTGAGCTTGTTGGTTTAGTTCATTTAAATCATCAATTACGTGAACGACTCTCTGATGAAGATGAGCAATTTTGTCGAAGACTAGCATCGAGACTGGAACAACCAATTTATGTCGAACGCGTCGACATTCGATCACGCGCACACACTTTGCAGACATCGATAGAAAATGCCGCGAGGACTACGAGATTGGACTTTTTTCATCGGATCGCGGTCGAAGTTGGCGTTGACCGGGTTGCGGTAGGACATACACGAGATGACCAAGCGGAAACTTTTTTGTTGCGTGTGATTCGAGGTGCCGGCACCCGTGGTTTATCAAGCGTCTATCCACGTTTTGACTTAATTGTGAGACCCTTGCTCGACTTAACTCGAGCAGAACTTCGAGTGTTCCTCGCGAATGACGAAATTTCATTTAGAGAAGACGAGTCAAATCGAGACGTGACGATTCCTAGAAATCGCATCCGGCACGAATTGATTCCTTATCTACGGGAACATTTTTCAGCCGGGATTGTTGACGTTTTGGCAAGGGAGGCATCCATTGCACATGATGATGCCGATTGGCTTGATTCAGCGGCTAATATTTCGGCACAATCAATCATCTCGTTAGAGGGAGAAAATCTTCGCGTTGATGTAAAGGGTCTGGCAAGACTTCCTGACGCTATCAAAAATCGTGTTGTTTTAGTAGCCATGCGGCGACTAGCTGGAAGAGGGTTTATTGGATACGATCATGTCGACACCTTTATGCGAATAGTGAAGAATGAGAGGACGAAAGCTTCTTTGCCTGGACACAGTGCCGTGCGGGTTGGAGATGAGATCGTTCTCTCACCACGAACCCACCGTTTGTCTGAGTCTGATGAGTGGCTGTCTTGGGGAGACGATTTACCAGTTCCAGGAGTGGTGAAATTGATTGAGGCTGGAATTGAAATTTCAGCTGCTTATGTAAATCGAGCTTCGACACCCAATCTTTCAGTGCTAAGAAGTTGCGGTGAACAGGTTTTCGTGGATGCAACGAAACTTAAGGGTGCATTAATGGTTCGAAACCGTAGACCTGGTGACGTATTTCAGCCACTTGGGCTACACGGTCACAAGAAACTCCAAGACTTCTTTGTTGACCGGAAGATCGGACGACATCAGAGACCTTTAGTGCCCATAGTTGTTGATGAGCGTAACCGAATTATCTGGGTAGTAGGCCACACGATTGAAAATGATTTTAGGGTCACTGAGGACACACTCTCCGTGATAGTCTTGAGACTGAAGGAGTTAGGAGAATCAGCTTGAAACCATCGCTTAAGAATTTGTTGTTTTGGATGGCACTTGTTGTCGTCGGTGTCATGATCTGGAATTTTTCAACTAATTTCCAGGCAGGCGACCGCACAGAGATTTTTAGTGAATTTATTGCACTCGTCGATCAAGGTCAGATTGATGAAGTCACCATCAGCGGTAACGAAATTTCTGGCACTACGAGGGACGGAGCGCGGTTTCGAACCTATGCTCCTCCACAGTATGAAGGCTTGGCTAATACATTGCTTGAACGCGGCGTAAGGGTTACCGCCAAAGAAGCGACTTCGAGTCCATGGGCTACATTGCTGTATTCCTGGGCACCCGTTCTTCTCATTATTGGATTCTGGATTTTCTTCATGCGCCAGATGCAAAGTGGCGGTAAAACGGCGTTATCGTTTGGTAAGAGTAAGGCGAAATTGTCTACTGGTGGGAAGAAAGCAGTTAGTTTTAAGGATGTGGCTGGTGTAGACGAAGCTAAGGAAGAGCTACAGGAAATTATAGAATTTCTAAGAGAGCCACAAAAATTCCAGCGATTGGGTGGTCGCATTCCCACTGGTGTGTTGTTGGTAGGGGCGCCCGGTACAGGAAAAACACTGCTTGCTCGTGCAGTCGCTGGTGAAGCGAACGTCCCGTTTTTTACAATTAGTGGTTCTGATTTTGTTGAAATGTTTGTCGGTGTCGGTGCTTCGCGTGTACGCGATCTGTTTGAGCAAGGGAAGAAAAATGCGCCCTGTATCGTATTTGTTGATGAGATAGATGCGGTTGGGAGACATCGCGGAGCTGGCCTAGGCGGTGGACATGATGAACGAGAACAGACATTGAATCAATTATTGGTCGAGATGGATGGTTTTGAGGCGAATGAGGGTGTCATCCTCGTGGCAGCTACGAACCGACCAGACGTTCTTGATCCGGCACTTCTTCGACCAGGTCGCTTTGATCGTCGTATCGTTGTCAATCGGCCCGATGTAAAAGGGCGTGAGGGCGTGTTAGGGGTACACACGAGGAAGATCCCTCTAGCTGACGACGTTAACGTAACCGTTGTTGCGAGGGGAACAGTAGGGTTTTCTGGAGCTGACCTTGCTAATTTGGTAAACGAAGCGGCACTACACGCAGCACGCTACAATCGCAAGTCCGTTGAAATGGTGGACTTTGAATTCGCGAAGGACAAAGTGCTCATGGGATCGGAACGGCGTTCCATGATAATAAGTGATGCCGAAAAGAAGGTTACGGCTATCCACGAAGCGGGCCATGCACTCCTAACAGTGTTACTACCGAATGCTGATCCAATTCACAAGGTTACGATTATTCCCCGTGGTATGGCGCTTGGTCTGACGCAGCAGTTACCGGTGGATGATAAGCACAATTATTCGCGTGACTACCTTGACGATCAGATTGCTATACTGCTCGGTGGGCGAATTGCCGAGGAACTTACAAACGAGAGTGTCACTACTGGAGCTGGCAATGATCTCGAGCGCGCTACGGATCTAGCGCGGAAAATGGTTTGCGAATGGGGCATGAGTGAAGCCATAGGCCCTTTAACTTTTGGCAAAAAAGAAGAGCAGATCTTTCTCGGGCGAGATCTCGCTCAGCATCAGGATTACAGCGAGCAAACGGCGATGTGTATCGATGAAGAGATTAAGCGTGTAGTAATGGACAATTACAAGCGGTCACGCTCAATACTTGAAGAGAATCGGGCGATTCTGGTGCAGATGGCAGAAGAATTGCTTATTCGTGAAGTACTCGATGGCGAACAGGTGAAGCGGATTGTGTCTGGTTTGCCATTGGATGAAAATCGATCGTCGACTAATCCTACGGCAGCATCTACCTCCGCTGGTGGTACTGAAGATAAAGAAGAACAACCCTCAACTGCACCACAAATACCACCTCTCAATAAGCCATTGCCGCAAGAATAATGGACCCGTCTGTCGCGTTATGACGGTCTTCGAGTACGTATGATAACGGACTTTGTGAGTCGGGATTAATTTAGGATAGAAAATACGCGCCATCGTGGTTCCTCGAAAACTCTACGACGTACCTCTTCCTCATGGTCGGATGCTTCGCTTGGGCGTCCAGACGTTTGTCATGGGGATCATAAATGTAACACCAGATTCCTTTGCGAGTGATGGAAGTAGCGTTAATCACTTGCATGCCATAGAAACGGCCTGTGCTATGGAAGCGGAAGGGGCCGATTTACTTGATATTGGTGGCGAGTCGACTAGGCCAGGTGCGATGCCGGTTGATGCAAGCGAGGAACTAAGCCGAATTCAGCCGGTTCTTGAAGCAGTGATTGGTAAAGTGAAGATTCCGGTGTCGGTGGATACTTACAAGGCTGAGGTGGCGAAATCGGCGATCCAACTTGGAGCTACTCTCATCAATGATGTTAGCGGGCTAGAACATGATCCTAGTCTTGCGGAGGTAGTGGCAGAGTATAAGGCAGGGTTGGTTCTCGCACACACCCGAGGTCGTTCTCGGGCCATGTATCGTGAAGCAACTTATTCGTCGCTAGCTCGCGAGATAGGTAAGGAATTAGCAACGAGTCTTCAATGTGCCTTAACAGCGGGTGTAGCGCGCGAAGCAATTATTCTGGATCCCGGTATTGGCTTTGCAAAGAAAGAAGCCCACAGCTTTGCGGCCTTGGCCCAACTCGACCGCCTGCAAACACTGGATCGCCCTCTTTTGGTTGGACCATCACGGAAGTCATTTATGGCATCAACCCTAGCTGGCAAGTCACCTGCGGAACGAGAATGGGGCACAGCTGCAGCGATTGCTGCGGCCGTCATGATGGGAGCTCATATTGTAAGAGTGCATGGGGTTCGTGAAATGGTTGATGTGGTGCGAGTTGTTGATCAGGTTCGTTCACATCGAAACAGTTTTTGTGATAATGATAGTTCGTTGAGTGAAGAGGCGACACTATAGAAGCTTAAGACTATGGTATCCATTATCGAACTGCTCACTCAATTTGCCAGTTGGGTTCCAACGAACTGGTGGTATTGGATTGATATCGTAGTCGTACTGTTTGTTCTCTACAAGCTCCTGAAGTTTATCGTACGACGTGTGGTAATCCGTTTTGGGCGAGCACCGTTTTTTCGCTACTTTACGAGAACTACCGGTGCTCAGGAAACTATCGAAGAAATTGTGGTCGCAACAACATTGCTCTCAGATGGTCATCGTGGTGCCATTATGGCTGTCGAGCGAGATGTTGGCTTACGGGGTTATATAGAGAGTGGTATCCGACTTGATGCGGCTTTAACTTACGATTTACTCGTAACAATCTTTCAGGTCGGTTCTCCGCTGCACGACGGCGCGGTGATTATACGAGAGGGCCGCCTGGCTGCAGCCGCCTGTTTTCTACCTCTAACGGTTAATCCTGATCTGGGTCGTGATCTCGGAACACGGCATCGAGCTGCCATTGGCTTGACTGAAGAAAATGATGCGATCGCAGTGATTGTTTCTGAAGAGACTGGCCAAGTCTCATTAGCGCTGGAGGGGCGGATCGAGCGTGATTTGAGTGCCGACGAATTGCGCGCTAGGCTTGAGGCGCTAGTGTTCACACGACGGGAATCGTCTTCGCGAAAGAGCAGTTGGCGAGTAAATGAACTGTGAAAGTCTTACAGGAATTTTATTACTTGAGGCGAAAGCAACAGTTATTAGTCATCCAATCCAAGAGGTTTTACGGCTATAGGTTTCGTGGCTAAGCAGAGAAATGCAAGATCGACTATTTGGCACTGATGGAATTCGAGGTAGCGCTGGAAAGTTTCCTTTAGATGCGAAGACGGTCTTTCGCTTGGGCGCAGCTCTCGTGCGAATGTTGCGTGCATCCAGAGACAGGGAAACGCAGATAAAAATTGTGTCTGGACGTGATACGCGAGAGTCTGGTCCTTGGATTGAAGCTGCATTAGCGCATGGTGTGTCGAGTGAAGGTGCAACATTGGTCAGCATGGGCGTAGCCCCGACGCCGGCAGTGGCCTTAACAGCGAAGTTCGATGATTTTGATGCAGGAGTTGTAGTATCAGCGTCACACAATCTCTATGAAGACAACGGGATTAAAGTGTTTTCGCCTGATGGCCTGAAACTACCTGAGCACAAGGAGCGCGATCTTGAAGAACTTGTCGAGTCCGCTAACGACGAAGTAATTGAAAACAGTGAGAACGTCGTAATTGACCCAAGCTTTCTTAATGCTTACATCGCCCATGTTCGGAGTGTGCTGCCGGACAGGCTTGACTTTGGACAGACAAGGCTAGCAATAGACTGTGCGAATGGTGCCATGTATGATTTGGCTCCCCGACTGTTACGAGGGTGCGGCTTCGATGTTATGGTCTCGGGCTGTGCGCCGAATGGCAAAAATATTAATACAGATTGTGGTTCAACTCATCCAACGACACTAGCAAAGTTTGTTGTCGAGCATCAATGTCACGTCGGCGTGGCTTTTGATGGTGATGGCGATCGCGCTCTGTTTGTCGATGCTCAAGGTGGCATCATTGATGGTGACGCCGTACTTTTTATTTGCGCTAAACGACTCAAAGAAATTGGACAGTTGCCAGGTAATGCGATCGTGGCGACAGTGATGAGTAATGTGGGACTTGAGCTGGGATTGCAGGGTTTGGGTATCGATCTTGTAAGGTGTCAGGTGGGAGATCGCTACGTGATGGAAGAAATGACTAAACATGGTATTGCTCTTGGCGGTGAACAGTCCGGACATATTATTTTTTCTGAATATCTTCAGACTGGAGACGGCCTGATAACAGCGATGATGGTGTTACGTGCAATGGCTGAGAGTGGACGCGCCTTGGCTGATTTGGCGGCCGATTTAGATGTTTATCCGCAGGTTCTTGTTAATGTTCCGGTGCGTCGGAAAACCGATTTGCAAAGCGTGCCGGAAATCGCTGCCGTGATTCGAGACGTTGAACTTCGCCTGGCAGGTCAAGGACGTCTTCTTGTACGATATTCCGGCACTGAGCCATTACTTCGGATCATGGTCGAGGGTCGCAATCAGGTTGAGATTCAGGGATACTCAGATGAAATCGCCAGTGCAGTTAAGAGGTGTCTTCTATGACTTTGGGAGTAAGCCCTTCAGTCCTGCTATGATCTGAGTGTTCGCGCACAGGATGATAATTGCTAGGTGCGGTCACCTGGCTTGACGCATTCCGATTGAGATACCATGAAGTTTGAATCAGTCATTTTCTTGATTACTGGCACCTGCTTTGGACTAATTGTCGGTTGGGTGCTGGGTAGTCAGCAGTCCGTATCTCTTCAAACTACAAATATAGGTGAGCCGCGGGTGCAGGCCAGCCCCAACGTTAACCAGCCGGCAGTAGAGCCACGTGTAGTTGATGAGCAACGGATACAGGCATTAGTTTCTGCAACTGAACAGAATTCGTCTGACCCCGCACCAAGAGTGACTCTTGGTAATTTGTATTTCGATGCAGAACAATTCGAGGAAGCGGTGAAATGGTACGAGCAGGCGCTCGCGCTAGACCCGCGTGACGTCAATGTGAGTACCGATCTGGGAGTGGGTTACTATTATACGGACCAGCCAGATCGTGCCATTGCACAGTTTGAGCACTCACTGGAGATCGATCCGGCGCATATGAAAACCATGTTGAACATGGGCGTCGTAAAAGCCTTTGGTCAACAGGATCTGGCAGGTGCGGCGACGGTGTGGCGACGATTAATCGAGGTGACACCAGACAGTCCGGAAGGTCGTGCTGCCCAGCAGGCTCTTGCCAGCTTACAGTCAGCGCATCCAGATACTGCCTTGGTGTCTGAGGAGAAACAACCCGGTGGAGTGGAGTAATATTTGTGCTGCTCTCTGTGGAAAAGTGGAACTGAATGTGGACTGCGTGGTTACGGGTTATTTTACCCATCATTGCCTTTTACCTGATCTGGCGTTTTGTCTCTGGCGTGATTGAAGGTGCAACTGGTAAATCGAAGGTATCGAAACCAAAAGGTGTTTCTTTAGTAAAGGATCCTGTGTGTGGCATGTTTGTGGTTCGATCACGAGCCGTCACAATTAAACGTGATGGCATAGTTAAGTATTTTTGTTCCGATCAGTGCCGGCGAAAATATTTAGGTCAATAAGTCTGAAGATCTTTACGAGATTTCGACCTCTGAGTTCACCTTAAGAGAAGGGTGTTACGTGATGCAACCGGAAGAGCAAGTTCGGGCCAATATCGTTGAGGTCGGACGGCGTATTTATGAACGTGGCTATGTGGCTTCAAATGATGGCAACATCAGCGTTCGGCTGGGTGAGGATCGCCTCTTAACAACACCGACAGGTGTGTCAAAAGGATTTATGACCCCAGACATGATGGTTACGACTGACCTGAAGGGGAATAAGCTCGCTGGTGAGCGTAATGCATCCTCTGAACTTTTAATGCATCTAGCAGTCTACGAACATCGACCGGATATCCAGGCGGTGGTTCACGCTCATCCGCCTGCAGCTACTGGATTCGCAGTTGCTGGTATTCCGCTCGACCGAGCTGTACTGGCCGAAGTTGTTGTGACACTCGGTAGCATACCCATTGCGGATTATGGTACACCTTCTACCTCTGAATTGGCCGACGCTGTTCGGGACTACATCACAAAATATGACGGTTTGTTGTTGGCGAATCACGGAGCTCTTACGATTGCTAGTGAGTTATTTAAGGCATATTACCGAATGGAAACAATTGAACACTTTGCTCGGATTAGTCTTGTAGCGCGGTTTTTGGGACGTGAGCGCCTGTTGTCGAGAGAGGAAGTAGATCGTTTGCAGGGTTTGTTTGGTAGTTACGGTGTTGCGTCGAGGCCAGCAGAATTTTGTGCTGATGGCGCGGAAGCTGACGATGCGAATTGTCAGATAATACAGGCTCCATCATCTCCAAATTCCCGTTTGGTGCAGGATGAAACAAACTTAAAAACATCGGATGGGACAGGCAAGGAAAGCGAAATTCGTTTAACATACCGTGAGCTTACGGCTCTCATTGAAGATGCCGTTAAGTCAGTTAAGCCTTCTTAATAAAAGGGTTTTGTGTTGCGGTATCTGCGGTTCTTAATTAATCCGTATTGGTAGGGCACTTGGGAGGAATTCATGGGTGAAGCATTGGGGATGGTCGAAACCAAAGGGCTCGTATCGATGATCGAGGCTGCGGATACCATGGTAAAGGCTAGTAAAGTGACCCTGGTCGGTTGGGAGAAAATTGGTGCGGGATACGTTACAGCGATTGTGCGTGGTGACGTCGCTGCAGTGAAGGCCGCCACTGATGCGGGGACAGCGGCTGCACGGAAAGTTGGCGAACTTGTGTCGGTTCACGTAATACCTCGACCACACGCGAATCTAGAGACTTCGTTTCTTATCGCAAAAATTAAGGGTAAAGCCTAGGTAACCACAAGGATGGGCGCAGTTGCGCTCACTTGCAATGTTGAATATGTAAATTAGTGTAAAACCACAAAAAATCATGATACTTGCAAAAATTGTTGGCACTGTAGTTGCGACATGTAAAGACGAGCGACTAGTAAGTAGTAAGTTGCTCTTGGCTCGTCCCGTCGATCCGAAAGGTAAAGAAGAAGGCAGATATCTCGTGGCAATCGATACAGTTGATGCCGGTGTCGGAGACACGGTATTGATCGTTAGCGGTAGTTCAGCGCGAATGGCCACGGGTTTAAAGGATTCTCCGATTGATGCATCTATCGTTGGTATTGTGGACACAGTAGAGGTGCAACCATAGTGCAACTTGCCAAGGTCATCGGAAACGTGGTCGCAACACGTAAGGACGAGAAGTTGACAGGGCACAAGCTGCTCTTAATTCAACCAATCACACCCGACCGTGTGACCTCTGGTCAATCTTTGGTCGCTGTCGATTCAGTTGGTGCTGGCGTGGGCGAAGAAGTATTTGTTGTGCGTGGACGAGAAGCTTCGTTTCCATTCCTCCCGATAGAGGTGCCGACCGACCTTAATATTGTGGGTATTGTTGATTACTGGTCTACCGATAACGCGAACCGGTAATGGGGAACAATACATAGCGACAATATATTATGCAATTAGCTAGGGTTCTTGGCCCGTTGGTTTCTACCCAAAAACAAAGCACTCTTATTGGCGCGAAGCTTCTACTTGTGCAACCGATCACTGCAGATGATCAACCGCAAGGTGTTGCGTTGCTCGCCGTTGATTCGGTTGGAACTGGTGTGGGTGAAAAAGTATTGATTGTGTCTGAAGGTCGTGCAGCTGGGCAAGCCATCAGTCAGCCCACGGCGCCTGTAGATGTTGCAATCGTTGGGATCGTTGATGAGGTGAATTCCTAGACCACTCGTCAATAAATTAATCATCGCTGTAAATCCACAACAAATTTATCGCCAGAATTAATAAATGAAGTCTCGCGTCCTCGTCACCAACCGTATTCCAGCGGCTGTGCTTCAACGCTTGGAGTCCGACTTAGAGATTGACTATCACACAGAGAAAGATGCTCTTTCTCGCGATCAGCTCCTTGATCGAGTGCGTGACAAACACGGTCTTCTGTGTGTTGTGACAGATACGATTGATGCAAGAATTATTAAAGCTGGATCGCAACTTCGCGTTATCGCAAATATCGCAGTGGGTTATGACAATATCGATATTGCGACAGCCAAGAAACATGGCATTGTTGTAACAAATACACCTGGGGTGCTGACTGAATCAGTCGCCGAACTAACTTGGGGACTCATACTAAACGTTACTCGACGCGTGGTTGAGGGAGACCGGCTTATACAATCCGGCGTCTGGAAAGGCTGGGCCCTCGACTTTATGCTTGGCATGGAACTGTTTGGAAAACAGTTAGGTGTTGTTGGATCGGGTCGAATTGGGCGTGCCGTAGCAGCGCGGGCATCAGTGTTTGGGATGAAGGTGGTGTTTGCAGCTCGGAAGGGAAGTAACGACACTACGGATAGGTCACAATTGACAAAATCTCTAAAGGATTCGTCAGTTATGCCACTCGATCGCCTATTAGCCACATCCGATGTTGTGTCACTCCATGTGCCTATGACGTCAGACACGCATCATTTAATTGATCGAGAGGCGCTAGTTAATATGAAACCATCCGCTTATTTAATTAACACGTCGCGTGGTCCCGTGGTTGATGAAGACGCATTAGTCTTGGCGCTGCGGGAAGGGCTAATCGCTGGTGCAGCACTCGACGTCTACGAACGAGAACCGATGGTGAATTCCGGATTGTTAGGTCTATCAAATGTTATCCTTTCACCTCATCTGGGCAGTGCCACCCATGAAACACGCACAGCGATGGCTGACTTAGCAGCTAGGAATCTAATGGAAGTACTATCTGGAAATTCGCCGATAACCCCTATCAATAGCTGAGACGTCACGAATTTTGATGCCGACGAAGAAATCAAAGCAAAGCTCTGTCAAAAATCGAAGCGCCTCTTTCTCTTCGACCGTGCCTCGTCCTAGGCCAGCACTGATTGCACGAATTATGCGAATACTTACGGGTGCCATTGAACAAATGGGGGTGCCCGTTATGGAAAAAATTGCTGACGAACAAACGTCCGATCCCTTTCAAGTGCTGATTGGAACAATGTTGTCTGCACAGACTAAAGATGCGGTGACACTTGCCGCTTCAACCCGCCTCTTCGAAGTTGCTGCTACACCGTTGGCGTTATCGAAGCTATCAATCCGACGGATTGAGCGGTTAATTTATCCCGTCAGCTTTTATCACGACAAGGCAAAACACCTTAAGGCTACTGCGGCAATCCTTTTAAGAAAATTTTCTGGTAATGTGCCATCGAATATGCCTGAGTTGCTGAGCCTACCCGGTGTCGGCCGGAAAACAGCCAACCTCGTTTTAATCTTGTCTTATCAGAGCTTGGACAACATTTGCGTGGATACACACGTTCATCGCATCACTAATCGTCTTGGTTGGGTTTGTACAAGAAATCCAGAAGAGACTGAGAGCGCTCTTTACACTGCCTTGCAACGGCGGTGGTGGCCATTTATTAATCGTTATCTAGTTACTTGGGGTCAGAATATTTGCAAACCAACCTACCCGCTCTGCCGGCAATGCGTACTCGCAGATCTGTGTCCGAAGCTGGGGGTGACACGGATGGGTAAGTGATGTAATCCTTGCGGAATCCGGGGCGCTATTTCAGTAGGTTCACGCGAGATTTATCGAAACCAAAGATCACAGTGCGGCCGCTGATAATGATGGGCCGTTTAATCAATTTTGCGTTTTTCAACATCAAATTGATTGCTTCTTTTTTCGACTTCGGCAACGGCCGTTGCTTGAAGACTGGACTTCGCTGGCTCACGAAATCCAGAAACTGCACTGTACTAACGTGACGCTCAAGAAACGCGCGAGTTGGTGGATCGCGTTCAATATCTCGCACCTCAAGATCAAAACGTTTTTCTTCCAGAACACGTCTGGCGTTTCGGCAGGTCGTTCAACTAGGCTTCCAGAAGAACACAGTCTTACGCATCGTTTCCTAGTCTACAATAAGCTATCCGATTGTATTGGATTTTGTTAATTAACCCGCGATTGAGTGATGCTAACGGTCAACGAAATCTTTTATTCCATTCAAGGCGAGTCGACGTTTACGGGACAGCCGTGTGTCTTTGTGCGCTTAACTGGATGTGACCTCAGATGTGTCTGGTGCGATACTCCATATGCCTTTCACGAGGGTCGGAAAATGTTGATTGAGGATGTGAAAAAGGAAGTTGAAAATTATCAATGTGGACTTGTTGAGATCACGGGTGGGGAGCCGCTTCTACAGGAAGACGTTTATGGTTTAATCGATTTACTACTTCAAGATGACATCACCATCCTAGTGGAAACGGGTGGTCAGTTGAGTGTGGCCCGTCTTCCTGCGAAGGTGATAAAGGTGTTAGATGTCAAATGTCCAGGCAGTCGAGAGGAGAAAACGACGCACTGGGAAAATTTTGAGCTGCTTACGAAACGTGATCAGGTGAAATTCGTTATTGCCGATCGTGCGGACTATGAGTACGCGCGAGATACGCTAAAGCGGTTAGGATTGGCTTCCCGATGCGGAGCTACCCTATTTTCACCGGTTCATGATCATTTGGAACCACAGGTGTTGGCTGGTTGGATTCTTGAAGATCGGTTGCCCGTTCGTATCCAGCTCCAAGCGCACAAATACATTTGGGGCGCTGATGTTCGAGGTGTCTAGTTTATGGTGGCTAAAAGTGTAGTGCTGCTGAGTGGTGGACTCGATTCTTACACGACTGCAGCTATTGCAAGCCAACAGGGCTTTGCACTACATGCTCTAACCGTGAGATACGGCCAGATTCATCATCAGGAACTTGAAGCTGCAAAGAAGGTGGCGCACGAACTTAGGGTTGCTGAACATCTGGAACTTGAGGTTGATCTATCTCGAATCGGTGGTTCGTCACTGACCGGTTCAGCGCCAGTTCCCAAAGCAAGACGTCTAGACACGAATGACATCCCATCGACGTACGTGCCAGCCCGCAATACCGTCCTACTTGCATTAGCCTTAGCGTGGGCAGAAGTTTTGGCTGCCCGGGATATTTTTATTGGCGTTAATGCATTGGACTATTCGGGTTATCCGGATTGTCGTCCTGAATTCATAACAGCGTTTGAACACCTTGCTGCTGTTGCTACGAAAGCTAGCGTTCAGGGTAACCGGACACGTATTCACGCCCCACTCATTAATCTAACGAAAGCTCAGATTATTCAGCGAGGTCTTGAGTTAGGGTTGGATTACGGTTTGACTCACAGCTGCTACGATCCGACAGAAGATGGTCGGGCGTGTGGTCGTTGTGATAGTTGCATGCTACGTTCGCAGGGCTTTGTCGACGCAGGTGTTACAGATCCGTTAGAGATGTGACATTAGAGTCTTAGGTTATTGCGATCAGCGAGTGAGGTTTTGTGACAGTGACTGAACGCCTCTATTACACCAGTGCAACAACAATCGAGTTTGATGCCAATGTGACCGAAGTTGACTTCAACAAAGATCGCTCGATCGTGACGCTCGATCGCACTGCCTTCTATCCGACGTCGGGTGGGCAACCCCACGATACCGGGATGCTCGGAGGCGAGGCAGTCATGGACGTTAAGGAGCTAAATAACGGCACCGTCGGACATGTTATCAATGGGGTCGTCACGATTGGACAAAAAGTCCACGGTCGGATCGACTGGGCGCGCCGGTTTGATCATATGCAACAGCACACTGGCCAGCACATATTGTCTGCTGCGTGTGATCGACTCCACAACGCACGGACAGTTTCATTTCATCTTGGCCGGTCAGCTTCAACGATCGATCTCGATACTGAATTATCATCATCGAAGTTGGAAGCCATAGAAGGGGAAGCTAATCGTATCGTGTGGGAAAACCGTCCCGTTGTAGTGCGGTTTGCAGATTCTGAAGGAGTCTCTGCACTGCCACTGCGTAAAGAATCCGCTCGAACTGGCAACCTTCGGCTAATTGATGTGGATGGGTTCGATTTATCGGCGTGTGGTGGGACCCACGTGGATCACACTGGCGCTGTCGGAATTATTGCCATTAAGTCTTGTGAGCGTTTTAAAGGTGGGGTCCGCGTGACGTTTCTTTGTGGCGAACGAACATTATCGGAATTTAGGGTACAGAATAGAGTGCTTAGTAGTATCGTCGGGCATTTGTCGGTTATCCCTGGAGAACTTTCTGACGCCATAGTCAGGTTGCAAGGGGAAAATAAGGCTTCTTTACGGACCATACGGGAGCAACGCGAACGCATTTCTTCTTACGAAGCAGCAGCAATGGCTTCTACTGCCGAGCAGGTCGGCCAATTGTCATTGGTGTTAAAGGTAGTGGCAACGAATGAGGCGGCAGAACTGAAAGGTTTAGCTGCTGAAATGGTCCGAAAACCGGGTCACCTTGTAGTGCTCTTGTCGGAGTCGGCCCCTATATTAATTGTGATCGCATGTTCAAAAGATGTCTCAATTAATGCTGCCGATGTTTTGGATCGCCTCACGAAGCGGTTTGGTGGTCATGGTGGCGGTCGACCAGGCTTTGCCCAGGGAGGTGGGCTTTCTGGGAAGATGTCCGAGTTAGTCAAAGCTGTTCGTTGTGAACTCGGTGTGGTTAGTGCCGAGTAAAACTTGCTAGGCGTTCCACTGCAAGATCTGTTGCTCCATCGATCACAGATTGTGGCAAGTGAAAGTGGTTGGCGATGATCGCAAATGCCAGTAGCTCCTGATCACGAGTCGTGACGTATCCCGACAGCGCGCGCACGTTTGAAATTGAGCCAGTTTTTGCGCGTGCATTCTTTTCCGCGAAGCCACCCTTCATTCGTCGTTTCAAGGAACCACTAAGGCCGGCGATTGGGAGTGTAGCCTTGAATGCATCGGTGTGCTTTGGATCCTTATGCATTCTCGTTAGAAGGGTAATTAGCATATCGGCGGTGACGTAGTTGTAGCGCGACAGGCCGGAACCGTCGTACTGCTGGTACGAATCAGGTGAAATACCCCAAGAGGTCATCACCGTCCGCACTGCGTCCCGGCCGGCATCGGCGGTGCGTTTTCCTTCTTGACTACCAAGAGTTCTAAAAAAAGTTTCAGCATATAAATTTTGACTGACCATCATCAAAACCGAACCCGTTTCCGTTAACGGGGGCGAGTGGTGCACCAGTAGTTGTCGAGGCGCTTGAACATGTCCCTCGTCAACTAATGCGTCAATATCGATAGCTTCACCGCGAACTGTGATGCCGTTGTCGTTGAGCACTGCACGAAGGTTTCGTACGAAAAATTCAGTGGGATTGGGCACCGAAGCTGTTTGTGTAACAGGTCTAGACCCCAAGGGTATTGAGCCAGTGATTTTAAGCACTGGACGGCTTGGGAGGCGGACGAGGTTTAAGGTGTTCGTTGAGTTCTCAGGTCCGGTTCGTGCAAGGATATTGATATCAAGGCCGCTGTAGTGAGGCGACACCTTAACGGTTATCGGCTCTCCGACCGTGTTTCCAGGTAGAATTTCGAGCGAGACGATGTTTTGGTACAACTGTAGTGGTCCGATTGGTGCGGCGTATCCATACCCCAAATAATCCCATGCCCATCCAGCGCCCAGTGTAGATTCATCGAAAGCATTGTCGTCTCCAACGATGTTGCCTTCGATGATGTTGACACCAAGCTGCTTTAGTTCGTCTGCCCAAGCCGTAAAGATTTCTACAGGATCACCGTGTAATCGATTAAAACTTGGATCTCCATTACTTCGGACAATGAGGTCTCCCAAAAGAGTTCCATCTTCGATGGCAGCGTGCGTGAGTAATTGGGTTTCAAATTGGTAGTCCCATCCTAGTTGTTCCGCGATGGCTGCAAGAGTTACAGCTTTCATGTTTGAGGCTGGCATGACTAGTTTCTTGTCATTTATACGATAGAGGTCTTCTCCACGATCAAGTGATCGCACCGCGATACCCCAAAGCGTGTGATCGAATTGAGGCGTTTCGAAAAGGGCCGTGAGATCCTCACGTAATCGTAATTCTGCTGTTGTCGACGCGGCAATAGTGTTCACCATCGCTGATGGCGTAGGGATTTGTGGGGTCACACGAGCCGATTGGACGCACCCGAGTGTACCGAGTAGGCATATCGCGCTTATTGCTAGACCAAACGTATGTTGGTAAAAATGATGCTTTACGTCAGAACGGATGACTTGATTATGGGTAATCATGGAGAGGAGGTCCTTCCAGCAGTTGATTGTACGTCGATCATCGCTATTACTTCTTCAAATTCGCTTGTGTTGACAACGGCTCCGCCGTCCTCGTTTGCCATCAGAGCATAAACAGTATTATTGCTCCGCATGAAAGTTACTCGGTCTTCTCGCTCAGGCTCTCCAAATCGTACGGTCACTATCGTCTCAGGTGGGTCAAGATGCGGCTTCTTGAAATCAATAAATCGGGTGGCACGTAATGCAGACAATCGAGAAAGCATATCGATGATCCGTGTTTGATCGATATCTTTCCGCGGAATATTTACCTGTTCCCATACCGCGGCAGTTTCCGGGTCTTGACGTTTTTCATATGTGACCGTTGCCTCACGACCTTCGATGTTCAGATGGGTCGCGGAGAACGGTTGGAAATTGAATACTTCCTTACGTCGATAGTCGGCAGGCGGCTTTGCAAATGCATCGAAGAGTGAGGCATTTACCGTGAAGACGAGCGAACGTGACAAGTCTCGCGCATGACGCATATTCTCGTCAGCTTCATTACCAAGGTGCAGAGTTGCGTTCGTTTCGTCGCCGCCGACGGTAATTGTAACTAAAGGTTCGGCTAGGTTGTAGGACAGCAAGTTCGACGGGTTCGACGTTACGATGGATTGCATCGATGTATTTCTGAGCTGACTGATCAGTCCATCGATGACGGCAGTCTCCGCATCTGCGTTCCAGGGTTGCACCATTCTCCAAGTCCCCTCACGTCTAGTGACTTCGATTTGATTGTCCTTGGATGACCAGGTTAGTTGGTCCACTGCCTTGAGACTCGGTTGTAAGATCGCTTTATCTCGGAGGTCGAATGTGGTTTTACTGAATCCTTCTCCCAAAGATGCTGCGATCAAAAAGACACGGTCGCTTCCTTTAATAGTCGCGTACGTATTACTACCCGTAGCGGTGTCATCGCCAACCAACAGTGTTGTAGAGTCTGAGGTGTCTCCATGCTTGAACGTAACTTCAAGGCGTGGTTTGTCAAGACCGAACTTGGCCAAGTTGTCGGAGTTATCCTGCACCACTCGTTCGATATTTAACGATTCCAGGCTTAATGTGATTGAAGATACCGCAGCAGCATCTGCCATGGCTTCTGTGGGGTCTGTAATGTGCCAGGTATCGTCGCGTTTTTCTAGGTGAGTCTGACTGCTCATCAAGTTAATTTTAAGCTCCGCGATGTTTTTAGATTCCACTGAGAACGCACGCTCTTTTGCGCTCTCGGCATCGGCACGGGATGGTCGTTTCTGCTCGATGAAGTATGAGTACGAAGCTAGTGCGACGAATACAATGAACAGGATGAGGGTTGAACGACCTCGTCCCATCATTGACGACCCAGCCACCAAGTGTAGATCCCTGTTCCGAGTACAGCACCGGGAATCATGAATACTGACAGCCAAAAAATTCGTAATTGCTGGTCAGCGGTCAACGTAATGCGTCGATCTTCGGGTTGACGGGGTCGAATGGCTACGAGATTTTCTTGTTGGGTGAGCCAGTTGGCTATATTTAGGAAAAGGTCGCGGTTTCCCTGAATGCCCAGCGAGTAATTTGCCGCGAAGTCCGAATCCCCTACGACCACAAGACGAGTTTCAATGTTTTGGGCATCGCCACTGGGATTGGCGGCACCTTCTAGGAGGGTGCTGGCGTCGCTTGTTGCCTCGGGTGGCACTGTTGACTCACCTTGTTCGGAGAGGGTGGCATTCCCAGTTTCTGAGGTCGAATTGGAGATAGCCGAAGTTACCGCAACGCCGATTGTCACCGGTCCAGGTCGGTCTCCTTGGTTTTCTTCAAGTTCAACTTCACTGGTTTGGGTCAACCGAGCGATGTCTGTTTCTGCCCAACTTTGGCTACCAGTCTCCAAAAAAGCTTCAGCTATAAGATTTGATGTCCCGTCTGGCGTCGGCTCGACCGAGCGTGCCAGTGGAAACGCAGTTAGGACATTAAATCGATCGGTAATCGGGTGAGATGGATAATCCGCTGCGACAGGCGTCGATGCACTGGTGCCAAGTAGTTGTCCCATGGCACTCCCATCGACAACCATGTCATCGCCGAGTGTCACGCCCCACCGACTGAGAAGATTTCGGATGTTGGCCTGCTGTGAGGGCTGAAGTCCGGCTGAAGGATCCATGAGAAAAAGCACCTTGCCCCCCCGCTCAAGGTATTGTTGCAGCGTTTCGATCTCGCTTTCGAGCAGGTCAGTTCGGGGGCCAGCTATGACAAGCATCGAGGCGTCAGCCGGCACCTCCGTTTGTTGAGCTAACACGAGAGTCTCAACGAAAAAGTTGTCAAGCTCTAAAGCATCTCCAATCGCGTTGTACCCGTCACGCTCAGCACTACGTACATTCCTTTCGTCGTGTCCTTGCACAAAATAAACAGTGCGTTCTGTTCCCGCGATAGCTTTGATGAGGGCATTGGTCAGATCTTGTTCGGTGTTCGCCACTACACGTTCGAGGCGGTCTTGGTATTCGAACACCACTGTGCCTGGGGTTTGAATTTGATACTGACGAGCAAGTGCCGGTCGTTTATCGATGTCGATATAGTCGACTGACACGTGGTCGGTCACCTGTTCGTACTCAACTAGTCGCATCCGCAAACGGTCGAAATCGTTCTCCCGATCGAAAACTAAAATCTTTACTGGTCCCTCTAATGTTTCCAAAATTCTGATGGTCTGGTCAGATAACGTAAATTGCTTGGCCGCAGTTAAATCCCAACGTCGATTTTGTCGGGATGCAATGTAGTTGATTGCCGTGAGGATTCCGAGGACTAAGACGATACTTGCCAGTGCGAGGGAGCCGTAACGCGTCTGTCGTGTCGAGAATAATCTGATAATGTCACGCCATTGAGAAAGCATGTACAAGCACAGGCAGATGAAGCCGGCCACGGAACACCAGAACCAGACATCCTGCATGTCTGCTCTCAAGAACCTTCCTGCAGCGGCGATAAACACCAGGCTTGCGCCAAGCCATCCCAGTGTGGTTATTACGATACGTAGCATCTGTTTCAATGACCGTTGTATGTGTAACTATGCGTGCCGATTATCCCTTCCAGCGCTCTCTATCAACGGACTTCAGGGTTAAAAACAATCCAAACACGGTAAAGCTTAAGTAATAGACGACGTGCTTTGTATCCAAGACTCCTCTCGAAAAATCTTCAAAGTGTTCCGTGATTGAAAGATACGACAAGATCATTTGCGTTAGTGGGCTCGCATTATCACCTAGCCAGGTAATGACCCACAATATTAGGAACACAGTGAATGTGACGATGCCAGATACGACCTGATTTTTCGTCGTGCTCGATATCAGCAGGCCTACGGAGATGAAACAACCACCAAGTAGAAGTAAACCCAGATATCCAACTAGAACCTGTGGCCATTCTGGATTGCCGTAGATGAATAGGAGTCCAATATCCAGTAGAGTCACTGCCAGCATCATCACATACAATCCCATGGCGCCGAGGAACTTGCCCATAACAATCTGAATGTCGCTTAGCGGAGACGTTAAGAGCAGTTCCATTGTTCCAGACCGTTTTTCCTCGGAGTATGTCCGCATTGTGACCATTGGGAGCACAAAGAGAGTGAACAACATCGAATTATTTAGCATGGGACGGATCACGTGTTGATTAATGTTGAGCGCAGTAGGCCCGCGGAAATCGAACTGGCTCACTTGCATGCTTTGTTGGACAAATAAAGACAAGATGGTGTAGTAGAAATAACCAAACAAGAGCGCAAACATGCCGATGACAACATAGCCAATCGGTGATGCGAAGTACGAACGAAGTTCTTTTTGAGCGATCGCCAGGATGTTATTCATTGTCGAGCTCCGCGGCATCCTTTTTGTGGTGTAGCTGTTCTGGCGGGGAAGACTCATCCAGGATTGTCGACCCTTCATCTTGTTCTTCCGTGGTCAGGTGTAAAAAGACATCCTCAAGACTTATTTGCATCGACCGGAGTTCGAGTAGACCCCATCCATTCGCCACGATTGTTCGTGCAAGGTCGCGGCGTAAATCGTGATCGTGTTCGGTCTCGACATCCAGTGTGGTGACACTGTTCGATTGTTCGATTGTTGTAACTCTGAGTACTCCTGGAATTGACGCTAGGGTCGCGGGAGCGGTCATGTCCTGTGTGTCAAACCGCAGCCGGACGGTTGTGACATCCTGACCTAGTGCAGTTAAGTTCTCCGGTGTATTTTCAGCTACGACGTGACCTCGACTAATAATCACGACGCGTTGGCAGGTTTGTGACACTTCCGGAAGAATATGAGTGCTTAAGATGATGGTGTGATCGCCAGCAAGTTCTTTGATGAGTTCGCGTGTTTCAATGATTTGTTTTGGATCTAGGCCAGCCGTCGGCTCATCCAAAATTAAAACCTCCGGATTATGTAGGATCGCCTGAGCTAGCCCAACTCGCTGGCGGTAACCCTTGGATAAAGTCGCGCAATGACGATCTGCCATATCAGTTACCCAGGTGCGTTCCATTGCTGTAATTACCCGACGGCGCCGGTCAGCTCTAGCAATATTGTTAATCTGTGCCACGAAGGTCAGAAACTCACGCACGGTCATTTCTGGGTAGAGTGGTGGAGTTTCTGGTAGATATCCTGTGCGACGCTTGGCTTCAATCGGGTTATCAAAAACGTTGAAGCCAGCGACAATCACTTCACCCTCCGTCGGTGGTATGTACCCCGTAAGGATGCGCATTGTCGTTGTCTTGCCAGCGCCGTTAGGACCAAGGAATCCGAGGATTTCACCATGTGCGACACGAAAACTTATGTCGTCGACAGCAGTGACGGTGCCGTATGTTTTACTAAGATGCCTAACCTCGATCACCAAAATCTCCTAGTTTGCTATAATATAAAATCTCTTAATGAGGATGAAGACCATTCATCAGAGATTCAATAAACAATCAACATTACATTGAATGGGCGTTACCTAATGATAAGTGTAAAGAAGGCTGGAATAGTATTTTGTGGGTGATTCTTACGAGTGACAAACTAGTTAAGATTCGGTTTTTGAGAATACCGACTAGTGTCATTCTGAGAAAGAGACGCTTGGAATAACCGTCATTAATTAGTCAAAATCCAGTGATTCACGTCTCTGGGGACTGCAAAGATGTGCAATCATGTGTGGTTTAGACTCAGCGCGTGAAATTTTAGTGAAGAGGAATTGATAGTTTCGTCTAAAACTTGTAATCTGCTCCAAACGCTATTTTTTTAGCTTAAGCGGAAGGCGTGTAACTGGTGTCCTTCGGTGCAAGCTGAGGTTTGAGAGTCGAAAGAAGGGAAAGTTCAACATGAATCGTACATACCGGTATATGCTCGCCGCTTTGCTCGTTACCTTTGTTGTTGTTGGGGTATCAGCTTGTGCAAAGGCGCCACCACCACCACCACCTGAGCCGCCGCCGGCAGCAC
>CAJXDY010000032.1:0-27192 GCA_913052135.1 uncultured Acidobacteriota bacterium
TTCCGTTAAAGAATTCAGCCCTGAGCCCGATCGCGTAGATCATCACCTCTTCGTTTCGGGCAACTTCAAGAACTTCCTTCCAGTCCGACTGACTACTTGTATCGTCACCATCGGTGAAGATCAGCACAACACGACGACCGTCGATGTCGAGAAGTTCATTTACACCTGCAGCGATGGCATCGTAAAGACGCGTAGGGTTACCAAAATCAAGGAGTTGAAGTTCGTTGATCAGATCATCTCGGTCACTCGTAAACTCTGCGCTAATCTGGATCTTATCGTTAAAGGCACCAACGCGACCGCGATCGGCTGGAAGCATGCGAATCAGAAACTGTTCAGCGCCCGCTTTTAGCAGGTTTAATTTACCGGCCATACTGAAACTCGTATCAAGCATAACGACGACTGTGAAAGGCTGCACTTCATTTAAAAAAAGTACTATGTCTTGTTTTGCTTCATCGTCGTACACTTCGAAATCTTCCTTTGACAAGTTGGCCACGAGGCGGTCGTTTCGGTCGGTGACCGTTACGTACAGCGGTACGATGTCCGTGGTTGACCGAAAAAGTGGGACCTGTTGCTGCCCATAAAGAATTCCAGCGTGTAGACAAACGCCCGTGATGAGGAATGTAGGGAACAGATTCGCCCGCATCTAGTGAGGTTAACAAGCAACAGGGTGCCTCGTAAACACCTCAAAAGGATGCAGTGTTTCTAGTGATGACAGGCTAGGTATTTTTGAAATCCTTCGTGTAGCAAGGATTCAGCAGTTTTCTGCGATATGCTGTCTTTTTATTCCTATTGTGCCCAATAAGCCCCATACACAACTGAGCGTTGTGAGACAAATAGATGCGGTTGAAGCTGAGCGTTTGCTCCGTATTGAACCGGTGCAAATCTTAGATGTTCGAACGCCGAAAGAATTTACGACGTTAGGGCATATTCCAGATGCGAAACTAACGCCGCTGAATTTCATCGCCTCAGCGCCAGCTGTCTTGGATTTTGATAAACCAGTCCTAGTCTATTGTGAGCACGGAATTAGAAGCAAAGTCGCCGCAGAATTTCTTTTGCAAGCCGGTTTCAATAACGTACTAAATATGGTCGGTGGTATGTCGTGCTGGCGTCATGATCGTTCGCATGAACCGCAGATGATTACAGGCCCCGCGCCGTGGTTGATCGATTATGTAGAGATTAATTGCAATGGTAGGGCGCTGGACGTAGCAAGTGGCCGTGGTCGACACGCACTTCTGTTAGCGGCCCTGGGATGGGATGTTCGTGCTGTAGACCGTGACGAACGAGCAATCAACGAACTCCAAACAATTGCAAATCGGCTAGCTCTAAACTTGGTGACGAATGTGGTGGATTTGGAATTGGGCCAAGTTGATCTTGGCCGTGAGTGTTACGATCTTATTGTCGTAACTCGATATCTACATCGACCTCTCTTCGAAATGTTAATCGACGCTGTTTCTCTAGGTGGTGTGCTTTTTTATGAAACCTTCATGAGCGGACAGGAGCGTTTCGGCAAGCCAACCAATCCTGACTTTCTGCTTATGCCTGGCGAACTAAGGACGTTAGTTGCACCCCTTGAGATAATAAAGCAACGGGAAGGTTTATTCGATGGTCAGATGATTTCGAGTGTGATTGCGCGGAAAACCATAAGATAGACTAAATGAAGTATTGTTATTAAGTTTTTATGATTAAGAATCCTTTATCTGCTACCGATGGTGAGCGCGTCGTTCAAATGCTGTCGTATGTCGAGCGTCGCTGTCGACGAAATTCGTTGACTCGCGAGTGGTTAACTGGCTTCACTTTGTCCCTTGTCGTGCCAATTGTATTAAGTGCTTGGCACAAGCTGTCACCGGTGTCATGGGTGGCGGTGGTTACGGTGTTGTCGCTCTGGTTCGCCGCGCTGGTTGCCTATGCGAGTTGGATGTTTCTGCGACGTAAATCGCTGGCTAGTATTGCAGTAGCCGTAGACGAGAAGGCTACTTTGGACGATGAGTTAACCACCGCATATTGGTTCTATCGGAAGGGTCTCAGTTCTCCTTGGATCGATTTGCAACGTGGGCGGGCAGCACGTACCGCCGAAATTCTGGATCTAACTCAACTCTTTCCTTATTCGGTACCTAAAAGTTCTCGGCTTACAGTTGCTCTTTTGGCTTTGTGTTTCATTTTAAACCTGATTCCCCTTTCGTGGACCCGTGGGTGGTTACAGGCTGATCCTTTAGTGTCTGATGTAGTCGATCAGAACTTGGTGAATATTGATGAAGCACGGCAAATCCTATCGCAGGCAGAATTCATTGATGGCCTAGAAGCGATCCAGTTAAGCGAGGATTTCCGCGAACAACTTATCCAAAGGCAGTTGTCGGTTCAAGATGAAGTCGAATTTCGTGAAATGCGGCTTACAGAAGAGAACTGGTCACTGGATTCCGATCTGATGGAAGCGTTAATGAAAAGTATGGCCGAGTCGCTTGATGGAATCGGCTCAGATGCACTCGTCGAGGCGTTGCAGCGCAAGGATTTTGAAATGGCAGCTCGCGAACTACGCGACCTCGCTCAGGAGCTGGATTTTACGGAAGCAGATCTGGAATCGCTTAAGCAAAGCTTGAACGAACTTGCTGAGATGTCGAGTGACGAGCTTGAAGCTTTGGCTGAAGAGCTAACGGAAGCCGCTGGGCAGTTGAGTGAGGGAAACGATGAAGCCATGCAGCACGCCTTTGAGCAGCTTGCCGACGATCTTGAACAGATGCTCAGGGAGCAGCAGCGTGATGAGTTACGGGAAGCGGCGGCTCAACGTCTTGATCAACTTGAGCAAGCAGTACAGAGCGGACAAGGATCTAATAATGAGCAGCAACTGGCTAATGGAGAGCCGTCAACTGAAGACCAGATGACCGCAACACCTCAAGAAGGTGATACGACTGGGAGTCAGACTGGCACCCCGATGGAGACCGGCGGTCCCGGCGTCCCGACCGACGAGCAAGGTCAGGGCGACTTATCTGCGCCAGGGGCTGGAGACATTATCGAATACGGCTCACCAACATCACTTGAAGTTGAGTTGCAGCCAGAAATCCTAGAAGTGCAGCCGCAGCCATCTGGTCAGCGCGACGATAGGTTGGTTGATCAACCCAGTCAGGCGTCTCAATCAAAGTTGCAGTATGAAGAAATCGGATCGATGATTTCCTATCAAGACTCCGAGATACTGGATGCCGACAGCATTCCTTGGCTGTATCGTGACCTCGTTAAACAGTACTTTCAGGCCGTTGGGCCACGCTAGAAATATGATTACTGACATCGACAAGCAAATCGAAACATTCCAACGTCAATTCGCGCTCGTCACTAATGAGATGGCGAAGCGGATTGTCGGCCATCAGGACATAGTTGAAGGAGTGCTGCTTAGTTTACTGGCGGATGGGCACGTCTTGCTTGAAGGGATACCAGGTCTTGGAAAAACCAAGCTAGTTCATACCTTGAGCGATGTTTTACATTTGAAGTTCGCACGGATCCAATTTACTCCAGATTTGATGCCTGCGGACATTACTGGCACTAACGTCATTCAGGAAACCAAGCAGGGCGAAAAGCATTTTGAATTTCAGCCAGGTCCATTGTTCTCAAACATCGTGTTAGCTGATGAAATTAACCGCGCTACACCAAAGACGCAGTCGGCGCTGCTTGAGGCCATGCAGGAAAAAAGTGTATCGATTGGCACGCGCACTTACCAACTGGACCGCCCATTCTTTGTGCTAGCCACCCAGAACCCACTCGAAATGGAAGGGACGTACCCTCTGCCAGAAGCTCAGCTTGACCGGTTTTTCCTAAAACTGAAGGTCGTCTATCCCGATATGGAGAGTTTGCATCAGATTCTTGACCGGACGACACAGCTAGGAGAGCCTGAGCTCGAGCGAGTGCTTACTGGTGAGCAGTTGGCCGACATGCGCAAGACGGCTTTGGCGGTACCGATTGCTAGACCGATTCAGGAATATGCAATCCGTTTGACTTTGGCAACGCATCCGGATTCTCCCTACGCTGAGCCTCTTGTTCGCAAGTACGTCCGTTATGGTGCGAGCCCGCGGGGTGCGCAAGCCCTAGTTCTAGGCGGCAAGATACGGGCTCTACTTGCTAATCGCCTCCATGTGTCATGTGAGGATATTCGGCAGCTAACATTGCCCGCATTACGACACCGGGTGCTCTTGAACTTCGAAGGCGAGGCTGAGCAAATTAATACCGACATGCTTCTCGAAGCAGTGTTAGCGAACACGCCGGAGTCACTGACCTGATTCTCAAACTATAATTGTTGATTCCTAAACCTTAATTTTCTGTCACTCATGGCCGTCACCCAGGATGCGCTATTCGATGGCGAATTTCTAAAAAAACTGGAATATCTCCGGATCGTTTCCAAGCGAATGTTCGGTGGGCATTCCAAAGCCGACCGACGTACGCGGCAACTTGGGGCTGGCCTTGAGTTCGCCGACCATAGAGCCTACGCCCCTGGTGATGATTTTCGCCGAGTCGATTGGCGAGCTTATCAGCGACTTGAAAAACTATTACTCAGGTTATTCGAGGAAGAGCAAGATCTTCCAGTGTATCTCTTTGTGGATTGTAGCCAGTCTATGACAGGCGGAGATCCTTCGAAGTTGACCTATGCCAGACAAGTGGCTGCTGCCCTCAGTTACATCGCGTTGGCCCACCTCGACCGCGTGACTCTTACGCCGTACACTGACCATCTTGGACGGGAGATGGCATCGCAACGAGGAAAAGGACAAATTTTTAAGGTTTTTAAGTTTCTTGAACAATTGACCGCGGGTGGTGAAACGAATGCTAAAAGATCGTTTGAAAAATTTTGTCGAAGTAAGCGCCCACGAGGTGTTGCAGTTGTGATTTCAGATTTTTTGGATCCTTATGGGTTTGAGGCTTCGTTGAATCTATTGCGATACTCACATCATGACATATTCGCTGTGCATGTCGTGCATCGATCGGATGCGAAACCTGAGCTCCGAGGTGATCTAGAATTAGTCGATACAGAACTTGGCAACACCCTCGACATCGCGGCCTCTCCCGCACTCTTGTCAGCCTATGAGAAGGCTTTTGATGAATTTTGCGAACACCTTGCGGCTTACTGTGCGCGGTACCGACTCGGTTACGTTCGTACAGATACTGATGTGCCGTTCGAGGATGTGATTCTCCAGGTGTTTAGACAAAAGAGGTTTCTGGCGTGACGTTTCTTGCATTAACAGGCTGGCAGGTTTTACTGCTGTGTGCAGCAACTTCCTTGTTAGTTATCTGGTTATTCTTTTTGAAACTTCGTTATCCGCGAGTGTCTGTGGCCTCGCTATTGTTATGGCGGCGAGTACTGGAAGATACTCAACATCGATCGTTGTTAGAGCGCCTTCGTCGACTACTGTCTTTACTGCTCACGCTTACGATTGCACTCCTGATAGTTTTGGCATTCAGTCAGCCGAATAGCGATACCTTAACTGGTGAACCACGGAACGTTGTGCTTATTTTAGACACGGCGTTATCGATGGCAGGGGCAACAGCCGATGGAAAGACTCGCTGGCTTCACGCGCGCGCACGTGCGCAGCAGATCATCGAATCTGCCGGGGCAACGGACAAATTCTTGCTTGCCGATACAAGTGGGCGGATCTCCACCCGGATGACAGCTGATCGAGAAGAGTTACTGGCTGCCCTTGAAACGATGTTGCCGACCGCTGCGGCGATGGCGCTTCCGGCTGTCAATCCCAAGGTAACCTGGGAAACAATTTTTATCTCCGACGGTGCTAACTGGGATAGTCTACCCGCCGGGGTTCGGCTACTGTCTGTCTTCGAGCCGGCAAATAATATAGCCATTACAGGATTCAATGTTGATTCGAGCGGCCCCGGGTCGAATGTGCGCACTGCCCATGTCGAAATCACTAGCTATTCGAGTCAATCTGCAGACGTTATGCTAACGCTCAGCAACGAATCTACTCCAATTATTCGGAGGGCATTAACAATAGATGTTGGCAAAACGCTGCTTGCCACCGTGAATCTATCTTCTGAAGTGAGCGGTGGTATTCGTGCGCAGATTGAATCAGCTGGCGATGCACTGGCATTAGATGATGTTGCTGTGGACTATGTACCTCCCCAACGTGAAGTGCAAGTCACCTTAGTCACGAGTGGGAATGACTACCTTGAAACCCTTCTGAGTCTTGAGCCACGGGTTGAACTTCGCATAATTCAGCCTGAAATGTACCGCGACGAGTCGGCAGTTGACATATACGTTTTTGATCGTTTTGCACCGAATACTGCACCAAGTCGGCCGGCCTTGTTGTTCAAACCTCCTGGTCGAGCCTGGCTGGCCGGATCCGATCGTAACCAAGCTTTACGTGCAGTGGTGTCTCGTGTCACAGCCTGGGATGAAAGTCATCCAATTTTAAAATTTGTGTCCTTCATTGATGTTGATATTCGAAGTGCGAGACATCTGGATTTTGCTACTGAGGCAAACATCCAAATAGTTGCTGAGGCTGCACAGACCCCATTGATTGTTACAGGGGAGGGTTTACCGCATTGGGTAATGGTAAATTTTGATTTCGAGGAGTCTGATTTTTCTGTACGGCCAGGCTTTCCCATATTCATGAAAAACGTAATAGCTTGGTTCGTCGGTGAGTCATTGACTTTGCGGCGAAGGGTCGGCATGGTCGAGGTACCGCTGCAGCAAGCCTCGATCAAATCGTTCGACGGGGAATCTGTGGCAGCGAAGACGAATCTGGGGAGCACTTGGTTTGAGTGTTTGGAGCCAGGGCTATTTGTGGCTTCATCTGGCGATGCAAGTATTCACGTGGCGGTTAATTTGTCCAGCCACGGCATTTCCGATCTCAACCGATCAATGCTAGCTGAGCAAAATAGCGACGCGACTTTGAATCGGCGCTTACTGCACCGTGAGCTTTGGGTGTACCTTTTGCTAATATGTATTGTCCTCATTACTCTTGAATGGTGGACGTATCATCGTCGGATCACGGTGTGAACAAGTGAGTATTTCCTTAGAACAGCTTTGGCCGTTACCGCTCATCCTTGTCCTACCATTTATTTGGTGGGTTCAACGTGATTCTTTTTCAGGTTTTGAATCCCGGCAGCGCATTCTACAGAGCGTCGTTCGCTCATTGGTCTTACTCCTTCTCATTGGCGCGTTGTTACAGCCAACGCTCTTACGGTCTGGCAGCTGGCAATCGGTTGTGTACTTACTCGACCTCTCAGCGAGTGTCTCTTCCGCGAGTCGTGTGGCAGCAGCTGAATGGATAACTCAGGCACATGAGCAAGGTCAACCCGATCATGTTCAGATAATGGCTTTTGCAGCTAATACGGTAAGCGTGGCTGATCCAGACGAGCTTCGGTTAATGGCTTCGGGTGTCCACTCCGGTGACGGGCCTCAAAGCCGAGAACTTCTCAATCGAGGGGAGACGAGCCTCGAGCAAGCCTTGCATGACGCACGGCGTGAATTCGTTCCCGAGCACATTAAACGTCTCGTGCTGTTGAGTGACGGTCACGAGACAATGGGAAGCACCTCTAACGCACTTGCTGGTTTGCAGCGTGACGGCATTCAAGTGTTCACTTTTCCTATCGACTCTCGTAACGTCGGAGATGCTTGGGTCGACTCGGTACTTGTTCCAGACGTAGTGGCGGCGAATGAACCATTTTCAATTGAAGTATCTATTTATAGTCAAGTTCAGCAATCAGCTTTACTAGAAGCGGCAGCGGCCGATGAATTTTATGAGACGCAATCAATAAAACTGGAGGAAGGTCTCTCGCGGTTCGTTTTAGAGGGTCGTCTAACCGATGTTGGCACAAAGACAATCGACATTAATCTTCGCATTGACGATGATCCAGTGTTCGAAAACAACCAATCGCGTCAGTCAATATGGGTCATCGAACAACCTCGGGTTATGTACGTTGAAGGATTTGAAGAGAGTCAGCGATTTCTGATGGCAGCTCTGGAGTCGGGTGGGATTTCTGTTGAATTAGTTAGACCAGAAGACCTTCCCAGCACCAAAGAAGAACTTGAACCGTACGACGCAATTGTCTTTAGCGATGTTCCGCCCTCTTCAGTAACTGAAACCCAATTAGGAGCTTTGTCGGCGTTTGTTAGTGAACTCGGTCGTGGTTTTGTGTTGGCTGGTGGCGATGCGATGTATGGTGAAGATGGCTATGCTGACAGTCCGATCGAGAAAATGCTGCCTATCACTTTCAGTGTGAGAGAACGTCCTGAGGAATTCGCTCTGATAATAGTTCTCGATAAATCTTGGAGTATGGTCGGTCCAAAGATTGAATTATCGAAAGAAGCATCCAAGGCAGCGGTCGATGTGCTGGCCGATCATCATCAAATCGGTGTTGTGGCGTTTAACAACAGTTTTGACTGGCCAGTGTTATTGCAACAAGCGTCGAACAGGGTGTGGATCAAGAACAAGATCAGCACCATCATGCCAAGTGGGCACACCAATATTTTTCCAGCTTTAGAAGAGGCTTACACAAGCTTGCTCGAAGCCTCTGATCACTTGAAGCACATCATCTTGTTGTCGGACGGCCGGACGTATCCCGATGATTACGAAGGTCTCGTGAAGAAAATGGCTGAGGCAGAGATTAGTGTGTCAACTGTTGCCATGGGAGAGGAAGCTGACCACGAACTATTAACAAATATTGCGGAGTGGGGTAACGGGCGAGGTTATGTTGTAAAAAATGCTGCCGAAGTACCACAAGTTTTTGCAAAGGAGACACAACGAGCTACGCAGCGAACGTTAGTGGAAGAGCCTTTCAAGCCCCTGATTCAAAAGAACGTAGAAATGTTTAAAGGGATCGATTTCAGCGAGGCGCCACCGCTACGAGGTTATCTAAGTACACAACTAAAGGACACTTCCGAGGCTCTGTTAATGTCAGCCGAAGATGATCCGATTCTTGCGAGGTGGCAGTTTGGACTTGGCCAAACTATTGCATTCACTTCTGATTTAAAAAACCGCTGGGCTACCGAATGGCTGAACTGGTCTGGGTATGGACAGTTTTGGGTACAAGTTGTTCGTGAAGCGATGCGCAGTTCTCAGGACAAGAATCGCGCCTTCCATGTTTGGCGGGAGCGGGACCGAGCTCGTATTAGGATTGACGAATCAAATGGTTTGTCAGCAAGTTCCGGACTTTTAGATTTTGAGGTAAGCATGGTTCATCCGGATTCACGAATTACGCGGGTAGCATTGGACCGGGTGAATGCCAATTCGTTTGAAGGAATAGTGCCACTGAGTGATGTAGGAGACTACGCCTTTACAGTGCATAGTGCAGATGGCTTGCTGAATCGTCGTTCCCTGCTGTCCACATACCCAGGTGAATATCGATTTCGACCACCGAACGTAGAATTATTACAAGGAGTTAGTCGAGATACTGGTGGCGTGTTTACGCCCACGTTTGAGCAATTATTCAACGAGAACGAGAGTGTCGTCCGTAAAGTACAACTCTGGCCCTACCTCGTTTTAACCGCACTTTTATTGTATTTTCTTGACTTGGTCCTTCGGCGAGTCCGCCTCTTTGAATCGGTCAGGAAAAATGTCTGAATTTTCATTAAAAGTTTGTAATGAGATCCGGTCTCAGCATCATTATCGTTCTTTATGGGGAGAATTTGGCTTCCGTGCTGATGGGCGTACATAGTATGATCCGGCACGTATGTGACTGAGTCCGGCTTGAGTTTGAAGTTTCGGCTGTAAAGAAAGGCGATCCAAATCCATGGCTGACATCGACATCATTGATGCTATCGACAAAGGAGTTTCGAGGAGAAACTTCATTAAAGGTGTCGTTGCTGCAGGAGCGGTTGTTTCCTCGGCTGGCTATGTGTTCCGGGGGACTGTCCAGGCTCAGCCGGCGACACCAGGATCGGTCGAGCGCCTCATAACGCTCACCGTTAACGGCCAGCAACGGCGTGTAGACATCATGAAACAGGAAACGCTAGCGATGACCCTGCGTTACAAGTTGGGATTGACCGGCACCAAACTGGGTTGCGACCGTGCTGAATGCGGAGCTTGTACAGTGCTTATCGATGACGTTCCGCACTATTCGTGCTCGATTTTAACCCATTCAGTGCGTGGTCGGCGTGTGGAGACAATCGAAGGCCTTGCCGGTGAGGATGGCACCTTAAGCCCTGTGCAGCAGGCCGTCGTTGACGAACAAGGTTTTCAATGTGCATTTTGCATGTCTGGTTTTGTAATGAGTGCGACGGGATTCCTGAAAACGAATCCAAATCCGACTCGCGCAGAGTTAGCACATGGGCTCTCTGGAAATTTGTGTAGATGCGCTGATTACGACAAGATTTTGACAGCGATGGAGCGGGCTGCGGAGTACGCGCGGAATACTTAGAAGTGCCAACTGGTTTGCAAATGAAGACGAGATATTAAGTCTCGTTGATTTGAGCGACACTTAACGAGGAGGTTACATCATGGCCGTTATTCGCGACATGATGGCGGCATTTGAACTGTTTCAACCCACGAGTGTAGACGACGCTGTCGCTTTACTCGACGAGCATCGAGAGGATGTGTGGGTACTAGCTGGAGGACTGGATTCCTTCGACTGGTTCAAGGATCGCATTTTGCGACCTAGCGTGGTCGTGGATCTTGGTGGTATCGAATCTTTGAGAGGTGTACGGACCACCAACGATGGCCTTGAGATTGGTGCTACGACGCCTTTGTCTGAGGTTGTAACCCATCCCGAGATTGTAGAAAACTACAGCCTTCTGGTTGAAGCGGCAGAGCTCGTGGCATCACCGCAGATTCGTAACCAGGGCACAATCGGTGGAAACTTGAATCAGGACACGCGGTGCTGGTATTACCGTGATGGCTGGACCTGTTATCGCGCCGGTGGCAACATTTGTTATGCAGACACACCGGCTTCAATGAATCGTGAACACGCGATTCTTGAAGCGGACCGTTGCGTAGCAGTTAACCCGTCGGACACTGCGCCAGCCCTCATCGCGCTTGATGCGCAGATGGTAATCCAGTCGAGCAGCGGTGAGCGAGTTGTAAATGCGGAAGATTTTTTCATCGGTCCCAGTACGGACATCACCAGGATGAGTGTTCTGCAGCCTGGTGATTTATTGACAACAATTCGTGTGCCAGCCACGTTTGCAGGAGCTCACTTTTATTTTGAGAAGGTACGTGACCGTCAAGTATGGGACTTTCCGTTGGTCAATGTTGCGTCGGCTATTCTAGCCAACAACGGCATAATTGAAGAAGCCCGTATTGCGGTTAATGGGGTTGCCCCTCGACCTCTTCGTATGACGGCAGTTGAAAATGCCCTTCGCGGAGAGTCACTCGATGACACGACCGCCGAACGAGTTTCGGAGTTGGCCGTCAAGGGTGCGAAACCTTTACGGCATAACGCGTACAAGATTCCAATGATGCGTAATCTAGTTAAGCGGTCGATTCAGAGAGCGGAGGTGTAGATGGAGTTCCTTTCATGGGGCAGTGACCCCTGGGGACAGGAAGTATTAATCCGGATTTCCTGGAATCTCCTCTATTTAGCAGCAGGATCAGGCATTCTGTTTGTGATTGCACACTCCATGTATTTGGCTTGGTTTGCGCCTCGGCGAAAGTACGGACTCTTCGAGCAGGATTCGGATTCGATTCAGACCGCGAATGTTCCGGAGCGCGTCGCGCGCCACTCTCTTGCTTCTAGGCTCTTTCACTGGGTGATGGCTGTGACTATGTTGGTGCTCCTGTTTACTGGATTCTTGCCAGTAATCGGTATTCAATTCGCTTGGGTGACCATACATTGGGTTGCAGGTGTAGTACTCACCCTGTCGATTGTTTTTCATATCATTCATTCGACATTCTGGATGGATCTTTGGACGATGTGGATCAGTCGGCGTGATATAACCGAAGCAATAAACAGGTTTAAACGTAGTGTCGGGCAGGCTGCTCCGGCACCAAGAAAGCATGCGAAGTACCCACTGGAAAATCGACTATACCACCACGGTATTCTTGTTACTGGCGGTATGGTTATCTGTACTGGAATATTAATGATGTTCCGTATTGAAATTCCACTCTGGACACGTGATCCCTATTTGTTTACGCCACAAACCTGGGGAATGATTTACGTACTCCACGGACTCTCAGCAGTTTCACTCGTAACGTTAATCATCGCGCACATCTATTTTGGACTGAGGCCTGAAAAGCGTTTTCTGACTTGGTCGATGATTAATGGTTGGATTGGTCGTGACCATTTCGTCGAACATCACGATCCGAACCAGTGGAACCCAACACAGCACCCCGAATCGCGGTCCAACAATGCGCCTTCGACCCAGGCGCCAGAATCTCGGTAGGTTAAGCGTGACGAAAGCGGTGCAAGATCAGTTGCAGGATCGCTGCAACGCTATCGAAGAAAGCTATGAATTCATGCTCGCGTATGCGGCGCAAGGACTCGCGGGTGATTCTGGTTCAGAGAGTGGTGGTCAGTTGCGTGACTATCTGCAGCGTAGTAATAAAGCAATGACAGGTCTTGGGGATGTCTTTCGGAAGTTGGTGGCCGATTCGGCAGTGGAGCCGGCAGACTGTTACGAGAGGTTCATCGCCGTGCTTGAACGCGATGCTAGCGACGCACAAGCAGCCATCCAGCTTGCGATGGCACAGCCTTCTATTAGTTCACAACTGATCGACAACCTGAATGCTTCTATTCATCTTCGCGCTCTCTTGACCGACTTGTTCCTCATTGACGAGATCTTAAAACAGCGCACCAAGGCCGCACCGTCATCAGACGCCACCTAAAGTCCGAACGCTTCCGTTTTGTATTGGAACGGGCGATCGTGAACTCGGAAACATTGGACGAATGAGATCTTGCAGGAGATAGCTCCGCAGGACTGTCCGCGTCTCACCCAAGAAGTGAAAGAGATGTTTTCCGAGGGGATTCTGGTTGTTGATGTGACAATATTTGTGATCAAGGTAGATCGTCATTGGGCCGATGCAAAACTAGACCAGTGTGTGGGTCGGAGCCCAGTGATTTAGATTGGCTTGATGTGCGGCAGAGTCTTTGCAAGAAGGACGATAAGAAGAAACAGGCATTATGGAAGACCTGAAAAAGACAGCACGTAACCAGAGAGCCTTGCTGAGGCAGTTGCTCGAGAAGCGGATTTTAATAATCGACGGAGCAATGGGCACGATGATACAGCAACGGCAGTTGACGGAGGCACAATTTCGAGGTGTCCGGTTCGCAAATCATTCTCATGATCTTAGGGGCAATAACGATCTGCTAACTCTGACTGCTCCCAATGTTGTGGAGGCGATCCACAACGAGTACCTAGAGGCTGGAGCCGACATCATTGAGACGAACACGTTCAACAGTACGGCAGTCTCTCAAGCGGACTATGGCCTTGAAGAAATCGTATTCGAGATGAATCAGGATGCCGCCAAGATTGCTAGTAAGGCAGCTGCTACCTGGACCGCGCGGACACCCGACCGACCGAGATTTGTAGCGGGGGTAGTTGGCCCTACGAATAGGACTCTCTCAATTTCACCTGACGTAAATGATGCCTCTGCGCGTGATATTAATTTCGACGCACTGCGAGATGCTTATGTAGAACAGGTGAAGGGACTTGTGTCAGGTGGAATTGATCTGCTTTTGGTTGAGACGATATTCGACACATTGAATGCGAAGGCGGCCATTTTTGCCATTCAAGAGGTGCTCGATGAATCCAGTGATGACATTCCTGTCGCATTGTCCGTGACCATAACAGATCGCAGTGGCCGGACGCTGTCCGGACAAACCCTTGACGCGTTTTACGTATCGGTGAGACACGCACGGCCCTTTTCTATCGGACTAAATTGTGCGTTGGGTGCGAGTGAAATGCGACCCTATCTCACAGAACTTTCACGGATTGCCGAAATGTATGTGAGTTGCCATCCGAATGCTGGGTTACCAAATTCATTCGGTGAGTATGACGAAACTCCTCAAGAAACCAGTGAACTCTTAGGCGACTTCGCTAAGAGTGGTTTCGTGAACCTTGTTGGTGGCTGTTGCGGAACGACACCAGATCACATACGTGAAATCGCTCGGGCGGTCGATGGACTTGCGCCACGAGCTTTGCCTCATTCAGAGTCCTTGACAAGGTTTGCAGGTCTCGAAGTGTTAACGATTAATCCGGACAGCAATTTTCAGATGATCGGCGAACGAACGAATGTCACTGGTTCGGCACGGTTTGAGCGATTAATCAAGACGGGTGATTATACAGAGGCCGCGCAAGTTGCACTCGATCAAGTCAATGGAGGTGCAAATATCATCGATGTGAACGTGGATGAGGGAATGCTTGATTCAGAGGAAGTGATGACCCGTTTCCTAAATTTGCTTGCTACAGAGCCTGATATTGCTCGCGTGCCAATCATGATCGACAGCTCCAAGTGGTCGGTGCTTGAGGCGGGCTTGAAGTGTGTACAAGGTAAGCCAATTGTGAACTCGTTGAGTCTTAAAGAGGGCGAAGAAGACTTTTTAAAGAAGGCACGCTTAGTTCAACGCTATGGTGCTGGCATGGTCGTCATGGCATTCGATGAAACCGGTCAAGCCGACACGATCGAGCGGAAAGTTGAGATTTGTCAGCGGGCATATCATCTGCTTACTCAGAAGGCTGACATCGATCCCACTGACATCATCTTTGACGCAAACATTCTGGCCGTTGCGACAGGCCTTGAAGAACACAACGATTATGCAATTAATTTTATCGAGTCCTTGCGGCTGATTAAGGAGACATGCCCGAGAGTGCGATTAAGTGGTGGAATCAGCAACCTCTCCTTTTCTTTCCGAGGCAATAACGTCGTTCGGGAATCGATGCATGCGGCATTTCTCTACCATGCTATCCGTGCAGGTCTAGATATGGGCATCGTTAATGCTAGTCAGCTAGTTGTCTATGAAGACATCTCAGCGGATCTGTTGGAACGCGTTGAGGACATTATCTTTAATCGACGTATCGATGCGACTGATCGAATGGTCCAGTTTGCTGAGACGGTGAAAGGGCAAAACACGAAGCGGGACCAAGACCTGTCTTGGAGAGAGGCTCCGGTCGAGACTAGATTGTCACACTCTCTAGTGCGCGGGATAGTCGGATTTATCAACGATGATACTGAAGAAGCACGTCAAAAATACAATCGCCCGATCGAGGTAATTGAAGGGCCACTCATGAATGGCATGAAAGTCGTTGGTGATTTGTTCGGCGCAGGGAAGATGTTTCTTCCACAAGTGGTCAAAAGTGCACGAGTCATGAAAAAGGCTGTGGCCTATTTACAACCCTTCATGGAAGCGGAAAAAGAAGGGATGGGTACAGGTGTTTCCTGGCAAGGCAAGATTGTTATGGCAACGGTGAAAGGGGACGTTCACGACATCGGTAAGAACATTGTGGGAGTCGTATTGGGATGTAACAATTATGAGGTTGTCGATCTTGGTGTAATGGTGCCGTGCGACAAGATTTTGGAGACGGCAATCAACGAGAAGGCGGACATTGTTGGATTAAGCGGTCTTATTACGCCGTCGCTTGAAGAAATGGTCTTCGTGGCCAAAGAGATGAAGCGACGAGATCTGTCTCTTCCACTGTTGATTGGAGGTGCTACTACAAGTCGGCAACATACTGCTGTTAAGGTCGCACCTGAGTACGGCGCAAGCACTGTACATGTTCTTGACGCGTCTCGTGTGGTCGATGTTGTTGCAACACTGCTGAGTGCTACTGCAAGATCAGAATTCGACGCAACGAACAGAAAAACACAAGCGGAACTTCGTGAGAAACATGCAAGTCGGCAGGCAGAGCCTTTAATGTCGTTTAAAGATGCGTGTACGAACCGACAGCGTTTTACTTGGAAGGCGACCGACGTGCCGACACCCTCTTTCCTGGGCACTCGTGTGCTTGAGCGGGTAGCAATTGATGAGCTAGTACCCTATATCGACTGGACTTTTTTCTTTACTGCTTGGGAACTGAAAGGACGATTTCCGGGCATTCTCGATCATCCGAGCTACGGATCAGCTGCCCGTGAACTATACGATCATGCGCAGCAATTACTTGAGCGCATTTGTTCTGAGCAAAGTGTTCAAGCAAACGGCGTTTACGGATTTTGGCCAGCTGCTAGTGAAAACGAGGATCTTGTTTTGTTCAAGGATGCTGAACACAGTCAGGAGTTAGTCCGATTTCAGATGCTACGTCAGCAGCAGTTTATTCCGGAGGGCCGACCTAGTCGGTCGCTAGTAGATTACATCGCGCCACGTGAGAGCGGGTGCGATGATTATCTGGGAGGATTCGCTGTGACTGCCGGTCTAGGCGTTGATGAATTAGTGCACCAATTTGAACGAGACCACGATGATTACAATGCAATCATGATAAAAGCGCTGGCCGACCGATTAGTGGAAGCGTTTGCCGAGTACCTGCATGCCAAGGCCCGCCAAGATTGGGGTTACGAGAAGGCAGATCAGCTGACGCCTGATGATTTAATCGCCGAAAAGTACCGCGGTATTCGGCCGGCATTCGGATATCCGGCGTGTCCTGACCACAGCCAGAAGACAAAATTATTTGAACTACTTGATGCTAAGCGACTAGGTATTAACCTGACTGAGTCTTGTGCGATGACTCCAGCCGCGAGTGTTAGCGGTCTCTATCTAGCACATTCGGAGGCAAGATATTTCAACATTAGCCGGATCGGGCATGATCAAGTTAAAGATTATGCAGCACGCAAGAAATGCACAACGACTGAAGTTGAGAGATGGCTTGCACCTAATCTAGCTTATGATCCAGCAAAGGTTGATTTGGATCGGTAGCTTAATGACCATAGATGGAATATCAACTTAGACAATATTCGCTGCAGCAAGGGGCGTTGGAAATTCAATATATCGAAGAATTTTTTGGCGAATTTCAACGTCGAAAAACCTCAGCAGAAGTAATTCACCGTCTCAACGGACGAGATCACCAGATTTTGATGGCCGAGGCGAGCCTGCCTGACGATCCATCAATTGTTGTTCCGGTGTCCTATAAGGTGTCGCATGAACTTCGTGCTACCGAGTCGGAACCTAAGCTAGCTGATTTAGTGGCCAAATTGGCTGGTTGTGTAGAATTTCGAGACCGTAAAGTCATGTATAACTGGATTGGTGCAACCCGTCGCGACTGGCGCGGACAAGGACACTTTCGCGCGCTGTCAGAAGAGCAAGAAGTGTGGGCGCTGGAAAACGGTTTCGACGAGATCGTTACTAAGACTAAGAATAAGTTCTACCCAATGCGTAGCGTTCTCGACAATCTTGAATTTAACGTGGTTAAGTTTGAGCCGAACGAAGTAAATGTTTCTGAATCAAAAGTGTATTTAAGTAAGCGGCTTGGCCGTGAAGTGCTTGCGCAGCATCGAAGTAAGCGTGCAGTTGAGCGCACTGCTTAGGTGCAAGCCTTCAAGGGAACAAATGCTTTTGGGGAGAGACTCAGGTAGAGGCAGTTTGGCCGGCTGGTGATGTGATTTAACGAACCATTGTTCGGTATCGAAAACAACTCACCAAATGATCATTCACCATCCCCGTTGCTTGCATGAAGGCATAGCAGATTGTTGATCCGACAAACGTAAATCCACGGCATTTCAGGTCTTGACTTATAATTTTCGATTCGTCTGTTGAAGCTGGCACTTGACTCATTGACTTCCATGCATTTTGTCGAGGTGCACCTTCGACGAATTGCCAAATGTAGTCATTAAAGCTATTGAATTCTTCTTGAACGGCAAGAAATGCACGGGCGTTAGTCCTCGCAGATCTAATCTTGAGGCGATTGCGCACGATACCCGGATCTTGAAGCAGCTGATCAATGCGCGCGTCGGAGTAACCAGCAATTTTGTGCGGGTCGAAACCGTCGAAACATCGTCGATAGTTTTCTCGCTTATTAAGGATGGTGATCCAATTCAGGCCGGCTTGCGCGCCTTCGAGCAAAAGCATTTCGAACAGCTTTTGGTCGTCATGTTGAGGTATTCCCCATTCGTTGTCGTGGTAGCTTACATAAATCTTTTTGGATCCAGCCCAGGGGCAGCGTATTCGACCAGTTAAAGGATTACGGTTGGTCACCAGTTTCGAGCCGCGCAAGTGCTGTTTCAACATCTCGGTGGAAAACGAACAGTGAGTCCGCATTCGGTTGTTCGTCGGTAAAATTGTAGCCTCTGCCACCGGTTGGTTTTATATGAAGGTTGTGATCTAAATAGTCAACGTTGAACTCTTCAAGATCAGAAAACGACACAGAAAACGCATCTTTATGGTTCGTCTCATAGTGAATACCTTCCAGAGTGGCGACAAGTTGACCCGCACACGAACCCATCCGATGTTTGTGTATAACACTTACCGTTTCGTCGAGCGTAATCTCAAGAAATTTGACGGAAACCTCAACGGGATCGTTAGAAATTTCAATCGTTCGCGCAAAGCCAGCATAGCCTGGCACTGAGATATTTAAGCGATGCTGACCTGGATCAAGATCAGACATCTCTAGTGGTGTAGTACCGAGAAAATCTCTATCAAAGAAAACCGAAGCGCCATCAAGGTCGCTCGTAACACGTAGCACATTTGTCGGCGGTGGTGGCGGTGCTGGTTCAGGCTCAGGTTCAGGTTCGGGTGCACGCACGACTCTTCGTGGTGGTGGTTCAGGCTCAGGTTCTGGCTCGGGTTCAGGTTCAACAACAGGAATCGCTTCTGGCTCGACTTGCTCCACAACCAGGTTTTCCTCGTCCGATTGCACCATACGCCACAAGAAGTATCCGCCGATAATGACTGCACACAAAAACAACACTAGGATGAAACTTCGGCGTGTGGACTTCGCTGGTTCTGGTTGTTCAGTTGGCGTCTCGATGGAATCGTTATCAAACAAAACCATGATGGTATGGTAGCACGTGTTTCGATGTTCACGATGATGACCACAACCGGTTAATATTGGTGTGGCACGAGTTGAATCGCACCGGACTTATACAAAAGGCAGAAGGTTGTCATGTTCCGAGATGTAAAGATCTTCAGTAAGGTGATTTACGTAGCGTGGGCAATCTGTGTGACGTGCCTGACGGCGACAGCATCAGCTGACACTTCCCAGCCCTTTCAAACACCATTTACAAATCTGGAAATGGCAGGTAAACAAGCTGTGGTTAAGACCGATCGGGGTTACTTCACTATTGATTTATTGCCTGAAGTAGCACCAAACCATGTCGGGCACTTCATTCAGTCAGCCGAAAATGGCGTCTATGACGGAACAATCTTTCATCGAATAATCAAGCACGGTGTAATTCAGGGTGGCGACCCGTTCTCAAAAGATCCAGAAAAGCCTGAACTGTACGGGCGGGGAGGATTGGGATTACTGAGGGCTGAGCTAAGTGCCGAACGCCACACACGAGGTGCAGTGTCGGCAGTGCAGGTGCCAGGCGATCCTGACAGTGCTGGTACACAGTTCTTTATCAGCGTGGTCGATCAACCGGCACTCGATGGAAAATATACTTTGTTTGGCCGTGTTTCTGAGGGCATGAATTTGGTCACGGAGATCTCAGAAGCTGCGACAGACGAGTCCGGTAGGGCAGTCGAACGAATTGCGATTTTAGCTATTACCATTCGCGATCAGCCATCGCCACAACCGCCGCCATTCGCGAATGATAGCGTTGAGCAGCTCTCTGCCTATCGCACTATTTTCGCAACAACCAACGGTTCAATCACGCTCGAATTTATGGCTGAGATTGCACCTGAGCATGTTCGAAACTTCCTTCGTCTTGCCTCGCTCGGGGTGTTCGACGGCATGTCGTTTCATCGAGTTGTCAAGGGAATGCTCATCCAGACCGGCTGGCTGGGAAGCCGCGAACGGCCACTTGATGAAAATCAGCAACGACACATTATCAATCTTGAGCCAGAATTTTCTGCTACACCGCACCTCCGGGGTATCGTCTCCATGGCCAGAGGAGATGATCCGGCTAGTGCATCAACTTCTTTCTTTATTTGCACCGACACCGTGAGTGCGCTCGACGGGAAGTACACCGTCTTTGGACGAGTCATAGACGGTATGGCCACAGTTGACGCAATTGAGGCGCTCCCGCTGGATGGCGAAAATCCACTTCAGCGAATCGAGATTCTCGGTGTTCAAATCGTACGCTAGCCAAAGCATATTCGCAGCCTGCTTACACTCAATTGGTCGCTCCATCGTCCAAAAGGTTACGGTTCTAATGACGAGTTGTAGCTCATCATAAAGGTAAAGAAACGGGAAACCTCGATCATGTCATCGCCAATAAATCTAATACTGTGTGAGTCGGTGCGATCCACTTGAGGCAAATAGGCTAATAGTTGCGATGGCTGATAGTTCTTGAAGGTCACGTCGAACTTAATTGGTGTTTCTGTTTTATAGGGCAAGAACTCCGCAATGCGGCCGACCGCGTCTCGTGCCTTTTCCCGAATCAACGCTCGTCCAGCCGAAGGATGGAGGGTGCGGGCCGAGTGAAAACTGTAAGCCCACTTGACCACAGCTGCCTCAATATTGCCAAGAGTAGACTGCACTTCCTTAACGACCGCATCGTCTCCCGAGATCATGATGACGGGTACGCCGAAATGTCCAGCGATGGCTGCATTTAAACTGCCCTCACTCATTTCGGTTCCGTTGAGACGAACCGCTGAGAGTCTAGCACTCGAATTAGTGTGAGCACGAACCCCGTTCGGGTTTGTCGTGCTGGAGTGGTAGCCGATCATGATGACTCCGTCGAACGTGTCATCAATACCTTGCATCATGCCGAGTGGACGAGGCCAAGATCGGATAATTTGGATATTGTCTGGAAGTTGGTCAATTAATAGGTTCTGGCCATTCCCATGAGAATCGCTCACGACAATTTCATCAGCGCCAGCTTCTCGAGCACCTTCAATGGCTGCGATCACTTCATCAGTTAAGAATTGTCGGAACCGTTGGTATTCGAAGCCTTCAGGTCCGAGTTGTTCGTTGGTCACTACACCGGTGACACCTTCCATATCAGCTGAGATGTAGATTTTGACTCCGTCTTGTGCCGCGAGGTTTGGCACAACCATGATTCCTGCCAGGAGTATCACACCAACCATAATTCGTAACGGCGATTCCATATATCCAACTCCTTCTCGAATGAAAAAATGAAGCCACAAGTTTGCCGTATGGATCTAAGCGTTTGAAGTGTAGCGTTTCTTGTTCTTAGTCGGTCATAATATTATGCGCACCCGACCTATGCTTACTATGCGAGCCATTGAAATTAGAAATCCCGGAGGGCCAGAAGAACTCGTAATAACGGATCTCCCGACGCCGTTACCGGGAGTGGGAGAAGTGTTGATTAAAGTTACGGCCGCTGGCATTAATCGGCCGGACGTGATGCAGCGCGAGGGCAAGTATCCGCCGCCACCTGGTGCCTCTGACATCCTCGGGTTGGAAGTCGCGGGAATCATTGCTGAATTAGGGGAAGGCGTAACGGGATGGCGTATCGGCGATCGTGTTTGTGCGCTAGTTGCCGGTGGTGGCTACGCTGAGTTCTGTGTAGCGTCAGCATCCACCTGCTTGCCACTGCCCATTGGTGTCAGCATGATGGAAGCGGCTGCGATGCCAGAGACGTTTTTTACGGTTTGGACGAATGTGTTTGAACGAGGACAACTGGTAAAGGGTGAACGCCTTCTGGTGCACGGCGGTGCCAGCGGTATCGGAACGACAGCAATTCAGATGGCAGCGGCATTTGGTGCGACTGTGTTTACAACGGCTGGATCTGCGGAAAAGTGCGCAGCTTGTGAGCGACTTGGAGCGACTCGAGCGATTAATTATAAGGAAGAGGATTTCGTCGACGTTATCAAGGCACTTACCGACAATGCTGGTGTAAACGTTGTGTTAGATATGGTCGGAGGTTCATACACGCCAAGAAATCTTAGCCTACTAGCTAAAGAGGGACGCTTGATTCAAATTGCTATCCTTGGAGGCCCGAAAACGGAGATCAACTGGATTCCGGTGATGCTGCGACGATTAACCTTGACTGGATCGACGCTTCGCTCACGACCCATTGCTGTTAAAGCAGCCATAGCGAAAGCACTACAAGCAAAGGTTTGGCCACTAGTTGATAGTGGAAAGATTAGGCCGGTGATCCATGCGACCTTTCCTCTTGAAGAGGCGGCCGAGGCGCACCGTGTCATGGAAGAGGGACATCACATAGGAAAGTTAGTACTACTTGTAGGAACATAGTGAGTCTCGTCCCCTTGAAGCTGCAACCCTTGCCGCAAGACTATCAACAAATACTGATGGTGTGTCTGCTACCGCCTGAAAGAGGTGCAATTTGATGCAGCCAGTGAAATGGAATGACATAGAGATCGAACGTATTGGTAATGCCATTGAGCGGCGTGTGCTTTGGGGCAGTAAAGGCACCAGTGCCCGCCTCACTATTGTGGGTGGCACACATGTGAAAAAGCACAGTCATCCAGCTGAACAATTCACGTGTATTCTCGAAGGTGTCCTTCGAATGGAAATAGCTGGTGACGAGGTGACATTACAGGAAGGCGACATGCTCGTGATACCAGCCAATGTGGAGCACGAAGCTTGGTCGATTGTGGATACGGTTGTTTGGGATTTTTTTACGGAGGTTCGTGAGGACTGGAAGTCAGGTCAAAACCAATATCTGTCAGGGGACCAATAGGCACCAGTAGTTAAAAAAAGAACTTTATCGACCTACCTCATGAAGTTGGCGGACGGTTTCGGCATATGCTCGATGACCTGCTTGTGGGTCGTACACGATAACCGGCATCATCTGACCTCGAATTTTGTGAGGATGTGCGCGTGCATAGCCCATCAAGGTGTTTGCGAGTCTCATCTTTGAGTGCGTTGATGGCTGTCCCTGTGAGATTCCCGTCAAGAGATTGTTTAGTGTTACTGTCCAGGTATCTCCCCATAAAAGCGCATCCGTAACTGTACCTTTCACAACGTTTTGTGAAAAATTAAAGAAAAATCCAATCGGAGAATAGGCATTCATGGACGGTCGATGAGGCTTACATTCTTCAAGCAGGTCATCTCTATAGCTATGTAGATGCTCGCAGAACTCCGCATGTTCAGTTTCGTGGATCGTGGAAAAGGGCTTTGCGGGAGGATTCACAAGGATTTTGGTGTCTGGTGACAAACCGTTTAATAGAGCCTCTACGACAGCCTCTCGCTCGCCTTGGTCGCTGCAGCCATTTTCGTGGATCCGCACATACTCGCGCATCACGACTGCCAATGCGAAGTACAGCCATGGATAATCTGCAACATTATCGTTTCGCATGTCGAGGGTGTCTCTCGCATACGTTGCTTCGAAGCCAAACCTTAAATGGCAACCGATGCTAGCAGCGTGCTGCAGCGCAATATTGAGCCGATGAGGTTGATTAAGTGCCCTGACTTTATCGAGTAATATGCCGTAGCCACGTTCCTCTAGTTCATAGTGAGACGTAGCGAGCAAGATAAGCGTCTCGGCATTGTCTACAAAACGTTGCCCACTTCCTAGAGGACCTTGCAAATGTTGAAGAGTCTCATTAAGTCGATCGAGGTTTTCATCTGCATTGTCGTTATCCCACACTCTCATTGAAAGTAAGCCGAGGATGTACAGGAAGTAGTAGTCCAAAAGGACGGCCAGTACCGTTTTCTCGGATTGTACTGCCTGACAATTATCGATTGCATAATCAAGCACATCCACTGGGATAATATTTTCATTGATCTGATCTGCGATCCCGTTCCAATCATTTAATACGTGAAATCCTTCCAGCCGAGTCTGGCGATCATAAGCAGTTACGACTTGATCCAACTGAAGGTTGTGTCCATGCGCTTTCCAGGTATGAGACTGCATGCGGTGCCGCAGCTGGTGCAGTGCGGCATCAAGATTCTTCGAGGAAGCGAGCTCGTCGACGTACTCTTGACGGAAAGATCCAGAGAGAGCCACATTGATAATTGAAAAGGCACTGTCGAACGTTACGTTGTTGTTGCTTTTTCGCTTCATGACTGTAACGCTTTTAGCTTAGAAGGAAGGTCTAGTGCTGGACTTCATAGATCCGTTGCATGTCCGGACGCTCGGTCGCGAAGTAGTGTACCCAGATATAAAGATGATTAAACATAGCTGCAAAGAGTGCGGCAGTTGACGCGAACCATAAACCAGGAATCCATATGAGTAAGAATCCAAAAGTGTACATTCCGTTTGGTGTAATTTGAAAGATTCCCTCCCTGACCTTTGGCAGCAATCGGTACGATTTAACAAAGTGGTCTAGACCTAATGCTCGCCGGAATCCAAAATAACGCTTAACCGAATAGAAAAGGTAGGTTGCTGGTAAGAGTGCCACAATCGCAAGAGCCCGTAAGGTTTCTGAAGGCATATCTAATGTGCCTTGATTGATTACTGCCAGGATCAAGATTGCGGCCACTCTCAAAATTACCAGAATCGTAAATCCTGTCGCGTAGAAACGGAATCCGTAGCGTCCAAATAGCCGTGTTAACAAGGAATGGTGCAACTCAAGTCGCCAACAAAGCCATACGAAAACTTGGTGGGTGACCGCAATGCCAGCAGCTAGATATAACCAATTTATCGATCCGAGGTTCCCGAAGCCACCTGTTTGGACAGATTCAAGATTACTCACGCGACCTAGCAGTCCAAGAAGAACTACCAGAGAGAGAGCATGGAGCCACTGTCTCTCAAAAAGCAATGTTTTCACGGAGTCCTAGAAGCAGAGATGGTGTTTCGTAGTATTCCAACGCCCTCAAGTTCAATTTCTACAACGTCGCCAGGCTTCATTGCACGGGTGGCTCCAGGTGTACCTGTGTAAATCACATCGCCTGGCTCAAGTGTTACAAACTTGCTCACGTAGCTGATGATGGTTGCACTGTCGAAGAACAGGTCACTTGTTCGTTGCGACTGCCGTAGTTCGCCGTTGAGACGGGTTTGGAGTAGTAAGTCGTCAGGGTTCAAACCTTGAACGATAACTGGACCGAGTGGTCCAAACGTGTCGGAGGCTTTTGCTCGAAACCATTGAAGGTCGTTCTGTTGCCAATCGCGCTCACTTACATCGTTGCCAGCAGTCACACCGAACACGTGACTCAGAGCACGGCTTTTGGGAACGTTTCGTGCTTGTTTGCCGATCACCAAAACCATTTCCCCTTCATAATGGACGTTAGTAGCTCCCTCGGGGAATTCGATTGCTTCTTCGGTGGCTATAAGTGAGCTGGGATATTTAGCGAATACGCCAGGATACGGTTCCGGTTCTCGATCTCCAAGGTGGCTGCGGTAATTGAAGCCAATGGCGATCACTTTTGATGGCTCGGTTGGCACGAGCAGTTTTACATCAGCCAAGGAAAAGGTTCTACCGGTTGGTTCCGAAGATTCGAAAATGCTTCCTCGTAATTCATTGATGGTGTTTCCATCAAGCACACCGTAGGAAGCACGACCCTCGTACTCATAACGTACATACTTTATAGGTGTATCTTGCGCACTCACTATTGGCGTGGATACAACGACACTTGCGAATATGATTGTCTTTAAAAATGTTTTCATGGTTTGTTTCATTATCTACTTGAGTTACAGTTCTGCCTTACAGGATTTGATGAGGTGTTGCGATTCCGGTATCAGTATTGTAGATCACGAAGGTGGCTTTGCCAGTTAAACCACCAAACACTTCGCCTGGGTTCACCAGCGACGTTGACCCTTCATTTGCGATGTCCAATATATGGTTGTGACCGCAACACACCAAGTCATATCGATTAGACAGCGCAATGGCGCCTGCAATATTTGGAAAGTGAGTCACCCCGATTCGTTTCCCCCCCAACGTTAGATCGGCAAATTCCCCATGCAGGGTAATCTGCGAGAAGCGGGTAGCCTGCTGAGTGATCCGGAAAAGGTCGCCGTCATTGTTGCCGAACACAATGTGTATGGGTTTTAGGAACTGCTGTCCCAGTTCGACGACAATGAACGGCGAGCACAGATCACCGCAACAAATCAGCGCATCAGCTTTGCCAAGTTTTGATAATGCAGAAGTAAGATTGGTGATGTGATCGTGAATGTCTGACAGTATGGCAATATTCATTTTAAGGCTCCCACACGGGGTCATTGTTGCCGATTCGTTCGCCGTCTGTCACTGTTCACTCAAAGTGCTAGCCTACGTTACCAAGAGGTATAATGCGTCGTTACGCTGCCTAACTCATTGTGCCAGCGTTCTTAAAGAGATTCGGAATCCGTATGTGTGATCGGTTTGCACCAGCCAGCACCGCTCTCAATCTTGTCAGTGTCTAAGCCAAGTTATTACGACGTTTCTATCATCGGTGGTGGTCCTGCTGGCTCTGCAGCCGCCCGGCTCCTGGCCTCGTGGGGGCATTCGGTCATCGTGCTGGACCGGACTCATTCCGCGATGTCGTTGGGCGAGTCATTACCGCCCAGTTGTCGAAAGTTATTTGATGTTCTAGGCGTCACTGCATCAATCGACGACGCTAAGTTTTACCGTTCGTCTGGGAATACTGTGTGGTGGGAGGATAGGGAACCGCGATCTGAGACCTTCATGGATGGTCTCAAAGGCCATCAAGTTTTACGACGCGATTTTGATCGGTTACTTCTTTCTTGCGCAGAAACGGCCGGTGCCAGCGTGTTACGTAAGACCAACGTCAAGCAGGTCAACCTTGGACGATCCAGCGAGAGACACTCCACCAGCGATCTGATTTCATGGCCAATCTCCGATGATCACAAAGCGAATGTGCAGATTGAGTACGACGACGAGACCGGCCATCGGCATATATTGACTTCTAGGTTTACTCTCGACTGTTCGGGCCGCGCTGGGGTAATTGCTAAACAAGGTTTCCGCACTCATCAAGATAGCCCAGACACTTTAGCGTTGGTGGGTGTCTGGCAACACGACACCAAATGGCCGCTCGAGGAACCATCCCATACACTGGTCGAGGCTTTTGAGAGCGGCTGGGCTTGGTCGGTGCCAGTGTCCGACTCCATCAGATATTTCACTGTCATGCTGGATCCGAAGCTTACCCGGGTTGCACGGGATACAAGCGCGGAGTCGGTTTACCAACGTGAGCTTAGAAAAACGGAACATTGTTCGAACCTGACGGCTGCCGCGACGTTACAACAGCGTCCTTGGGGATGTGACGCATCACTCTACACTGCTCGGAGATTTGCTGGTTCGAATTTTCTGCTCGTGGGCGATGCTGCGTCATTCATTGATCCCCTGTCGTCATTCGGTGTCAAAAAAGCTCTCGCTTCC
>CAJXDY010000033.1:0-25878 GCA_913052135.1 uncultured Acidobacteriota bacterium
CGAATTCAACTTGCTTCACGAATTACGTTTTCCTCATTCATTAGGATTGCTTTACTCGGCGTTCACCTACTTCACAGGATTTAAGGTGAATAGTGGTGAGTACAAAATAATGGGGCTTGCTCCATACGGCGAGCCTACCTATGCCACCCTAATTAAGGACAAGCTGTTAGACATTAAAGAAGATGGTTCCGTTCGGGTAAATCAAGAGTACTTCACTTACTCCGAAGGCCTCCATATGACCGGCAAAGCCTTTGAAAAGCTTTTTGGTTCACCGGCTCGAACACCTGAGTCACCCATCACACAGCGCGATATGGATCTGGCCCGTTCAATACAAGACGTAACGGAAGAAATTCTGTTAAAGATAGTTCGGTTTGCACATCGGGAAACAGGAACCACAAATATTTGCATGGCTGGTGGTGTGGCGTTGAACTGTGTCGCCAATGGTCGAATTGCGCGTGAAGGTCCATTTAAGCAGATCTGGATTCAACCTGCCGCTGGAGATGCGGGAGGAGCATTAGGCGTCGCACTGGCTCTTTGGCATCGGTATCTTGGAAAACCTCGACATTTAGCCGAAGGAAAAGAGGCTCGGTCACCGTACACCGATGCCATGAGGGGATCATTGCTCGGTCCTCGTTACTCGAATGAACAGGTGCACACCTACCTGGATTCGCATGACATCCCGTACCAATCTCTCGATCGTGAATCGTTACCCGATGTAGTGGCTTCACTCCTAACAGCGGAAAAGATTGTAGGTTTACATCAAGGACGGATGGAATTTGGCCCGCGAGCACTTGGAGCACGCAGCATTCTTGGCGATCCGCGGTCACCACGTATGCAATCAATTATGAATCTTAAGATTAAATACCGGGAAGGCTTTCGTCCGTTCGCGCCTAGCGTGATGCGTGAACATGTCTCCAAATGGTTTGAATTCGACGGCGATTCCCCATATATGCTACTCGTGGCCAATGTTGTGCCGAATCGACGTCGCGCAATGACAGCCGAGGAACAGAGCCTCTGGGGAATTGACAAGCTAAATGTGCCACGTTCAGAAATCCCAGCCGTTACCCATGTCGATTACTCAGCGCGTATTCAGACGGTGCATAAAGATGTCTCACCTCTGTACTGGTCGATTATTGAAGCTTTTTACCGCCAGACAAATTGCCCGGTTATCGTGAATACTTCTTTTAATGTGCGTGGAGAACCAATAGTGTGTACTCCACAGGATGCCTATCGATGTTTCATGCGCACTGAAATGGATGCCCTGGTAATAGGAGACTGTCTTTTAAATAAAACGGAACAGCCAGACTTTAACGAAGAGCACAGCTGGCAACAAGAGTTTTCGCCGGACTGACGCTGCCCAAACGAACTTTCTGCAACCTGAATCACCTAATCGATCTGCCTCGTTTCGTATCGCACATCATTGATTAGCCGCAGGACTATCTGAAGTCGAGTCAGATTCTCTAATCTCTCTGATGAAATAAGCGGGTTTCCCTTGCGATGCGAAATATCTGCGAGTCTGTAATTCAGCGAGCAACCCAATCGTCACCAGTTGAACACCGGTAAACAGCAGCAACAATCCGAAGAAGAATATTGGCCGATTAATGATGGACTGCTGCTCCAATAGGTTCATCAAGAGCAACCACCCTATAACGACGGTACCAGCACCACCCACCGTAAGGCCCAATAATCCAAAAAGCTGGAAAGGTCGGCTTGAGTACTTCAATAAGAACTTGACTGTTATTAGATCTAAAATAACTCGTACTGTGCGCGACAACCCATACTTGGACTGCCCCGTCCTTCGCAAACGATGGTTAACGATCATCTCAGTGACGCTTACACCCATTTCAGTTGCAATCGCTGGAATAAATCTGTGCATCTCACCGTAAAGCGGAAGTGATTTTACGACCTCGGCTCGGAAGACTTTGAGCGAGCAACCATAATCGTGCAAACGGACTCCACTGAGACAAGAAATAAGCCAACTAGCCAGAACCGAAGGCACGTAGCGCGTCAGCCATGAATCTTTCCGATCACGGCGCCACCCACAAACGATATCGAAGCCTTCCTCCAACCGATCAACCATGGCGGGTATGTCGTGGGGGTCGTTTTGCAGATCTGCATCACTCGTAACAACAATCTCGCCACGTGCATGTGCAACCCCGGCTGCAAACGCTGCAGTTTGTCCAAAATTCTTTCTAAAGCGAATGAGGCGCACGTGTGGATCTGTTACCTGGATATTTGCGAGAATTTCGAATGACCCATCCAAGCTGCCATCATCAATGAAAATTAACTCGTAGGTTCTGCCATATCCAGATAAAACCTGAGTTAATTCCTGATGAAGTTGCGAAAGGTTCTGCTCTTCATCGTAGAGAGGAATCACAATCGAAATATCGATTCTCATTGAAATGTTGCCCACTTAATTACAGGTCGACGATAAAGGTCAAAGAAACAATCCTGGCGCATGAAATAATTTTACAGGTGACTCTCTCTACCGCTTACAACGCTTTCGAGCGACGACGCGCGAAGACGTACACTACACAACTTACAAGTAGAATACCCGTAATTAATACCAGCAAGATTTCACCATACTCTCGTCCGAACCGAACTGCTTGATCGCCATAGTAAATAGCTAGCAGACCCGTCGTGGAAAACCGTATTCCACGTCCAACTATGATCGCCGCGATAAACTTTCCTACAGGCATTTTGGCAACACCTGCTAACAACACGAACAACTTGAATGGTACAGGCGGTGGACTTAACGCTGGTATAAGAATGGCCATTGACCCGTACCGGCGGAACCAACTAGACACCCGTTCAATCTTCTCTGTCGAATACTTGCGACGCAACATCCTTTCGCCACTTTTACCAGCAAGGTAGTGCAAGATAAGACAACCCGCCAAAGAACCACATGTGGCCATTGCAACGTAGTACACAATAAAGTGTTGGTGTTGCATTACCATCCACAACACTAGAACGTCATTAACCTCAGGCAGAAATAGAAATGATGAATCGAGAAAGGAAGCGAAAAATAGCCCTATCCCACCAGCATTCAACGCCAGTTCTTGCAACCACGTTTGAACATATTCCATTAGATATTTCTTGACGTAACCGGAATCACTTCTGCCCCGCGTTGGCTTGGCTAATCGTTTCGATCATCTCAAGGTGAATGAGACCATTCGATGCCAGCACTTGTCCAAGACGAGGATCGAATGGACTGCCGTCTAATGTCGTTGTGCATCCACCGGCTTCCTCCACAATTAGAGCACCAGCCGCAATATCCCAAGGCTGAAGTCCCTCCTCCCAGAACCCGTCCAAACGGCCGGCTGCCACATAACAAAGATCGAGTGCAGCCGAGCCGAGTCGTCGTACGGCTCGTGCTCGTGTTAGGAAAGCCTCGAACACATTCATAACTTGTCGGTAATTCAAGTGTACGTCGTAGGGAAAGCCCGTACACAGTAGCGAATCAATTAGTGCTTCGGCTAATGATACTTTCAGAGGAAGACCATTGAGAAATGCTCCACCACCTTTTTCTGCAGTAAACAGTTCGCGCCGGATCGGATCATAAATAGCGCCTAATTGCGTCCTCCCATCAATCTGCAAGGCCAGCGACGAACAGAAAACAGGGAAACCATGGGCGTAGTTCGTCGTGCCATCAATCGGATCAAAAATCCACACGTGCGTTGCTGTCGAATTCGCACCGGCATTTTGTAATTCTTCTCCTAATACCTCATGTTCTGGAAACCGTTCAGCAATTGTCTCCCGAAATGCAGTTTCAATTGCAATGTCGACCTCCGTAACCAGATCAATGACCCCCTTTTTTTCAATACGCACGGAATCATTAAAATGCGCTAGCTGCATATCTCCGGCTCGAAGTACCGATTCGATGGCAGTAGCAAGTAACACAGTCTTGGATACCATGGGCTGTTTGTTGGGCGCGGCCAATAAATATGGGAGAAAACGTTAGACTTAGCGTGAGCGAGAGAATTACACACTCCCCCTTTGGCGGTCAAGTGCTTTAGAGGATTTATACGGCAGAGATCTAGACTCGCTTCGGTTTAATACTCCGACGTGAGTTATAGTTTCTTGATGCCTGCTATGAACCTTCCGACAATTACTGTGCTACCAGTGAATTGTGTCCGAGGAACAATTGCGTGTCCAGGAGACAAGTCAGTTTCACACCGCTACGCTATGCTCGCTGCATTGTCTGAAGGACAGACCATCGTCGAAAATTTTGCACAGGGAGATGATTGTGCGACCACTCTCGAGTGTCTAACTAGCCTCGGAGTTCACATCACTTCGGATCGCGATGAATCATCCGGACAGCTCTCTCGCTTGAAGATCGATGGCTGTGGCCTAGGCAACCTCTCTCAACCTGCTCATCCACTCGACGCACGAAATTCAGGAACAACCATGCGGCTATTGGCGGGTGTCTTGGCTGGACATTCTTTTGAATGCACGCTCACTGGCGACGAATCTCTTCAAACTCGACCAATGAAACGGATCATAGATCCACTGGTGTCTATGGGGGCACAGGTCACTTCTGACAACAACTGTGCACCACTCACGATTACAGGTGGACGCTTGCGGGGTATCACATGGACCCCAAACGTACCAAGTGCCCAAATCAAGAGCGCCATCCTACTCGCGGGACTTCACGCTAGTGGCAAAACCACCGTTTGTGAAACTGTGAGTACGCGAGATCACACAGAACAGGCCTTGCAGGCATTCGGTGTCCGGGTTGAGCGTGGCGAAAACTGGGTCGCCGTTGAACCTGGTGGTACTTTACGAGGGTGCCAACTTCAGGTGCCAGGCGACATATCTTCGGCTGCGGTGTGGGCAACTGCGGCAGCAGCACTCGCCCACTCGGAAATTGAATTAACAAATGTCGGACTTAATCCTACACGTACCGGCATTCTCGATATCCTTCGCCGAGCTGGAGCTATTGTTAAGTCAGAGGTCAAAAATACTCTGGCCGGTGAACCGACCGGCTCTATATATGTTCGTTACGATAAGCTCAGACCAGTCGTCATTACTCCAGCGGAGGTGCCATCAGTTATTGACGAACTACCAATTTTAGCTGCTCTTGCTACCCATCGAGGAGGCGGCATTAAAGTCACCGGCGCTCAAGAGCTTCGTTTCAAGGAAAGCAATCGTATTACTGCATTGGTTGCCGGACTCAACACGCTAGGCGCAGAGGTTCGGGAGCTACCTGACGGTTTCGAAGTGGAGTCCACAAAAGCTCTTGTGGGAGGGACAGTCGACGCGGCTGGTGATCATCGACTCGTGATGGCCTTCACTCTTGCAGCGCTTGGTGCATCTAGCCCTTGTACCATTCTTGGCGGCCAGATTGTCGATGTGTCTTATCCACATTTCTTTGAAACACTGGAAACCGTACGAAGCTAATGGAAACTTCTGACGACATCAACCGAACTGATAGTAATTTGTCCTTGAACAATCTGTACCTCGTTGGATTCATGGCAGCGGGTAAGACTACCCTCGCGCGGGTACTCGGCAAACATCTTGGTTGGCCTACCGAAGACATCGACGATCTCATCGAAGTGCAGGAAGGCTCTAGGATTGCGGATATCTTTGATCGGCGAGGTGAAGCCTATTTTCGTTCTGTTGAACGTGAAGTGCTCCATAAACTACTTCCCAAACAAGGCATCGTGGTTGCAACAGGCGGAGGGACATTCGTTGATCCAGACAATCGTGCACAGATCAACCGTTCAGGTACATCTATTTGGCTCGATGTTCCACTTGATGTAATTATTCAACGCCTGCCACCAAATCGACATCGACCACTCGCTGTTGATCGCAAGGAGATCGCACAACTATACAAAACGCGCTGCGCGGCCTACTCACAGGCTCATCTCCGTCTGGATGCTAGTCAAGCTTCGCTAGGTGAATTGGTAAAACAGACAGTCAAGCGGCTTGAACCCTAGAGGTGTCCGCTGGTAACGGATGCTGATGAGGCTTACAAACACTGGGATTGTTGCATTCTACCCCGACTAAAACGTGGAGCTAATCCCGAGAACGCTCTTCGCGACGACGAAGTTCTGCGGCGTAGGCATCCCGCGCTGCCCGGGAGCCCAGAATCCACCCGAACACAAGTCCAAGCATGAGAACCGCTGGAATAAAAATAAAGTGTCCGGCACTCATCCCATCCATCATGCTCCGCCCGAGCGGTTACTTATTCGCCTAGCTACGTCAGCGAGTTCACGTTCCACTGAACCAAGTCGACGCCAAAGCGACCAGATGTAAATAAGGAGGGCGATCCAGGCGAAGGCATACGCAGCAATGAGCAATGGTGCGGCTGGCAACTGATCTTCAGGTGGTAATTCGTCAATCGGCACGAACTCATCTTGTGCCGGCTGAGTCTGAGCTACGTGCACCACCAGAGGCGTGAATGACGAAATCAACAGATTTTGACTGGACGCCGTGAGTGTCTGCAGAAACCCGGTTGCTAATATCACCAGAAGCGTCGTTATATAATTTTTACGTCGTCTCACATCCTTCACCTTTCCTAACGCCAGCCGCATCATCCAGTCAATCATCCAAAGACAAATACAGCCGATCAATTGCCGCCCGGTGAGATTCTAATTTGACGCGTGCACTTAATGTCAGAACAAAAATGAGGACGAAGGCCACACTACACCACAAGAACGCTTCACTCATCCCTGGCACCAACGTTGGTACCACATTTGTTGTCGGATGGATCGTCCTCCAGACGTTGACCGACCAATATACAAATGGCACGTTCGCCATGCCAAACAGTGCCATACCAGCGGCCAATTTATCAGATCCCGGGCCGCCATATTGTCGCAATAGCTGGTACGCTACAAAAATCATCCAAAGAATTAATGCGGACGTCAGACGAGCGTCCCATTGCCACCAAAGCCCCCAAGCTTTCCGGGCCCACAATGGTCCAGTCACCAACCCGATCAGGCCAAACAAAACAGTAAGCTCCGCCGCTGCTACAGCCAGATGATCCGCAAGCTTCTTACCTTTAAACAAATAAATGGCGCTTGAGATACCACACACAAAAACGGCCGAGAACATGGCAATCCAGGCAGGTACGTGAAAGTAGAAAATCTTTTGTACAAGTCCCATCGTGGACTCGTACGGAGCTCTGGCAATCATCAAGGGTGCCCCTGCAAAGAACACCATCGCCATAACTGTTATTGCAGGAAACCATCGGCTCGCTATCATTTAAATATTCTCGCTTTTAGCATTGGCGCCTCAGTCTGTCATGAGCGGCTCAAAAGTCCACAATGAGAGAGTAATGAACACCACATCGAAGAAAACTAGCATGCCAATCCAAGCGCGTACCATAATCACGTCGACTTCCGGTTGCAGTAAGAGCACCGTACCTCGAACTCCAGCAATAATGACCGGTATTGTGATCGGATACAACAAGACTGGTAGCAACACGTCCCGACTACGAGCCCGCACGAGCATCGCGGCAAATAGTGTCCCCACAGAAGCAAACCCAAGAGTACCACAAGCAAGTAAACCACCAAGCAACCAAGGATGTCGCAAGATGGGTGTCTGAAAAAACAGGCTGATAAGCGGAACGATAATTATTTCCACGATGGCCAACAGACAGATTACGCCCAACAGTTTTCCGATATAGATCGCTGGACGATCTGCTGGTGCCAATAGTAACGCGTGTAGCACATCGTGATAACGCTCACGCTCAAACGCACGCCCTAGCGCTAAAGTTCCAGCAAAGGCAATCGCAATCCATAAAATACCGGCAGCTGCATCGCCGATCGGATTTTGATCGCTCACAAAACCGAACGCAAATACCAAAACGCAGGACGCAGCAAAAAACAGCGTGGTTAGGAACAATTCCAGACTACGCGCTTCAATTGTCAGATCTTTCTTAACGATCAACCAGGCCACTCGAATAAATCTGGAGACCGTCATCTGGATACCTTTACCGTATGAGCAACCTGACGCGTGTGGCTGACATAATGGTCGCGCAACGATCCAGTCACTGGTTCAACATTAAGTAATGCCCCATCCCATAACAGGGCCACTCGATCAAGTAACCCTTCAGCAGCCTCAAAGTCGTGAGTCGTCAAAAGTATTATGCGACCACTATCCCGCAAGCCCTGCAGGCGATTGGCCAAGCTTTTAGATGAGGAGTCGTCAAGCCCTGTAAACGGTTCATCGAGCAGTACAAGCTTCGGGTCATGTATCAGTGCACGTTCCAATGCGAGGCGCTGTCGCATACCACGTGAAAACTTCATGACAGGTTCATCACCACGGGCCCTGAGAGCGGAGCGTGACAACGCTGCCTCAGCACAAGAAGCAGGATCCTGAACTCCGAAGAGTCCTGCAAAAAAGTGAAGGTTCTCTCGAGCAGTTAATTCTGGATAGAGTTGGATGTCGTGTGACAGCATTCCGATATTTGCACGCACATTACCGCCACGCTCGTGAGTTCCATGATTTCCATAGCGTATGCCCCCAGCCGATGGACTAATTAGGGTCGCAGCCAGTGCGAGTAGCGTCGATTTTCCGGCACCATTTGGTCCAAGAACACCAACAATCTCGCCTGCCGCACAGGAAAAAGAAACGTGCGACAGCGCCCGCATTCGACCAAAGTAGCGTGACACGTCCTCGAAAGCTAAACAATCAAAGTCGTCCAAAAATTGACTGGAGCTCATTACACTTTTTACGGTTGGTGCAGATACAGCAGGTTCGGCCATGAATCCGCCCTTATGAGTAACTCAACTAGACGCGGTAACTTCTCTACCAGACATCTTGTGCTGATCTAGACGGCGATATACTCGTTCGAGCTGCCCGAAAAGTTCTCGACGACGCTTTACATACCACGCTTCGGCAATATCACCATCGCGGTGCTTACTTTCGACACGAACTAGCTCCCGATAGAGCTTCTCACGTTTGCCTTCCAAGGTCTCTCGTTTCCGCACTCTTCCGGTTTGGAGACGCCGACTATGCGACATCCAAACACACCAGAAGATAAGCAATCCTGCCAAGGTTAATGCGACCGTTCGTGGAGTCGTACTGCGATAAGGTAGACCCGTCAGGCTCAGGCCAAAGGTTTGGCCGGCAGCCAAAGCTGGACCTGCTCCAACGATATACGTCGCGCCGTCCGCTTCCATCTCTCGCCGCCGTTCCACTTGTGCCGATATCATGTCCATGGATGCGTGCTTTTCAACAATAACCGCAACTTGATTTAAGGAGACTGGCAGGTACTGTGCAAGTTCGAAAGTGGCCCCTGTATATGAAAGGATGTACGCAAAATTTACTGGCGTGCGTCCTGGAGGTAACGGGCCCTGTACGACGACCTCCCCATCTGCAATTCGAGCCAGTGAACTGGAGCCGTTCAAAAGACTTACGCTTACTGCATTGGCGGGAAGTGTAAATCTGAATGGTTCAGCTGGCATGACGGGCTGGTTGCTATCATTAACCACTTCAAGAAGTGAATAAAACTCAATGGTTTGCTCTGCACCTATCTCAACCAAAAATCGAGAATCCCCACCAAGCACAAGGTCCGCTGAACGTCCTGTCGCCGTACTCTCTTCTTGCCCAAGCCTCGTCGAGGCATCAGGAGATGGCGAAGGAGTCGCCACCAACATCACCCTAACCCCCCCAACCCCTGGCATCTCGAAGGCTTGAGACGCAAGCTGCTCTCCGTCCACTGTCGCTGAAACCGAGACCAGCATCCCGGGAGTGACCCCCGTGAACTGAGCTCGACCATTTTCATTCGTTTTTGCGGTTCGTATCTCTTCGTTAACTCGAAGGTCAATAGAGTGATCAATGATGTTATTCGCGAGAGCTCCGAGAATCAGTCGAACCGAAATCGTACCGTCCGCTAGATCTCTCGATGGTAATGGAATACCCGACATCTCTTTCGGGTCAGGCATTTCAAACTGAGCCTGCACTGGAACAACCATGGCCACCATAAAACCAAACGCGACTATCACAACTCCTAAACATTTCACGCCCATTTCAACTCAACCTCGCACCACACGCCTTACAAAACCGCGCATCAGCATCATTGGAAGTACCGCATTCAGCGCAACCGTCTACCGGTGCGACAGACTCAGATTCTAACCTCTCTGATCTTGAGAGATGTGCCAGCCTGGTTTCTAACTCTCGCTCGATTAGCTCTCGATAGCCCGACCTATCGCTCTCAAGTTGCCCGATCAGATTCATGGCTCGCGTTCGTAGACGTTTTGTCATTTCCTCGAAATCTACTTCTGAGACCTTGTTCATGGCTCGGTCGAATTCAAGTTCTTTGATTGAGCGTAAAACAAGATTCTTCTCTCGCTCTACGGCCAGACGGGTCCGATGTCCCACTAAGACGGGTTCATCTACACTGTCATCATTCACAAGAGGCTGTAGTGTGCGCAACAAGGCCATCCCTACCAGGGCTGCGGCCCCAATAACTACGCTCAGCAAGAGCGTGCCAACCACCGTGCTACGTGACATTAGGACCGCCATCGTAGCCGCAGCGAGGGCGACCAAGACAAAAAAATGCCAGGGGCGAAACGTGGATTGATTAGTCGAGGTTTCGAAGCTCATCGTCCAGACGTGCCGCAAGTTTGGCATCCACTACGGTTGCTGCCAAAGGCACACCCTCTTCGGATGCTTCGCGCGAGGACCAGCGATGCGCCACCGTACCGACGACGACAGCGCCCGAAATTCCCAGAAGGTACGGAAACAACCAAGCAAGACGATTAAAACCTTCGTCGAGCGGCATAGCAAGTGGCTCCTGGCTTCCGTACTTCGCGATAAAATGCTGAAATACCTCATCTCTGGTTTTTCCGTCATCGACAAGCTCACTCACTTCGTTCCGCATCATCGCCGCAGTACCGCAGGTGCATTCACCAATCAACTTACGCCCACAGGTGCCACACATGCAGACGAGTTCTCGACCCAGTTCGCGCTCCAGAGCACTCCGCGGCACGACCGGTACTGAGTGCGCCGACTCAATGTGCTGAGCAGCAACTCCCACAGGCGTGAGAGCCAAGGCCAACAAGACCAACGACGTGGTCGCAGCGCCCGCTGGGACTTTCGAAAGGGCAAATGAAAACGACCGCTCCGGTAATAAAGCGAGTCCGGTTCCAAACGCCAGAACACTGAACCCAAACCAGATCCAGTTAATCAGTGGCGTCACCGTAATTTGAAAACTTGCTGATTGATCCTGCATGTCGAAAGCAGCCATAACGATATAGAGATCCTCCGAAAGGCGACGCCGAATCGCTACTTCGGTCGTCGGTTCTGTTTCGTGCTTATGAAAGAACCATCTAGCCGGATACATTTGACCAACTTCTGCACCATCTGTGAGCACGGTTAACGTGCCTGTGATCATTTGCTTCTGACCATCGTCGTTCACGGAAAGGCCATCGTGGCGTACCGTAAACTTTCCAACTTCCACCTGCTGCCCCACTTGTAAGAGCACTTGTTCGTCAAGCTTGTACCCTTCACCAGCAAAACCCAGGAACATCAAGACTATCCCTACATGCACAATGTAGCCACCATAGCGTCGCTGAGACCGAGACACCAATCCGATAATGGCGGTGAGCATGTCAGAACTCGTCGCCGCTTGCCGCACTACTGCACCACGGACGAATTCCTGTCCAATTGTAACCGTGACGAAGCTACAAAGCATGAAACAGATACCAGATGACCAAACATGAAAGTTCAACAACACTAGTGTCACGCCAGTCACAAGTGCAGCCAGTGTCGGCCAGCGAAACTGGTACCACAAATTCTCCAACGAAGATTTCCGCCAAGCTAATAGAGGTCCAACTCCGGTTAAAAAGAGCAAAGCCAAGCCTATAGGAAGCATCCACTTATTAAAGAAAGGAGGACCAACGGTTAACCGTTCTCCAGTCACAGCCTCACTCAAAGTGGGAAACATCGTCGCAAACAAAATAAAGATCGCAGAAAACAGAAGAATCCAATTGTTTAATAGAAACGCGGCCTCACGTGACGCCCACGAATCAAGTTCGTGACGCGCTCGCAGCAACGGCAAACGGTATATCAACAGGCCAAAGCTAATGCTCAATATGAGCACCATGAAGACTGTAAACATCCACGCTAATTCTCGATCTTCCCCAAATGCATGCACTGATTGCACGACCCCAGACCGAGTCATAAACGTACCGAAAATCGTCAGAAAGAAGGTGAGGATTACGAGTGTCATGTTCCAGACACGCAACATACTGCGTCGCTCTTGCACCATCACGGAATGCAAAAGAGCGGTAGCGGTCAACCACGGTAGTAAGCCTGCATTTTCGACAGGGTCCCACCCCCAAAACCCGCCCCATCCGAGTTCTTCGTAAGCCCATATCATGCCCAGCGTTAATCCCAGCGACAGGAACAACCAAGACACCATGGTCCAACGCCTCACGGCACGCAACCAAGAGTCGTCCAGATATCCAGTAGCCAGTGCAGACATCGCAAATGCGAACGGCACCGTCATGCCTACAAATCCGATATAGAGTGAGGGCGGATGAATCGCCATGTACGGATTTTGCAACAAGGGATTCAAGCCGCGCCCGTCAGCCGGAATGTCCGTAAGGTAAGTTGCAAACGGGTCTTTATTGATAATCATTACAAGTAAGAAAAACAGCTGCACACATGAAATGACTACCACCACATATGGAATCAACTCGCGATGTCGATCGCGATTAACATAAACAGCTAACGAACCAAACGCCGAAAGCAAAAAGACCCAGAACATGATTGAGCCGTCGAGGCCACCCCAGTAGGAGGTCAGCTTATAGAACAACGGCTGCGCCGAATCCGAGTAATGATCAACATATCGGATGGCGTAGTTATTAGTAACAAAGGCGTGCACGATAATCGCCGAGGCGGCAGTCATCAACGCAGCGACCAAATAGAAGGCTCCAACGCCACTCTCAATCAGAGGAGTCGAACGACGCCGTCCCCCGACGATTGACGCAGCAGCTGCATAGACACACACAACGAATGCGGCGAGTAGAATGAAGGAGCCTAGGGAAGCCATCCGCGAGACCTTAATCTGAAATGAGGCTGCGACGAGTGCTCAGACCACCTGACAACGCTTAGCACGACGTACGCACTATTGTGATTCACCTGCGTACTGGCTCATTTCCGCAGCAACCGGTTTAGGTTCATATTTCGACGGGCATTTCGCCATCACTCCATTGGGTATAACCTGTATACCTTCTGGTCCAAGCCTGCCCCTCACGACAACCTCCGCCCCGTCCTTAAAGGTGTCAGGCACGATTCCCGCATAAGAAGCCCGCACGACAGACCCATTGTTTTCAATTTCGAATCGATATTCGAGGCTATGACGCTTCCGTTGAATGGAGTCAGGCACAACGAAACCATGCACCTGTAAATTCTTATCCTGCCAAACGACTGGGTCAGCCATGACCTCGTCGACGTGCTTATAATACTCAGTTCCCTCACTCAAAGTTGTCCACAACAGCCCACCAAAGGCGAGCGTCAGCACGCTCACAGTTATTCCAATACGGACACTCTTCCCGCTCAGGGCTAAGGACTTATTATTGAGGAATTTATGCATCATCGCTGCCCTCAGGATATCCCTATCATCCACCAACGTCAATTAGAACCAAAACGCATCACTTTCGCTAGCACCTTCGTTATGAACTTTGTGAAGAAGGTAATCGACAAGCGCAATTGGCAAGCCTACAACATTAGAATAGGAGCCCTCAATATGGTCAACGAATCGCGAAGCTAAACCTTGGATCGCATACCCTCCAGCCTTATCTTGAAACTCCCCCGACCCTACATACGCGGCAATCTCGTTGGGAGTCAATTTCCGGAAGCGTACGCGGGTCCTCTCAACCTGTGTTACGACAGACTGGCCATAAGACACCGTTACCCCAGTCAAGACCTCATGGATGCGACCTGACAGCTGTTCCAGCATCACCTGTGCATGATCTGCGTCAAGTGGTTTTCCGAGAATCGCACCATCAATCACAACAACGGTGTCCGCACTGAGGACAAAACGGTCAGGGTAACCTTCCGCAACGACTGCAGCCTTTGCACGAGCCATCCTCGCTACATAGTTGCCAGGATTTTCGCCAGGGTGGACCGTCTCGTTCACGTCTCCCGGCATTACGTCATACGTGTAGCCGGCACTACTCAACAAATCTGCACGTCTGGGTGATCGCGAAGCCAGCAAAATACGCACAACAAATTCTGGTGTTTCGGGTCTGAGGTCAAGAATTATGATTCAAGGTATTACAATTCTAGATATTATATCCTTGCATCTAAAGACTACATCTTCGATTCAAACACTGAGCCTTTTGAGTTATATGATTCCAGCACATACGTGTATTTCACCAGTTATCAGCCAGTTGCTTCGAAAGCAACCAATGTCACCGGCCAAGCTAAGCTTCGCCTGGCGGACTGCCGTTGGAGAAACAATCCATCGGGCTAGTACGGTCACACTCACCAAGGAAGGTATTCTCAAGGTCTGGGCAGTCGACCAGCATTGGCGTCGTGAGATTCAACGTGCCACACCCGTGATTATCCCGCGACTCCAAAGACTACTTCATGGCACCTTAATTAAAGGGCTCGTCGTCGATGCGCCAGTAGAAAAGCGAGCCCCACGGCGTGTACGAACAGCTAGACCTTAAATCGTAATTATGTCTGACTCAGTCATTGTTAGTGCCGTGCGGCTGCCTACCGGAAATTTTCTGGGCGCACTGAAACATCTGTCGGCCCCAGAACTTGGTGGCCTGGTCGTTAAAGAGGCGGTCACACGCGCAGGTATCGATCCGATGATAGTTAATGAATGCATTATGGGTAACGTCGTGTCGGCCGGCCTTGGACAGAACCCGGCGAGACAGGCTGCCCTCAACGGCGGCTTACCGGCCCAAGTCGGTGCTGTCACTATCAATGAAGTTTGTGGCTCGGGGTTAAAAGCCGTGATGCTCGCCACGCAAGGTATCGCTGCGGGCGATCTCGAAGTGGCCGTCGCCGGCGGCATGGAATCGATGAGTCGTGCGCCGTACCTGTTGGATCGAATGCGCGAAGGTCTTCGACTCGGCAATGGGTTACTCCTGGACGCGATGGTTCATGACGGTCTGTGGTGCGCCCACGAAAACTGGCATATGGGTATGACTGGTGAGGTTGTCGCCGAAACCTATGGGGTCACGCGCGAAGAACAGGATGCTTACGCAGTCGAAAGTCACCATAGAGCGGCTGAAGCCACTCGGCGCGGGTGGTTTGCTGACGAAATTCTTCCAGTCAAGGTTTCACAGAAAAAAGGCCCTGCAACCATATTCGATCATGACGAACCTGTTCGTGAAGACACTTCAAGCCAAAGCCTGATGAAACTGCAACCTGCCTTTAAACCTGATGGCACCGTGACTGCAGGGAATGCACCAGGGGTGAACGATGGTGCCGCAGCCGTCGTCGTTATGTCGAGTGACCGCGCAACCTCGTTGGGTCTTACGCCGTTAGCCCGCATTGTCGGCCAAGCCACGAGTGGCGTATCACCAAGACTCGTGATGATGGCACCAGTTGACGCCATCCGTAAACTCATCGACAAAGTAGGCTGGACTCTCGATTCGGTCGATCTGTTCGAATTAAATGAGGCCTTCTCCGTTCAAGCCGTGGCAGTTATCCGTGAACTTGGAATCTCGCCCACCCGCGTGAACGTTCATGGCGGTGCCGTCGCATTAGGCCATCCTATCGGCGCGAGCGGTGCACGGATTTTGACAACCCTACTTTATGCCATGCGCCAGCGAAACGCAGCCCGAGGCATCGCCGCCCTATGCCTCGGTGGAGGCAATGGCGTTACACTCGCGGTCGAGCGAAAGTAAGCTGTCTAACATCATGTCTGCCATCCGATCAATTGGTGTCGTCGGTGCAGGAACCATGGGCAATGGTATCGCTCAGGTCTTCGCACAGGCAGGATTTAACGTTTACTTGCAGGACACGGTCCTTGATGCGTTAGACCGAGCACGCACGACCATTGAAGCCAGCTTGGGGCGACTCGTATCCAAGAACATCCTGCGCCAAGACGAGCGTGACGCGACTCTCGAACGGCTGTCTACGGTCAGGGATCTGGGAGCATTCTCTGAGGTTGACTACATCGTGGAGGCGATCATTGAAGACACTGATGCGAAGAAAAACCTCTTCACCGCGCTAGATAGTCTTGTTGGCTCTTCTGTGATTCTCGCGTCCAACACGTCTTCGATCTCAATCAGCACATTGGCTGCCGCGACTGCACGACCCGACCGTGTGATCGGTATGCACTTCATGAATCCAGCGCCCCTCATGCCTCTCGTCGAACTGGTCAAAGGTCAACACACCTCACAGGAAACGATGGCGGCAGCAGCCGCGCTTTGCGACCGACTAGAGAAAACAGCAGTCGAGTCTGCCGACCGTCCGGGCTTTATTGCGAATCGCATTCTTATGCCGATGATCAACGAAGCAATCTATGCACTGATGGACAACGTGGGAACAGCCGAGGCTATTGATACCGTCATGAAGCTGGGCATGAAGCATCCCATGGGACCATTGGCCCTTGCAGATCTCATCGGTCTCGATGTGTGTCTGGACATCATGCAGGTCTTGCACGAGGGATTTGGCGACGATAAGTATCAACCGTGCCCCCTGTTGAGAAAAATGGTCGAGGCCAGAACTCTTGGCCGAAAAACTGGTGCTGGATTCTACAATTATTCCTAAACGGAGCCATATGTCGTTGACACCCCCCGTGCAACTAGCCACATCCGATGAAGACATCCTAGCCTGTCACCAGGTCATGCATGAACTGCGACCACACATCGACGAAGAGGAGTTTGTCTCTAGGGTGCGCGCCCAAGCACAAGTCAATGATTTTCAATTAGCCTACCTCCGAGACCAAAATTTGATTGTCGCTGTCGCGGGATTTCGAATCGGCTACAACCTGGCATGGGGACACTATCTATATGTGGACGACCTGGTGACACGTGCCACACATCGATCCCAGGGATTCGGAGCAATCTTACTTCGGTGGTTACACGACTTTGCCCGGAAAGCCGGCTGCGACCAACTGCATCTTGACTCAGGGCATCAACGTAAAGGCGCGCACCAATTTTACGAACGCCACGAGATGTCAAGCACCGCGCTGCATTTCGCTAGTGCGATCAAGCCCAACTCCGCCTGATCACGACAGCTGCCTCGTTGCAACTAATTGGCCTTGTCTTTTGTGAGGTCAGTGCGCGTGAGATGCACTTTGTCGAAACTTTGTGACGAAATGACGTAATACCACGGTGCAAACCGTGCCTCGAGTTCCGCGATGCGATCCGTGCGACGAGCCATGTCAGACTGCCACGTCGTGTGCACTTCATATTGCGCTTTATTGGTCCGATCGGCATCCGTCAGGTCACTCTCCTCCTTGCCTTCAAACGCCATGTTGCTCGGCAACGGTGGTTCTGAAAATCGATCCGCCTCAAATTCGACCGTGATAAACAGGTACCGATTTTCACCAGGACCGGACGATGCATCGGCTGTCTCTGTCGCGCCGGCAGAGATCGCTTCGCCCGTCCCGTACAGGACCTCACCGAATCGTAACGTGTACAGGATCCCTTCGGACGAACGGACCTCCAGATCACCTTCGTTCGATCGTAACCCTCCATCACGCGTCAAATAGTACCCACGGCTCTGCAACGACAGCACGTCAGCACGAGCGAGCCCCGCTGCTGCATCGAGTTGGGTCAAGTTTGCTGAAAGTCCAGGTGGCTTTGGTCGAACACCAACGATCGACAATCCGTCGATCGCCGACAACAGACCGTTGACCTTGCTCTCATCAATTTCACGATTATTCGGCATGCGTCGATCGCCTAACCAAGTACCGTCCGTCTTGCTGACTGTCACGATATCGCGTTCGGCAATCGTATAGGTGCGTTCATTGATCGAGTAATCATGCAATACAATCCGATCAATTTCGTCGCGCTCAACCAACAGCAGGTCCGCCTCAATCCAGTCTGCAAATTGCGTCGAGAGATCGATATCCATGCGTGCGGCGTACACCCGTTTCTGATCCGGCAACCGCACAAACCTGAAGCCAGCGCGGTCCTCTGGCTCATTTCCAATGATGAAATCAGCCAGCGCTACTTCATTATCCCCTCGGAGCGTCACACGTGTCCCCCGTCCGACAAAAGAGGTCTCGGTGTCATCCACTGGGTCCAGCACACCTAAAGCCTGATGGTCAGCCACGTTGTCCGACCGGAAATCATCGCGGGTAATCCCGATAACCGCGGCAGCTGTTTCTGCCAGACGGTCAGCCCCGTCCGCGGGGTACTCATAATGCGAGGGAATCGTCCACACGCCGTCCTGATTCGTGACTTTGAATGGTCTTGCTGCTGCGGTCTCTTCGTCGAACTCGACGACCTCAAGTGTTAAGGCTGTATTCGGGTCAGTAAAGTCTGGGAAAAACGGTTCACCTCGATCGGCGAACGCATCCGGTGTCGAGATTCGAGGCACGCTGACTAGTGCGAGACCTGCCAATCCCACTGCGGCCACAACCAGATAGATTGTCTTTTTTGTTTCGTCCATTTCTAAGTCCTCACACGTCGTATCGCAGCCGTACTGGCTCGCTCGCATCGCTGGCGCCTGATAAAGACCATGACCCCAAGGGCGAATACCGGGATCGGCGGTAACAGCACCGCAAACGTCCGAATTGAACTCTGAATGTTTCGAATCTGAGATTCCATGGTTTCCTTACTGCTCTCAATTTCCATGTCACGCTCAGCTTCGATGTTCGTCTTTAACACCTCAAAACGTCGATTTTCGACCTCTTGCAGATTCCGCGCCATAATCTCCTTTGCGCGCTGATCAAGGTCCTCTCGATTTTGCACTTCCTGTACACGCGAATCGAGTCGACTCTGGGCTTCCGCCAAAGCTTGGTCCGCCTCACTTTCGGCCTGCTGCTCTTCAATGGCGCGTTGCTCAATATAGGACCTGGTGTTCGCTTCCACTGTCGTCAGTGTTCTATGACGAACACGGCGATTGCGAAGCGTCACAAATGATTCGTCGCCAACCAGGACGTCGATCGCATTCAAAAAGAAGGTAACGTTATCGAAATTAAGGTTCCCGGCACCCATCTGTCTGATCTGAAAGAATTGCTGCGAGATAAAATCAAGATCAGCAATCACAATCGCATTAATGCCCGTCGAACCCGCTCCAGACCCACTGGCCTCCTCACTGTCTTCTGGCGCTGACTCGCCAGTAACCAGTTGATCTCCAGACCGAATGTGTGCGGCCAGAACGTACTCGCTTGCATCCGGACGATGTGGCAAATTGCGATTTATCTGCGCGCCCAAGAAACCTCGCTGCACCATTTGGAAATAGGGAAAGGTTCCTGAGACCTGGCTGGATGTCACCAACGGCTCAAAGTTAGATGCGCTGTCCACTGTGGGACTTAGATGACCGGGATACAGCATGGCCAATTCCTGCAGTTCCGCAGTCGACCGATGATCTAGATTAAATGGCGCTTTACTCTGATTGCCGGTCCCAACAAACACCACTTCGGGCGGTAAATGCGCAAGATCGGGATGCGGATTGTACGCATCCCACAAGATACTGCTTGAATCCCAACGCACCCCTAACGAAGTGAGCAACGCCTGAATGTCGCCCTTCGGTGTTGGTGGTGGCTGATTTTGCTGCGTGAATGGATTCTGGCCGGCGCCAGGGGCCTCCGACGGAGAGAGACTCAGGTCAACGGTTGGTAACGGATCAACAAGGAGCAGGGTTGGTTGACCTTGTTCAATGTACGCCTGCAGATGATCCATCTCTTCCTGAGAGAGTGAGGAGGGTAACACGACCACTAACCCGTCCACCTGCTCCGTAATCGGCCCGGAGGGAGTGATCTCCACCACTTCATACTGTTTCCGTAATTCCTCAACGACCGCCCAGGGTGGCGTGCTCCGGAACGTCTGGAAATCCAATCCTCCGAAAAGTCGAATGCCAGTATTCACGACACCGATTCGCTTGCGCTCGGTGCGGGCCACCACACGCATGGAGCGCGCAATCTCATATTCAGCCGGTAATCCGCGATCAAAAAACGGAATCACCTGCTCTTCAGCCCCACACGTAAATGCAAGCCCGAGGAACACGTCGGCAAACCCAGCTCGCGCACTACTCAATTGTGGAATTTCACGCGCCGTAATACCGAATTGCTCGCGCGCATTCCGCGCCTCCTGTGTATAAGGCTCGGTTTCGTGAATCACCACCTCAACCTTCGAACCCCCTACCGCATCAATCTCCGCTAACAAGTTCAGCAGGGTAGAGCGCATTTGCACATATTGTTCGGGCACCGTGGGACTGACAAATGCTTGAATGAAGACCGGTCGATCCGTAGACAGTTCATCAACCAAATTACGAGTTTCGTCCGAGAGCGAATGAAGTCCTTCAGCCGTTAAGTCCATCCGTAGGTTCGCACGACTCAAAATAACCCCGACACTGATCACCGCAATCGCGACGGCAACCGCCCGGATCAACTGATGTCCCCAAGTTGGGATACTGCCTGCAATCTTCGGCCAGTGCCGACGGCCGATCAACAACACGTTGAGATAGAGAAAGACTCCCGTCACGAGCAGGAAGTACAGCAGACCCGCAAAACTAACAACGCCACGGGAAAATTCGAAGAAATGACCCACCACGCCGAGCGGCTCCAGCAGTCGCCCTAAACTTGTACTAAATAGCGTGGCCGTCGTTTCGATCATCACGAGTGCTGCACAAAACACTGCGCCCAAAATGAACGCGAGTGTTACATTTGCGGTGAGCAAAGACGCTAGCATCCCGACAGCAATCAGCGCACCGCCGAGTAGCCAATACCCCACATAGTTCCCGATGACTAATCCCGGGTCAGGGCTCCCCAGAAACATCAACACCAGCACATGACTGAACGACAAAGCCACGGCAGCCGTATAGACCCCAAGCACTGCGAGATATTTGCCAAGGACCACCTCGATATCTCCAGCCGGCAGTGTCAACAACAACTCATCGGTTCCCTGTTTGCGTTCTTCCGCCCAGACCGCCATCGTCAACGCGGGAATAAAGAAAATGAGCAGATACGGAAAGAGCGCATTTAATTGGTCAAGCGTTGCCAGGTTATCGAGAAAGAATCGGTCCTGCCAAAAAGCCGCGGCTGCACTGAGAAAAATAAATACGGTGATAAATACGTATCCAGAGGGACTACTAAAATAGATCCGTAAATCACGTCGGGCAAGCGCGCGAATCACGGGAATATTTAACCGCACATTCAAGTTCAGGTTTAACAACCTCACAATGCCACCGTACCTGTCTTGTCACCTGCTGACTCAGTCTGCACCGACACCTCGCTTCGCTCATCACTCGTGAGTCGATAAAACGGTTGCTCCAACGAACCGCCGCCATCGCGAAGTTCAGTCGGTGTGCCATCAAACACAAGCTCACCGTTGTGCACAAACAAGACGCGGTCAGCAATTGCGTCTACCTCCTGCAGGATGTGCGTCGAAATCAACACCGTTTTCGTCCGGCCAAGGATCCGAATATTTTCACGGAACTGTCGGATCTGGTTCGGGTCGAGACCCGCAGTGGGCTCGTCCATAATCAGTACGTCGGGATCGTGAAGTAAGGCCTGTGCCAGGCCTACGCGCTGACGTAATCCTCGAGACAACTTGTTAATCGGTTTGTCGAGTACTTGCTGCAAGGCACATAGTTCCCGCACGGCCGCGATTCGACGTTGCAGTCGGTCCGCGTCAATCTCACGTGCTTCACCAAAAAAAGTGAGTAATTCAAGAGGTGTCATCTCGGCGTAGAGTGGACCATTCTCTGGCAAATATCCTAAGTGCTTGGCTGCGCCAATCCGATCACGGCGCACTTCACATCCCGCAATCGCCGCGCTACCCGCAGTTGGTGCGAGGTACCCCGTCAGAAGCTTCATCGTGGTGGTCTTTCCGGCACCATTGGGACCAAGAAAGGCAACAATCTGCCCTTGGGGAATGGCAAAGGACAATCGTCGAACGGCAACAAACTCGCCATAGTACTTACTGAGGCCTTTCGCCTCAATCATCACCTTTGCAGACTCATTTGACATAGCGTGCTCTCAGCATCCCTTTCCGTATTTGATCGTAAACATAAAAGTGTAGTCTGAACTTTTTGAAAAGTGTAGCCTTGAGAATAAAAATGATTGCCGGACACCCGTTGAAGAAAGCCCCATGCACAACATCAGGAACTTCCGGCGCAAGATGTTAGGAGAGGCGAAAGTCTTTGTGGCTATAAGATATTGATAATAATAGCGATAATCATATTTCTATCAGTAGTTTCGCTTGACTTCCTTTAATCAGACCTCTAAAATTCCGTTCAAGCACAATCTTGGGTATCATGCCAATATATGTAACGACGTGCATGTCAACACAGCAGAATCCATACATACTTAATCAATAGGGAGTTCTATGGCTGGTGATCGAAACGAGCAAGACCGAGGCAAAGCAATTGAAATAGCTGTCGGCCAAATCGAAAAGCAATTTGGAAAAGGGTCGATCATGCGTCTCGGGCAAGACGCGGCCGTCGCCATTCCGAGTATCTCGACTGGTGCGGTGAGTATTGATTACGCGCTCGGTGTCGGTGGCGTTCCACGAGGACGGGTGACCGAAATTTTCGGTCCTGAAGCGTCTGGAAAAACTACACTCGCGCTGCAAGTAATCGCACAGGCTCAGTTGGCTGGTGGAATGGCCGCGTTCGTCGATGCGGAGCATGCCCTTGATGCCACCTATGCACAGAATCTAGGAATCAATTTAGAAGATCTTCTCGTGTCGCAACCCGATCACGGTGAACAGGCCCTGGAAATTGTCGAAGTGCTAGTTCGGTCTGGCGGCGTGGATGTTATTGTCGTTGACTCGGTCGCCGCTTTAGTCCCTCGAGCAGAAATTGAGGGAGACATGGGCGACGCCCAGATGGGATTGCAGGCGCGTCTCATGTCTCAGGCACTCAGGAAACTGACCGGCGTGGTCGCCAAATCAAAAACCTCGCTGATTTTTATTAACCAGCTGCGACAAAAAATTGGAGTGATGTTCGGCAATCCGGAAACCACGACAGGCGGCCGAGCGTTAAAGTTTTACGCCTCGGTCCGGATTGATATTCGTCGTATTGGCGCAATCAAGGATGGCGATGCCGTGGTCGGTGGACGCACACGCGTCAAGGTTGTCAAGAATAAGGTCGCCCCACCGTTTCGCCAGGCGGAGTTCGACATCATGTACGGAGAGGGAATCTCCCGTGAAGGCGACCTGTTGGATCTCGCGGTCGACCAGAAGATTATCGACAAAAGCGGCACGTGGTTTTCCTACGACGGTGAACGCCTAGGTCAAGGCCGTGAAAAGGTTAAACTCTTTCTCAAAGAGCATCCCGATACCCTCCAAGCCATCGACCATAAGGTGCGACGAGAACTCGGCCTCATTCGTGAGGAGACAGCGACAGAAGCCGCGAAGGCATGACCTGAGGCAATCTGATGTTGGAGGTGCTCCTCTCTCTTGATACGACACTCCTTCAGTGGATGCTCGCATGGGCCCAACCACCCTGGCTCACAGAACTCTTTATCACGCTGAGTACGCCCGGTGTAAATCCTGCCATTTGGATCATAGTTGCCCTACTTGTGGGCATCCGCCGACCCGCATTGCGAATGGGCTCCTGGCAGGTTGTAATTGCCGTCCTCGTCACTGTCCTCGTGGTTGATGGCGTGATAAAACCGTTAGTGGCCCGTGACCGACCCGCACAGCGGAATCCCTCGATCCAAGCGACTGTGCTAACACCAGACAGCCACTCGTTTCCTTCAGGACACGCCGCGTCGGCTGCTGCCGGTGCCTACGCCCTCTCGCGACTGCTCCCCCGTGCGCGCATCGCTCTGTGGTTCGTCGCCATCCTCGTTGGGTGGTCTCGACTCGCCCTTGGCGTGCATTATCCACTCGACGTGATTGGGGGGATGCTCGTCGGACTGTGTTGCAGCGCCTTCGTACTCGGGAGAACCGTATGGTATAGTCGAGATCCCTCCAAGCGTATTCCTAACGGGCCGAGGTAGCTCAGTCGGTAGAGCACACGACTGAAAATCGTGGTGTCGGCAGTTCAATTCTGCCCCTCGGCACCATTTTCCCTAACAATTTTTCGCGTTTCTGATCGACACAAATTCACGTCGGGCGATTTGTGCTAACGATGTGCTAATTTGTTAAAAAAACTCATTGCAACCCACTCGCGTGAGGCGACTCAGCTACGTCACCAGTCGGCTCCGCTGACGCTTCCAGTCTTTCCAGCGCTTCGACCATTCGCACAGGTGAAGTCTTCACATAGCGTGAGGTTGTGGTGATGTTCGCATGACCAAGAAACTCACGCACCACACTCAGGTCAGCTTGCGACTCCAGTAATCCACACGCGAACTCCCGACGCAGATCATGGAAGTGCAGATTGGTAATCCCTGCTCGACGGCAGGTGTTTCGCCACGGAGTCTTTCGGCGGGCCAAAAAAATCGGCGTCGTTTCGAAACGACGCTAAGAAGTTCTATGTGAACTACTTCCGGCAGGTCGCTCAGGTATTCGGTGCAGCGTGGAATGGGCGAAAATATAGCATCAAAAAGGCGACCGCCCTGCGTGCCTTCATCAGAGTCTCACCGTCGGTTATCAGCCGGCTTGACCAGGATCACGCCGACAGGACGGATTTTCGCGCGATTGGCAGGATCATATCGCCTTGGGGCCGGCGGATAGGTGACCTACGGTTTGAGACTGAGGGTGCATGGAAGCGTAGGGGGGCGACGGTTGAATCGCTCTCGACGGAACTTCGTCTAGCGCTTCAGTATCCCGAGGGAGCTTCTGTTTAATTCATCTGGCTGCTGAAATCTACCAGCCTGACATGGGAGCCTAGTGGTCGGGCCCCCTTTATTCTAAACGCGTTACGTCATCGCGTCGAAGAACTCAGCGTGTCCATTCATGACGCGTTCCATTTCGGTGTCGCTTGGCTCCAATGTCCAATCGTTCGCCTCTCGGGTACTACCCAAGATGATTCCGTCGCGACGTGGCAACATGAGGAGCCCACCTCCCGAGACCGCGTAGTCCACTTCGGGCTGGGGCAGTAATACCGTGAGCTGACCCTTGACGGGGTGTAATTCCTCGTCGCCGAAGAGTGGCTTAGCCCCTAGTCCGGTACAGTTCATTATCACTGGTTCATCAAGCATGAGTAGTTCGTCAAGGTTAGTGAATTCCCTGACGACCACCGACCGAGGGCCAGAGGCGAGTCGGACGTCGCGGAGGAGAGCGTTGAGATAGACGGATGGTTCAAACTGCAGTGTCCAACGCCGTCGCACATAGGGTGTTGGGAACGGATGCTCTGAGGGGTCCAGTTGCGCAGTTTCTGGGTAGAGGTCTGCGATGAGCCGACCAAGGCCGCGCTGAGGGCTCGGTGGGGTCTGGGAGACCAAGTAGTAGGGGACCCAACGGACACCGTATTCGTCGCCAAGATAGTCCTGAAAGTAGCGATGGGAGAGTCGCGTTGCCCGATGCCAAACGTTTTCGTATGCGGAACGATACGCCCCCGTAGGGCCGAAATACGCGGCTGACATGTTTGACGTTGTGCGCGGTGGAAGGTCTTTTGCGTAGACCGTCACTTGATAACCCTTCTGTTGGAGTAGGCGTGCGGTCGACAAGCCGACAACACCCGCTCCGACAACGGCAACCTGGGAGGCGCCAGTCTCAAGTGCCAGTTCCATGGCCAGGTGAGCAGTCCCCCAAGAGAGCGACATGCCACTTCCGCCATGACCGAAATTGTGGATGATCGTTTTGTCACCGAACGTTTCTGAGCGAAGCACGAAGCCAGATGACCGTGTTGGGCGTAGACCAACCGTCGTTCTGATAATACGGTTGCGCGAGACAT
>CAJXDY010000034.1:0-25148 GCA_913052135.1 uncultured Acidobacteriota bacterium
TCGCAGTGCTCCCATGTTCATCACCACGAAACTGCCGGTGCCATAAGTGTTCTTTGCCATCCCTGGCGACCAACAACCTTGCCCATAGAGTGCAGCCTGTTGATCACCAGCAATACCAGCAATTGGCACTCCGCCTGGCAACCGATCACGCTGACACGTCTCAGCAAATACACTACAACTTGCCTTGACTTCCGGTAACATGTCACGTGGTACATCAAGCAAATCAAGTAAATCTTGATCCCACTGCCGTTCGTGAATGTTGTACAGCAAGGTTCTCGAGGCATTGGTTGGTTCGGTCGCGAGTACACCACCCGACAGTTTCCAGAGAAGCCACGTGTCAATCGTTCCGAAAACGACTTTGCCATCCCGCGCCTTAGCCCGTGCGTCAGGATAACGATCAAGAATCCACTTAAGCTTCGTTCCTGAAAAATAGGCATCAATGACCAAGCCTGTTCGCTCACGAATCATTTCCTCGTGACCGTCCTTCTTGAGTTGCTGACAAATATCAGTTGTCTGACGACTCTGCCAGACGATGGCGGGGTGTATGGGACGACCAGTGTCCCGGTCCCAAACTACTGTGGTTTCGCGTTGGTTCGCGATTCCAATCGCCTTCAGTTCACTCGGCTGAATGTGCGCTACTTCCAGCGCGTCAGTCATCACTTGCAAGCTGACCGCAAAAATCTCGTCAGGATCGTGTTCTACCCAACCAGGCTGAGGATAAGACTGAGTGAATTCCGAGTAGGCACGCCCAATAATTTTGCCTTCGCGTGAAAATACGAGGGCCGTACTACCAGTTGTACCTTGGTCGATGGAAAGGACGGCTTCTGGCATGTGTCAGTGTTAGGAAGTTCAAGAATCCGTCGGAAGGTAGGCCACAGCCGATTCCTCATCTTCATCAGATTCTTCCAATTTCTCAATCGTGAAGCCTGTATAACCGTAAATGGCTGATACAAGTGGACTAATCAGGTTAAAAAAACAGAATGGCAGATAAGTTAACGTTGCGACACCGAGCGCTTGCGACATAAAGGCCCCGCAGGTATTCCAGGGTATGAGTGGCGACGTAAGGGTCCCGGCATCCTCTAGCGTGCGTGACAGGTTCTTAGGATGGAGTCTACGTTTCCGGTACTCGGCGCGTAACATTCGTCCTGGTAGCACGATGGAAATGTATTGATCGGAGGCAACAATGTTCGTGCCGATGCACGTGACGATGGTGGCTGCAATGAGACTGCCCGTGCCGCGCACAAAGCTTAAAATCCCCAGCGCTATTCTCTGCAACATTCTGCTTGCTTCCATGGCACCGCCAAACATCATGGCGGCCATGATAAGCCAGATTGTCCAGAGCATGCTGGACATACCCCCCCGACTGAGCAATTCATCGAGCATGGCATTTCCAGAATTCAGAACGAAGCCATCGAACATTGCAATCCACACGCCCTTTAGCACCGCCACATTTCTCGGCAGATCGGTCTCACCAACGTAGGTGAGTACGGTAGCCTGCTGAAACACTGCGGCAAACAGACCGCCGACTAGTGCACCCAAGAGAATCGCTGGAAACGCCGGCATTCTTTTGATGACTAGTACGATAACGAAGACAGCTGGCAGTAATAGATGCAGGCCAATAGAAAATTGCGCATCCAATGCACGGAGGACTATGTCGAGGTTGTCCGCTGGTTGAGGCTGCGCGCCCACGAATCCAGCAATGATGAAGAATCCAAGGGCAAGAATGAAACTCGGCGTCGTCGTCCACAGCATATGTCGGATATGTATAAATAAGTCGGCACCGGCCATCGCGGGAGCTAAATTCGTCGTATCCGAGAGGGGCGACAGTTTGTCGCCAAAGTATGCCCCTGAAATGATCGCACCAGCTGCCAATCCGAGATTCAGGTCCTGGGTAACAGCAATGCCCATCAAGCCAATGCCAATCGTGCTAGCGGTCGTCCATGAGCTACCGGTTGCAAGCGCCACCAATCCACAAATTACGGTTGCTGCAGCATAGAAGATGGTCGGCGACAGAATCTGAAGACCGTAATAAATCATAGTCGGTACGGTACCTGCCAAAATCCACGTTCCGATAAGTGATCCAACCGCCAGAAGAATCAGCAGAGCACCCATGGCCAGTGAGATCCCGTGCACCATGCCTTGCTCCATCTCTTTCCATGTGTAGCCATTTCTGAGCCCAATGAGGATCGTTAAACCGGCAGCGAGAATTAGAGCGATCTGATTCGGACCTGAGGAGGAACTGTCTCCGAACAAATAAACCGATGAAGCAAGCAACACGACCAGCAGTGCGACTGGGATAAGAGCCTGTCCTAGCGTAGGCTCTTTCTTGGTTTGGACCACGTCTTCACTCATATAACGCCCGACTTCGTCTCAAAAAAACAACAAGGAAACGTTTGAGGAATCAGCGAATATTAACACGACTAGCCTAGGACCAATCGACTACAAGTAGGATCTCAACCAAGAGTCCTCATGAAACGAATATTTAAACCTTGATTTTTGAACAGGTAATCGACGATGTCGAGTTTACAGAACCCGAAGATAGTCGAAGCAATCGTCGATCTCACGCACAATCTCAGCGGAACATCTATGAACAGAATTTTACTCACCTTCCTTGGATTGACATTTCACTGAATGGCTGTAGTCGCATTGATCTCAATCTTGCGCATACCAGCGAAATCAGTAACACGAGGACCTTGTAATCGTTCGCCATTTTCCCCGTACTCCTCAAGGATGGCTTCTGGCTGCTCCCTACCCTCTGGATTCATTTGAAATGTGAGCCGTGTCAATGCGTAACCTTCAGGCCAGTCACTCACTGGGACATGGTGGCGAAACACTCCAGCCACAACACTAATATGCCCGACCTCATATCCATCGTAGTCTCCACTGTCAAACCCGTCGTGTTTCACAAGATACATGAGGACCGCACCATCAGGAACATTCGCGGTGCCATACAAAACTAGTTGACCATCTTCAATGGTTGGAGTCTCAAGGATGACGTCCACTCCATCCACTATTGATCCAGCTGTATTGGTCTGAGGTAAAGAGGTTTCCTGGTTCGTCGAGGTCGATACGGGTTCTGGTGCTCCAGTGCAACCCATTGTGATGACACACAAAACAATAACGGTATGTCGGTTCATGATCGACTCCAAAAACAAAAAAATAATATAAATAGACCTTGATGGTAGCGCATCTTAGACCTGTTAAAAAATGAAGACATGATAAATTCGAGAGTCAGATCGCCTCCGTGCGAAACGCACTACCTAGTGATCTATACTGGTGTTGCACTTTACTTAATCTAGCGTTGTTTCAAACTATTAATAGGATGGAATGGATGAATAAGCTAGATCGCCGACATTTTCTCACAACCACTGCTGCCGGGTTAGCTTCAATCGGCGCAACTAAAAGCAGAGGCTTGGCGCTTCAATCAGAAGATGATCCACTCGGAGTGCGAACAGACTTTCCCATTACTAACAATTTACGATTCCTAGCTACCTCGTGGATTGGACCCATGCCACAGGTAGTGAGAGATGTTGGAGTCGAATATGTAGACGAAAAATTACACTGGGCTGATACCCGTCTCCGCTTGGAAAAGAAGGAAATGACGCGAGTCGCGTTCGCCAGCCTCTTTGGTGCGAAACCCGAAGAAGTAGCACTTCTCTTTGCTACAGGTGATGCGGAAAACATCGTAACCCGAGGTTTAGATCTTAAAGCCGGCGATAACGTTGTTGTGGACGACCTCCACTTTACAGCGAGTTTTGTCCTATACCGGCAACTTGAAAAGGATCTGGGAATTGAACTTCGCATTGTTCCCCAAACGGACGGTAGGACACGACTTGAAGATTTTGACGCAGTCATTGATGACAAAACTCGGCTCGTGTCTGTAGCATGGGTCTCGAATCGTAACGGCTATCGACACGACCTCACGGCATTAGCCGATCTCGCTCACGCAAAGAACGCTCTTCTATTTACAGATGCCGTCCAAGCAATTGGAACATTTCCCGCAAATTTACAAGCACTTGGCGTCGATTTTTTAGTAGCCGGATCTTATAAGTGGTTATTCGCGAATTTTGGTGTAGCGCCGTTCTTTATTCGCGAGGAACACCTCGAGCGCATTCCACCAGATCGCTACGGTCACGGACAGGTAGTAGAAACGTTGACGAGTGACGGATGGTCCAGTTCACACCGAGTGGGTCGCACCCGTGAGCTTGGCTATCGCTATATGCCAACTGCGGAAAAATACGAACACGCTTCGCTCGCATTTAATCCTGTTGCGCAGCTTAATGCTGCGCTTGGCTACTTGAGTGGAGTCGGACTTGCCAGGATTGCAGAGCACACCCAGGGACTCGCTCATGAGTTTTGGGAAGGCGCCAACAAGTTAGGCTTCGAAATGTTCACGCCTAGAGAAAACGCATCACCAATCGTAAGCATTATTCATGGTCGGGATCCCGACCAGTTGAAACAACTACTTGAGGAAGAATCGATTGTCGTGACCTTCCGGGAAGCAGACCATACACTTCTACGTGTGGCAGTGTCTCTATTCAATAACCGTTCTGACATTCAACAATTATTAAAGGTGCTTGAACGAGTCGCTTAAAGGGCTTGGGAGAGGGAAGGCGTCAACCGGAGGAAATAGTGTCCAAGTTTTCTAAAAAACTCTTTCAGTGCTGGCATCCGATTGCGTACAGTCATGAGGTTCCATCAGATGCGCCCTACGGATCGATACTGCTAGACGAAGCCCTCGTGATCTGGCGGACAGGCGATGGTATCCCGCATGCCATGCAGGATCTCTGTATTCACCGAGGCAGTGCACTTTCCAAGGGTCGTCTCAAAGATGACTGTGTGGTCTGCCCGTACCACGCATGGCACTATAACGCTGAAGGCGTTTGCGTTAAGATCCCTCAGAAAATCGATGCAACGCAGATTCCACTGAAAGCACGGGTCCGCTCCTATCGCACCTTGGAACGCTACGGGCTTATCTGGGTAGCACTCGAAGACCCAATATTCTCCCTGCCAGAATTACCGGAACTGGAGAATACTGAATGGAAGGTCGTTCTGACCGGCCCCTTTGAATGGAATAGCGACTCCTCGCGTCAGGTTGAAAATTTTACTGATTTTGGCCATTTTCCTTGGGTTCATCCAGGGCTTCTAGGGGACCCTGAGCGTCCGATCGTAGGCAAATACGATGTCGAGGTGCGCGGACATGTGCTGCACTACTCGGTAACTCGTCCAGAAGTGCCGAATACGCAAGACTTTCCTGTGTTCGCCAATGAAAGCGTTGTCGAGCCTGAGCGGCAGAGCCGCTATGAACTGCACCTACCTTATACAATCGTCTTGCGCCTGGGATGGGGCGAGGGGAAGAACATGGTCTATTTCTTCGTCTCTCAGCCGATCCAAGAAAATCGATGCAGAGGGTACTGCATAGTTGGACGGAACTACAATTTCGATCAGCCTGACAGTACGTTACAAGATTTCGAGAAGGTTGTCTTTGGCCAAGACCAACAGATCGTCGAGTCACAACGACCTGAGCAAGTTCCATTTGATTTGGCTGACGAACTACATCTGCCTTTTGATGCAGTCGCAATTAACTATCGTCGTACGATGCAAAAGCAGGGCTTGGCTTACTACCACTATCTCCACGAGACAGAAGAAGAAGCCTAAAGGATATCCTTCTCGCTCTTCGAGATTACAAAGAAATCCTCTCTCAATCGCGCCTGAAGACGACACCGTCCTTCATCACGAACGAAACCTGTTTGAGTACTGCAATATCGTCCAGCGGGTTTCCGATCGTACCGATGAAATCTGCAGCCATGCCTGGTCGGATCCCGCCACGTTGGTCTGCGATACCTAGCAACCGGGCACTATTGGTAGTCATTGCTCGTAAAATATCTGCCGCCGGAATTCCAGCTGCCTTCCAAGTGTCGATAGCTCCAATGGCAAGCTGCCCTTTCGTGAAGCCAGGAGTTTGCCGGAGAATGTCCGCCGCAAACACTAATTCAACGCCGATACGATATGCACGCTCCAAACGATCCTGGATTCTTTCAATCTCGCCCGGGTGATGGAGAGCGTTATGCGAGTCTGGACCAGGCCCCAACTCACAGCCCACCAAGACGACTCCTCTTTCCTTCGCTAATTCCAGTAACTCATCACTCATCTCATAACCGTGCTCAAGTGAAGCAACTCCAGCCTCAATCGCGACACGGGCACCCTCTTCCACTAAGGAGTGGGCAGCGACTTTAACTCCAGCCCGCCCTGCTTCTTCAATAATAAATTTAATATCCTCGACGGAGTACATATACGGTCTAAATCCCTGGTCATCGACAATGATCTTGATCCAACTTGCACCATAGTGAATATTTTGACGGATAGCTTTCCTAATTTCATCGCGAGTATCCGCTTCGAAAAAATCGATCAAGGCGACTTCGGGACTATTAGCGCTTACACGCATCTGTCCTCCAAATGGCGCAAGGATTTTCCCTGAAATGAAAAAGGTGGGCCCTGGAACGCTCCCGATTTGCCCTGGTCGAGGATCAGCATAGGCTTTTACTTGACCTGTGTTGGCAATCGGATCGGCAGCGAGAATATTTAAGATGGCAGAGTCTGCAAAATCGCCGGCGTTACCTAGGTCACGTATGGTCGTGAAACCGGCATCCAAGTATGATTGGGCGGCGAGGAAACCTTGAATAGCCCGTGCAGCAGTCGAAACCTCGACATTGTATTCCAAGAGGCTTCCCCAATCAGAGTCCGGTGAATTATCAGCGTCGTACGCACTAGCAACATGTGTATGCGCGTCCATAAGACCTGGAAGTACCGTCAGAGACGACAGATCGAGATGTCTCGCGCCGGCAGGAATTGTCAAATCCCCGCCTACCTCTTGAATGATCCCGTTCTCAATGACGACGGTCTGATTCGGAAGGGCTGTTCCCGCTTCAGGATCGACTAGTTGGCCAGCAGTGATCACTGTTACCTGAGCTTCGGCAGACGTAAGGCAAAGTGTGAGTAGGAAAATACTCGCAAGTCTCAAAACAAGTCGCACATTCATTATTCGTGTCCTTCTCTTTTGCAACGCTAGAAACCATTTCGAGGCGTTAAATTATTTTCAATATTTAAGATCGATTCGACCTTCATCTGTTCAGAATGACAGGTGTTAATCGTGTCGAAAAACGACACCATCTTTCATAACGAATGACACCTGCTTGAGAGTCATAATGTCGTCTAATGGATTCTCATGCGTCGCAATAATATCCGCGGCCATGCCAGGTCGGATATTGCCACGTTCATTCTCAATGCCAAGCAACCGCGCTCCATTCGTAATCAGTGCTCGCAAGGTATCGGCGTGTGGTATTCCTGCTTTGACCCAAGTCTCAATAGGATCGATGGAAATTTGCCCACGAGTGAGTCCAGCCCGATTCATCAAAATATCTGAGCCATAGGCCATTTCAACCCCAATGCGATGGGCACGTTTTAACCGATCGAGAGCTTTTTCGTAGATCGCGCCCCGATAAGCTTGAGCCGTAACGTCAGCGAGATCGCAACCGACCAGCACGATGCCCTGCGCCTTAACACGTTCCAATTGTTCATCGGTCATTTCATAACCATGTTCGATGGAAGCAACACCCCCCTCAATAGCAAGACGGGCACCCTCTTCCGTAACAGCATGGGCAGCCACCTTAACTCCCGCTTGCCGCGACTCTTCGACGATGAATTGAATGTCTTCGACAGACCACATATACCGATAGTCATCGATGACAAGCTTGATCCATGTTGCGCCGTGATAGAGATTCTCCCGAATAGCTTTTCGTAATTCGTCACGGCTGTCAGCGTAATAATAATCAAGTAGCCCTATGTCAGGAGCATCAGGATTGACACGAAACTGGCCTCCAAAAACCGAAATGATTTTCCCGGAATAGAGAAATGTTGGGCCAAGTACTCCGGTAATACGTCCGGGATTGACCTCAGCAAAATCTTGGAGTCGCCCTATATTCGGAGCAGGATCCTGAATTTCGCCATTTAAAAATTGTCCTAGTGCCGCATCAGCAAAATTTCCAGCATTTCCAAGATCCCGGACCGTCGTAAATCCTGTCGCCAACATTGACTGAGCATTAAGCAAACCCTGAATTGCCCGCTCTGCAGTTGAAACATCAACGTTATATTCCTTCAGGTTCGACGCTGGAAAATTATATGACCCCGCCAGATGCGTATGAGAGTCGATAAGACCTGGTAACACAGTTAAGTCGGATAAATCGAGAAGTGTGGCACCACTTGGAATCGTGACGTCTTCGCCTACCTCGAGAATTATTCCATCTTCAATAACAATTTTTTGATCGGATTGAGTAATTCCTGTCTCGGGATCAACGAGTTGACCGGCAGTAATCACCATGAGACCACCAGAAGCTGTTCGCTCAGGGATCAGTTCGCCGCCCAAATCGCGAACCTGAGCTTCTGCAGTCGCTAGACAGAAGGCAAATAAAACGGTACTCAAAAATCCAAGAACACAGCGTCTGTTCATCTAGTCGTCCTTTCAAGCCCCTGTTTCCAACCAGCACGGCACTGGTGGTCGAAAGGTAAGCCACTACTTTAACTTCCACAATACTTAAGAACCTACAACTTCTCGAAACACTCGCAGAAAATTTCCTCCCAGTATTTTTTCAATGTGTGATGCTGTATAGCCTCGCTTCTCAAGACCGTCAGCCAACACCAGCATCCGAAAAGGTGTGTTTAATTCCTGAATTAAAACATGTTTGGGAAAAACTTCAGAAAGACCGTTTGCGATTTCCTGCGAAGCGGTCACCTGCGACAAGTGGAGGCGGGCTGCAACGTTGTCCACTGTTTCAACCTCCATAGAGTGATCGCTTCCAAAGCCGACATGATCGATCCCTGCAATCTGGACTACATGGTGAATATGATCAAGTGCTGCATTCAGACTTACGGTGTCTGCCGTGGTTAACCATTCACTAATGTTGAATATACCGACGACGCCTCCCTTGTCGGCTAATGCCCGAATTTGCTGATCGGTCCGATTACGAAGCGAACGATATAAGGCTCGGCAACCGACATGCGTAAACACACACGGCTGCCTTGAGATTGCAATGGCGTCAAGAGTCGTCTTGTCGCCACAGTGAGATAAATCGATCAGTATACCTAGTTCGTTACAACGTTCGACTACATCAACCCCGAAATGACTTAAAGTGCCATCGTTGCGATCACGGTAGCCGTTTCCAACTTGATTTCGTGTATCGTGCGTTAACTGTAAAACCCGTAGACCAAGATCAAAAAACATTCGCAGCATGGCCAACTCGCCATTTAAGATACTGGCATCCTGAGATAGATACACCATGGCAAACTTACCAGCGCGCTTGGCATCCTCAATATCCTTCGCCGAGAGCACTCGCACCACGACATCTTGATGTTTGTCTAGTTCTTCGTTCCAGCGAGCAAAAAGTCGTAGTGCCTCATTCAGGGAGCGCCCACGTCGACTAATCGCAACATCCCAAAAAGCTGCTGTTTGACCGGATACTCGCATGGCCTCAAGCGTTTCGGCCGAAAGTGTAGGCGCATTATCTTGCGTGTAGAGTAGTGCATCAATACTGATTGAAGCCTCAAACAATGCACGAAGTTCGCGTGATACAACCGGCGGCTTATTCACTGAACTCTGGGCTACCAGATGGGAAGGGAAACCGCCCACCAAGGTGGATACCGATGCAGCCGCTTTGACAAATGCTCTTCGATTCAATCGCATGCATTCTCTTTTGGATTCAAAACGGGACTACTTGACATGACAGAACCTAGTTCCTTGAGGCCCCCAAGAATTCTTTATAGCGCTCGATTCTTTTGGTTAAAGAATCGTAATAATTATTGCGCATTCTGCAGGTCTCGCACGAGACGCAGATCGAAAAGACTGCCCGCTATAGCTTCCTCACGAGCCTCGAACCTAACAGTGATTTGGGTTTTTCCCTGAGTTACAGAGAGCGGAAGCGAGTACGCGCGGTCTAGAAATTCACTTGGATGATACTCCAGTGTTTCGGTCGCCACATGTTCACCATCTATAAGTATATTGAAGCTGCGCAGCAAACCACCACTACCCCGATAGGTGCACATCAGTGTCAACGGCACGTCGGGATCTGCCAGTAAATCGTAGCTAAACCAACCACCAGCCGCCGCTTGCCGTGACGGTAAACTCTCAAACTCGCCTTCGATCGTGGTTGCTTCACCCTTAAGGCCGTGGGCGACTTCACTGTTCATTTGACTGACATCGACCGAATCGACCGTCTGTTCTCCAATCTCCAGACGACGAGCATCCATTGCAGCGAGGTTAGCTTCATGCTCCGTCCACTCAACCTGGCTGTACCGCTTAAAATAGACTGTGTACCGAGTGTCAAACATTGTGTAGAAAGGAGACAGGCGCAAGTCTCGTGGTCGACTACCATTCACGATCTGGAAATGGAGCGGTTCCCCATCAATCGGTTCGATGCCATCCAGTATTGACTGGAGGTCGCCTACGAGCCCAACATCTTCAACCGACGCGATGCGGGTCAGCCGCGGCGCGCTGCGTCCATAACGCGTCGCTTCGTCTAATCCAGCACGCCCAAGGTCACCGCCAAGCACGAGAGGCCCGTACAACAAAGCGACTGTATTTGGATCATCTGGCATCGTCTCAGTCCGTAAGCTCATCGGTAAATCAACTTCCACAATGTCGCCTGAGTTCCAGATTCGCTGTACTGACACATAGGAACCTGCAGTTGCCTCTATCAACTCCGGCTCACCATTAATCATCACTTCCATCCCATCCATTGCCCAACCGGGATATCGAATCTTGAGCGTTAACTCCAGTGGTTCCTCTGTTTCTAGTGTCAAACGTGTGGACTCTGTATAAGGAAATGTTGTTTCCTGTGTGACAACCAATCCTTTGTCCATCCAAGTTAACTCCGAGGCAATGAATAAGTTCACGTAGAGCGACTGGTCATCGAAAAAATAGATGGTATCCGCATACTTCGCGTGGTTTTCTAGGCCAGTTCCAACGCAGCACCAGAAGGACTCGTCTGGGGTCGCATAGGTCTTGAACGAACCAGGGCGGAGGGGACAGTAGTACATGACCATGCCAGTTTTTGGGTCCTGCGAACCTAGGATTTGGTTAAATAAACCCCGCTCGTAAAAATCCATGGTCTCTGCCGAGGGTGACCATCCAAATAGATGACGTGTTAACTTCAGCATGTTGTACGTATTACACGTCTCAGCGCTGACAGTACCAAGTTGCTGTGAAAACGTGTCAACAGGAAAGAAACGTTCGTCATAGGTGTTACCACCAATGACGTACGATCTGTGGTTCGCCACACGATCCCAAAAAAATGTGGCAATGTCACGATACCGTTGTTCCCCAGTCAGTTCGTACTGACGAGCAGTGCCGATGATCTTTGGTATCTGAGTGTTGCCGTGCAATCCATTCAGGGCATCCTCTCCAACCGCAAGTGGATCAAGTACGGCGCGATGTTCAAACGCCCGTGCCAAATCAAGGTAGTCGTTATTCCCTGTGACAGCATACAGGTTCGCCAGCAGGTCATTCATGCCGCCAAACTCGGTGTCGAGTGCGCGTTGCTGCTGCTCAAGACTTAGACGGTCGACACGCCCTTTGACCCAGTCAGCCATTCGAGTAACCACCTTTAATGCTTGTGGGTTCTCAACGAGTTGATAGACGTCAAGCAGCCCAACCATGATCTTGTGGATTGTGTAGTACGGTGCCCACACACGCTCACGCTGCTCCACTCGGTCAAATAACTCCTCGGGAAACGCAGACAGATACCCTGCATTAAATCCTTGCGTCTCTAATGCCTGTTGAATCTCAACCAAATGCTCGACCATTTCATTAGCGCGTTGCTTGAATCGCTCATCACCTGTACTGGCGAACATTAAGGCATTCGCTGTCAGATAATGGCCCATGGTGTGGCCACGTAACTCGACATCCGGCGCTTCCCATCCACCCAAGGGATCAACCGACGAGGGTAAACCGGCATTGATGCGGAATGTATGTAGTAGTCGCGGTTGATCGAGAGCAAGTAAATACTCTTGGCTTAACTCCATCGCACTGCGAAACTCACTAGTGAGCAAGCGCACGTCCTGGAGCCGAAAAGGGCGAGCCGCTGGCGGCCTTGCATCGGACACAATAACTCCGCCGTCCACCGGAAACTGATTCGAGGGATTGCATGCCGCCACGCTCAGCCACACCACTGTCCCAAGGAAATAAACCCATACACAACGAATATCCATCGCGACTCTGAACTCCTCTCCGTTATTCGACGCGTTGACTTCTCGTATGATGGCATTATTCTATGCGAAGGTTTTTCGCTAGTGTTACCTTTCTCTCCAAGTTCGATACACTGGCATCTCAATTCGGTGATACAAAAGGAATTTAAAGGAGAGAAGTTTGCAAGCTATGGGGTACCGTGGCAATTGATTCGGGTCGGCGGTTTGCAATCGGTATCGACTACGGGACCAACAGTGTCCGGGCGTTGATTGTAGACGTTGCTAATGGTGCAGAGGTGGCAACCGCTGTTTACCAGTACCCTAGTGGTATAGCTGGTGTCCTGCAGGATCCAAAAGATCCGAACGTTGCACGGCAAAATCCAAATGATTACATCAAGGGGTTCGCTCGGTCAGTGAGCCAAGCCGTGAAAGCTGCAAGACGGAAGAGGGGCTTTCATTCTGAACGTGTTGTCGGTATTGGCATTGACTCGACTGGCTCGACCCCAATCCCAGTAGATCGTGATGGAATGCCGCTCGCCTTCCAGGAAAGATTCAGTAAACACTTCGCAGCGCAGGCCTGGCTTTGGAAGGACCACACGGGGCACGCTGAAGCAGCTGAAATTACCGAAAAAGCAGCAGGTCACCCAGACCGGTATTTGACCAAATGTGGAGGAACCTATTCAAGTGAATGGTACTGGTCGAAAATTCTTCATTGCAAGCGGACCTCGCCAAAGATTTTTAACGCAGCCTATGCCTGGGTCGAACTGGCAGATTTTGTTCCAGCTTTCATTACAGGACATACAAATCCCTTAACACTAAGTCGTGGCATCTGCGCGGCCGGTCACAAGGCAATGTACAGCGAAAGCTGGGGTGGCCTACCCAGCGAGTCCTTTTTGAGATCCTTGGATCCTGCACTAGCGTCACTTCGACGACGCTACGCGCAGCGAGCGGTACCGTCGGACCATAAGGCGGGTGGCTTAAGTGCGAGCTTAGCCAACCAAGTCGGTTTACCGAAAGGGATTCCAGTGGCTGTGGGGGCCTTCGATGCCCATATGGGCGCGGTCGGCGCAGGTATCACCCCGGGCACACTCGTAAAGATTCTTGGCACCAGCACCTGCGACATGATGGTCGCCCCGATGAATGAGACGCTGCCCGACATCCCAGGCCTGTGCGGCATCGTGCCAAACTCAATCGTCCCAGGAACATACGGCCTCGAAGCTGGCCAATCGGCAGTTGGCGATATCTTTAACTGGTTTACCAACTCGCTGGCTCCCAACAAATACACAATTAGAGGTGATGCTCACATAAATCTGACCCGGGCAGCTACACGGCTGAAACCTGGTGAAAGCGGGCTTCTCGCGCTTGATTGGAACAACGGTAATCGCACTATCCTCGTTGACCCACTACTCAGTGGGTTACTACTGGGACAGACGTTGCAGACAACCGCACCGGAAGTCTATCGGGCACTCGTCGAAGCGACCGCATTCGGAGCAGTCACGATTATTAATCGCGTCGAAGAATATGGTGTCCGTGTGCGTGAGGTGGTCAATTGTGGTGGCATTGCTGAAAAAAATCCGTTCATCATGCAGGTATATGCGGATGTCTGCAATCGTCCAATGAAAATTAGTCGCTCCGCACAGACTTGCGCGTTAGGTGCGGCTATTTTCGGCTCGGTCGTTGGGGGGGCTCATCGAACCGTTAAAAGCGCGCAGCGTCACATGACGGGAGTTAAGCAGACAATCTATCGGCCACGCCAAAGTGCAGTGAAAATCTACGCGGAACTGTACCAATTGTACAGATGTCTGCACGATACCTTTGGTGTAACGGGACAAGCCATGCCGCTTGACGGCATCATGAAAGAGCTGATCAAGATTAGAAGTCGTGTGCGACGTTAATAGGTATGCCGATAATACTGAGGGACGATATCTTATGCTCGACGAACTGAAGATTGAGGTCTGTCAGGCCAACCGCGATCTCGTATCGCATGGTCTCGTAACGTTAACCTGGGGTAATGTCAGCGGCATCTGCCCAGAACGAAAAAATGTCGTAATTAAACCGAGTGGGGTTCCATATGACACACTCCAACCAGAACACATGGTCGTCGTTAGCCTAGATGGCGAGGTCGTGGAAGGAACGCTCCGCCCATCATCTGATACACCGACTCACATTACTCTCTATCAAGCCTTTGACAGTATCGGGGGAATAACCCATACACATAGTCGACACGCCACTATGTTCGCGCAAGCTAGACAAGAGATCCCCTGTCTGGGAACAACCCATGCCGATCACTTTCAGGGACCAATACCGGTAACCCGTCAACTCAGCGAGGCAGAGGTGCGCCATGACTATGAGTCCAATACTGGTCACGTTATCCGAGAACGGTTCAAAGAATTAGATCCGTTGGAGATACCCGGTGTACTCGTGGCGGGCCACGCGCCGTTCACATGGGGTCGCACCGTTCGTCAATCGGTTGAAAACGCACAAGCGCTCGACGCATTAGCCGAGATGGCCTTAGGCACTTATGCCATCAGCGCTGATAAGGTCGCGCCACTCGAAAAATACATTCTCGAGAAACATTACCAACGAAAACATGGCAAGTCGGCGTACTATGGACAACGCTAGCTCCGCATAATCTGCCAGCATCCAATCATGAGAGACCTAGACTCCTACGAAGCATGGTTCATCACCGGTAGCCAGCACTTGTACGGCAAGGAGGTGCTCCGGAAGGTTGACGAACATGCTCAGCAAATTGCTCGAGAGCTCAACTCATCCAGTGAGATTCCTGTGCGCATCGTCCATAAACCTGTGGTGGCAACTTCGGACGCGATTCATGGTGTTTGCCAGGAGGCCAGCCGTGACGACAGCTGTGTCGGCATCATTACTTGGATGCATACGTTCTCACCCGCGAAGATGTGGATCAGCGGTCTTCGCGTACTCCAGAAACCGCTCGCGCATTTACATACCCAGTTCAACCGAGATATTCCATGGTCAACAATCGACATGGATTTTATGAATATCAACCAGTCCGCGCATGGAGGGCGTGAATTCGGACATATCTGCACTCGCATGGGCCTTCGTCGCAAAGTGATTGTCGGACATTGGCAGGATGCAGCGACCGTAGCAGATCTCGCTGCATGGACACGTGCCGCGGTCGCTTGGCACGACGCCCAAGGAGCTCACATTGCACGGTTCGGAGATAATATGCGGGATGTTGCCGTTACCGAAGGTGACAAAGTTGAAGCGCAAATCCAATTCGGGTATGCGGTGAACGGATTTGGGTTGGGTGATTTAGTCGCGGCAGTTGATGGCATCACGGACGAAGCAACCGACCGACTTCTACAGGAATATGATGATTGTTACTCAGTAACGGTTGCACTCAGTCCCAGGGGTGAACGGAGAGAATCGCTTCGAGATGCTGCTCGCATCGAATTGGGGCTCCGCACATTTCTCGAACAGGGAAATTTTAAAGCTTTTACTGATACTTTTGAGAACTTGCACGGATTGCGGCAACTCCCTGGTATCGCGGTCCAGCGGTTAATGAACGACGGTTATGGATTCGCCGCTGAAGGTGATTGGAAAACTGCAGCCCTCGTACGGGCCATGAAAGTGATGGCAGAAGGTTTGAAGGGTGGCACTTCTTTTATGGAGGATTATACCTATCATTTGGACCCAAGCAATCCGATGGTGCTGGGGGCACATATGCTTGAAATTTGTCCCTCGATCGCTGCCAACACTCCGTCGGTCGAGATTCACCCGCTGTCGATCGGAGAACGTGAGGACCCGGTACGACTTATCTTCGAAGCAGCTCCCGGAGAGGCTGTTAATGTCGCCATCCAAGATTTGGGCGATGAATTTAGGATGCTCGTCAATGAGGTCGATGTCGTCTCACCACCTGAAATGCTTCCAAAACTGCCGGTGGCTCGCGCTTTGTGGAAGCCCCGACCAGATCTGAAAACTGCAACCACAGCTTGGATTCTTGCCGGTGGTCCTCACCATACAAGTTTCAGCCAGGCTTTGCATTCCGAACACCTAGAAAATTTTGCTGAAATGACAGGCCTTCAACTCTTGGTGATCGACAATGACACGTCGGTGCGAGCTTTTAAGAGTGCCCTAAATAGGCGTTAAGGATTTCTATGCACTGGTTGGATTGGGTAATCGTCACTGGCTACTTCGCTGGCCTGTTTATCTTGGTGTGGTGGTTAATTCGCAAGAACCAAGATACCGCAGACGACTACTTCCTCGCCGGACGTAACTTGAGTTGGTGGATCGTTGGGGCGTCAATTTTCGCTTCGAACATCGGTTCCGAACATCTGGTTGGACTGGCTGGCTCTGGCGCCACCGACGGAGTCGCCATGGCGCATTACGAACTACATGCCTGGTGTCTGCTCGTGCTGGGCTGGGTTCTTGCACCGTTCTACATGCGCTCACGCATCTTCACGATGCCAGAGTTTCTCGAAAAACGTTTTAGTCCAATCAATCGCTGGGTCCTATCGCTAATCTCCCTGGTGGCGTACGTGCTCACAAAAATCGCCGTGGGTATTTTTGCCGGTGGCATCGTCTTCTCAGTTCTTTTACCAGAAATGCGGCTCGGTCCCCTCGACAGCTTTTGGATCGGTTCGATTCTGGTGATAGCACTCACTGGTCTTTATACCGTACTCGGCGGCCTGCGCGCGGTCGCCTACACGGAAGCTGTCCAATCAGTCGTGCTTATCGTTGGGTCTATCCTGGTCACTGTATTCGGACTCAATGCCCTCGGCGGCTGGAATGTTCTTCGAGAGATCGCTGGCTCGGAAATGTTCAACCTCTGGAAACCACTAGTTCCTGAAGGGGTCATCGGCACCTGGATGCCGGTCAAGGACGTCGACGTCACGGGTCGTGTCGTTCGTCAAGCTTGGTATTTCAATGACAACTACCCTTGGTTGAGCATGCTGTTTTGTGCCCCGGTAGCAGGATTATGGTACTGGTGTACCGATCAATACATCGTTCAACGAACGCTTGGGGCACCAAATGAACAAGAAGCCCGAAGAGGAGCAATCTTTGCCGCATGCCTCAAGCTCCTTCCAGTTTTCATCTTCATTATTCCTGGCATGATCGCCTTCGCTCTCGCTACTAGCGGACGCTTACCAGAAATGCAGGTTTTACTGGACGGGAACGGCGAGATTATTCGCGAAGAAGCCCAGAAGGCCTTTCCGTTATTGGTGGCAACAGTCCTGCCAGCTGGAGTCCGCGGCATCGTGGTAGCGGGACTCCTTGCAGCATTGATGAGTTCACTGGCTGGAGTCTTCAACGCATCTGCGACCCTCTTCACGATGGATTTCTATCGCAAATTACACCCAAGTGTGTCCGACCATCAATTGGTTTGGATTGGGCGACTCGCAACGATCGTAATGGTTATTGTTGGATTGCTGTGGATTCCAGTTATACAGGGGGGGCGGGGGTTGTATGACTACCTACAGGGTGTGCAAGCCTATCTAGCACCACCGATTTTCGTTGTCTTCTTTCTGGGAGTCTTCTTCAAACGCCTAAACGGCTCTGGTTGTCTGGCCTCGCTCGTCATCGGGTTCTTGCTCGGACTATTCCGTCTAGCAGTAGACACACCCGTCAAACTTGGATTGCCAGGTTTTGAAAACGGTTACGTGCAAGGTTCCTTTCTTTGGATTATTAACAACATGTTCTTCCAGTACTACAGCATCCTGATCCTGATCGTGTGTGTGGCGGCAATGGTCATCACGAGCTATCTGACAGATGAACCGGATTACGCAGCCATCAGCGGTTTAACCTACGGGACGCTTACCGACGAACATCGTCGTAAATCACGTAGCAGTTGGAGTACCGGCGATGTTGTGGCGTCAGGAGCTGTGTTGTTAGCGATAGTCATAGCGTATTTATACTTCACAGGATAGGAAGGCTGCGCAGTCATTATGAGTCCTCGACACCTGACCTCGATTACTTTTCCACTACTGCTGGTCATCACCCTCTTAACCAGCTGTAGTTCTGAATCGCCCAACGAAGCGAACCCCCTGCTACCACCCCAGGGTACGTGGCGCATCCAACCCATAGACTATATGGCCGTGACGCTCGACGACGAGTTCTGGCAGCCCAAGTTGGAGACAAACCGACAGGTCACGATCCCGCACATCATGCAACAGAATATCGAAACGGGCCGCATCGCAAATTTCAGACGAGCTGCAGGTCTCGAAGAAGGTCGCTTTGAAGGTTACCGTTTCAATGACACCGACGTATATAAGACGATTGAAGCAGCGTCATACGCATTGGGACAACAGTCAGACCCTGAACTGGCTGCGCAGGTTGATGAACTAATCGCGCTTATCGCAGCCGCGCAGGAAGACGATGGTTACCTCTTTCCCGCCCGTACAGCAGATCCAGACCATCCTGCAGACGGCGTCGGCGAGAAACGTTGGATTCATGTCCACGGTAATAGTCACGAACTCTACGGTGCAGGCCACCTAATTGAGGCCGCGGTAGCGCATCACCGCGCTACTGGCAAGCGGACACTAATTGACGTAGCCATTCGTTTTGCTGATCTGATTGACAAGGAGTTCGGCCCCGAAGCCATTCGCGACGTTCCTGGTCACGAAGAAATTGAGCTTGCATTGGTAAAATTATTTGACGTCACTGGCGAGCAACGCTACCTGGAACTGGCTGCATTCTTTCTGGAAGAGCGTGGGCAACCTCATGACGGCGAAGATTATCCAACCGACCATGAACTGGCAAGGTACGATCACCCGATGTACCGTCAAGATCATGCACCGGTACGAGACCAGCGCGAAGCCGTAGGCCACTCAGTTCGCGCAATGTACCTCTATACCGGCATGAGTGACGTGGCCGGTCGCACCAATATGCCCGGCTATACCGAAGCCCTGGAAGCGCTCTGGACAGACGTGGTCTCCTCAAAGATGTACTTAACTGGTGGAATTGGAGCGCAGGGGTCTTTGGAATCATTTGGTGAAGCCTATGAGTTGCCGAACGAAACCGCGTATGCGGAAACCTGTGCGGCAATTGGTCAGGACATGTGGAACCACCGACTGTTCCTGGCATCAGGCGATGGGCGTTACCTCGACGTCATGGAACGTATTCTCTACAATGGCGTACTGTCTGGTGTTGCTGTCGATGGCGACACTTTTTTTTACACCAATCCCTTGCAATCCAGCGGTAATTATCAGCGACAGGCCTACTACGAAGTGGCGTGCTGTCCGGCAAATCTCGCACGTCTGCTGGGGCAACTGCCGGGATTCATTTACGGGAAGCAGGACGACGCCGTGTTCGTGAATCTGTTCATCGGCAGCAAGCTCGAAATCGAGCAAGCGGGCAGTATCTTGCGGCTGACACAGGAAACTCGCTATCCGTGGGAGGGCGCGGTACGGGTGCTGGTCGAACCCGCTGCACCCATAAGATTCAAGCTACACATTCGCATTCCTGGGTGGGCTCGAAACTTGCCGGTGCCGAGTGACTTGTACCGGTATGTAGAGGCTTCGACTCAATCAGTTATCCTCAAGGTCAACGGTGAACCAGTCCAGATTGAACTCAAAGCCGGCTTTGCAGTGCTTGACCGCACATGGAACGCTGGAGACATCATTGATCTTGAGTTGCCCATGTTTCCACGCCGCGTGGAAACACACCCTGATGTCGCAGAAAACATCGGCAAGGTAGCAATCCAGCGAGGCCCGCTCGTTTACGCTATCGAAGCAGTGGACCATGGCGGCCAAGTGCTCGATCTCCTGTTACCTGAAGACACCCACTTTACAACTGAGTTCCAACCAGAAATGCTCGGAGGAATTGTTGTCGTTCGTGGAACTGTTTTACGCGAGGGTGCCGCAGTTCCGCTGCTCGCCGTACCGTACTTTTCGTGGGCCAATCGAGGCAACGGCGAAATGGCCGTTTGGTTACCAACATCCAACTAAATCTAAGGACTTGTAACGGAGAAGACATGCAACACAAATCGAACGCACTATTGATATTTAAGAAGTGGGTTGCAGTCGCCTTGACCGTGATGTGCGTCGGTGTAATTACATTTGCATGTACTGATATCACTAAGGTTCAGGAAGTAGAATCGTCGGAACGTCCGAACATTGTGATCATCATGGCAGACGACATGGGGTTCTCTGACATTGGACCCTATGGCAGCGAGATCAACACACCGAATCTTGATCGACTGGCCGCTGGCGGTATTCGTTTCACTGAGTTCTACAATATGGCGCGCTGTGTTCCCACGCGTGCATCACTACTGACTGGACTCTATCCCCATCAGGCCGGCCTAGGTGATATGACGTACGATGCAGGAATTCCTGCATACCAAGGCGACATTAATGACCAGTCCGTCACTATAGCTCAGGTCCTGCAAGACTCCGGCTACGCCACCTATATGTCTGGCAAGTGGCATGTAACCGCGCAAACCGGCTACTGGGCGACTGGGGAACGCGCACAGCGACCGTACCGCGAAGGATGGCACCCGGAACAAACTTCTCAACACAACTGGCCACGGCAGCGTGGCTTCGATCGCTTCTTCGGAACTATTGAAGGTGCAGGTAATTATTTTGCCCCTATAACACTCACTGAAAACAACACCCCAATCGATATGGCGCCAGAGGATTTTTATTACACTGACGCGATCGGAAATCACGCTGTCCAGTACGTGAAAGAACATCACAACGTAACTCCAGAACAACCCTTCTTTCTTTACGTTGCCTATACTGCACCGCACTGGCCGCTACACGCGTTGGAAGAAGATATTGAGAAATATCGCGGGATGTACGACGAAGGCTGGGAACCGGTACGGGTGGCACGGTATCAACGCTTACGGGAAATGGGACTTATCGATAACACGTGGCAACTCAGTCCACCAGACGAAACCGTCCCCGCCTGGGAGAACCTCACCGAACAAGAACGAATCTGGTACCGGCGAGCAATGGAAGTCTATGCGGCGCAGATCGATCGGATGGACCAGAATATTGGTCACCTGCTGGATGCACTAGACGAAACCGGCCAACTGGAAAACACCCTGCTCCTCTTCTTAAGCGATAACGGAGGTTGTGATGAGGTCTTAACCGACGAGTGGCGTGGCATTTGGATGGCCCGCGAAACGCGTCAGGGCAATCCAGTGGTTGTTGGCAACGAGAACACTGGGGTACTGCCAGGCCCAGAAGCAACCTACATGAGTTATGGCCCAGGATGGGCAAACGTGAGCAATACACCGTTGAGACAATACAAATGGTGGACACATCAGGGTGGTATCGTCGCACCTTTTATTGTTCACTGGCCTAGCAGAATCCCCGACGGAGGTCTTGTTATGAGCGAGGTTGCCAGCGTGCTCGATCTAATGGCTACAGCTGTCGATGCCGCGAGTGCTACGTATCCGACGGAGTGGAAGGGCGTGCCGATTCACCCAATGGAAGGCCGGAGCTTACTTCCCGCGTTTCATGGAAAACCTCTTCAGTCGGAGTCACTGTTTTGGGAACATGAAGGAAATCGAGCAGTACGTTCGGAACGCTGGAAACTGGTCGCCACCCGCGGCGGCGATTGGGAACTCTATGATCTCAAGACTGACCGCAGTGAGCTCAATAATCTCGCTGATCAACACTTAACAGAAAAAGGCGCCCTTATTGCTTTGTATAACACTTGGGCGAATCGTGTTGGGGTTTCAGAAGACCTATTTATTAACTAAATCTGAGACGCCACTACCTGTTCATTGCCCACCCGAAAGACCGAGTTAGACTTTGTCAGCCACCAAGATAGGCTTTTTTGACATGTTCGTTCTGGAATAAATCCTTACTAGATCCTTCTAACACGACGCGCCCTGTTTCCAAGACGTAGCCGCGATCTGCAAGTCGAAGTGCCATTTCCGCATTTTGCTCATTGAGCAAAATAGTGGTCCCCCTTAAATGCAGTGCTCGAATAATTTCGGCAATCTGTTCTACAAGTATGGGAGCAAGTCCAAGTGACGGCTCATCAAGCATGAGTAGTCGTGGCCGCGCAAGTAACGCGCGACCAATAGCAAGCATCTGTTGTTCGCCACCAGATAAATTGCCGGCTCGTTGATGAAAACGCTCTTTTAATATCGGAAAGAGATCGAAGACACGTGTCTTATCTGCCGTAATCTGGTCTTTATCGGATCGGCTATACGCACCCATGTCGAGATTGTCACCGATGGTCATGTCGGGAAAGACTCGGCGGCCTTCAGGGCAGTGAACAAGACCTCGTCGCACAATTTCTGCGACTGATCTGCCGTCGATTCTCTGACCCAAGAACGTGATCTCTCCATGCCGAGGTTCTACCAAACCAGACAGCGTTTTGAGCACGGTCGATTTACCAGCACCATTGGCACCAATTAATGTGACAAGTTCCCCTTCATTCACATGCAATGTCACATCTTTGAGAGCATGGACATTGCCGTAATAAACATCAACTTTCGATATTTGGAGCATGCTCACTGCGCTTTCCCAAATAGGCTTCAATGACACGATCGTCCGTGCGAATCTCGTCGGGGGATCCTTCAGCAATTTTTTTACCGTCATCTAACACAACAACCCGGTCGGAAATACCCATGACTAATTTCATGTCATGTTCGACCAGCACGACAGTGATACCTTCATCACGTATCCAACCAATGAGGCTTATCAGATCGTTGACTTCAGCTGGATTTAAACCTGCTGCTGGCTCGTCCAATAGCAGCAGCTGAGGCTGAGACGCAAGTGCAATGCCCAGTTCCAGTAAACGCTGACTCCCGTAAGGCAGTTTGCCTGCTCGAAGGGCTCCGTACGATTTCAAACCAATAAATTCTAGAATGCAGTCGGCCACTACTTCGGCTTCTTGCTGAATTTGTCTTGATAAATCGCGACGAAACAGGCTGGTGTAGAGTGTGGCTTGTTCTGATCCCGTATGTGCCAGAACCAGATTGTCACGCACTGACACCTTCAGAAAAAGACTAGTTTGTTGAAAGGTGCGCACGATCCCCTGACGCGCCAGTTCATCCGGCTGGAGCTTATTAAGAATCTTGTCTTGATACCAGATCTTGCCAGACGTAATAGGCCCAAAACCGGTGATTGCATTTAGCATCGTTGTCTTGCCCGCCCCATTTGGCCCGATAATGGCAAGGACTTCACCAGCCTTCACCTCCAGATCAACACGCTCCACAGCATGAACGCCACCAAAATAGACGCACAGATCTTTGGAGACTAATAAAGATTCTGAACGATCACGAAGTCTCACCCTAGAACCGACATGATTGGAACGAGACAGATGAGAACCATCTGTGACAAAAGTACCTGAAAGGGCTTTGTGTAATTCATTATTCGGAGTCAGTTTCCTCTCCGTCAGAACCTGTAACTCTGAGTCTAGGGTCGAGATAGCGTCTGTTTGCGGTCTTCGCTGCAGGCGATCCCTGATTAAACGCAGCGCCAGCCGATTCAACGTCGGAAAGATGCCGTCTGGCATGAATAACATGATGATCATGAGCAGCAAGCCGAAAATTGCCATGCGCCACTCTTGGGCGGTGCGCAAGAGTTCAGGCAGGACAGTAAAAAGAATCGCGCCAAGCACTGGTCCTGCCAAGGTTGCACGTCCACCAGCAATGACCATCACTACAATCGTGATGGTTAAATCAAATACTAAGATCTCTGGGCCAAGAAATTGGAAGAAGTGCGCATAGAAGCTTCCCGCTAAACCCATAATGAACGAGCTAAGCAAAGCCGCGAGCATCATGTACCGAAAGCTGGAAATACCAACAGACTGGGCTAACATTTCGTTCTCTCGAAGAGCGAGCATACCTCGCCCGATCGTACTGTGCTCTATGCAGTACAATGTAATAATACCCAGCATTAAAGGTCTCACCATATCGTCGGCCGCGAAGGTGGCATGTCCTGGCCAGAACACCAAGTGAGAAAGGAGAAGGGCCAAACCAGACTTACCAGGCAACGTGACTGGCCGCACTCTACAGACTCAACTTGTCTAGCGTCACTACTGTTGAAGGAGTAACGTAGGCAGTTCCGGCACTACGGGCAGGCCTTCGGAACACACTACGTGTCTCTAACTAGCGTTTGTGGGCGACTCAACCAAGCACTTGTGCGTGACCGTGTGTGCGCTTTTGCGAGGAAGTGTAAATCCTTGATTTTAGCTTCGTGGAGCAGATTTTCAGTTTTATTGCAAAATGCTGGTGAGAATCAGTCAATATCGAGCTGATAATTGAGAAAAATCGAAAAATGAGAGATGGATCACCCTCAATTCGTTTGAGGGAACCTTTCAACTAAACGGAACGACCGGTGAGCGTTTCTAGTTAACTTTTTCATGATGGCAACAACACTTACTGCAGGGGGGGCAGGGGGGGCCTGGCCCCCCCTAGAATCTGGGCGAGCGGAGCTCGCCCCCCCTAGCTCGCCCCCCCTGATTTGGACCGATTTGGGACCTTGCCCCCCCCTAGCTCACCCAGCCCCGCAGGGGAAATTTTCAACATTTTGACGTCAATCAACACAATTTCCCTTTAGAAAATTGCATTTGGGAGGTCAGAAACGTAAAAAATTTCCGCCCCCGGCGGTAAATCATTCCACAAGGCTTATAAACATAGTAAAAACTGTTATAATGTATGGAAATCGCGCCGAAGGCGCGAAAAAATTTTGCGCCCGAGCCCGCCACCCCGGCCCACCCCGAACCCGCCCAGGCGCCCCCGGCTGCCCAGCCAACGGCGGACCGAATCGAGGCACGGGAAACGCCCACGTCGTGGGGGGACACGCCAACTCTCGAAGAAGTGCGCAGGGTGCTCGGGGATTGCCAGCGCTGCGGACTCTGCGAACGCCGGACTCAAATTGTCTTTGGGGATGGAAACCCCGACGCCGACCTGCTCTTTGTGGGGATCGACAACCGCCCGACCGTGGAGCCGGGGCTGTTCCGCCTGTGGGTCGCGC
>CAJXDY010000035.1:0-24712 GCA_913052135.1 uncultured Acidobacteriota bacterium
ACCTGATCCATAAGCCGCTGATCAACAATTGCAGTTTCGAGACTCATTTCTGGTGGCCGGTTCGTGCGAATTGCGCGAACGAAATCACGGTACATAGCTCGATAACCGCGAATGTCTCGGAAACCAGGAAACAATAAGCGAGTTGATTGTGCCCCTCTTACCAATACTATGGCTCCATTCGATTCAAACGAAATGATGCCAGCACGTCCAAACAACTTCGAAATTCGAAGACCGCGTAATAACGATGGAATCTCACGTGAATAAAAAAGTGCTCCCACTGCATCATTATCGTAACGGAAAGCGACCATCATGCTTTTCTCGCGAATATCACTGCCATCTCTTAAAGAGGTAGGTCGAAACCCGTGCGCTTCGGTAATTACAGGACCGAGGCTATTAGCAAGATGCAACCAATGAATTCCTTCCTCAAAGAATGCATCGCCGCCAGCAATCGCCTCGTCATTCCGCCAATCATCTGCCGTCTTGAAGCGTCGTACGATAGTCGTAAAGTGGGCAAAGACCATTTTTCCGATCACATCCTCACGCAACAATCGTCGCAGACAAACCGCTAAGGGTTTATAGTGATCGTTTTCACCTACAAGCACTACACGTCCTGCTTGATCTCGCGCCGAACGTACCCGCAAATAATCAGCCATCCGTAAATAAGCCGGTTTTTCCACCAAAACGTGTTTACCGGCTTCCAGTGCCTGCAGGGTAAGGTCAAGATGAAAACGGGGGGGCACTGCAATCACCACGGCATCGACAGTCGGGTCCTCTATAGCAGACCCATAGCCACTGTAACTGCCTACCCCGCGATAGCGCTTGCAATAGGCTTTCGCCTTGCTTTTGTCACGACTGGCATAGCTCCGGACGATATCACCACGTAAGCCCTTTAAATGCCGACTGTGGACGCCAGTAATGAAACCGCAGCCAAGAAACGCAATATGTAACGGTTTTGACACTGCTTCATCATACTAGTCCGGTCACTGGAATTATAGATGCAGAACGCACTACACTTTGGCCCCGTAGACACTAGCGGCGTCATGCGATGGAGTGGGTATGTCAGTACTAAACGAAATTGGCAAGGCCCAATGGGTAGTGAACTAAATCGGTGTCGACTTCGAGGAAAGCGTAAAATGTATCCAAATCCGTGGTGCGCACAGCACTCGTAGGTGGAGAAAATGTCCCATGAATGATCGTTCTGACCAAACAGTTCGTGATTTGCCAGAGATCACTGCCGCGACCGATACGCGAGACTACTTGTCACACGCGACCAGGTTCGCACAGCAACACGAAGCATACGACTTGATCATCGATGTCGATGCACATCTTCAGGAAGTCCAATTCTGGCCTGAGATCATTGATCTGCTTGAAAACGATGTACTCAAACAAACTGCTCAGGCCATGCTCAAAGGTGGGTCTGCTATGCCATTGAGTAATCTTGCACCAGGGCAAAACTTTCAGTCAATGGCCGGTCGAGTGCCCCACCAAAGTGGACCACGTGAACTCACCGATGACCCAAAAACCTCCGGCCATAGATTTGTGCAGATAGTGCGTCGGGCGATGAACACCATGGGTGTGGATTATCAAGTCATCTTCCCAACGGCCATGCTCCTTTTGGGAACGAGTCCGGTTGACGGCGCAGAATTGTATCTGTCTCGTGCTTACAATCGATGGCTTCGCGATGTTATTCTTCCACAAGATAAACGCATTCTTGGACTCGTGTACCTCCCCTTTAATTCTCCGGAAGACTGTGAAAAGCTCGTAAAAGATTTCAGTAACGTGCCAGGCATTGTTGGATTTACTGTCACCTCTGTGCGACACGTCCCTGTTCACAGTCCTTCCTACATGCGTCTCTATGCCATGATTGAGGAAACTGGTAAACCTCTAGTTTTTCACGCGGGACCCAATTGGAATGACGCTTCATTTCAGATGCTGAATCGTTTCATCTCAATGCACGCTCTTTCCTTCGTGCACTACAATTTGATTCACATGACGAACTGGATCGTAAATGCAATACCTGAACGCTTCCCAAAACTTAAGACTCTTTGGGTCGAAGGAGGCTTAGCCTGGATTCCTTATCTCATGCAAAGACTGGATCATGAATTTTTGATGAGACAGAACGAAGCACCAGGTCTAAAAAAGTTGCCCAGTGAATATATGAAAGAAATGTATTTCTCTAGCCAGCCTATGGAGCAATGTCATCCAAACGCTCTTAAGGTCACAATGGACATGATGAATGCTGAAACCCAACTGCTTTTTGCGTCAGATTGGCCACACTGGGACTTTAATCCACCACACACCGTTACGACACTCCCCTTTCTATCTGACGAGGCGAAAAGAAACATCCTTGGATTGAATGCTGCGAAACTCTTTGGACTTCCTATTAAACGTGTACGACCATAACCGAGCGATGTATTGTGATGAGGCAAATCTAAATCCATGTCTGAAATCAACATTGGTACAGTTGCTAGTTTCGATGATCCTGGTCGGCGTGTTATTGAAATCGCTGGAATGCAAGTTGGCGTATTTCAACTAGATGGCGAATTTTATGCGTACGAGAACAAATGTCCGCATCTTGGTGGCCCAGCATGCCAAGGGAAAATTCTTCCGCGAGTGCTTGAAGACGTTACGGAAGACAAAAAAAGTCTGGGGCGAGTGTTTGCACGAAACCAACTCAACGTTATTTGCCCGTGGCACGGTTTCGAATTCGATATTCGGACAGGGGCACATGTGGCCGTACCTAAATATCGACTCCGTCCCGTGGCAGTAAGAACTGAAGGAGGAGAGGTTTTCATCACCTTACCAAAAAAGAACCTCGCAACTTCTTAGCGAGATTCTATCCAAGGAGGCATACACATGCCTCGTGCATCTTCAATGAGGAAGTTCCCTATGGTGGATCAAATAAGTTCTGAGCAGCAACCGACAGCAACCAAGGTAGTAAACGCTTTCGTAACCATGATGGATGAAGCACGTCACAACCAAACAACAACTAGACCCTCGGATGAAGATCTTGCCCGTGCTGTAACAGCTGCTATCAAGTTGTACGCAGCTCGCACTGAGCAGACTAAGCAATTCCCTCTTCCACTAACCAAGGAAGCCACCACCACTGATGCTATTGTCGTCATCACAGAAATGATGCGTTTTGCCGATCTCAATGCCTTTGACGTAAATATGTGGCTTGGTCGACGAAAGTGAGTCGAGAGCTCAGGTTGACGCCGGAAGCCTACTTAAAGCAAGCTGGCATGTGAAGGTGCCGAGCGGGCTATAACTACTGGGTTAGATGTGCTACTTGCAGGAGGAACAGATGACCATGAACAGATTGCGTTACTATTTTAACTGTCTCCCGACGGTCCTCCTTATACTTCTAACGATACCAATCCAGGCAACTGCGCAGCCCACCGACTGGGGACCAATGAGCCCGTCACTGGAAGATGTTCCCTATCCGCATCCCGTATCGTATATGTCATTCACGATGTCCGGACAGGATGTCCGAATGGCCTATATGGACGTATCACCAGTCGGTGCAGAAAACGGTAAGACCGTTGTGCTGCTTCACGGTGGAAATTTCTTTGCCGAGTACTGGAAAGGCACTATCGAGGTCCTACGGAACGAGGGATTCCGCGTGTTAGCCACCGACCGGATCGGGTACGGGCGCTCATCCAAACCAATTCTGCCGTACACACTGCATGACATGGCACTCCATATCAAGCTGCTGCTCGACGAGAAAGGAATCTCGAAAGTCGCCATTGTAGGACACTCAATGGGAGGCATGGTGACGTCTCGTTTTGCGTTTTCCTATCCGTCTATGACGACACATGCCGTTATGGTAAATCAGATCGGCCTGACCGACTCGCGACTGAATCGAACATGGCGAGATCACGAGGCTCAGTATCAAGCTAGTTTGAATCGGACTTACGATTCAATTCGTCGAGGCATCGAACGTTACTTTGTCACTTGGAAACCCGAATACGAGTATTTTATTCGTCTGCACTACGGTTGGACTCAAAGTGGCGATTGGCCGCAATTCGCCATGGTACGCAGTCGTATTGCGCAGATGCTTTACGCTGATCCTGTTGTCCACGATTGGCCACACATCAAGGCAAAGACACTAGTCATTGGTGGAACGGAAGACGGTCCTAACTTTCCTGCCTTAGCAAAAAACGTGGCTGACACCATTCCGAATGCCGAATTGGTTCTTATCGACAACGTCGGGCACATTCCACATCTAGAAGCTCCAGATCAGTTCCATGCAGAGTTAATTCGTTTCTTGAAATCTGACCCAGTTCCAGAGACAAATGACACGGGCCGCCATTAGGCATGTGCTGCGTGGCTTATTCCGAAGCGTGTCTACAATTTCTCGATTGATTCGATTTGACCATCTCGTAAATGGACAATTGATTGCGCATGCATTGCAACGTCGCGCTCGTGGGTAACCACGAAGAGGGTGTGTCCTGTCTTATGCAAGCTGTCCAGCAGGTCGAGTAGCTCCCCCCCAGCGACCGAATCGAGATTCCCGGTGGGTTCGTCGGCAAGTAGAATGGATGGATCGTTCACCAACGCACGCGCGATAGCTACTCGCTGCCGCTGGCCTCCAGAAAGCTCATTTGGACGATGCGTAATCCGATCCAAAAGATCGACTTTTTCGATAGCTTGCCGTGCACGAACACGCCGTTCATCCGCGCCTACACCCGCATAGACCAGTGGCAACTCAACGTTCTGGAGTGCTGTAGCTCTCGCCAAAAGATTGAAGGTTTGGAAAACAAAGCCAATTTCTTCGTTGCGTACTTGTGCGAGATCATCTTCCGCCATCGAACTGACGTCACGACTGTTCAAGACATACCGACCGCTGGTCGGAGTGTCTAGACACCCTAGGAGATTGAGTAATGTCGACTTGCCAGATCCTGAAGGCCCCATAATGGCAATATAGTCACCTTTTTCAACGGTCAGATCGACGCCCCGCAAGGCATGCACCTCTTCAACGCCCATCTGATAACTCTTCGAGAGCGCCTCAACTTCAATCAGACTCATGTCATCTTGCCTCACTCATGACGCAGTGCCTCAATTGGATCGAGACGCGACGCGCGAATAGCCGGCGCCATACCAAAGACGAGCCCAACACTCGCAGAAAATCCTAGGCCCAGGGCAAACGACCACCAAGGTAACGAGATGGGAAAACCAGAAACGAAATGTACGAGGAGTCCAGTTCCACTGCCCAATAGCACGCCTAGAATGCCACCGACTAACGTCAAGACCCCCGCCTCGACGAGAAATTGCCATAAAATTTCCTGCCGTTTCGCCCCTAAAGCTTTCCGTAAACCAATTTCGTTTGTTCGCTCCGTCACCGACATCGTCATAATTGCCATCACGCCGATTCCACCGACGAGTAGCGCGATAGAGGAAATGACGACAAGAGCTAAAAACACCGCCTGCGTGGTCCGCTCCCACACCCGCAACATCGCATCCTGGGTGACAAGATCGAAATCGTTCGGCTCATCGAGTCTAAGGCCGTGACGGATTCGCATGACTTCTTCAATTTCTCGCAATGCCGCCTCACGTTGTCCATCTCGTGGCATCACCGTAAGCGTGACGTCACGATGCGCTCCTCCAGCCATTCTAAATCCTGGCACTCCAAATTGACTTTCATAGCGAGTGTACGGAATGACCGCAATATCATCCTGTCCTACATTAAAACCTCCAGGACTCGGACGTGGTCCCATTACACCGATAACGGTATATGGCTGTCCGGCAACCCGAACTTTCTTGCCGATCGGATCAGTGAACGGAAAAAGTGACTGAAATGGTCCTTGTCCCAATACGACTACGGCGCGGCGGTGTTGCAATTCACTCGCCGTAAAAAACCGTCCGGCTTCGAGCGAAAGAAAACCAACTTCGGCGAACAATTCCGACGTACCTAAAATCTGTAATCGCTTCGTTTCTTCTCCACGATATGACAGCCGGCGACGACTATCACCAATACCGCTGCCCAGCATGGTATCGGTAAAGCGCACCGAATCGAGTGCTTCCAAGGCTCGGGCATCATTAGGAGTCAGATTGGGACGACGGATTAAATCAATGAAATCTTGGCCAGACATAAAGCTGAGTCCACTGAACTTCGCTACGTAAATAGTATTTGGACCCGTTTCTTCCACAACCGCTTTAAACGAGCTGTCGAAACCACGGACCAGTGAGGTCATGCCAACGATTGCCGTAATTCCAATCACGACACCTACAATCGTTAAGGCTGAGCGCATTTTGTTCGCGCGCAGCGTCTGAAACGCCATGAATCCAATCTCGTTAAACAGCGCAATCCGAAGTTTCAAATCATTCCTTTCCGAGCGCTTCGATCGGACTCAGGCGGGCCGCACGCAGTGCCGGATACAGGCCGAAAATCAGACCAACGATACCCGTCATACCGACGCCAAGAACGGCTGACCATCCTTCCACAGCGGCAGGCACTGGAGTGGTCTGTTCAATCACGAGCGCCACGCCGAATCCGAGCACAATACCCACGACACCGCCAATAAAGGAAAGCATGATCGACTCGGCTAAAATCTGCCACATGATGTCCCGACGGCGAGCACCCAGTGCCTTCCGGAGACCAATTTCTCTCGTCCGCTCGGTGACAAGCATTAACATGATGTTCATTATGACGATTCCACCCACGACCAACGACAGCGCTACCACACCGATAAGAACTGCGAAGATCCCTTCTGTGGCTGTCTCCCACAATCCAAGAATCGTACCTGACGTGAATAGCCCGAAATTGTTGTCTTGCGTTGGCTTGAGTTGACGCTGAATCCGAAGCGCAACGACGGCATCCTCCATCGTCTTTTGCATCTGACTCGGGTCCTCTGGCTTCACCATAAGCGACAGGCTTCGACGAATCCCGAAGATCTTTTGATGAGCACCTAGCGGGACGATAACGAATTCGTCCTGCGACCGTCCGAATATCGCCCCTTTCTTCGCACTCACCCCTATAACGCGAAAATGCTGATCCTCAACCCGAATCGTCTTGTCGAGTGGATCTACATCCTCAAACAATCTGTCGGCGACACCCCATCCCAACACCGCCACCGGGCGACGACGTCGAACCTCAGTGGGTGTGATGAGTCGTCCCCGCTCGACTCCATAATTTGAGAAACGGATATGGTCCTCACTCACGCCCTCGATATTTGTTCGCTCAAGTTCGCGACCACGATAAGTGACGCGGCCACGCTGCTCAACTCTAGCCATGATGGCTTCAACTGCTGAAGAGTAATTGTCAATCGCCACGGCATCATCGAGCGTGATGCGTGGATTTTGTCGTCGGGCTCGTTCCGCTTCGTCCTCGTCAGTGATAAAGCCGACCCGTTCGACCATGAAGGCGTCCGCGCCAGCCTCCGAGGTGATCGCGTCGCTCACCGCTACATTCAAGCCCTGGATCAGCGTGACCACTGCGATGATAGAGGTTACCGCAACAATATTTCCAAGAACGGTTAGGAGGGATCGCAATTTGTGCGACCAGATAGCGCCTAGGGCGAGCCGGATGGCTTCAAAGAAAGAGGACATGAGAGGAAACTGCCCAACTACTCCGATACACTAAAACTAAAACTAAACCCTGAACCTTTATCGTTCTCAGTCTCTTCCAGGGTGACAGCGTCGCCGTCCATGAGTTCACGGACCTCAGCATAGGGACCCGTCACGACTTCGTCTCCTTCCTGCAGACCGTCCAGCACTTCGAAATAACGCTCACCGGCGATACCAATCTCAACCGGCGTGAAAACGACGACGGCATCTCGGATAACAAATACACCTTCTCGCTCTTCCTCCTGATCATCCTCGCGCACCGCCAAAGCCTGAATCGGCACTGCGATCGCGTCGCCTCGCGTGGCGGTCGTAATATCTGCCGAGCAAGAGAAATCTTGGCGCACGCCAGGAATCTCTTCTTGAATCGTCACCTCAACTTCAAAATTCGTACCGCGCTGATCTCCTGCAGCAGCTGCAGATCCTGAGGCTTGGATTGCGCTTGAGGCAATCTTTGTCACAAGTCCCTTGAAGGGCGTGTCCGGCATGGCATCGATTACGACCAACGCTTCCTGACCGAGTTTTACGTCACGAATATCGACCTCATCCACTTCCAGAACCGCAAGGATCACCGACAAGTCTGCAACTGTCATCAGAACAGTTCCCGCGTTGTTCATAGTTCCAATAACCACGGTCTCACCCTGCTCAATGTTGAGTCGCGTAATAACACCAGCCATCGGCGCATCAATCGTGACCTTGCTCAACACATGACGAGCGCTCCGAAGATTGGCAGTCTCTTGCTGAAGTCGTTGCTCCTGCGCCCGCACCTCAGTTTCGCGAGCTTCCAGCTCGCTACGTCGAACCTTCACTTCACTTTCGACACGGTCGAGTTCTTCTTGAGAAACGATCAAGTCTTTACTCAACCCGACAGCGCGTTCCTCATTACGAAGGGCCAAGTCGAGATTGGTTTGCGAGGTCTCGACGGCCACGCGTGCGGCGTTCAGTAACTCCTGTGCTGCACGAAGTCCTGCAGCGCCCATCTCGACTGCGCTCTCAGCAGATTCAGGATCTATCAACATTAAGAACTGTCCTTCGTCCACCTGTTGTCCCTCTTCGACAACCAGATTAGTAACTCGGCCCATAGTATCGGCACTGATATTCACCATCCGCTCAGGTTCAATCTTGCCTGAGGCGACAACAGTGGCGACGAGATTACGACGCTCAATCCTCTCAGCTTGTACTTCAGGAATCTTCGAACGTTCCCGATAGCGAGTCCAGCCAAAGGCAGCGGCTGCCAAGATGATGAGGGTGAGGATGATGCCAACTTTCGTTCGATTTTTCATAGCGTTACAGAGGTTGCACCTGTCTTATTGAAACCGTGTATGCGGAAGGTCTCTTACTATACAACTCGCAAAACCGTACTACTGTTTACCATTTGTACCATTAAATGAAATATCCTACTCTCAAAACCACACTTCCCTCAAGTAATTGGCGCTCGACAATCGACCACCCTGTCCACCTCCAATGGCCACCACGCCGCGAAATCCGCATCTGACGAGGCGACTGGTAACACAAGTTCAAGGGCAGCGGGATCGAATGGTAGAACCCCTCCACGCTCCTTGTATAGCTTTGCCAACTCCTGCCGAAATTCGTTAAAAGCCGGCGTCTCAAACACGACGAAAAACAATTGCCGCGTACGTCCGCCAGACGGCTCCCGCTTGACCGCCATACAAACTGGGTTAAATTGCGCTTGCTCAAGCCCGACCGTGCGTGCAATCGCAAGAATCTCGTTAGGCAGAAACACATCTTGTAAGCCCGCCAGAAATTCTCCCTGTAACACAACCGGCATACCAGGCTGTGACGGTGTCATCAACGATTCCATCGTCCGATGAAACACCTGTTGAAACAACTGCGGGACCAAAGAACTTGATGGCACAAGCGTAATTAGTGCAGGGATCGGTTGACCCATCTCCTGAACGTGAAGCGTCCACTCCGTAACTGTAGCTGCACCAATAGAGTACGGTTCCGCAATGGTGTTCCGGACCGTTTTCAAAAACAACCAAGGCACTCCCACAAGGAGCAGCACCCCGACTCCCATCTTCAGCCAGAAGCTTCTTCGCATTACGACCCTACCCCTGTCTCAGCATCGGAGAACACACCAGAACCTCAACCATGGTGACGCAGTCTCACGATGCGGTCTTCGATACTGGGATGCGTGGACAAATAGACCCCAAGCATGGACTGATCGGACTCTCGGTTGAGGACTCCCAATCTGTTTAAGAGACGGGTCGAACCAGACGGATCGAACCCCGCTGCCTTCGTCATTAGTACACCTAGTGCGTCAGCTTCAAACTCATGTTTCCGTGAATACGCGCGTTCTAGACCTTGGAGCCCAGTTTTCTTAAGCCAAGGCACCAGCCACCCTCGCCCCGCTGTGGCGAGGGAGACCACAGAGAGCGCAGCCTGACTGAGTAAACGATTGATTGCATGGTGTCGAATGACATGCGCCATCTCGTGGGCTACTACAAAGGCAATCTCATCGCGGTCGTGATGACACAAACTCACAAGAGACCGGTCCACGAAGATAAATCCACCGGGAAGCGCGAAAGCCGAGGGCTGTCCCTTCGCAAGGGTCGCCACCTCAAAACGATGCAATTTATTGCGTACTACGGACACCAAGCGATCGCTAATCCCGTCAAGAAACAGCTGGTCATTTCCATCCGTTCCGCCTGGCACTTCATGGCGAACAAGTTCTGCAAGATTTCGACCAACCGCGTACTCCGCCCGGATGGTCTCCTCCTCACTCCCGGCAGCCGATGCCCACACCCACTTGGCAGTTTTAAATTTACTGCCAACCATTCGGCCGAATTTATAAAAGCCACTGTCTCTCATAGTCTGATTGCGCCATAACCATTGTACTGCCGTGTCTCTGTAGGATGGGTCGCCATAGGAAATGAACAACTAAGGAAGAGTGCCGAGGGCGGGAATTGAACCCGCACGACCCAAAGGGTCACAGGATTTTAAGTCCTGTGCGTCTGCCAGTTCCGCCACCCCGGCATCAAAATCAATCAATATTGTACTGTAACCCGTTCGGAACATTCACGTCGTTCGATTTGACTGCCGAACTCCAGTATCAGGTTTAGTTTGTGGCACCCGTGTGGGAAGATGGCCACTGAAACAATTTCCCTCGTTCGAAACCGCCCTTCTCCCGCAAAAGGAGTCGCATTATGGCAAGTACAGTCATTGGGTCCGTTCTTGCGTTCCTCGTTACACTAAGTCCAACCGTGGCTGCGCCTCAATCCCTTCCTACAGGTGACGCCTTAATTGTTGAATGCGGGCAGGCCGTAACAGACATGGAGGCCAGTGGTCAATTCAGCCCACAAGCGGTCTATTGTCTGGGCCTTGTACGGGGAGTGCTAGAGACGGCGTTTGAATGGTATCGAAACGATGTAAGGCAGAGTGTCTCTCCCTCACACTCCCCCATTTGCCGACCCGACGACCGCCTAACCGTTGGTCGCGCCATCCGCTTTACACATCGGTATCTCACCGAACATCCCGAGAGACTGCATGAACGAGACACAGTGCTTGTGATGGATGCCTTAAGAGAGGCCTTCGCCTGCCCATAATCAGCCCCGCCGTCAAGCTAGACCGACCGTTTACCACACCCTTACTTACCGTTCTCCTCGTGTCGACCCTAAAAATCGTCGACCTCGACCCTGCGACCGCAGGGCACCTCCTGGCCCCTTCTCGGCACGCGAATCCGTCCGTGAGACCTCATCGAATACACTGACCTCTCCCACCGCGATCATCTTTTTCACGGATTCACGTTCCGCATCAGGCGTGGCAATCTGCCCTTCTTTACGTGGACCTAGGCGAAGCACCCGTCCCTGGGACAGTGTGATTTTGAGCGGCCGGCCAGTCTTGTTAATGATCGTCTTCATAAAGATATCGACCCCTATCGGTATTGACCATTGGGATTCTGTGTCTCGACTTACCATTTTGGCACGTTCAGGAACGTCATTAAAGCAACTAACAGCATCTATGTAAAAATTTGACGTTACAAATTTTTACCAGACTCACATCCTGTTATGCTGAATCTGCATCTTTGACCTGGAGACGAGACCATTGCTGAGAAAATCCAGAAGCTTCTGTTGCTTTCTGCGGTTCATGCTAACCGCGATCATTCCGTGCATGTGGCTTGCGGGCTGCACGCCCTCAGACCAAGGTTCACCCGTTGAGGTGCAGCCCGTCCTAACGGCCAGCCATGCAGACGCTGAGCAATGGGCTACAGAGACCCTCGCCAACATGACCCTGAGGCAAAAGGTCGGCCAGATGATCGTCGAACAATTACACGGTGAGTATGACCAAGCGACCCTCGAGCACTGGCAAACGCTGGTGCGCAGTCACGGGGTCGGAGGCTTCGTCGTCTACGGCGGGACCCCACACGCCACCGCCAACCTGTTAAATCAGCTTCAAGCATTAGCCGAGATTCCGCTCATGATTTCGGCTGACTTTGAAGGTGGACCTGGCCAACAGTTCACTGGCGCCTCAGAATTTCCAGCAAACATGGCGCTCGCTGCCATCGGTTCGGAGAAGTTGACCTATGAAGTGGGTCGAGTTGGCGCCACCGAAGGCCGCGCCATTGGTATCCACCTAACGTATTCACCGGTCGTCGACGTCCAGACCCAGCCACACAACCCGGTGCTCAGCGTGCGGTCATTCGGACGTAACCTCGATCTACTCGGACGCATGGCATCAGCTTACATCCGTGGCTATCAGGATCACGGGATGCTGGCCACCGCCAAGCACTTCCCAGGTCGAGGCGATGTGGAACTGATTCCCAACACCGAATTCACCGTCAACGCCAAGCCTGACCACGAAGTGGAACAGACCGATTTTCTCGCCTTCCAGCACGCAATCAACGCTGGCGTCACGTTTATCATGACCGAACATATAAGCGTGCCCTCAGTCACGGACGGCTCCGACCTCCCAGCTAGTGTTGAACCAGCGCTGTCGACCCATTGGATCCGTGAGCGCCTTGGTTTTGAAGGCGTGCTGACAACAGACGATCTCTGGTACGACAAGGTCGTCAACCGGTTCGGTGCCGAACAAGTTGGTGTGCTTGCGATCCAAGCCGGCCACGACGCACTGCTAAAACCGCTCGATGCTATCAAAATGATCGACGCGATTGTCACGGCCGTCGAAAATGGCGAACTGACTATCTCCCAGATCAACAAGTCTGTGCACCGTCTTCTCTATTGGAAGGCGCGGCTCAATCTCCATCAAGAACGATTCGTGGACACCTCTCAAATCGACTCGAAAGTCGGTATCGCGACCCACCGCGATCTCGTGCGCACAGTGGCGGAACGCTCTTTAACCGTGCTGACCAATGACGGTTTCTTACCAACGAATGTGGAAACGTTGGGAGACATTATCCATATTTCAGTCCAAAAGACGGCCCAGCACCAAGCCGCGCTTGACATCACGGCACGCCTCACAGAGATGTTGCCAATTCGCCAAACGTTTGCGCTGGGTCCTAACGACGCTGCCGAGGTGTATACGCAGGCCGTAACCGCTGCTCGCGCAGCAGACACGGTCATTGTCTCGTTATTCAATCCGCGCACGATGTACGTCGACAATGGCCCACTCCTACCACAGCACGCTGATTTACTGCAGTCCGTGTTCGAAGTGAAGCCCACTTCGACTGTCGTCATGTCATACGGAAACCCGTATCTCGTAGAGGCTGTCCACGGCAGCAGTGCGTTTGTGGTTGGGTACGGCGAGGGCGGCTTTTATGGCAATCAGACGGTGTATGGTGAGGCGTTTGCCCGGCTACTGAAAGGAGAAATCAGTGCAACCGGCACATTACCAATCCGTCTGCCAAACAGCTCAGCCACAACTGGACCACCTACGGAGTGATCTCACTAAAGAGGGTCACAGACACCATGGATCGGCCCGTTACCTCAAAGGCTTCAATCAGTTGCTGATAGACCGAGTCTGCCTGCAACTTCGCGTTGCCGGCAGTCCAAGCGTCAGCACTTGCAAACTCAGTCATCACAGTAATGAGGTGAGGACTCACCCCTTCGGCGTCTCGCCAGACACGCAGTTCAGCCTCTGGGAGAATCTGCTCATACAGGTCGATGATGTTCTTGAGCCCACTCAGGTATGCGCCAACTTGGTCCTCCGGAACCTCAACCGTGTTGACTTGGACGACAGCCTGCCCTGAGACATCCACGGACATCGCACCACAAAGTAGAAACACCACGCAGAGTCCAGAAACGATTCGCATTGAAAGCCTCCTGTCATAAATATGGTGAAGCGCGCACCGCATGCACGCCAATTGTGTCAATCTCAGCAACTTGGGCTTATGCTTCGGCGGCCTGCACAAACATGGCGGCGAGGTCCGACGCTGTCGTGCGACCCCAGGTTTCGTTCACGCCCAACCTAAAACCAGACCCATCGGCAAGTGGTGCCGGCAGCCGCACGTGCTGGCGTGCGAGTCGATCGCGGAACGCGTTCAGGTCCGAATGGTGCACCTTCAAGAGGAACAGATTCGTCCCTGCTGGAATCGGTTCGGTCGAAAAGACCTCATGGCCACTAACCAATTGTGTCCACTCACGCGCCACACCAACGGCTCGCGCGTAACGCTCTGGAAATCCTTGGAAGTAATGTAATGCGATCGCAGCAAACGGCCAGACTTTCGCAAGCCCTCCTCCAAACATTCGTCGTACATGGAACATTTGGTCGAGTAACGCACTTGGACCGGCGAGAATTGCACCCGATGGCGCATTAAAGTACTTGTAGAGCGAAACATAAACCGTATCGAACGACCGGGCATAATCGGCAACTGATCGGCCCGTAAATCCAGCCTGTAAAAAAATCCGAGCGCCATCAAGATGCGTACGAATTCCCTCCTGGCGAGCAAAGGCCGTAATCCGATCCATCTCAGCTTCATCAAATGCCTCGCCTGACTTTCTTCTAACCGGTGATTCAATCGAGATCACGGACACCGGTGTAGAAACTCGTCCGCTGGCAGTTCGGTCAAGTAACGCTCGCACATCATCCAAAGTAAAGGTCGCCTGGCCGAAAGCCAGTGGTACCAACTGGATGTCGCTTAGGGTCTGAATCGTGTCACCGGTGTCGTTATAGAGATGGCTTTCTGCCTGAACAATCGCCCGACTCGGCCCGCCTGCCAGCATGCGTACGGCCAAGTGGTTAGCCAGTGTGCCAGTCGGCATAAAGACGGCACGCTCTTTGCCAAGCGCCGCAGCGAAAGCTTGCTCTAATTCTTCAACGACTCCCCCGTTGGAATAGGAATCCGACGCAATTGCATTTTCGTCGGTGAGTCGTGCCAATAGTTCGATCGACGCGGTCGGTGTGAGTCCAAGCCCATCGCCGGATAATCTGACATCCTGTTCACTGAAAACCGGCTGGGTAGCTGCTGTTACAACTGAACGAGAGGTTCCCGTTGCGAAACTGAGCGCCGCACCTGTTGAGCCTATTTGGAGAAAGCGACGACGATCGATAGTTTTCATGAAAGAATCCTAATGGCTGTTTTGACTTGTTGCTTATTTACAAGATTTCTCACCGCATTGATTACCGTTCCACACCAGAACCCATAAGCGCGTTGAAGACAAGCTTGAAAGTGCCATGGGTCTGAGCTCGGTGCTGTACTCGGAACCCAATTAACACAACTCGACCTTGCCCCTGCTGTACCGCAACCATCGCTGCCTTCTCCGCGATCACAGCTTCGCCAAGGAGCCAACCGCTTTGCAGAATGTCACGCTCAATAAAGGTGGCGATCCGCTCGACCCGATCGTTACGTGGTGTGGCCACCACTTCGTAGACCTGATTACCGCGGAGAAAAGTTGCCAACCCCTCAGACGGCATGCCATAGGCCAGAGGATGCTTCGAATCAATGTCGACTTTAAGTGTCGATCCGGGTGACCAAAATTCCGTTGGCGACAAACCTGCGACAAGATTTCGCACCGGTAGCTTAAACTTCTGAATCGGGAGGTTCCCGGCTTCGGCAAACGTAACAAGTGTGCCACCTTGATCAACAAAAGACTTCAGGGCAGCTACACCTTCATCTCCGAAGCCGCTACGGTAGGCGGGTGGGTAATCTTCAGGTCTTGAACGAACGCGCGCACCACTTTCAACTGGCTCACCTGTCATCCTAGCGACACTATCGGCCGGAAGAATGATCACGTCATAATTTTCATGTAAATTGCCAGCAGTGATCGTCGCATCCATTAATGATTCGTAAGGAAATGCAAAGTCCTCCAGCAGCCAGCGAGTCCAGCCTTCATCCATATTCCCACCATAGTATCGCTGGTACATTCCAATTCGAGTCTGGCGTAAGGGCTCACTGACACGACTAGAGTCGACGTTGCTCGGTGCAAAATTGACACCGGTCGTCTGCGCTATCTGCGCTACAACATCGTCAGATGCCGCAGCGGCCACGACAAAATCTCCAGCCCTGAGCCCGTTATCGGAAGTGGTAACACGCCGCACACTAACATTGTCCGCGAGCAGTAGATTGGCCGCCTTGAAGCTATCGTTCAGTCGACCGTCGAGCACGTAACCAAAACGGCCCTGCGCCACTGAGCCTTCCGGTGCAAGCAGTGCATCAACTGTCTCGATCGTAGTCTCAATAACTGATTTGACAGGATCTACACGCACACCCATAAATTCTGCCATGGTGTCGGTAGACATGTCGTACGGCCGTATGGGGTTGCCATCACGGTCTCGCGTATAAGTATTGTCTGGGTAAAAGGTCCGGCCAAGCAGCCAACGAATCACGCCACGCTTCGGCTGAGCCATCGAGACAATGAACGATCCGGCCTTGTAAATACGACCTTCGTGGGTGAACCCAGTTGTGGCGCGTTGCACGTCGATGCCTTGTCTGACCAAGTTATTCACCATTTTGAGCACCGTGAGCAAATCGTGTTGATCCATTGGAATTACAAATGCAACGGGTGACATCGTTTGGCCACGTTCAATTTGGCGAATGGCCTTCAGGTACGCGTTCCGGAGAACCGTGGCACGATGTCGAGCAGCTATATCCAACGTCGCGATCGCCGCGATCTTCTGCTGCTCAACGATGTCACGGACGTGCCACCACCCGCCTTCCCATGGGTTTGGGAACGTCGTTTGCGCCTCATATTCCGGTAAGCCTCTCGAACCGTTGAGTTGATCAGGGTGAACAAACAGTGGTGTGGCCAAGCGAGCACTCGCCGACTCGGTCAACATGCCGGCGATATTATGAAAAGGAGTGATCCAATGGAAACCAAAGTGGCCCCAGCCTGAGTAGATAGCTGCATTGACAACGCCAGCCTTGCCAGCTTCTTCTTCCTTATAGGCGATGTGCGCGCCATACCAACTCATTTCACGCCACACCAGAGGATCGGCCTCTGGACGGATCGGCTCAGCGTAGGGTGGAACGTAGATCCTGGCACCGTAAGCACCCATCTGGTGATGATCAATGTAGGCCTGCGGAATCCAGTCGCGGAACAAAATCTTGGCACCATACTGCGACTCGACGGTATTCTGTTGGAACGCATCACGGTTGTTATCATGCCCGATATAATGATGGTACAACCAAGGAAGACCACCGCCTTCGTACTCCGTGCCAACATTTTCGTTGTACCAATCAGTGACCATGATCTCACCGTCCGGATTGAAGGACGGAATCATGATAGCGATGGTCTCATCGAGAATGCGCGTCACTTCATCGTCAGTACGGGTAACAAGGTCATAGGTTAGTTCGGCGGCCATTTGGCTCGAGGCAACCTCGGATGAGTGCAGCCCCATCGACTGAACAACAACAACCTTTCCATCAAGAATCGCCTGCTCAATTTCTTGTTGAGGCACGCCGCGCGGATCACTCAACTTGGCGTTGATTTCGCGCAGTGCTTCAAGACGAGTCAAATTATCTGGTGAAGAAATAAACAGCGCTAAGAATGGATTGTCGAGTGTTGTCTGCCCCATATTCACAACCGTGAGGCGATCACTTTCACGTCCTAGAATTTCGTAATACTCAACCAGCTTGTCCCATCGAGCTAATTTACGGTCAGCTCCCATTTGAAAACCAAAGAATTCTTCCGGTGACGGGATGTTCTGGGCAACAACAACCTCTTGGCGAAATCCGAACAAAGTTATAGTCGCGATCAGGACGACCGCGAATCGCAGTATTGATCGATCCGACGTCATAGAATTCACTCCTTCAGACGAAGTTTACGATTACATTCCCTCGGGCAATCCAGGTGAGAGCACGTCACCTAGCAAGAACTCGGTGTGATGAGCAACTTAGTCGCTCCACTGCGGTGACCGCTTATCCCGAAAAGCCGTCACAGCTTCGACGACATCAGTAGTACGCATCAGTTCATTCAGATACAGTCTTTCAAGGTCGGGCAGGATCCGCTTCACCTTATCCCGAAGTCCCATGCGAGTAGCAATCACAGCATGACGAAGACCTGTTGCTGAACGGACTGCTAAGAACTGATCAAACCACGCGTCGACAGCTTCATCTAGTTCGGCATCTGGCGCAACAAGCGTCACGAGTCCCATTTCGTGCCAAGCCTTAGCGGGTCTTGTCGTGCCAGTTAGAATGGCTCGGCTGGCATGGGCGTGCCCAACACGAAGGGGAAGGAGCGCTGCCGCCGCGGGTGGAAAGGCTGCTAACGCGACTTCGGGAATACCAAACACAGCGTCCTCGGATGCGAAGATAAAATCACACGCTAGCGCTAACTCAAAGCCTCCCCCAATGCACCGCCCTTTCACCACTGCTGCTGTGGGAGCCGGAGTCTCCAACATATCTCCAATTAATCTGTGCATTTCAGGCAACATACGTTCAACCAAACCAGGCGCGTGCTCCTGCACGCTCGCACCGAAACTGAACTCACCACCACTCCCTTCGAAGCTAACCATACGTAGTGAGTGCTCTTCTTGTAACGACGCCAAAACGGTTCGCACTTGGATCGCCATCTCGGTCGTAATGACGTTCCCCTTCGGATGGTCTAAGACAATCTTGAGACGAGTCCGGTTTTCGTTATATATCGTTTTAATCAGTGCTGTCATACAACTCAATCAACTTTCAGAAAATAACTTGATAGCTAAAGCAGTGGCCAAGCTTACATCCCATGCCAGAACATGTTCAACAATCGAACGGACGACTACACAGGAACATCGCCAGTTGACAGTCCGTCAGCACCAAGTGCTAAATCACTTTCAGCTTCAGGATCCTTCCAACCGGTATAAGAACCGAGTGTCCGAAGATATGGGGCAAACTCAGCCAAATGCATGAGCGCGCGCCCGCAGCGAAAATCCTGTCGGTCCGCAAGCAGATCTGCATAGAACAGACACTCCCAAGGACGACCTGGAATTGGTCTGGACTCGAGCTTACCCATGTCGATTCCACGAAGCGCAAAGACACTCAAGGCTTTGAAGAGTGCACCTGGTTCGTTGGGTACAGTGAAAACGATGGTCGTTTTATCAGGTTTGCCTTCAGTGAGAGCTTCGCGGCTAATGACTAAGAAACGTGTAATATTGTCCGCGAAATCCTGGACGCCAGACTTAAGAAGAGCGAGCTTAAACACTTCCGATGCACGCTCTGAGGCAAGAGCCGCCGCATCTTTCAGTTGCTTCTCCTGAATCATCTTTGCACTGCCAGCTGTATCAGAGGTCGCAAGGATCTCGATGTTCTCCAATGACCGAAGAAACCGTTCACATTGTGCGAGCGCCTGTGGATGTGAGTAGATACGCCTCACATCCTCCAAGTTGGTTCCTGGAAGCGCCACCAAATTATGAACAATCGGTAGATGCACTTCAGCTACAATTGGCAACTCATATTTGAGCAGTAAATCGTAATTACGACGAATTGTGCCACCAACTGTGTTCTCAATCGGTACAATCCCATGTGTCGCAGTTTGTCTTTCAACCGCAGTAAATACGTCTTCAAAGGTTTCGCACGGTAGCGTGTCAGCCGACGACTTATATTTGAGTCCTGCAGCTTCACTATACGCACCTGGCGCGCCTTGATAGGCAATACGCATGTCGATCAAACTCCTGTTCTGTATCCGCACATGCCGGATACCTAGCGTTACCCACAAGCTTACGTCATTTTACTCCCGAAATCTTCCCAGCCATGCTGACCTACCAATGGCACAAAAACACAGCCGCATCCTAATCTTTCTACATAACGGTCACCATTACGGCGAACAATGACGAGCCGCTGACTCGAAAGTGACCCGACAGGAACAACGAGTCGACCTCCATCCTTTAACTGGGCGAGTAGTGGTTGCGGAATTGATGGCGCACCAGCCGCCACGAGAATAGCATCGAACGGCTGATGCTCTGGTGCACCCACGCTTCCATCTCCAGTACGCATCAATACGTTTGTAATCCCAACTCGTTGCAACGTAGCATGTGCATCTTTGACAAGACCTAGATCCTGTTCGACTGCCACGACTAACTCCGCGAGACTAGCTAACACAGCAGTTTGGTATCCAGAGCCAGAACCGACATCGAGCACTCGATCCCCGCGACCCACGCTGAGAGCCTCGGTCATCACCGCAACCATGTAAGGCTGCGAAATGGTCTGGCCGCCACCGATTGGTAGAGGTCGATCTCCATAAGATTGGGAGCGATAAGGCTCGGAAACAAACTCATGTCGGGGAATGCGGCGCATCACTTCCAAAACACGGAAATCACGTACGCCTCGATTTGCGATCTGATCGCGCACCATCTGATGACGACGGGCAGTCATTTCCTGGTTAAAGGGAGGAGGCATGACATCACATGCAACTTGAGCTGCCATCGGGGATGGCAGTTAGTAACTTGCCTAATTCACGATAATTGGCATCACACGCTATAATCGCGCCATGCCTGGACCTGAACAGCCTCCTCGCCAGCCACCTCCCAGTCCAACATCTCGCCAAGGTAGCAACGAGGATGCCATGCTATGCGAGCGTTGTGGTGCAGCGATGTTCCGGATGCACGCCGTCTGGCGTTGCCCGTCCTGTGGATTTAAAACCGACTGCTGTGGTTGGTGACGAAACGCTAGGTGCCAATCATCTCTGGTGATTGGGCAGCGTCATCTTCCAAAAGTTGGACCACCTCATCGTACGGAATCATGTCAATGGCGTCATAGTCAGCGGGACACCCAAAGTCCCTCGGCTGCGGAGCGGTTGGATTACCGAGCGACACACACAATCCACACCCAATACAGGCCTCTACACGGACTGCACAAACCATGCGTCCATCAGCATCGGGCTGCTCAATAATACAATCGTCGACGGGGCATGCCGCCTGACAAATTGAACACGCAAATGCACCAAAACATGCATCTGGATCGATAACAGCGATCTTCTTTGGTGCCCGCTTGCGAGGCCCGCTCATCATCTTGGTCCACATGGCGCTATTATAGCCGACTACCCTCAGAAACCTGCATCCCTCTCGGCAAAAATCAGAACTTGCAATCGTGCTAACTTTTTTTGCTTTCCTTCATATCATTGAGACTGCCCACGTGCCGCAATAGGCCACACTTCCGCGATTTCTTCCTGCCGCATGACATACAGATGGTCGTATAAATTCACGGTGGGATCACAATGCGGTGTCAGCAGCAGCACTTTGTCGCCGATTCTAATATTTCGAGAGGGTTCCTGGAATTCTAGAATGCCATATTCGTCACCAGCCCAGCGGTATTTGACCCCTTGAATATCTCGCAACTCCGGAGGTGCCTTATCAGTCGCAAACGCCTTCTGACCAGCATCGATAGTAATACGACCCTGAACAGGCTGGCTGATTGCCGTCGCCAAGACAAACAACGAGGGCAAAAAGTCCTCAAAGACAGTCCCAGCACTCCCACCGATACTGCGATAGTAACTGTCCATGAACAGATATGATCCGGCTTGAATTTCTGTCACACCCTCGATCTCTGTGTCGATATCGTAAGTCCCAGTGCCACCAGCAGTGATGGCTGGTACAACGTGCCCGGCACTTCGTATTTCTCGGACTACATCCATCACTCTTGTCAGCAGCTGACCCGATTGTTGCCTACGCTGGTCCCAACCGACGAGATGCTGTAACTGGCCAGCGTACGCTTGCACACCAGCCAAACTGAGAGCCGGGCTTCTCTCGATCGCAGCTACAAGATTCACCGCATCCCTCCCGATTGAAATCCCGGTACGGTCGGCACCCATGTTAAAATCCACAAATACTGACAAGGTTAACCCCACAGACGCTGCGGCATCATTGAGATCGCGCACATTTTCTCTTTGGTCGACAACAATCTGAACTTTTGGATGTTCCCGCACAAGCGCCAGTAACCGCGCAAGCTTTCCTCGTGTTACTACCGGTGAAGTAATCAGAATATTTTCAAGGCCGCCCTCTGACATCACTTCCGCTTCGCTGATCTTCGCTACGGCAATCCCGGCGGCCCCCAGTTCCAGTTGTCGACGAGCAATAACCGGGCACTTGTGAGTTGTTACGTAGGGGCGAAACCCAACCTGAGCCGCCCGTGTATGCTCCGCCATACGCTTCAGATTCGCCTCCATGCTCTCGGCATCGAGGACAAGTGCGGGTGTTGCCATTGCCCAGACACTCATGGGCTCCGGCAGTGGAATAGGGCGATGCCTCTGTGCGACCGAACTGAGATTAGCCGACTCCAAGCCAACCAATCCCCCAAGAGATGCTCCAAAAAATCCACGCCTAGTTATGTCATTCGAATTTGTCATAGGGTGCACACTAGTGGCTTGGCGCAAGGGCTTTAAGGTATGCCTTCACAGTCGCGGGTAACCCAAATTCAAGCGCATCAGCGACCAACGCATGACCAATTGATACTTCAAGGATGTTCGGCACGCGATGACACAACGCCGGAAGATTCTCAAGATTGAGATCATGTCCAGCGTTGACACCAAGGCCAGCACGTTCCGCCTCGTCGGTGCAAGCCGCACATGCCTCAGTCATAGCCTCTTGATTTGTGGTTCCAAACGCTTCGGCATAGGGTTCCGTGTAGATTTCAATTCGATCTGCACCGACACCAGCAGCGGCTCCTACAGTTGTGGGATCTGGATCCATGAACAGTGATACCCGTATACCCCGATCACGAAGATCAGCAATAATGGGCCGCAGCCGTGGACCATCAAGCCTGAGATCCCAACCATGATCAGACGTACGCTGATCAGGTGCGTCTGGCACGAGCGTGCACTGTGCTGGCACGACCTGGTGCACTAACTTAAGGAATTCATCAGTTGGATTCCCTTCGATGTTGAACTCCACACCACGCTCCGCGGTAAACGCAGATAAATCATGAACGTCTGAAAAACGCGTGTGCCGCTCATCTGGACGCGGGTGAACAGTAATCCCGGAAGCACCGGCCTCAATCGAAATCTGTGCTGCATGAACCAAGTTTGGAACACCAACGTCTCGTTGATTCCTGAGCAAAGCAACCTTATTCAAATTCACACTTAATCGAGTCATAGACAGATTCTAGTGCCGACTCACTTAAGACACCAGCTTGACGTCAGGTAGCGCATATAATACGATATCGTATATTCGGATATCGTATATTTATATGGATTGCGGCAAGGAAGCCAATTGATCCATGGCACTGAAACTCATTCCACATCTCCAGAAAGCCGGCCATTTGCTTATCCTGCATTTGGAGCGCTTTCGCATGACATTTGGCATCACGCCACCTGAGGCACAAATTTTGGCCGCGCTGACCACGAATCAGGTACGAGCGATCGCGGATTTACAGAAACGCTTAGGGTTCAAACCATCCACACTTACGAGTATTCTTGATCGCCTCGTAGCGCGCGGCTTTATAGTGCGCACACCTCGCGACGACGATCGCCGCTCTGTTAATGTAAAACTGACGCAAACTGGACGTCGACCGGCGCTTATCGTTCGCCGCTCATTAGAACAACTTGAAACAAAAATTGTAAGTCATACCACGCGTGTTAACCTCAAAGACTTGCAAGGCGTAACTAAAATTCTTGAAAAATTGACACCATCGCGTTAACTATCATGCAGTCTAAAAATTCTGCAGCGACGAAACAACCGTCGCGACGAGGACAATCGACTGTCAGTTTACTCATTTGGTTTATCGCGGCACTACTGGTCACCCAGACACTCATTGGAGAAGGTGGTTTACTCGACAGTCAAGATGTGACGCACACCTATCGAGACTTGGCAGAGTCAGTGCGTAAGTTGCGATACAAAAATGTTCAACTTCGTGCCTATGTGCGGCGACTCCAGAAAGATCCAGAAGCGATTGCAGCCATTGCACGAGAGGAATTCGGACTAATCCATCCTAGTGAAATCCTTGTCATACCTCGAAATCCATCTCTAAATACATCTCACGAACTGGAGATATTAAACAACGATCGACAGTAGGTTGGTGTCACAACGGTCGGCTGGACATCCGGCTGCTGCAATGCCAGACTAAAGTTGGAGGTCAGCAATCGAACTAAGTGCACTCCATACAAGATGGCATTTGAAAAATCACCACGAACCTACTGGATCACGGCTGTAATCATCATTATTGCCATACCACTGGTAATGCTGTATCTGGACGCAGTCCAGCGCGACCAAGCGTTTGACGAGTACCTCCGCGGACTGTTCACTAGCGTCACCGACACAAATAGCCAGGAGACAGGCGAAACACTCGACAAATCCGTGCCTTCATTTCTTGATTCCCGGTTAATCGGCGACGGCATTGACGAAACACCTCCGTGGATTACCCACGTGATAACCGCTGACCTTGACCGCGATGGACTACTAGATGTTATAGCTTGCGACGGTATCCGTAATCAGGTTGTCTGGATTCACCAGACAGCAGCCGGACAGTTTCAGGAAATTCCGATCGGCACCTCAGTCCCCGCACCAGCACATGCTGCAATCAGCGACATCGATGGAGATGGTGACCTAGATGTATTAGTTGCCGTTATGGGGGCTATCCTCCCGAACAACGACAAGATCGGTGCGATTGTCATCTTGGAGAATAACGGTTCAGAACAATTCACAAATCGCGTAATCGACGAACAAATTTCACGGGTGACCGATGTCGAAGCCGGTGACTTCGATGGAGATGGCGACATAGATTTGTCCATTGGACAATTTGGTTATTACGATGGCGAAATCCGCTGGCTAGAGCAAACCGCCAGTTGGCAGTTCGAAAGTCATCAATTACTCAATCTGCCTGGCA
>CAJXDY010000036.1:0-24216 GCA_913052135.1 uncultured Acidobacteriota bacterium
TAATACAATATCTGCACTTCTTGCAACTGACAAGATTCTTTTTCCAAGACCCTTCCAATTTCAGTCAATTTTCCTTAGTTGAGTTTCATAATTACACTATGTGTATAACTATTTTCATTTTGGCAACCGTTGGTTTCATATTAATAAGATCTTTCAAAGAAACCCACGCTCAGGCCCTGGTGACATTATGGTTACGCTCGGACCGATGGATGGGCTCATGGGTCCAACGGCTGGCGTCGAGAGCGCGTCTCGTACGGGTGCGATGGTGGTACTCGCAGGACTCTACGACTCTAAATCAAAGGTGCGCCTCCTGACGGAATTAAAACCAACGGCAGTAAATGGTACCGCTTCGTACTTGCTCTACCTACTAGATGTAGCGCGCGAAATGGGTGTCGATCTCGCAACACTTGGAATCAAGACCGTGTTGTCAGTAGGAGAGCCTGGGGCGGCTATCCCAGCGACCCGCCAGCGTCTGAAAGCGGGGTGGGGAGCCTTTATCAATGATGGATACGGTATGACAGAACTCTTCCCACTTGGAGGCGGTTGTCGACATTCGAGGGCGCTCCATATAGCAAGTGATCTGGTAATCACCGAAATAGTTGATGCTGAAACTGGAACGCCAGTCACTCCGGGCGAGCCTGGTGAAATCGTCTATACGAACCTCGTGGGTGACTCGCAACCATTGTTACGGTACCGAACACGAGACATCGCGAGATTATCCAGCAGCGAGCCGTGTGCTTGCGGATTTACCGGAATACGGTTAAAGAATGCAATTGAAGGTCGTGTCGATGACATGATCTGGTTCCGAGGTGCCAATTTATATCCATCAGCTATCGAAGAGGTTGTCCGCAATTTCACCGAACTTGCTGACGAATATGAAATCGTGATTGAAGGAGATGGTTCGTTACCACGAATGACCGTACGCGTCGAAACAAGGCCAGGCGTGGAAGTCGCTGCGCACGTAGATCTTAAGAAGCGCTTCAAAGAATCCTTAACTGCCGCCGTCCGGATAGCGTCGACACTCGAAGTATTACCTTATGGCACCCTGCCGCAAGCGAAAGCGGGTGCCAAGAAACGTCGCGTCATAGATAAACGCTCGCCATCCCAGCAATAAATCACGAACGAAGAAACATACCACTGAGTCACAACTGAAAAACAGCGCTAAGGTCCTGGTAACCCAGTCAATTCACTCGATCAATCTTGGGCTTAACTTTGGTTCGAGGTCTTGGTGCGCTCGACGAGCATGCCGAATACCGGCCGTAACCGTGTACCAAGTATCGTGCCGGCGAACGCGGCGACCAGCCATAACCACCCATGCACGCTACCCGAAGCAACGCCGCTAAAGTACGCACCAATGTTGCAACCGTAGGCGAGTCTGGCACCATAGCCGAGTAAGAGGCCTCCTCCAATTGCTGCAATCAAAGATCGTCGCGATGTCGTCCAAACTGGCTTAAAACGACCAGCTAAACCTGACGCCAACAAAGCACCCAGCAAAAGACCAAAGTCCATAACTGAAGTTGTATCCTGCATCACACTGCTTGTCAGAGAAGCAGCTCTTGATGGTGATGACCAGTAAACCCATGAAGCTGGATCAAAACCGATCATCGCTGCCGTTTTGGAACCCCAAAGAGCAAAGCCTGAAGTGATACCCCAAGGCCGCCCGGCAAAAGCCAGGGTCAAAAAGTTTGCAACCGCGAGCCCGACGGCGCCCGCTAAGTATGGCCACGGTCCACGCAGGAATCGTGACCACCCCTGCTGCGACGAGGCAGGATCTGTGATGAGTTGACCGTGACGCCGACGTTCAAGAACGACTGTTCCGAACGCGATCACACCGAAGACAGCAAAGTTAAACCCAAGCGCAGACCAAGCCCCGAAAGTCTCCACTAACGAAATCGGTTCAAACCCCGGAAGCGCTTGCCACCACGGCGCATGTGCGGCACCAATCGCCGACCCAACGATAAAGAAAAACAGGGTGACGAACAAGCGTGTGTTCCCACCACCCACATGGAAAAGCGTGCCTGAAGCGCAAGCTCCGCCCAGTTGCATTCCCAGACCAAACAAGAATGCACCAACTACGACTGAAATGCCGATTGGGTTGACATTACCCCTGACTGTTTCAGTGAACAGCGGAGTCCCTGATTCCAAAATCGGGAAGAATAAAAGGCAGGCGATAGCCAGCATCATCATCTGCGCACGGACTCCTGCGCCTCGCCGATCACTAATCAGGACACGCCACGAGGAGGTGAACCCGAACGCAGCATGGTAGAGAATCACTCCGAATCCACCGCCAACTAGAAATAAAACTGCCTGACGCCAGTGCACCGTGTTGGCCAAATAGACACCACCGACCGCAAATAAAACGATCGCGGCAGCCGCCACACGTTGATTAATGTTTCTCGCCGGACGCTGAGCAAGAGTCACGCGGGATGGCGTGAAATCTATGGCTGCGGTATTGCTCGAAATGGACATGTGTTCTCCGAAACTACACCTAAGACTGCGCCATTAGAGGCAACAAGCCTATTAAATAAAATGATTTACAAAGAAAAAGTTTTCAAGATAGAGGTAACACCCAACCGAGGGTGCACCTCATGCGACAAGTGCAATGGCAGGTCTCGTGCAATCTGAATAGCGTCATAATTCAACTTAGACATTAATCATAATATTTAAATCCAACCATCTCAAGATTACGATGAGGATTCGCAACGATCTACAGTAGAAGTGTTAGTTGTCTTCGTCAAAGATTTTGTTAATGATCTCCGAAGCTAAATTGAACGCAGGCAAACCACGAAAGAGGAATGCCAAGCCTGCTACCGCATGCAACTCTTCCTTTGTCGCACCCGAACGCTTAGCCGCACGAGCATGAAACTCAGCCCCCGGTGCTACATTCGCAAGGAGAATGCCAACCAACATCAACTGTGCTGTTTTGACATCAAAACATTTGGGATACATCGCAGTCTTCCGAATTTGCTCAGTCTGCGCCAGTAATTCTGGGTCGACCTCAAGGCCGAGGCGGATCCGGTTCTGGATACGTGGCGGAACAAACCCGATCAAATCCTCGTAGGGTTTTTCATATTCTGTTTTAGTACCCATTGTTTTCCCTTCGCACGCACACTGCGTGTATTAATAGTTTTTCCAAGATTTCATAGACAAATTCAGGCCTGATATGTTTGTCAGCGACTGCGGAGCAGAATATTCGCGTTACCACTTCCGGAAGATTGCGTGTAGGGACCATACTGCCGACCAGAATACGTCACCTCACTTGTTTCATCGAGACAACCTAGAAACGTTGCAAGTGTGCGCCCCCCCATTTCGGCAACGACTGCCTTGTTATATTCAGGAAACCAAGCTTTAGCATCAGCGATTTGCCCTGAGGTAAGTAATTCGATGAACTGATGGTCCAGTTTCTGTCGTTCTTCAGTTGGCCACTGTGCAGGCCCGCGAACTAGTTCATGGGTAAAAGAGCAACTCGCCGCAAAGACGGCGCGGCGACCGGTTTGTTCCGCTGCTCGACGAATGGCCGCGCCAGCCTTCAGGCATTCCTCGATATCAGCACTAACTACGGCACCAATCAAAATAATCGGGACCTGCGCTTGAGGGTCCAAATACTTCGCCGGCACCCACGAGCCATAGTCCCACTGAAAATGCGCGCTGTCGTTCGGATTACCCGGAATATTCGCTTCACTAAATTCAGTTAATATGGCTCGGGCAAGCTCTGGGTCGCCCTTCCAATGGTACGGAATACCATCAATCAACTCGGGTGCTTCATCGGCAACGCACCGCCCCTTATGCTCGGCCTGACATGTTACATGCCAGTTAAATGTACAGACCCAATGGGCTGAATTAATGATCAAGACATCGGGTTTTGCAGCCCGAATCTCTTCACCCATCTCACGTTGACCCTGAATCAGAGCTCGAACAAAATCTGGAGCCTCCTCTTCGATCCCCATCCGAGGTGTGTGCGGTGCAACGACGGTGCGAATAAGTCCGGCCATGTTTTAATACCCCCGTTATTTCTAGAGGATATCACGCTGGTGACACCCCGTTTCTAGCGTAATGGCATGAACTTTCTAGCTGCGGCTATTACCAGCTGTGTGCTGTTTAGGCACCGTCTGTGTCTTTGAGTGCATCGGCCAACACCTGAATAGTATGGCGAACCTGCCGGGAAGCACCGTCCATAATCTGGTGCCGGCAAGAAGCTCCATTCGCGACCAGCAGTGTGTCTTCCGATGCCGCTCGCACAGCTGGGAGTAATACTCGGTCTGCAATGGTCATTGACAAATCATAATGCTCCGCCTCGTAGCCAAATGAACCAGCCATGCCACAGCATCCAGAATCGATTTCAGTCACTTCGAGGTCTGGAATAAGCTTGAGTGTTGCATGAGTACCTGCCGTCGTCGCAATGGCCTTCTGATGACAATGACCATGCAAGAGCGCACGTTTTGCGAGTGGTGCTAGTGGTAAGGATAGTCGCCCAGCGGTGGTCTCCTGGGCGAGGAATTCTTCGATTAGCAACACTTGAGTCGACACAGTTCTGGCTTCTTGAGATTGCAGTAGCGGCGGATAGTCGTCTCGCATTGTCAAAAGACATGACGGCTCCAGCCCAACGATTGGATAACCCAGTTCAATATAAGGCATTAGCTGGGCGACAGCGTCTCGCGTGCATGCAAGTGCTTCTTCGTGCAACCCCTCGGACAACAACGGCCGTCCGCAGCAGACTGGTTTGGGCACGATCACCTGATAACCACCGGCTTCCAACACGCGCGTCGCCGCAATAGCGATTTCGGGTTCGTAGAAGTTTGAAAAAGTATCAGCCAACAACACTATCGGCCGGCGCTCATCCTGAGGTCGAGACTGGGAAGCATGACGCTGCCACCACCTCCAAAACGTATCTCGTCGAAATAAAGGTAGCGAACGGTCTGGGTGCAAGCCTAGAAAATAATTTAGTGTTCGCCGCAACGGAGTAATACGTGCCGGTATGTTTGAGACTGGCGCAAGGAATGACCCAATCGCGGACAGTGTATGCAAGTGCCCAAGCAGGCGACTTCGCAAAGGTACTCCGTGACGCTTGTAGTAGCCGACCAAGAATTCGTACTTATGCTTGGCCATGTCGACGTGTGACGGACACTCAAACTTACACGCCTTACACGAGAGACAAAGATCCATGACCTCGTGCATCTCATCCGAGAATAGGGCCTCCTCTGGCAAACGACCCGACATTGCGGCGTGCAGGGCGTTCGCGCGACCGCGTGTCGAGTGCATCTCGTCTAACGTAGCCATGTAAGAGGGGCACATCGTACCTACCTCAGACTTGCGACAACGACCATTGCCGTTGCACATCTCAATTGCCTTGTCGAGTCCGCCGAACTCAGAATGATCGAGGACGGTCACCGGTACGGTGACACGATAGTCAGCACCATATCGCAGGTTATGATCCATTGGTGGCGCATTAACTTTCTTGCCTGGATTCATTCGGTTATTCGGATCAAATGCTGCTTTGACTTCTTGGAATGCGGCATACAGGGTTGCCCCAAACACCTTTGGGTTAAATTCCGAGCGAGCAAGTCCTTCACCATGTTCGCCGGAATGCGTACCACCGAACTTAAGTGCTAGGTCGGTTACCTCTTCGGCAATCGCTCTGTACTTCTCGATGTCTTTAGCTTTTCGCAGATCGAGAATAGGTCGAATGTGAAGGCATCCGACCGAGGCGTGGCCATAGAACGCAGCCCGGACTTCATACTGATCCAAAATCTCATGAAACGCTGCCGTAAAAGCAGGCAAGTCTTCGGGGGCTACCGCAGTGTCTTCAACGAACGCAAGTGGCTTCGCATCACCCTTGAGGCTGCCGAGCAGGCCAAGCCCGGCTTTTCGCACAGCCCATACATCGGCCTGGCGCGCCGGCTCCACCACCCGGACTACGTTCTCACCATAGCCGAGATCCCGCATTAATACTGCCAGTTCGTCAAGCTTTCTGAGTATAGCCTCGCGGGTATCTCCAGCAAATTCCACCATGAGCAGTGCCTGAGGTTGTTTTCGAACGAAATGCAACTTGTCCCGGTAGAGTGGAGACTCGTACGCAAGATCCAATAAAAGCTTATCGCTTAGTTCGATGGCCTGCGGTTTCAACTCGACAATGGGCGCAGAAGCAGCCATCGACGCTGCGAAGGTGTCGAAGTGGCAAATGCCGAGCACTGTATGTACAGGTCGTGGTACGAGCCGTACGCGGGCCTCAGTATGAATTGCCAGCGTCCCTTCTGAGCCGACAAGTAAACCTGCCAAATTAAACTGGTCACGGATCCCGCACTCATCTAAGTTGTAACCTGCAACACGTCGGAGAAGTTTTGGAAAACGGCGGTCGACCTCAGTTTCGTGCGCTCGAGCGATCGTATTAACAGCCTGAACGATTCGTGAGACGGCATCCTCTTTCTCGAGGTGTTGCGCGAGGTCAGACTTTGACAATGTGCCGAAATTAAAAGTTTCACCGTTAGCGAGCGTGCCGCTGAGCTCAATGACATGGTCGACCATCTTGCCGTACTCAATCGACCGCGAGCCACACGAATTATTACCAATCATTCCCCCGAGTGTGGCCTGTGATGAGGGGGACACTTCAGGACCAAACATCAAGCCATTGGGTTTGAGGACGCTATTAAAATTATCGAGCACAACTCCTGGCTGGATGCGTGCCCATCTCTCGTCAGTATTGACTTCCAGCACTTGGTGCATGTACTTCGAAAAATCAATTACGATTGCTTCTCCAACTGTTTGACCTGCCAAGCTTGTCCCGCCACCGCGCGGTAGCAATGCCAAGGAGTGATCTGCGGTAATCTCCACAAGTCTACGTATATCTTCTGCATGCCTTGGAAACACGACTCCGATCGGCATAATTTGATAGTTGCTAGCATCGGTTGAAAACAGTGTGCGTGTCATTGGATCGAAACGGACGTCGCCGTCGAGCTCGCGCCTGAGACGTTTAGCAATGGGATGGGTGCTGTAATCTGGCTTCGGTTGTGCCACGTTGTTACTGTACAGTGTTTACATGGTCGACCCAACTCAACTTCCCCAAGGCTAGCTAAGATATACTCAGCGTCGGGTGATGAAAGTTATCTGAAGGAGCCGATTCCATGGATGTCGCCACAATCTCGCTTGGTGCACTACTCATCACAATCATTCTCAGTTGCACGTCTCGTATCCACATTGGCTTTCTTGCGATTAGTCTCGCCTGGGTGGTTGGCGTGTATATCGCTGGTCTTAGTCCTAATGAGGTGATGAGTGGATTTCCGACTCGCCTGTTTCTGACACTTACCGGCGTAACCTTGTTGTTTTCACAGGCGCAAGCCAATGGGACATTAGATCGAATCGCACGCCGTGCGGTTCAGTATTGTCGCGGCAATGTTGGCATTATCCCGATTATGTTCTTTGGTCTGGCCTTCGTACTCGCGTCGATTGGGCCTGGAAACATCGCAGCAACAGCCTTGGTTGCGCCAATGGCAATGGCGGTGGCCGGCCAAGTGGGTATTCCGGTTTTCTTGGTCGCCATCATGGTTGGCAACGGTGCAAATGCTGGTTCGTTATCGCCGATTGCACCAACCGGAATCATCGTTAATGAGATTATGGCCGACGTCGGACTCGCAGGCTTCGAGTTGCACACTTATCTAAACAACATGGTGGCTCATACAGTGATTGCCTTCGTCGCGTACTTTCTACTCGGTGGATGGAAATTATTAGGCCGTTATCACAATGCAAAAATCGCAGTGCCCGACAGTTCTGAATCAACATCTACCGAATCGAGTTTCACCCAACCACATCTCATTACGATTGGAACCATCTTCGTACTTATTATTGGAGTCGTTTTTTTTGGTGTGCACATCGGACTAGGCGCATTCGGTGCTGCAATCGTGCTCTCACTATTACGGGTTGGAGATGAAGTGAAGGCTATAACGATTATGCCTTGGCGCGTGATTATGATGGTCTGCGGCGTGACGGTGTTAATTTCCATGCTTGACAAGACCGGTGGACTAGATCTGTTCACTCGCCTACTCGCTGGCATGTCCACACCGGAATCAGCAACGGCAGTTATAGCCTTTTCGACTGGTTTCATCTCAATCTACAGCAGCACCTCAGGCGTTGTGCTTCCAGCGATGCTACCAACCGTACCTGGCCTCGTTGAACAACTTGGCAATGTTTCGCCACTCGCGATCGCATCGGCCATGAATGTAGGAGGACACCTCGTCGATGTGTCGGCTTTGTCGACACTTGGCGCGCTCTGTTTGGCAGCCGCGCCGGCTGGGGAAGACACGCGGTTGCTGTTTAATAAGCTGATGGCATGGGGCCTGTCGATGACGGTTGTCGGGGCAGGGGTTTGCTATCTTCTCTTTACAGTATTAAAGATTAACATCGGCTAAGAACCCTCATCGGATAACACCACAATTGAACACTGGTGTTTCCCGGTGGCGGATCCCATCCTTTGCAAGGGAACTGTTTTTATCGTCCTCGCCACTTCGGAGATCGCTTTTCAAGGAAAGCGTCTACACCCTCCGCAAAATCATTACTTGTGTAGCAAAGTGAAATCAAATCACGTCCAGCATCACTGTCAAGACGACGACTCGCTTGGATCCGCCGAACGATTTCCTTGGTAGCTTTAATCGTCAACGGTGCATTCTTGGTGATAGTGTCAGCCACATCACGAACGAACTGATCAATTTCGTCCACCGCCACCACGCGGTTAACAACACCAAGTGTGGCAGCTTCATGAGCTTCAAGAAAACCTCCGGTGAACATCAGTTCTTTCAGGCGTGCTGGTCCCACAAGATCGAGTAGCCGTGCGTGGTTAGCCACAGAAAGACAATTACCTAATGTGCGAGCAATGGGTACGCCGAACTTGGATCCAGGTGTGCAGTACCGGAGATCACAGGCAATGGCAATCGCGCATCCACCCCCAGCTGCGACTCCCTCGATCTGCGCGATCGTTGGTTTACCTACCCGTTCAAGCCGGTCTAACACTTCGTCGAGACGTCGTTCGTATGCAACGCCATCACCGGGCGAAGCGAAAGCCTTAAATTGCTCAATATCCGTACCGGCAACGAACGCTTGACCACCGGCTCCGCGTAGAATAAACACTAAGATTTCTGATCTAGCGTCGACCTCCTCGCATGCATCGACCAAAGCCTGATACATTGCCCAAGTCATGGCATTGCGCGCTTGGGGCCGGTTGAAAGTTAATACAGCTAGTGGACCGTCGGTTTCAAACAGGGTATCTGTAGTAGACACAGCCAACAACTCCTAGAATAAAGGACTGGACAACTCAGGACGAACCAATGATAACAACACCTGCCAAAGCCCTCGAAGGACTCCGTATTCTTGATGTAACCCAAGTCATGGCCGGCCCCTTTTGTACCATGCTACTTTGCGACATGGGGGCTGACGTCATTAAAATCGAACCACCGGCTGGTGACTCCTCGCGAAGGATGGCCGGCGCGATTGGGTCGGACAGCCCAAGCTTTAATGCCGTCAACCGCGGCAAGCGCGGTCTTATCCTAAATTTAAAATCTTCAGCTGGACAAGAAGTATTTCGTCATCTCACTAAAACAGCCGACATCCTAGTCGAGAACTTTCGGCCAACTGTGATGTCAACATTTGGCCTAGATTATGCCAATCTCGCCACAATACAACCACGGCTTATTTACGCGTCGATTTCTGGCTACGGACAGACTGGTCCCGACTCGCGGCGAGGTGGATTTGACCTTATTGCACAAGGAGTCGCGGGCATCATGTCTGTAACAGGGAATCCAGATTCCGATCCGGTGAAAGCTGGGGTGCCACTGACTGATCTTGGAGCGGCCTTGTTTGCTGTATCGGGAATTCTAGCCGCTTTACATTACCGGCATAGTTCTGGACGTGGTCAACATGTCGAGACCTCGTTAGTGGATGCCGGTGTGGCGTTGTCAGTCTGGGAAGCCACCGAGTACTTTTCAAGCGGGCAAATCCCGACTCCGTTGGGTTCTGCACACCGGATGAGTGCGCCGTACCAAGCTATCCGATGTGCCGATGGATTTATTACGCTGGGTGCCGCCAATGACCGGCTCTTTAACCGGCTCTGCAACGTCCTAGAGCATCCCGAATGGCTCGAGCAGCCGAATTATGCCAGTGACACAGCTAGGGTAAAGAACCGGCTGGCGTTAGCCACCGCCATTGAGGCGATCACCTCCAAGAGACCGTGTCACCACTGGCTCGAACTGTTCGAGCAGAACGAAATCCCATGCGGACCAATTAATGATTATGCTGAGGTGGCACGTGATCCACATATTCGATCGCGAGACATGATTGTGGAGACAGATCATCCCACGTTCGGCAAAATTAAAACTCTGGGCTCACCGATAAAATTCTCGGAAACTCCAACACAACCTAACCGTCCAGCACCCCTCCTTGGAGAACACACTAACGAGGTGCTGCGCGAGCACGGCTACAACGCGAAACAGATTGCAAAGCTTCAGCGCGACGGCGTGCTAGGATGACAGATGTCGCCGGACCATTAGCCAAACGTATGTCTTTCGTTCGAACATGGGAAGATCAAGTTGTCATTCCCACTTATCCGCTGCATCCAGATGATATCAATCCTCGATTTTTTGAGGTAGAGGGAACCCTCATCTACCCCTACACGATGCAGGACCATCTGTCGCGAAACAAGCTAGACCAATCGTACCGTGCGGTGTTTCTTGAGAACAAGTTCTTGAAGATTATGTGTCTTCCTGAACTCGGTGGGCGTTTACATTCCGTCTACGATAAGCAGAACAGTCAAGAAATGTTCTACCGAAATACTGTCATCAAACCAGGATTAATTGCGTTGCGTGGCGCCTGGATCTCTGGCGGGGTCGAATGGAATCGAGGTCCGCAAAGCCATACTGTAACTAGCTTTTCACCGGTGGATGTTATCAGCACCGAACATGAAGACGGCTCGGCTTCGATCGTGATTGGTTACACTGAAATGAATTTTCGAACCGGGTGGGAAGTCCGGCTAACACTCTATCCAGATAAAGCCTTCCTCGACGAGAAGATCATCCTATTTAATCCAACTGATCATACCCAGACGTATTATTTCTGGAACAATACGGCCTTCCCCAACACCCCAGGCACCAAATTTTGCTACCCGATCCATGCTGCGAGCGATCACGATCGCTTCTTCTCTTGGCCAATCGATCAAGGTCGCGACCTCAGATGGTTAAAAAATTATGAGGATGCTACCCCGGTGTTTGCCTATGCATGTGATTTCGATTTCTTTGGTGTGTACGATGTTGACCGCGACTATGGACTCGTAGCGTGTGCGGACCATCGCAAGGTGCCAGGCAAGAAGGCTTGGACATGGGGACAGACGGATGCTGGACGTACAAGCCAGCGCGCTCTAACCGACACGACGGGACCGTACATTGAGATACAAAGCGGACCATTACGCACACAAACCGACTACGCGACGTTCGCTCCTAGCGAACAGGTGGCATGGCAGGAGTGGTGGTATCCGGTATACGGCCTAGGCACTGGATTCGAATATGCGACACGGGAAGCAGTAATTGGACGTTTAGACCACACAACCCAAGACACAGTTGAATTTCGGATCATCGTAACCTCGCCACAAGAAAAGGCTCGCATTGAACTCAAATCGGCAGAAAAAGTACTAATATCAAAAATTGTCGATCTATCGCCGCTACTCGCAGTCTCCTTGAGAGTACATGGTAAAGCCGACACGCTGATTGAGGTGAAGATCACTGACCAAGATGACGTATTACTGGCGGCATACACTTCTCCCCTAGATGTTCCATCAGTAGACGTACCGGCTGAACTAAACAGTCACCTCTTGGATCCGGTGACTGCTGATGACATGTACACGCGTGGACAACACTTTGATCGTCAAATGGACCGGGTACAAGCTCGCCTTTGGTTATCACAATCCATCAATCAGGACCCGTTGCATGCAAAAACTCTTATCGCACTGGCTAACCTTGATGCCAAGGCAGGGTTGTTCGAGTCAGCGGCTGATCAATTAATGCGTGCACTTAGATTAGATAAGGACAATGGTAGGGCTTGGCATCTACTGGGCAGTATCCGGCTACATCAAGATCGACTCGATGACGCCTTAATGTGTGGTACTGAAGCAGCTGATCGTCCGGATACCTTAACTCTCGGCCTTGAAATCATTGGTCGTACGAAGATGAGACAGGGAGCATTTGGTGAGGCATTGGCGGCTTTCGTGACGGTGCGTGGCGCTGGCGGGTTGGACCGAGTGCGGTTGTTCGACTGGACACTTTTAGCCGCGCACTGCGCAGGGGAGTCCAAACGCGCAAGCGTCCTAGCAGATGATGCAATTGAGTGTGGCACGACACGCCTAGTGCCATATGCAGTCCAATCACTGGTAAATGGGAGTGGTTGGGCTCAGTTCGTTGGTGAAGTTCAAGAATTCGTTGGGGAACCAGAATTCGCTTTTCTCGAGTTGAGCCTGTTTTTTGCTGATCTTGGACGATATCGTGAAGCCTTCGACCTGCTACGTGCGTCCTCTGTCAACGGTCATCTCGCCGAAGAGGTACGCCCACTACCTTTTTATTACCTGGCGTACTTCGCGGAGAAAAATGGCCAGGTAAAACAAGCGGCGGCGTACTTGCAACAAGCAGCAGCATGTCACAGTGATTATGTCTTTCCGTCGCAAGTGGAGGCGATTTCAATCTTAGAATACGCGACCCAGCAGGCTCCAGATGATAGCCGCGCTCATCTGTACTTGGGGAATCTATTGGCATCACTCGGCCGACTCAATGATGCCAAGAAACAATGGGAATCGGCAGTTTCTCAAGATCCAACCTTGAGTGTCGCGTTTAGAAACTTGGGAATGTACGCTTGGAAACAGCAAGGAAGCCTAGAAGACGCGGCACGCTGGTTTGAGCAAGCAGTGGTCGCTAGGCCGAGTGACCAAGTGGCACGTCGTGATCTGGCCAACGTGCTGAACAGTCTTGACCGTCCCAATGAGGCCATTCAGTGTCTTGAAGAAATCTCTCCCAGTTCGTCACGGCGAGGTGACGTCAACACGTTGCTTGCACGTACCTATTTACATGAGAGCCGTTACGATGAGTCATTAGACGTGCTCGAAAACTCCGCCTACTCAAATTGGGAAGGTGATACCAATAATTGGGCAGTCTTCGTGAGTGCTCACATCGAGCGTGGAATATCCAATCTTCAGCATGGAGACGCGGTATTAGCTCTCCAAGATTTCGAGTCTGCGTTGACCTATCCCGATAACCTCCATGTTGGCCGAGGGTCGAAGCCTCGTGAGGCACGGGCTCATTATTGGAAAGGGAAAGCCCTAGCCGCAGTTGGTCGGACCGATGCGGCAAAGGCAGCTTGGCAGGCCGGAGCCGACGGTCACCCAGGCATTCCTGAACAGGATGAATTTATCGAAAAATGTCGACAAAACCTCTAGCGTTGACCAGCTAGAGGTTCCGTAGTGCCTTATCCCTCCAAGAATAAAAACCTAGAGCTTCTTGCTAACACTACGGTACACAGTCGCGTACTGGGCGGCACACGCCTCGACCCCAAATTCCGTAAGTAGTCGACTTTGGGTTGTCTGGGTAGTTCGACGTCGACTCTCGGCAGCAGCAATAACCGTGCTCGCAAGAACCTCTGGATTTTCACGTAGCGTCAACTGCACGTCGTCCGGAAAGATTGCCGCTACCTCACACCCGCCAGCTGTATCAGTCGCCACCACAGTTGTTCCACAAGCAAGTGCCTCAAGCATGACGGTTCCCCAAGATTCGAGACGTGATGGGAGTACAAACAAATCGGCAGACGCATAATAGCGCCACAGCTCTTCGTTTGGAATGCTACCAAGAAATTGAACATGGTCCGAAAGTCGAAGCTCGCGGGTTAACGTCTCAAGTGCAAACCGCGACTCACCCTCTCCAATGATCAAAAGTTTGACGTCCGGATAGCGCACACAAATAGCAGGCATCGCCCGTAGGAGATCCTCGTAACCAGCAACCGGATGCAGTCGCTTTACAGTCAACAAAACGAGCGACGCGTGCAGTCCAAGTTCGGCGCGGAGTGTTCGCCGTTCATCCACGCCTAGCTCATGAAAAGTCGGCGCCACCGGTGCATGAATGACCTCCGAAGGATCAATAGCTAAGTCGAGTTGGTCACGCGCGAAGTCGAGTAATCCTTGACTGTAAAAAACCCGTGTCGCGGCTTGTCTCACCACCTGCCCGAACTGCCGATGACGAAGTGGGTCGTGATGCCAGATGTCGGTTCCGTACAGCGTGATGACACGAGGCCTACCGAACCGCACCGCTAACCAGTTGGCAACCTCAACAAGTAGGCCATTCCCATGAAGATGCACGACGTCACTAGCTGCGATCTGGGTTGCGGCAAGTAGGGCGATCCGTGTCGCGGCAGTCACGCCACCCATTGGCGTACGCGCCCAGAGTCCTCGACCTCGTTGCGACACATAACACACCTCGGACACCTCTGCAGGCGGATGCGTAATGAAGCGTGCTTGGATTTCAACCGAATCGAGCGCCGATGCAATCACAACTGGTAATAAGGCGTTCGCCGCCTGCGTAGGTGGTAGATGCGGCGTGACCATCGTTACGCGAAGAGGCGTAGTATGTTGATTCTTAGACATCGCTGGTCATGGTAATGCACGAACTCTTCGTCGCAGAGTAATCCGATATCATCGTGTGCCAGTGAAGTGAAACGTCCGGCAAGGCTTTCGAGTGACGAGTAGTGAATTCTACTGCTTAGCCATTAAAAACCAGACGCGAGCTATAATTACTGTTACGCGATGTCACTGCACGGAAAACGCAGCGACAGTAACAACCAGCACTAACTGGAGTCAGTCTTAATTCGGAGCTTACTACATGTCAAATTTCCAACCGTTCGTAATGGAACGATTGATGTCGAAGTGGGAAAATCTTGTTGATTACAACCTGTCGGAAAGCGGTGTGCATCCGGCGACTGTCCGGGATTTAATTCCTGACCCGGATCAGATCGAGCGCCTCCTTTCGACCGAGTTTGCTTATCCACAAGCCAACGGCATACCGGAGTTACGTGATCGAATCGCTGCACTTTATCCAAATGCGACGTCCGCACATGTTCTGGTCACAGTTGGGTGTATTGAGGCAAACCTTATCTCACTACAAACCCTGCTTGAGCCAGGTGACGAAATTGCAGTCATGACCCCAAACTACATGCAGATCTGGGGTGCAGCACAGAACTTGGGAATCAGTGTTCGCACGTTCGATTTGTCAAGCGACCAAGGATGGGCACTCGACGTTGATTCACTCAACCGTGCCGTCACAGATCACACCAAGGTCATTGCTGTCTGTAACCCAAACAATCCGACTGGTCACATCATGTCGTCGAGTGAGATGGACGCAGTCGTTGCGGCAGCTGATCGCGTGGGTGCCTGGTTACTGGCCGACGAAGTCTACAGTGGCACTGAGCGTCTGACCGACGAGAAGACTCCTTCATTCTGGAATCGCTACGACAAGGTATTGGCTAACAACAGTCTGAGTAAAGCCTATGGGCTACCAGGTTTGCGCGTTGGCTGGATTGTCGCCGCACCGGACGTAATCGACGCAGCTTGGGCGCGTCATGAATATACGACGATCGCCATAGCGACACTCTCAAATCAACTTGCGGCAATCGCCTTGGCACCCGATGTGCAAACAAAGTTATTGAAGCGCACGCGAGACTACATACGTCGCGGCTACCCAATTTTCGAAGAGTGGATGCGCTCACATGGCGACCTGTTCTCAATTGTCCCGCCCGACGCATCGGCGATCGCATTCCCACGCTACGCCGTAGACGTGAACTCGACAACATTTGTAGAACGGTTGATTAAGGAAAAGAGCGCACTTGTTGCGCCGGGAGATCACTTCAACCTCGATCAGCACTTGCGGATCAGTTTCGGTTTACAGCCTGACTATCTGCGTGGCGGCCTCGAACGGATCCATGCACTGTTTGAAGATCTGGCAAACTGAATGCTTCAGATAAGTTCAAGTTCTGACAGGTAATCTAACGCCTATACGACGACTACTGCAGACCGATGAGTGCTTCGTGGAGGACACGTCCATCGGCATATGCGAGTGTAATCCGACTCAGATAGGCCAGCGTCGGTGCAATGTCTGCTGGAGTGACAGGTGCGAGGTACTGACCAGGTAAGATGGCAGAACCCATGAGCAGAATTGGCACACGTGTGTCATAACCATAGCTTGAGCCATGACCCGCTGCATTCGTTGATGTCGTCCAGTACGGTCGAACCACGATGAGTAAGTCTCCACTGCGACCAGGATAGTAGCTACGGGCGAGTGCGCGTTCGACTGAGTTGCCTGTGTCTCGTCGATCTCGAATCGTATCAGCACGATATACTCGCGCAATCCCTTCAATCGATTCGATAGCATCGGCGATCTGATCAAGAGACCCCGGCTTCTCAGCGAGGCGGTCGTATACACCTGGTGAGAAATAAAAGTCTTGCTCTTCGAATCGAGCAACGTGTTCACCTGGCCCGAGGAACTCCGCAGCAGCATGTTCAGCGGCACTCACGATGTCAGCTGCTGGAATTCGTCCGGCGTCAATTTGTTGGCTGACTAACTCCTCTGGAATCGGAAGGGCGCCATGGTCAGCCGACAAGGACACAACATAGCCTCCCTCACCAACTGTGGCGTCTAAATGGTCAAAAAGATGGCCGAGCGTTTCGTCGAGTCGAATTAAGATGTCCTGCACTTCGTGGCTACGGGGCCCGAAGCGATGACCAGCGTAATCCAGCGCCGAAAACGAAATGCCGAGGTAATCGATAGCCGACTGCTGACCCAGGTCCAACGCATCAATGAAAGTAGTTGCCATCCGGACAAGATAATCATCAGAACGTGGGCTTGCAGCCCATTTGGTATAAAAGAGGGAGTCTGGGGACTCGCCACGCCCTTCCAGGTCGTGTGGTAATGATGTGTCCCACCCTTCAAATGGTCGACTATGTTCAGTGATTGGGTCGTACAAATACGCGTCAACCGGAAACGCCCGTGTCCAAGTTGTGCCAAAGTCTCGACCGATAGGGTTGGCACTGATGAATTGCTCAACCAGAGAAAGAGGCTGCTTCGAGTACACATCGGAAGTCACTAGCGACGTGTCATCACGCCAGACGACAACGTCAGCACTTTGACCGGCTAACATGATAGCCGCGCGCGGCTTCATAGAAAGGCTAACCACTCGTGTTGCGCCTTCGCCTTGAATCCTTAGTTCATCACTTAGAGTCGGCGCACGCAGGCTGGCAGGACCTAGCCCTCCTGCAATTGGAGCACCGTAACTCACAATAAGAGAGTTTTCGTCATTAGCGCATCCACGCAACATCGCAGATGCTCGATCGTGCCACGCATTACCAATGATGCCGTGTGTCTCAGGAAGCGCACCTGTAGAGATCGTCGCATGTCCGACGCACGTGTTTGTCTGAAAGTAAGGATAGGCAGCTTGACGAAACCAGGCCCCTTCGTCGATCAGGCGCCGTAAACCCTTAGTCCATTGACCTTGAAATCGATCCACATAATCTGCTCGCATCTGATCAACAACCAGAACCACGAGAAGTTTCGGAACCGACGGAGTTTGTGCTGCACTTGTGCCCACTAGTGTGAAGAGGAGAGTGCACGTGACGTAAAACCTTCGGTGTGAAAACATAATCCGTCAGCATCCACCGTATCGGTCACTTGGGTCAAGTAAAAGTACGGAATTCATAGTATTGTAGCTCCAGAGACTTGGCTAGTCCGTTCGATAACTTGAGGGCACTCATGACTGTTATTGATAGCAAATACCCTTATTCCGTTTCCGTCATACTTATAACCCTCTTGGCAATCCTAGTGCCAAGCCAGTCTGCTTCCGGTCAATGGACAGCTGACAAACCGGGCAGCGACAACATAACCCTGCTCGCTCATCTCCCTCTCGGACCACGATTAAACGTTTCGGATACAGACCTTGAACAAGAGATGCACAGGCCCTACGCTTATGTCGGTCGAATGGTGTACGGCTTCGAGGGAGATAAGGGGCTTGACATTATCGACCTACACGATCCGAGCCAACCAAAGCGAATCTATGAGTGGCGTATTGAAAATCAAGATCTTCACTTAGGAACGGGTGGCATGGACGTCAAACACTTTAAATGGAATGATCGTTACTACGTCGTCCAGTCACTGCAGTTCCGGCAGGGTGGGCCTAATCCAGATTTAGGTGCGGTTATTCTTGATGTGACTGGACTACCCGACCCGTCAACGGTCAAGGAAGTAGCTCGGTTACGGGCTCCGGATCATCCCGGTGGCTTTCATAATATCTTCATTTACAAACACAGCACCGGACGCGTTCTCCTGATGACTACAGTGGCTGGTCCTTATGCACACGTGTACGACATGGGCCACGCGGTCGAAGGATTCCTAGACGACGTGCTCGTCGCTAAGATTCCGGTTCCGGATACCAGCAGTCAGCGTCGTGGATACCACGATTTCTACGCCGGTTATCATCCGGACACCGCTGAGGATCGATTCTACGGAGGCGGCACTGGTGGCTACTATGTATACAACATCACCGACCTTGAAGAGCCTGAACTGCTCATCACCTTGACTGGCATCAGTGGTGTGAAATCAGGACATACATTTACGCCCACGCCAGATGGACGTTATGTCGTAGCTGAAACCGAATACCAGTACGCACCACTGCGCATATTCGATCTCCAACCTGCACTGAATGGGGAAACAACGAACATCCGACGACCAATCTCAGCTTGGACTGCAGATTGGCGTCACCTTGTGCATAATCATGAGGTCAGGTGGCCCTATGTGTTCGTCTCGGGTTACTTAGACGGGTTGCAGATTTTCAGCCTAATGGACCCAGAGAACCCGGTTACCGTGGGATACTACGACACCTACACCGGCCCACCGAATAAGATTCGATATTCACAGTTCAACGGCGCCTTCGGGGTGGACGTTCGGAACGCTGACGGATTAATTATCGTCAGCGACATGACAACAGGTTTTTGGACTTTCCGTATGGAAGGGTTTTCTGGTTGGAACGGTGAGGATTGGGGTATGCCGAATATCTCAAGCGCGCAGGACTGGGAGTCAGTGCCTGGTCAGAACTGAGTTGTTGAAGGAAAAAATAGGTACACAATGATCATGGTCCGTCACGCGCTATTCGGTTTGGGATTGCTGGTGGTTTTCACTAGTCCAACCAAGAGTGCAGTCGTCCCTGCCAACATACCATCATCGCCAAATGTATTGATCCCATGCTCTGCAGTGATCACGGCACCCCTTGCAGTGTCAGACTATTTTGCGATCGAGATGGTCCCTACTAAGCGCGTCCCTGGTACGGGGTTAGCAACTGGTAAAGGTTCCGTAAGGTTCGCCCGCTCTCCGTTTGGTGTTGCCGTATCTACACGGGGTAGTTATGTCTATGATCTTTCTCTTTCTATCGACCGAATAAAACCACCACGCTCAGGTGTCTACACCGCTTGGGCATCCTCGCCTAATCTTGATGAAATCGTTCGACTTGGCGTGTTGGATGCTGACACAACCACGTCCGGTCGTGTCGATTGGAACAAATTCCTAGTTCTTGTCACACTCGAACCAAGCACCGAAGTCACGAACCGCTGGCTTGGGCCTGTGGTCATGCGTGGAATGTCGCGCAGCGGCATGATGCACACACTTGCCGGCCACGGCCCGTACGAGAACGAGCCGTGCCTAAAATACGGCTTCAAGTGACCAAAGCGTCTACCAAAAGGTGGAGTGAAGAGTCTGCCACCATATCCACCAACCATTTACTGCAAGTCTTGTTCGCTATTCTAATTGGATTGTGTATCACGACAGTCCCTCTCGTATCAGCTCAAACACAGAGCAGCGAGCAAACCTCCACCCGCCCAATGCCAAATCAAATGCCTCATCATATGGGGATGAACGCGACAGATGTGATTGGTGACGGCAACGTTTCCTGGCGCATGCCACCGATGGATGCTCCAATGCCTCCGCTACCAGGAATAGAAACTGCTGTACCGATTGTCGGACCGTTTCTCGCCATGCACGATATGGATCCGAGTCACTTCGCGGAAGCAGTGCCAAGTAAAATCGTCGAGATGAAGGACGGCGACATATTCAACCTAAGCGCATCACTCGTCCGTCGTACGATTAACGACAAGACACTGCTCATGTATGGGTACAACGGGCAATATCCCGGCCCGCTCATTAAAGCCGAGCGCGGGTCAACCATAGTAGTGAACTTCACCAATAATATTGACCTTCCAACCACCGTGCATTGGCACGGACTCAGATTAGACAACCGCTTCGATGGTGTAGCCAATGTAACGCAACCAGCTGTGGCACAGGGCAAGTCGTTCACTTACGAACTCTTTTTTCGCGACACAGGAATCTATTGGTATCACCCTCATATGCGTGAGGATATCCAACAGGATCTCGGTTTATACGGCAACATGCTCGTCACACCGCCTGACCCAAATTACTACGGGTCCGTAAATCGCGAAGAAATACTAATCCTCGATGACATCCTCATGGACGAACAAGGTTTGATCCCTTGGGGCTATGAATCTCCAAGCCATGCCTTGATGGGTCGCTTTGGAAACGTAATGCTCGTGAACGGTGCCACTGACTACCGCCTGCATATTAACCGAGGTGAGGTCGTGCGCTTCTACCTTACGAATGTCGCCAACTCACGTACGTTCAACATCGTGTTCGGGAATGCCCCCGTTAAGATCGTGGCCTCCGATATTAGCAAGTTTGAGCGCGAAGAGTGGGTGACCAGTGTTGTTATCGCCCCCGCAGAGCGTTATGTGGTTGAGGTTCGATTCGACCAAGTTGGGGAGATCAAACTAACCAACGCAATACAAGCCATCGATGACTTTATGGGAGAATTCTACGATCAGATTCTGGACCTCGGGACGGTCATCGTGAGTGACAGGCCGGTAGTGAAGAACCTTGGGAAAGATTTCGAAATACTGCGTGAGCATAATGACGTCATCGAAAACATTAATTTGTACCGCGATGCATTTAACCGACCTGCGGATCGACAACTTGAGTTAACCCTCAGACTAACCAACCTCCCCCTGCCTATAATGCGATCATTGGAATTTGAGGCGGGGCTGTACTCGCCGCCACTTGAATGGAACGACGCAATGCCAATGATGAACTGGTTGTCGACGGCGGACCAAGTGGAATGGATCTTACGCGAGCCCGATACGGGCCATGAAAACATGGAGATCGACTGGCGTTTCACGGTTGGTGATGTTGTTAAAATTAGGATTTTTAATGACCCAGAAACGCTTCATCCGATGAATCACCCAATCCACCTGCATGGTCAGCGGTACCTGGTGCTTTCTATCGACGATGTCCCCAATAATAATTTGGTTTGGAAAGACACTGCAATTGTGCCGTCTGGTTCAACAGTGGATATCCTGGCTGATATGACTAATCCGGGCAAATGGATGTTGCACTGTCACATTGCTGAGCATCTCCAAGCCGGCATGATGACGATGTTCACAGTGAGCGACACTTCCTCAAGTCAGTAAATATTAAAGCCGTCACTGATGTGAGCTTGTGGGATTTATGCTTGACACCAAGTCTGAGGCACAATCCTTAAGACCGGCCTTCCAACTCATTGACTATGCTCGATTCGTTATTCCGTCAGTGATTGGTGTGACGGCCTTGCTGCTCCCGATCCCGTTCCGCGACTCCATCAATATTGGAATGGGAATTCTCTCAACGCTCATCCAAGAAACACTTGACGCGAGTCTCCCACTTCTCGCAACAGTGGTCATCTTTATCTCAATGCTAGTGACGGTGGTCATGCAAGTAATGGCCAAGCGAGTTGGCTTTTCGACGATCATAAGCCAATTTGCTAAACGGCCAGTGTGGTCTCTGTTTGTAGTCGGTCGAGTAGCGCTGGTAAGCCGTATAACAGCGGCACTCGCCTCTGGAGCGGTTCTGTTGCAGATTGGACCAGCGTGGCTAGTTTCAGATACCACGGGCGGTGTCATTCTAAATAACCTGATTCCGGTGTTATTAGTTATTTTCTTTATTGCACCATTTTTACTACCACTTCTTACCGACTTTGGATTAATGGAGCTTGTTGGTACGTTGCTGCGTAAGATTTTCAGACCGCTTTTTAGACTTCCAGGTCGCGCTGCTATCGATGCACTCGCATCGTGGATGGGAGCAGCACCAGTAGGCGTCGTTATTACAACGCAACAGTATGAGCAGGGGTACTATACAGATCGTGAAGCCGCAACGATTGCAACAACATTTTCTGTGGTATCGGTAGCGTTCGCTTTTGTCATAATTGAATTCATCGGGCTGGTGCATCTTTTCCTTCCCTATTACGGCACTGTGCTAGTCGCAGGAGCGATGGCGGCGATTATTATGCCGCGCATTCCACCGCTCTCTCGCAAAAGCGACAACTACTACGCACCAATAGGAAAACAACTCGCTGAGGAATCACCAAGGACCCGAAGCCTCCTGTCCTGGGGTCTCGAATTAGCGATCTTGCGCGCGCGTCGCGCACCTGCTTGGCCAGTCATCTTCCGCCGCGCGTGGATTAATGTTCTCGACATCTGGTTCACATTACTCCCGCTCATCATGACGATCGGCACGCTCGCGCTAGTGTTGGCCGAACACACGCCCATCTTTCGCTGGGCCGCTCTACCATTTGTTCCATTTCTAGAACTGCTTGGCGTTCCTGACGCCAGCGCAGCAGCCACAGCCTTACTCGTAGGCTTTGCTGATCAATTTCTGCCAGCCATCCTTGGTCAGTCAATTGTGAGCGAGCACACCCGATTTGTAATTGCGTGCGCATCGGTGACACAACTCGTCTATATTTCTGAACTTGGTGCGCTGATACTGAATTCAAAGATTCCCATCACACTTGGCGAACTGTTTTTAATTTTCTTACTCCGAACCATTATTACAGTGCCAGTGATTGCACTAGTCGCACACCTGTTGTTCTGAAAGGCGGCTGTTGATTCTTTTATGAAGGAGGGGTCACCCTGCCAGGCGGCCTAACATTGCGACCCTCACGTCCAGTGAGAGCATCTCCGAGGTCGTCTCGGGCCTGCTCAATTAGTGCCATGAGCCTCGTGACCACTTCGGGATTATCGTGGGCCAAGTTAGTTGTTTCACCAACGTCGTTTTCCACATCGAAAAGCGATAAGCCAATCTTGCCCTGCGCGTAAGTCCCCTGAAAAGTTCGGGTCGCCAACTTACCACCCTCAACGGTACGATAACTATGCGGCACGTGTAGTTTCCAACGTCCCGATCGGACCGCATGCAATTGATCTGGCCAGTAATAGAAAAACGCGTCGTGGGGAGTGACGGCCCCTGGTCTCCCAGCCATAAGTGGCCATATATCCTTCCCGTCGAGTATTCGGTCACGGGGAAGCTCGGCACCTACTAGGCCAGCAATCGTCGGAAATAGATCCATCGCAGTAACAAGTTCCTCAACGACCAAGCTGGGTGGAATATGACCTGGCCAACGCATGATTGCTGGTACGCGCTGACCGCCCTCGAACGTAGTGCCTTTTCCCTCGCGAAGACGTCCGGCCGAACCGCTATGCGAGCCTTTGATTAGCCAAGGACCATTGTCAGACGTGAAGACGACAAGCGTCTGTTGATCAATTTCAAGGCGTTCCAGTGCTGCTAAAACCTCACCAACTGACCAATCGAGTTCCATCATCACGTCACCATAAAGACCACGGGTCGAGGCACCTGCGAATCGTTCAGACACAAATAATGGGAGATGAGGCATGGAGTGAGGCAAATACAAAAAAAACGGCCGGTCTGCATTACGCTCAATAAAATCAACTGCGCGTTCCGTGTAACGTCGGGTCAGTTGCGACTGATCTGGCTCGATCTCAATGACCTCTGATTGTTCGATCAATGGCAATGCTTTATGTTGCTTTTGTCAAATACCCTGGATCAATCAATAGTATCTATAGTATGTGAAAAGACATACTATTCATACCTTTTTTTATGATCGCAAAAATGACTTTTTTTCATATTTTATGACTTTTTAGGCACAAAAATTCTTTAGGACCATTGAATCCTGGAGGATCGCATTTTATGATTTTTGAATGTAAGCTAGTTCATAATATGATGGCATATTTTCGTGTGCTGAACTGGCAGAACTAGGACCTGCAGTTCCCACACTCACACT
>CAJXDY010000037.1:0-24134 GCA_913052135.1 uncultured Acidobacteriota bacterium
CCACTCGCGAGAAACGAGAACTGCCACCGCAAGGAACAGCGCAGGTGCCATGCTTTTCAGGCGAAACTTTTCTACTGGTTTCTGATTCGAAATTCGGAACGCATACGGTAGACCAACCGTAGCCATGATTGCTTTTATCTTTCGAAGCTGCTTACCCTATGGACGCCTCGGGAAATCCTTCAGGCAGCCATTCTATTTATTCCCACCTCGCAACTCATCGACGATCGCTTCAAGAGTCACGATCAACTCTTCGCTACTGACCCGCGATTTTTTAAACTGCAGTTTCAGTTGAAACTTTCCTTCTGTATCGCGATGTTGAAACACAAACGGTTGCGCGCGTCCGCTCTTCGGTTTACCAAATTGTTTCCTTGCTTCCTCTCGAGTGATGCCACCCACGCGCGTGATTCTTTCAATCAACGCAGTCATCTTACTTTCATTTTTTTCTCTAACTACTTGAAGGAGTAATGACTTCGAGTTAATGTCGGCCAGCCGACATAAGTTCTTCACATCGTCTGGCATCTTATTCAACGCAAGTGTTTCAGTGATCGAGGTGCGAGACTTTCCTAATCGCTTCGCAAGAATTTCATGCGTGTAATTGTAACTACCAACGAGTGACTGAAGCGCATCAGCTTCTTCAAACGCTGTCAGATCTTTTCGCTGGATGTTTTCAACGAGGGCGAGCTCGACAACTTCCGCGTCATCTATTTCGCGTATTACGACCGGGACTTCATTAAGTCCAACTCGTACCGCAGCCTGGTAGCGTCGCTCTCCTGCAATAATCTGATACCGACTGTTTCTTGTTCGAACAATCAGCGGTTCAATGATGCCCTTCTCTACCACTGACCCCATGAGTTCTGATAAGTCGCCCATGACTTGTCTTGGTTGATCTGGATTTGGATCCACCTCTTCAATTGGCACGATTCGACCGATTGGTCGACCACCCTTTGTCGCCAAGGAATCAACGTAGTGCTCGTCATGTCGCATTTTTGCCGTTTGTGGAAGTCCCCTTCTAGGCACGATCGATCACCTCCTCGCAAAGCTTGTAATACTCACTCGCCCCTGATGATCGTGGGGCAAATTTAAACACTGACTCCTTGTAGGCTGGACTTTCTTCGAGTCTCACGCTTCTTGAAATTACCGTCCGAAACACCTGGTTCCCAAATACTTTCTTGATTTGCTTCTTGATATCTCTGCCCAAGGACGTTCTTTTGTCATGCATGGTGATGACCACGCCAACCAATCGGAGGCTTGAGTTCGCCCTCGCTCTCACCTTTTCGATAGTTTCCAGCAGGTCATCAGTTCCCTCCAGAGCGAAATATGAGGACTGGATAGGAATAAGTAAATGTGTCGCGGCAACCAGCGCGTTAACCGTCAACAACCCTAGGGCTGGAGGGCAATCGATCACTATGTATTTATATTTTTTTCGAAGTGGAGCAATTCGGTCCTTCAATCGAAAATGGGAATCCATTTCCCCAACAAGTTTAGCTTCAATCTTCGCTAATGAAATCTTCGACGGTGCAATAAACAAATTTTCCTGTGTGGATTCTAGAATCGTATCGGCAAGAGTACAGTCACTATCATCAATTGCATCGTATATCGATTTCGTAATCTCTTTTGTGTGTGGGTCAAGAAAAGTGATCGTGCTATTCGCTTGTGGATCTAAATCGATAAGGAGAGTTTTATGACCGCGAAGTGCCAATGCTGCCGATAGATTTATTGCGGTTGTGGTCTTCCCTACTCCGCCCTTCTGATTAGCAATCGCAACGATCATAGAAACCAAACGATTTATCCTAGCGGCAAGCCAACCGGATCCAAATATCAGGTTGACTAAACGCTTGGTATTCTAAGAATGCTCTAATACGCTGTCAAGCACCAAGGAGTAAATAAGCTAAAAAACCTTACATTTTATACTTGCCGAACTCTTCAGGATTGAGATTGGCGAGCCATTGTTGCAGTTGTTCAGTGTCATTCCTATCAGGAACGAGGTCCATCTTCTTCGCGTTCTCAATAACCTTTTTATCGATAAAAATTGGTGCGCTGGCCCGCAGCGCCAGGGCTATCGCATCACTCGGTCTTGCATCAACAGCCACAGTCTCGCCATTCACCTCAAGATAAAGTAAGGCATAAAACGTGTTGCCCTTCAGATCATGCACAACAATTTTTTTGATGTCTGCATTGAGGTCTTCGATCACATTTTTTAATAAGTCGTGAGTCATGGGTCGAGAACTTGCCACGTTCTCAATCTGAATGGCAATCGCGTTCGCTTCAAACAGTCCCATCCAAATAGGAAGCATGTGATGACCATCCTTATCGCGAAGAATAATGATCGGCAAATTCGTAACTGGATCAAACATCAAAGTCTTGATAATCATTTCAATCTGCATAGCTTCACAGCCTCTCTCGAACAGCCAATGGTTTTGTTAACTCCTCGTCGGTAAAGATGTCTCCTTAAGCCTTCTCTGCGCCGACAATTTCACCCCAAACACTGTGTGGACCAGCTCGCTCAATTCGGACCGCCACCGTACTACCCAGTAAACTCGCGTCGCCCGGGAAATTAACAACCGTATTGCCCGTCGTTCGGCCACAAAGTTCGGTGGCCCGCTTCCGACTACTCCCATCTACGAGGACTTCCTCAACTGCACCAATAAGGTCTTGGTTGATTTGGTATTGAATGTCACCCTGAAGAGCCTGCAGTTTCACAATTCGCTCTGTTTTCGCCTGTGCAGAGACTGTATCTGGCAAACTTTTAGCGGCCTTCGTAAATGGTCTTTCCGAATATTTGAACGAGAACATCGAATTAAACCTTACCAATGATGTCAGCGATAACGTCTCCTGAAAGTCTTCCCCGCTTTCACCTGGAAAGCCAACGATGATATCGGTAGAGATTCCTATTCCGGGCACGGCTTCACGAATCTCCTGCACGAGTTCAAGATAGATTTCTCTGGTGTATCTCCGTCGCATGTCCGACAGAATTCGCGTTGATCCAGATTGCACTGGCAAGTGTAAATGCTTGCAGACACTTGGGAGATCACGAATCGCTCCAATCATTCTCGGGGTAACGTGTCTTGGATGTGGACTAGCAAAGCGAATTCGTTCAACTCCGTTAATCCCTTGAACCCGCGCTAACAATTCAGCGAAGTCGCATCCGCTATCGTCTGGCGCCTGATAATGGTTAACGATTTGACCCAGCAAGTGAATTTCCCTCCGGCCGTTCTGTACAGCTTCATTAATTTCCCCAAGAATTTCGACCGAAGAACGCATCCGTTCGTGACCGCGTGTGTACGGCACCACGCAGAATGCACAAAAATCGTTACAGCCTTCTACGATGTTGACGTAAGCCTTAACAGGATCATTACGCCTCGCCACACCAAGAGGAAAGGACACATCTTCGTAGGGATTAATGTCAACCTGAGGCTGCTCATTCTTAAGAGACTGCTCCACGAGCATCGGCAACTGCTGCAAAGCCTGAGTGCCGACAACAACATTCACGTTAGGGGATCGACGAAATATTTCCTTCCCTTCCTGCTGCGCGACGCATCCAGTCACCGCAACTGTCTGTCGACCTTCCGGGTCTTTTTTACGAAGTTCACCCAGGCGACTAAACAACTTCTCTTCTGCTAATTCTCGAACACTGCAGGTGTTAACAACTATGAGGTCTGCGTCGTCTTGAGAATCTGCAGACTCATAACCCGCCTGTTCAAGTAGACCGGCCATGCGCTCAGAATCATGAAAATTCATCTGACAACCAAAGGTCTCTATTCGATATCTTCTCGGCACCTTGATAGAATCCCTCTTAAGTATTCGCTATTTATTCGCTGTTAGAATTCTTCTTGTCGCTCAGTAATTCACGAGCACTCTGCCTTGCCCGATCCGACACCTTCCGTCCTGTCATCATACGTGCAATCTCGTCGATACGCTCTTTGTTGTTCAGCATGCGTGCAGTAGTCACTGTCCTACCTTCTACTACCTTCTTCGATATTTCGTAATGAGCTGAACCATACACAGCAATTTGTGGAAGATGAGTTACACACAGAATCTGAAACCGTTTGGCTAGTTCTTGTAACCTTTCCCCCACAACATCTGCCACTCGCCCACCAATCCCACTATCAACTTCATCAAATATCAGCGTCTTGCCGTGGGCATCTGCCGAGGCAAGGGTCTTCAGCGCCAACATGACACGGGAGATCTCTCCCCCCGATGCAATCTTAGCTAGTGGTCGAAGCGCTTCACCCGCATTTGGAGATAAGTACAACTCCCCGACATCGCAACCGCGCACACTCCAGTCCTTCTCAACCAAGTCGTTTTCTCCAAACTGAAAATCACACTTCGTATTCTCCATCGCCAACTCGGACAAGAGTTTCATGAGTTTTACTGTTAAGTTCGCACCAAACTTCTTACGTTGTTGAGACAGATCCTTAGCCACTTTTAGGTACTTCCGCCTAGCATCATCACAGGATTTCTGCAATTCCGACAACCGAGCCGTCTTGGAATCCAAACGACTGAGCTCTTCCTCGAAGTGTTCACGCTGCTCCAGCACCACTGCTAACGATCCCCTACCGTACTGTTTTTTCAAGCGCTGTAGAGCTGCCAGGCGTTCGTCCACTTCCTGTAGTCGTTCAGGAGAAGTGTCAATGCTGCCGGCGTAATCGCGCAAGCTAAATACGAGATCCTCAAGTTGTGTTTTGATGTTGTCGCGAGCCTGCAGATGTTGCCCGAAGCTTGGTTCGAATTCGACAAGCTCTTCTACGTTCTTCCAGACATTAGATAATTCGCCAAGTATCGCTCGATTCCCTTCATATAAAACTTGCTCTGCCTCGTGACACAAACGCACAATTGTCTCAGCGTGAGCTAGTTTTTTCTGAATGGCCCCCAAGCTTTCATCCTCACCAGTTTGTGGATTAATCGCATCAATTTCCTCAAGCTGAAAACGTATGCTACTAATTCGAGTCTCTCTTTCCTGATCGCTGATGGTGCATTCTTGAATTTGAGTCTCAATTGCACGCATTCTCTTAAACGCAGCGGCAACCACGAGACGCTTATCGCCCAAGTCACCATAGGCGTCTAGAAAGTCGATATGTGTTTTTGAATTCAGAAGCGCTTGATGATCATGTTGACCATGCAAATCGATTGCCCGAGCACCAAATTCACGCAGTGCAGCCACTGTCACGAGGTTGTCATCAATAAATCCTCGACTTCTTCCTTGGGCAGATATTTCTCTTCGCACAATCGTATTGCTACCATCCTCATGTTCGAAGACAGCCTGCACTACTGCTCCACTTTCACCCGTGCGCACCAAGTCAGCGGACGCTCGCTCACCCAGCAATAAGCCAAGCGCTTCAATGAGAATGGATTTCCCAGCACCGGTTTCGCCAGTCAGGATTGTCAAGCCTGGATCAAGTTCCATCTCAAGCGTGTCAATCACGGCAAGATGCTTAATATTCAGAAACCTAATCATGGCAAAACGCTGATAGCTCGGGTAAGAAGGCCGGCATTTCTGACGATGAACCGTGAATCAAACGGACCGCCTACATAATTATTTTGAATCTGCGAAGTGCGATAACTTCCATCATATCATTTGTTTGACAGCACTAAATGGTCATGGTACTCTCAGGCATCGCGCTATCCCAGTGGCGCACTTCCTGGTGTTCGGAGGCATCGTTGCGCACGCTTGGATATTATGGTTTTGCGATTCTGCATCTTCAACCCGAACCAACTGACGGCGGCTTTTCGGGCGACGTCATCAACCTAGTACTTAGCTCGGGTTCAGTTAGTAAGGTCGTACTTCTCATACTTCTCTTCTTCTCAATCGCTTCTTGGGGCATAGCCCTGCAAAAATTGTTTCAATTTCGAAAGATGGACAAGGATACAGCAAAGTTTCGAGAAGCATTTCGCCAAAGTAGTAAATTTTCAGAGGTGCAGGCTGTCTGCGGGACTGTGGATAAGAGTCCGCTCGTTGGAATTTTTAAAACTGGTTACGCTGAACTAAATGCCCAGTTACATCAACCCCAACACGCCAGCGAGACTTCGCATGAAGAGACCGAAAATCCGTCTCTTCTTAAAAGTCTAAACCCATTAGACCGCGCGCTTATCCGTGCTGCCGCTATTGAAATCAACAAAATTGAACACAAAATATCCTTTCTTGCCACCACCGCGAGCGTCACACCGTTTATTGGTTTATTTGGTACGGTCTGGGGAATCATGGGGTCATTTCAAGGTATTGCCGGAACCGGATCCACCAGCCTCGGCGTGGTTGCGCCCGGCATTGCAGAGGCACTCGTTGCAACAGCTGGGGGGCTCTTCGCTGCTATTCCTGCAGTTTGTTTTTATAATTATTTTACTAATCGAGTAAAACTTTATGTTTCGCTAATCGACGACTTTTCTCTTGAGTTTCTGAATATCTCAGAACGAAATTTTATGTAAAGACAACGTTCCACGTTAAGAAGCACACGTCTTGATGCGATGAGGTCTCTCGCCCATGAATGTCGGACAAGAACAACCAACCACTAACTCGCGCGGAGCACGTCGTGCTCGAACTGCGACCTCTCTGTCAGAGATTAACGTTGTACCTTTAGTCGACGTAATGCTGGTGTTGTTAATTATCTTTATGGTGACTGCACCCATGATGCAGCGGGGTGTCGACGTGAATCTGCCTGTATCTCGACGAGCGCAAGCCATTAACGCCGAACGTGTGTTCGTTACCGTGCCTTTGTCATATCGCACTGATGGAATTGTCCAGCTTGGCGAGGAACCGGTTCCTATCGATGTCCTCCATGAAAGAATTCGACAGGCAATGACTACCCAAGAAGAAAGCGAAGTTTTCCTTCGCGGTGATGGCGAGATAACCCTTCAAGAATTAATAGGGGTAATGGATAAGCTAAAGGAAGGCGGCGTTGACCGCGTCGGAATCTTGTCTCGTGTGCCGAGTACTTCCTGAATGTACTCCGATCGTTCTATGGACAAATCAACCTCTCAGGTGTTGCTCGAACGCGTTGAAACACCTCAAGGAGCTGCTCGAACTTTCGGTCTCTCCTTTGTCGGCCATGCGTCATTACTTGCCTTGGTCTTTTTAGCACCAGAAGACTGGGGGCGCCAACAACTCGATTTGTCCCCCTCTGCAATTATGACGATCAGCCTCGGTGGTGCTCCGGGCCCGGATGTTGGCGGCCTGTCTCCACTTGGAGCTCGACCTGTCCAGCAAGCGATTGCACTGCCCCCTTCGCCGCGACCCCGTGCAATCCGTGTCCCTGCTCGAGAAGAACCTTCAATGACGGTCCCCACCCCTACAGCGAGAAGACGTGAAGTAACTCCCCCACCGGTGGAACAGTCGCCACCGGAAGCCCGAGGCCGAACGCCCACGGAAGGCGACGAAGTTCGGGCTGGTAATGCTCTGGCCAACACTGGCACCCAAGGAGTAGGGTTTGGCCTGTCAACGGGAGGCGGTGGTTCAGGAGGGTATCTGGACGTGGCAAATTTCTGTTGTCCGGCTTATGTGACAACCATGCAAGCCTTGATTAGACGCAATTGGGATCCTAATCAGCGAGTGGCTGGAAGTGTTATGATTCATTTTAAAATCCAACGTGATGGAACCTTAACCGACATTCAAGTGGAAAATAGTAGTGGCTACATAGCGCTCGACCTCGCTGCGCAACGAGCTTTGCTCGTGACTCGTCAGCTACCACCACTACCATCAGGATTCACTGAGCCAAACCTTGGGGTTCATTTAGGCTTTCAATATCGAAACTAATGCTCAATAAAACTCTCCTCGGCTGGTCGTTTACGTTTTTAATTGTCTCCCTTGCTTTGTCTGGTGGTCGCGCATCCCAAATCCCCGCAAGCCAGCAACCCGAGCAGACTCAACCCACCGAGATTAGCTTAATCATCGGGGATCAAATAGGTACGCCACCACGCTTTGCAGTGCCGGATTTTCTTGCTCTATCTGAAGACCCCGAAACCATCGCAGCAGCTCAAACACTGGGCGAGGTGCTCTGGAACGATCTCGAATTTGAACGAGAATTTTACATGATCCCACGGGATACTTACGCATCGATTCCTGAGTCTAGTTCTATAACTGACGTGTCCTTCGATCTCTGGCGGGAACTCGGCACTGATGGCGTGGTGATAGGAACTGTTCGGCGGGTTGGTGAGCTCTTGCAGGTCCAGGTTCGGTTATGGAACATCAGAGGGCAAGAATCTGTGTTCGGGCGTGAATATACCGGGTCCGCAAATAGCGCTCGGCTTTATGCTCACACCATCGCCGATGAAATTCATCAAAATCAACGCGGCTTAAAGGGCCTCGCTCAAACAAAGTTGGCATTTGTTTCAGACCGCAACGGTGAAAGCATCGTTGGCCCGGTCGATGATCGAATTCTTAAAGAAATATATTTCTCAGACTACGACGGCTATAACCAGCAGAGGGTAACGGTAAATCGATCGCTAAATATTACTCCAGCGTGGTCCGCCGACCGACGTGCAATTGCATACACATCCTACCTTCGTGGATATGCCGACATCCTGGTCTCGTTCATTTACGAAGGACGACTCGCGACACCAGCAGCCGGCTCACCAGACAACCAAAACTGGCTGCCCACTTGGTCGGCTGATGGATCTCGCTTAGCGTTTACCTCTAATCGTGACGGAAATCCCGAACTCTATGTGATGAACGCTGACGGGACAAATGTGCAACGTCTTACTGATAATCCTGCAATTGATACAAGCCCGACTTGGTCACCGACAGGTACCCAAATCGCCTTCACTTCCGATCGATCAGGTCGACCGCAAATTTACCTAGTCGGAGTCGACGGAACGGGACTGCGGAGAATAACTTTTGAATCGTATTGCGATCGCCCAACGTGGTCTCCTGCGCCTTTTAACGAAATCGCCTACTCGTCGAAAACCGGCCCTGGCCACGACATCAAAATTTTTGAACTGTCCACAAGAGACGTCAGGCAAATTACGTTTGGTATTGGATCAAATGAAAGTCCATCCTATTCACCAAATGGACGCCATCTAGCTTTTACGTCAAATCGCTCTGGGGAAAAACAGATTTATACAATTGCCAGAGATGGGAGAAACTTGCGTCGCATCACACGACTTGGAAACAACGAAATGCCCAATTGGTCACGGTGAATTGATCATTGTCATGTCGGACCTGCGTAGACCCTGACTCTAGATTGCCAAAGAGAGAACACGACATTATGAAGTCACGATTAACTTGGCGAGTGCTCGTAGGCGTCCTTTTGGTCTCACTTTCGGTTATCACTGCTTGTGGTGGAAAGGAGGCGCCCGTTACTCCTGAGCCTGCTCCTTCCACGCCGGCCTCGCCAATCCCGCCAGACCAAAATGCAACTTCACCCCCAACAGCCATTGATGACGCAGTGACCAGTTTACCAGCGCCTACGCCAGCCGATAGCTCGCTCACGGGACACGACCTAAACGAGTTAAATCGAAGCATTCCGCTAGCCCCTATATTTTTCGATTACGATAGCGCGGAAATGACAACCGAAGCGCAATCCAATTTGGCAAACAACGCTGAAGTAATGCGTAATAATCTGACTTGGATAATAACTATTGAGGGACACTGCGATGAACGCGGTACGGCTGAGTATAATCTCGCCCTGAGCGAACGACGAGCTTTGGCAGCTCGTGATTATTTAGTGGCACTCGGTATTCCCGTTCATAGGCTTCGCACAGTAAGCTATGGAGAGGAGTTTCCATTCGAGGCTGGGAACGATGAGGCTGCCTGGGCTCAAAACCGTCGAGCCCATTTTGTGGTGACAGCTCAATGAAAGAAAACTTGCCGATTTTCAACACTCACCGAAGAGGTGTCAGTATGACTAGAAATCGTTTCGGTATCACGCTACTCACTTTATTTCTTTTCTTGAGCTTGGGTCTCAAGATAGCATCAGCTGCTGACCGCGAACATCAACAGCTAATGGCGGATCTCCGAATGCTGCATCTGCAAACTCAGGAACTGCAAACGACGATGATCGCCCTTGCTGACGCCTTAAACAGCGTCAACGTCACCGTCACTGAACAAGTTTCGATTAGTCGTAAAACTTTTGCGGATACGCAGGTCATGATGAACACCGTTGGTGACGGAATTCGTATTTTGCGTGAGAAGCTAGACGATACGAACGTCCGTGTCTCCTCGTTCTCTCTAGAAATTGAAGCGCTTCGTGTATCCATCCCTCGCATGCGAATTCCAACAACGGATGACCCGCTCGCTGAACAATTGATAAGTCCGGAGACCGAGACAGCAGGAGCACCACCCGTCGGAGCAGCCGCTCCTACTATAATCCCGGGCGTTTCACCGCAACGCTTATACGATATGGCTTTTGCGGATTATGCAGCCGGGCAATGGTCGCTAGCAATTACTGGATTCGAGGCGTACATTACGGCATTCCCTCGCTCCACCCAGGCCGATGACGCCCAGTTTTATATCGGTCAAACGTACTACAATGATGGTAAATACCAAGATGCCAAGGAAGCTTTCGACACAGCCATCGCAACCTACCTAGATGGAGATGTCCTACCAGAAGCCTATTATAAACGTGGGCTGTCTTTGGACCGTCTAGGTAACACCGAAGAAGCTTTGGCTTCATTTCAAATTCTTATTGATAGGTATCCAAACAGCACGATGACAACGTTGGCTCAACAGGCAATAAATCGCCTGACCCGTCCCGCTCGATGACACAGCGGACTCGGTTTTATATACAAGGAAAGGACGGACGATGGGCAGTGTTAACAGGGTCATACTCGTCGGCAACCTCGGTAGAGATGCTGAACTGAAATACACGCCAAGCGGCGCTGCGGTATCAAATTTTAGTATCGCTACGAGTGAAAGCTGGAAAGACAAGAATAGCGGTGAACGCAAAGAGAAAACTGAATGGCATCGAATTGTCTTATGGGGTAAAACTGCCGAGAACCTCAGCCAATATTTGCTGAAAGGAAAACAAATATATGTTGAGGGTCGACTCGAAACACGTCAATGGGAAGACAAAGAGGGCCAAAAGCGATCCACGACTGAAGTAAGAGTGGGACCTGGCGATCGCCTTGTACTCCTTGGCAGCCGAGATGATGGAGGTTCACGACGTAGTAGCGCTGGCAGTGAATCAGCGCCTAGCGACCCTAGCACCAACCAAGGAGGCGAACTCACCGACGACGATATTCCGTTCTGAACTTCTCGGTAAGTGCGGAATTACACTCTAGAGTTTTTCGTCAACACGTCCATATCGATCTTCCAGTCTGACGACATCATCCAGTTCTGGAGTGGACGCTTCAAGCACATCTGAGTCTTCAATGGCAATCATGCGATGAACCGTCTTGGAGCGTATATTAAATATATCCCCGGGATTCATCTCCCGCTGCACAAGCTTATCCTTCTCCTTGATCTCCAAGGTTAATCGGCCTTTCCACAGCAGAATAGTTTCATCCTTGTGATTGTGGTACTGCAAACTCAACGCATGCCCAGAGTTGATGTGTATTATCTTGGCGGCATAGCGATCTGTTTTGGCCCAAAGCAGCTCATACCCCCACGGTTTTTCGACTTTGGTCGCCTCATACATAATGCCGCTCCAGAAATATACTACTCATGGTTCATCCAGACCTATAAATTATCAGCCTAATCAGACCTCTGCCTTGAAAATGGATCGGCCACACTTTCACGTTTCCAATCGCGATGCACCACTTGCAACTGCGCACCAGAAATTCCCTGTAAATTCGATTTTAACTCTTCCACGATCGCAATCGATCGGTGCCTGCCTCCCGTACAGCCAATAGCAATGGTTAAGTAACTCTTTCCCTCGCGGACATACTCAGGCACCAGAAAGGTTAACAAGTCGGTCAACTTCTCGAGTAACGCACGAGTTTCAGCATGTTTCATCAAGAAGTTTTTCACGGCCCGACTACGTCCTGTCAGTCGCCGCAAGGCATCCACGAAATAAGGATTAGGTAAAAATCGCACATCGAACACTAAATCCGCATCAGTCGGAACCCCGTACTTGAATCCAAAAGACGTCAAAGATACCGCTAGACTATTTTTTGAACCGCTTAGACTTAAACCCATGAATATGTTCCGTAAATCATGCACCGTCATCTCTGATGTATCAATGACTTGGTCGGCTAAACGACGTATGGCTTTCAGTCGAGTCCGTTCCTCGCGAATACCTTTGGTTACGGATCCACCGTGAGACAGAGGATGAGGCCGTCGAGTTTCACTAAAGCGTCGAACGAGAGTGGCGTTACTCGCTTCAAGGAATATTAACACCGCACTAAGTGCTGTATCTTTACGCATACGACGGAATATCTTGGGAAAATCAGATAAGTATTTCCCCTCCCTCACATCGACCACTACTGCAGCTTTTGCATTTTCACCTTCTGTATGCACAACTAAATCTGCAAGCGTTGGCATTAATGCACTCGGAAGATTGTCCACGCAAAAGAATCCCCTATCCTCGAGGGCATGTATCGCCTGAGACTTTCCAGAACCGGAAAGGCCGGTTACAATCACAAAGCGTGCGCCAGCACTTTTTATCTTTTGATGAGCCACACCATAACTTTCTTTTTTATCGTTCTGTTCCCATTATCGTCTTTACACCACTTTACGCTGAGTGGATCCGGGAATCCTTAACTCTTCTCGGTATTTGGCAATCGTCCGTCGTGCCAACACGAGGCCTTCTTCCTGGAGAATGGTTAAAAGCTTTGAGTCACTTAACGGTTTGCGATCATCCTCTTGCTTAATAATCTGTTGGATTCGTTGCTTAATCACAGCTGACGAGACGCTATTACCAAACGAGTTATTGAATCCGCTTTGAAACAGGAATTTCATTTCAAAGACACCTTGTGGAGTGTGCATATACTTATTATTCACTACTCTGCTGACCGTCGACTCGTGCATACTGATGTCGTTAGCCACTTCACGCAGCACCAAGGGGCGAAGGCGCGATATCCCATAATCAAGAAAATCATGTTGAAACTGAATAATACTATTGGCCACCTTCTGAATCGTCTTTCTTCGCTGCTCTACTGATTTAATCAGCCAGAGTGCTGAACGAAATCTCTCTTTGACATACGTGCGGGTATCCTGGTTGTTTTCGTCTTTTCGTTCTAACAAATGGCGATACTCTGCACTAATGCGTAGTTGCGGTACACCGTCCTCATTAAGCACGGCCTGGTAATCGTCATCGACTTTCACGACATAAATATCGGGCACCACGTATTGTGACTCTCGAGGGTTGTACCGACTTCCTGGCTTCGGGTCGAGTTGTTGGATTACGTGAATATGATGTTTGACATCAACGACCGACAAACCAAGTCTTTTGGATAATTCTTGCTCCTTATGTCTTTCCAATAAGTCTAGATGCTCAGCGACAATTCTTTCAGTTAGAGGATCTTGCAATCTAAGTTGCCGTAACTGTAAAAGCATGCACTCTTGCAAATCTCGGGCTCCAACGCCTGCCGGATCAAAGTCCTGGACAATTCTTAATGCCTCCTCCACGGCGACAGTCGACCAGTCACCCATGGAAGCCAATTCTTCAACCGATGCACCCAGGTAACCATCACTGTCGAGATTACCTATGATCGCTAGGGCAATACTACGAACAGTGTCATCCTCGGTGCTCGACAGCACTTGCCAATTCAGGTGATCGGACAGCGAAGTTGTAGTTGAGACGATATTTTCAATCGGAGGAAGATCCTTAACTTCCTTGGGAATATTGGACCGAGAACCATCGTCAAGATAGTCGCCAAAAAAGTATTCGTAATCAGAATCATCCCAAGAATCCACAGATTGAGTAACAGATTCAGCTGGCTCAGTTATCTTCTCAACGGACTGGTCGACTTCGGAAGCTTGACCATCCTGTAAAGGAGTTTCTTCTAACATCGGATTCTCAACTATTTCCTGATTCAACATATCTGACAATTCCACTGTTGACAGTGGCAGCAATTTAATCGCCTGCTGCAACGCAGGTGTCAAAATTAGCTTGTGGGCGACTTTTTGTTGCAGTTGTGGTTGAAGGAGCATCACATTAACCAAAGCAATTCGTTAAACGAAGGCCGCTATCACCTCTCTTGCAGAACTCAATCCAAGCGAAAATCTGACCCGAGATATATGCGTTTTACGTCTTCATCAACTGCCAACGATGACGGAGTGCCACTCCGGAATATAATGCCATCGTGCACTATATAGGCTCTATCCGTAATACGTAGCGTTGCCCTGACGTTGTGGTCTGTTATAAGAACTCCGATACCGCGTTCCTTGAGATGAAAGATAATATTTTGAATATCGGTCACTGCAATGGGGTCAATTCCAGCAAACGGTTCATCAAGTAGCATAAATTTTGGAGACACCGCTAAAGCTCTAGTAATCTCCACTCGCCGGCGCTCCCCACCAGACAAAGTATACGCAGGTGCCTTGGCGAGACTGGTTAAACTTAGTTCGGCCAATAATTCTTCAGCGCGATCCTCTCGCGCTGACACGGTCATGTCGAGCGTTTCCAAAATTGCCATAACGTTCTGCTCTACCGTGAGTCCACGAAAAATTGACGGTTCTTGAGGAAGATAGCCAAGACCTTTTCGAGCTCGGATATACATAGGATCCCGAGTAATGACTTCGCCATTCAAATTGACGTCACCAAACTCTGGTGTCGTTAATCCAACCAGCAGATAAAAAGTTGTGGTCTTGCCAGCTCCATTCGGACCCAATAGGCCAACAACTTCCCCAGATTCGACCTTAAGATTCACATCTTTAACGACAGTTCTACCGCTGTAGGATTTCGTTAGGTGTTGTGCTTGAAGAGTAGCCATTCAATTAAATTGAGGTTCCGGACACATTTCAGTTCTTATCGATTGAGTTCGCACTTCCCCGTTACCATCAACCGTGATCGTCTCAATGGCCCGAAAGAATGTCAGTGTTTGACCCAAGGTTTCTCGACACTCAGTTATCATATCCTCAAGTATTTGCACTGGGGTGCCATGCATGACATACCGACCGCTATCCGTAAAGTAGGTCAGACGTCCACCGGTCGCAATGCGTCGATTCAATAACAGCTTTACTGTTTCATACGCTTCAGCTCGATCCATGGAACCCCGCGTCTCGCCCATGTACATCTCGACTTTTGCAGCTGTCAGGTCGCCGTAAGGTCCATTGATGTGGGCCGTGTCCGTATAGGTTGTGCGACGAAATTCTTCTTCATAATGCATGTTATTCGCTGAGGCAATCGTTATGGCTGCCTCCAATTCCTCAGTGGCAGGATTAATCTCTTCAAGAATGAACGTTGACCGAGCAGCACCAGACGCCTTTAAATCGGCTGTTCGTTCGTCCAACTCAATACTATTTGCTTCTACCGTCGTCTCGCCCTGCCAGAGTCTCGCATGGCCAGTATAAAGAGCCAGTCCTGTCTTTCCGTCATAGAGAAGATCGTCGCTCGTCACGTAAACAGGATCGTCTGACGATACAAGCCCTGGCATCTTCGCTTGACTTGCAGCTTCTTCACCCTCATTTTTTGGTGCCGTCAATATACTTGTAACACCTCCACTCGCTTTGAGTCCCGCCCCGTTCATCAGCAAATCAATACTTGCAGCTTCAACAGAACTTCGTGTATCCACAACTCTCGCCGGCCTTCCAGAAGTCTCAGCCTGTTGCAGCTGAATCATTCCGGCGGACACATCATAAATTGCCGTCTCCGAGACAGCTTCAGTCGTGCCGTCTCGAAATCTGACATTTCCTGCAAAGTGCGCCTTTTGAAGGCCATCACTACCACCGGCAAGCACCGTCTCGAGCGTGTCAGACTCTACGAGTCGATCCACAGCCAGATCTTCAAAAACCACACTCCCTATAAAGCGCGCATTTTCGATAATGCCGATCCCCCCCCGCAAGCTCGTTTCAAGCCTGGTCGACCTTATAAGGCGAACCACCCTAGATTCCACCAAGGCTTCCGTGCTCACTTCTCGGTACTCCACATTATTAGTAAATACTGCTGCTGTTAAACCTTCCTTTTCATTACCCACTGCACTCATTACACCAGCCAGAATATGCTGGGCAGGTCTTTGTGTGTCAGTGGGCAGTTCGACGTAAACACCACCCTGGACGTCTAAATTTGTCAGGAGGTCTCCATCAGGCCCAAAGCTTACATCAATTAGTTGGCCACTAACGCGCTGCCCAGTTTCACCAGCCTCACCTTTCATTTTTATGCTGGCATTCTCGCGCAAGGAAGCGTGCCGCAAGGCGCCGTCGGGTTCACCATAGAGCAGGTCAATTTCTTGTGCCTGCATTTCCTCAAATTTTGCCGAATGCCCAGTCTTACTGGTAATGCTCCCACCACCTCTAAGCTCCACCTGCTGGAGGGTGCTCGTTGTTTCGTCGAAATACGCGAGGACCGTCTCGGCTGCCGTCAGTTGACCCTCTTGATCAATGCGAACATTCTGCTCAAACAATATCCAGTCTTCATTTTGAGACATACTAGCCATATCAGAGGCTGCATCAACGCTTCCTCCAGGCCCCATCTCCATGAACACTCTTGCTTGACTTAATAAGCGAAGTAGCGCTCGTCCTTCGTCATAAATGGCACCAACACTAGAACCTGACAGGCGACCACGAGAAAAAGTAACTGGTCCTTCCATCTGCAAAAGGTTTTCCGCCTCACCATAATGTGCTTGTTCGGTATCAATTACGAGGCCATCAACTGTTTCGAGGTGCACTTCACCAAATAATTCGATCGTCTGATTATCTTCACCGATCGCCGCCTCCTTCCCCGTAATTACAAAATTACGGTCCGATTCGCCTCTTTCCACCGCCACCCTGACCGTTACAAGGCGTGTTGACCCATCCTCGTAAGTGAGTTGTCGTTCAGCCTCAACGGTCATATCTCGAACATCACCCTTAGCCTGAGTAACTACAACTTCAGTGCTTTCCATCACAGTTTCAGGATCTAGTTGTTCATTCATGGATAGATCTTCAACAGGTGCTCGTTCGCGCACAGCAAAAAACACTGTGGCACCAAACACTATGATGAACAATCCGATCGCAACTCGAGTAGGTCGTTGCCAGCCTCTCATGCTACTCATTACTTCTAACCATCAACACTATCGAGGTTCCTGCACATCAGCAATAGATAACTCGGTCGTGGTCTCTCCACGAAAGTGGTTCTCTACCAGTGAAAAGGCGATATTGACACGATCTCTATGCTCCTTCAAAAATTTGAACCACCCTGCACCACGCCAAGCAACGGCCCGAAAAATACGCCCACTCTGCTTAACCGACATCCTTAAATGTTTTTCTTTCAACAGATAAGGACCATCCGATATCGCTACTTCAGATGCTGCAAACACCGGTTTCTGATTGGACGACCCAAATGGTTCAAAGAGCTTAAGGTCTTCGATAACTTGACTCGTAATCTGCTCAAATGGCATCTCTCCATCTATAGGCAAGCTCGGCACGAGGTCGTCTGGACCCAACACCTCGTCCGCATGCCTGGTCAACATTGAGCGAAACTCAGCAATGTTGGCCGTTTTCATTGTTAGTCCCGCAGCTTGTCGATGACCACCAAATTTCATGAATACACTCTCGCATTTCTCAAGCGCACTCAGGAGATCAAAGCCAGGAATACTGCGACCTGATCCGTAAGACACATCACCATCCATTGACAACACCACTGTCGGCTTATTAAATCGCTCTGCCAAGCGCGATGCCACGATACCAATTACGCCACGGTGCCATTGTTCACCAGACACAACCAGCGCATTGTGTGAACCAATATCTGGGTTTTTTTCTACAAGTCGTCTCGCACTTAAGAACAGATCGCTTTCTTCCTTTCGACGTTTAATGTTTTCAACGTCGAGTTGTTGCGCCAATGCGACCGCCTCGGCTTCATCCGCCTTCCCTTTGGCCAAAAGTAACTGCACCGCAATTTCTGGTGTGGCCATACGGCCAGCAGCATTCAACCTCGGAGCGATTCCGAAAGAGACTAAAAAGCTGTCAACAGTTCTATTCTTAGCTCCGGCAACATCAAGCAGGGCTTGCAATCCAACAGCGTGTGGTCCATTCGACAGTTCTTCCAGGCCGGCCTTGGCGATAATTCTGTTCTCGCCCACCAAGGGCACGACATCAGCCAACGTACCTATTGCAGCAATTTTTAAAAATCCCTTTAACCAGTTTTGCCGACCACTGCGTTCACCCAAAGCTTGAACAAGTTTCAAGGCCACCCCTACGCCAGCTAAATTCTTATCGGGATACGAACAGTCGCGACGTTTCGGATTAATGACGGCCAACGCCGATGGTAGTTCCTCGTCTGGTTCATGATGATCAGTGACGATTAAATCCACCCCTACTTCTCGCGCACACCTCGCAGCCATTACACTGCGAATGCCACAGTCAGCGGAGACAACCACGTCCACCTTTTCCAAACTGAGCCGCTCTATCGTTTCAGGTGCTAATCCGTATCCATCTTTTATTCGGTGTGGAACATAGTGCACAACTTTTCCGCCTAGCATCTCAAGAGCTCGGCGTAACAGCACGGTTGAGGTAATACCATCGGCATCATAATCCCCGTGGATGGCGATTCGTTCACCTGTACGAATTGCTCTAAGAATACGCTCGACTGCAATCGACATGTCTGTCAAAGCGAACGGGTCATGAAGTTCCGCCAGCGTCGGATGCAAGAATCGCTGTGCCGCTGCGACATCACGGAAGCCCCGCTGAACCAGTAGCCGAGCGCCAATCGGACTAATCCCTAGCTCGCTGGACAAGGCGTCCGCACTTGCCTCCTCGCAGGTTAAATATTCCCAGCGTTGTTGCCGCATAATACTGTTTATTGAAGGCCTACGTTGAGCCCACTACCGCGCTGAGGAACTTCGCGACGTTGTGGTGTTAACTATTACTTAAGCCGACGTTACCCATTCGTCGGAATTTCTCGTATCTTTTTGCTAAACGCGTTTCAACGCTATCGCGATCCAGCTGATCAAGAGTCGCCGAGAGAGCTTTATCAACAAGGACTCCAGCCTGGACTTGATCCGCATGGGCGCCACCACACGGCTCATCAATAATGGTGTCCACCACTCCAAGCTCTAACAGCTCTGGGGCGCTAATTTTCAACGCCTTCGCAGCTTCCACTTTCTGATTCGCATCGCGCCACAGAATAGCAGCACAGCCTTCGGGCGGAATCACACTATAGATAGCAAACTCTTGCATCAATATACTGTCGCCAATCGCAAGTCCGAGTGCTCCACCACTACCGCCTTCTCCCACAATCGACACAACGACAGGCACTTTGAGCCTGGACATGTCACGTAAATTACGTGCGATCGCCTCCGCAACCCCTCTCTCTTCAGATTCGACACCAGGATAAGCTGCAGGAGTATCGACAAACACGATGATTGGCCTGTTGAACTTTTCGGCGAGCTTCATTAATCGAAGAGCCTTCCGATACCCTTCCGGCTTGGCATATCCAAAATTTCGATAGATCTTATCCTTGATGTCGCTACTACCCTTTTGATGTCCGACGACCAGCACAGGTCTCTCCTTATAATTAGCGAATCCTGTAACAATGGCGTGGTCATCCGCGAACAACCGGTCTCCATGCAACTCAACAAAATTATCGAAGAGGTTTTTAATATAGGTAAGCGTGGTCGGTCGATTGGGATGCCGCGCAACCATCACTCGTTGCCATGGGGTCAATGATTTGTAGACTTCGTCTCGAACCATAGCGACTCGGTTCCGCAATCCTTCAATTTCGCCTTGTCGTTGAGTCGTCACCGGCAACAACTCTAACGCTTCGATTTCCTTTAGCAGGACACCGATGGGCTCTTCAAAGTCGAGTATCTCTATTCCCATAAAAACCGTTGGCCTAGTTTAAAGAAACAGTGCCTTTTCCGCACACATTTTCGATAGCCTCAATAAGTTGCAAGGATGGATTAATCCGCACCTGATCCAAGTCTGCCAAGACTTTCAAGACTTCACCATTATGTGGCACCTGCAACTCAACTGAGATGGACTGATCTCCACTATGTGCAGAAAAAATCTTAGCTAACTCTTCGAATGTTTTTCGATTATGCCGCGGAGCTGTGAGTTGCACTTTGATCTCCTTGGCCACGTTCGTGACTAACTCATCTATCAAGGAAATGTCACTGGCAATCAGTTTCGTAGTTTCATCATCCCGCTCAAATTTTCCACGAACAAAGACCATCGTATCGTTCGTGGTCAAGGTGTGACACCTCCGAAACACTTCCGGGAACACGACGACCTCAAGGCCAGCTGACTGGTCCGTTAAGGAAAAGACCGCCATGGCATCCCCTCGGCGAGTCTTCAGCTGACGGACTGCCGTCACGATACCGCCAACACACACACTGGGTGACGAGACACCTAATTCAGCAATCGGCCGAATTCCCTTCATGGTTAAAACACTCGTATATCTGTCCAATGGATGGCCGCTAAAATACAGTCCGAGCGATTCCTTCTCATACGACAACTTCTGGATTTCTGACCACGATGCGACATTAGGTAGGTCAATGCCGTTCTCGGAACTACTGTCACCATCAAGATCATCAAACAGCTGGGACTGGCCTAACTCGCGATCTTTTTGGAATCGGTTGCCGTGTTCAACCGCACGATCAATCAGGGCGAACAGCTTCGAACGAGACTTTGATACTTCAGACTCTGAACTCGCACTGCGTACCAGAGAATCCAGCGCTCCTGCCTTGACCAATCCCTCAAGCACACGTTTGTTTACGAGTCGCAGGTCGACGTTTTCGCAGAGCGAATGAAGCGACCTAATCCGCTGAGTATCGGCTCGACAGGCCAAGATTGACATAATCGCTAATTCGCCCACATTCTTAATTGCGCCTAGACCAAAACGGATGCCTTCGTTGTCGACAGTAAACCGCACATCGCTCACGTTAACGTCTGGTGCCAGAATCGGCACAGCCATGTCACGACATTCGCCCAAATACACGCCAAGTTTGTCAGTATTTTGTGACTCACTAGTCAGCAAGGCAGCCATAAAGTACCAAGGGTAGTTAGCCTTCAAATACGCGGTCTGATATGCGAGCAATGCATACGCTGTCGCATGAGATTTATTGAACCCGTATCCCGCAAAATACTCCATAAGCTCAAAAATTTTCTGGGCTTTATTCTTTGGAAGTTTTCGTTCAGTCGCTCCTTCAATAAACCGATCACGCTGTGCCTTCATGACACGAGCATCCTTCTTACCCATCGCCTTTCTTAAGAGATCGGCCTCACCCATGCTAAAACCAGCCAGGTCTGACGCAATTCTCATGACCTGTTCCTGGTACGCAATGACACCATAGGTGTCGCTTAAAATCGGCTCCAGCTCGGGCACCTCGTATTTAATGGCAACCTTGCCATGCTTGCGGGCTATAAAATCATCGATCACGCCCCCACGCAGAGGCCCAGGACGGTATAAGGCATTCAACGCAATAAGATCGTCTATGCGCTGCGGTTTCGCTTTTCGCAGGACCTCTCTCATCCCAGAACTTTCAAACTGAAATATTCCCAAAGTTCTTCCATCGGCAAATAACTGATAAGTCCTGTAATCATCGAGAGGAATATCCGCCAGAACTAAATCAATACTCTCATTCTGGCGAATGGTTTCCACTGCATCGTTCAACAATGTGAGGGTTCGCAAGCCTAAGAAATCCATCTTCAAGAGACCGATTCGCTCAATCTCTTTCATGGCCCACTGCGTTGTGATCTCACCTTTTTGGTTCTTATAGAGTGGCACAAACTCTGTTAACGGTTTCGGGGCAATAACAACACCAGCCGCATGAACTGATGCATGTCTCGTCATGCCTTCTAATCGTTTTGCAACACTCAATAACTCCGTAACCCGCGGATCACGTTGCATCAACTCTTTAAGTGGAGCGCTTTCGTTTTCCGCACGTTCAAGCGTCATATCAAGTGTGGGAGGAATTTGTTTCGCCACACGATCCACGTCAGCATAGGAAATATCAAGGGCCCGACCAACGTCACGAACGGCAGCACGCGCCTTCATGGTGCCAAACGTAATAATCTGCGCTACATTCTCTCGACCGTACTTCTGCGTGACGTAATCAATCACCTCTCCACGACGTCGTTCGCAAAAGTCAATGTCAATATCAGGCAGGGAAACACGTTCTGGATTTAAGAATCGCTCAAAAATTAGGCCAAATTCAAGCGGATCCACGTCAGTTATCTTGAGGCAGTACGCAACGAGGCTTCCAGCTGCCGATCCCCGACCTGGTCCGACCGGGATCCCACGCTCTCGAGCATATCGAATGAAGTCCCAGACAATCAGGAAGTATCCTGGATAGCGCATCCGCTGAATCACATCGATTTCGTACGCCAAACGAGCTTCGTAGGCATCTAACGAATTTTGCAGCGATCCTTCCTCTGCAAGTTCCAGCAGTCGCACTCGACGTTGATTGAAGCCTTCCCGCACGACTCGTTCAAAATACTCGTCGAGGCTGGAGGAATCTGGAACACTGAAATTCGGCAGGTGATTACTCGATTCGGACAGATCTACATTGCAACGCTCTGCGATTTTCACCGTATTAAGCAGAGCCTCTGGCGTCTCTCCGAAAACGGTCGCCATTTCCTCAGGAGTCTTTAAATAAAATTGGTCGCCGTGATACCGAAGGCGTTTCTCGTCCCCAACCACTTTTCCCGTGCCAATACAAAGCAGCACGTCATGTGGGCGAGAATCGCCCTGCCGCAAATAGTGAACATCGTTCGTGCCCACAATCGGCAGGTCCAATTCTCGAGCAATTCTTGGTACACCCTTATTCACGGTTTTCTGCTCGTCGATGCCTTGATATTGCATCTCAAGAAAAAAATTATTGGAACCGAGAATCTCTCGGTAAGTCGCAGCGGCCTCCACGGCCTTCTCATACTGCTCTGTTCGCAATCGAGTCGCCACTTCACCTTTTAAACAACTGCTTAGGCCAATCAAGCCGGCCGCATGCTGACTAAGTAAATCTTTATCAATCCGGGGTTTGTAATAGAACCCCTCTGTATATCCAGACGAGACGAGCTTAATGAGATTGTGGTAGCCGGTCTTATTCTCGGCCAGCAGGACTAGATGATTCGCCGTTTCACCCGGGGTTCCGCTTTTGGTTGTACGACTCCCGGGTGCGACATACACCTCACAGCCAAGAATCGGCTTAATGTCACGTTTTCGGGCTTGATCATGGAACTGAATCGAGGAAAACAGGTTCCCGTGTTCGGTGACCGCTATCGCCGGCACCTTACTCTTGGCCGCTTCGTCGAGCAATTCCTCAATGCGACAAGCCCCATCAAGGAGAGAAAATTCGGTATGAAGATGAAGGTGGACGAATTCAGACATGAACAGTTATCAAGATCTTTGTGCGAGGCTACGATTTAAGGGTTCTGAAATACCCTTCCTTCTCAAGAAGGCGTTTCTTGGTTTTTACGCCTCCCCTACCACTATACCCACCCAAACCACCGTCAGACCGTATCACGCGGTGACAGGGAATGGTAATCGGGTATGGATTCTGACCACAGGCATTCGCAACTGCCCTCGCAGCCGTCGGTCGACCTATTTGTTTTGCAAGTTCTTTGTAGGTAACCACCTGTCCCTTGGGGATCTTTTTGAGTGCCCGCCATACCTTGATTTGAAAGCTTGTTCCTTTTAATCTCACAACTCGAATTCCTTTATTCCCATTCATTAGTTGGTAAAGAAATCAAAAACATTCGCAAGACGTGAAGATGATTTATCCTTGTAAAATTCTGTATAAGAACAGTTTAAACACGACATAGAAGCAAACTTCCTATTTTGCACATTAAAAATTCGTGTCCAGAAACTGCCTGCAACTCTTATTTCACCAACTTCAAATTCTGTATGTTTACATCTTGGGCAGGTCCAATATTCATGTTTCATAATCACAACTTCATAATTAGGGTTTCAGACCTTTTTCTCACTCCCACTCAATAGTGACGCTTTTCAGAAGCCTTATGCCACATGGCTTTGAGAGCAGCTGAAACCGACTGTGTTGTGACTGTGTTGTAACCAAGTTATTTTCAATTTGCTCCCTTCCATCAATATCAATAACTTACCGTATCCTAACTACACACTGTGTGGTTCTATACCTCTCTTATACAACCTATCTTATTCATATTTAGTTTGTTC
>CAJXDY010000038.1:0-23339 GCA_913052135.1 uncultured Acidobacteriota bacterium
GCTACTGCAGTTGCCGGCGGTGCTGTGAGGCGACGCACTCTGGCAGAATGAGAGGCGTTCGCAATTTCCAGTGCCCGCCGCAGGAAAGCTTTCTCCTGTATCCCCGTCGGGAAGCCAGCTTCCTTCTCCATGTCTGCCCAAACGACGCCAGCAAGCCCTGACGGGCAAGTCGCTGCAACACCTTGGCGAGCAGTTCAACGGGAATGTCGTACTGCTCTGCAATTTCCCTGGCACTCAACGCAACCGCGTGACCCTGGAGTGCTAAGTGGGTCATAGCCATCAGTGCGTAATCAGCCTTCTTGGATAATCGAAGCATTTTGTCTCTAGTCAAATCCCAGAATAGTTTTACGCATTTCTCATTGCCGTTTTGCTAATTCTAGACTTCCAACAACCACCAATCAAACAGCAGGGCGGATTTCAGTATTTTGGTAGTGACGGATCGATCTGATCGATCCATGCCAAAATGCCACCCTTAAGATTCTTAGCATTACTAAAACCAGACTCACGAAGCAGTGTCACAGCCTTTGCACTTCGAACGCCAGATCGGCAATGCACAATCAAGTTGCTCTGCCCTTCCAACTCGCCAAGACGATTCGGCAGTTCTCCGAGCGGGATCAATGTAGATCCCGAAATCGCGCAGATCTGGTACTCCTGTGGCTCTCGAACATCTAATAGGAAAAAGTCGTCAGAGGTGTCGACCTTCTTCTTTAAGTCTTCAACCGTTATTTCGAAGTCTGACGTTTCAGTCAACGGTTCCTCCTGAGTGATCCCACAAAATTGTTCGTAATCAATGAGTTGCGTAATGCTTGGATTCGTTCCACACAACTTACAATTCGGATCTTTTCTTAGTTTCAGCTCCCGAAACTTCATGCGCAACGCGTCGTAGATCAAAAAACGTCCGACAAGGGGCTCTCCAACACCAATAATCAACTTGATCGCTTCAGTCGCTTGTATCGTCCCGATAATGCCTGGTAACACGCCGAGCACCCCACCTTCCGCGCAACTCGGAATGAGCCCAGGCGGTGGCGGTTCAGGATACAAACAACGATAGCAGGGGCCGTTTGGCATGCCGAAAACCGATGCCTGCCCCTCAAACCTAAAAATACTTCCGTAGGCATTTGGTTTGCCAAGTAGCACACAAGCATCATTGACTAGATAGCGGGTAGGAAAATTATCCGTGCCATCTAGGATGATGTCGTACGATTTAAACAGGTCGAGCGCATTTGCAGAAGAAAGTGCCGCTTCATGAGTCTCAATGGTAATTTCCGGATTAAGCACTTCCAGTCGATCACGAGCCGATTGCAACTTCGAACGACCAACGTCTGAGGTCCCGTGGAGAATTTGGCGCTGCAAATTGCTGTAGTCCACGACATCAAAATCTACAAGCCCTAATGTGCCCACACCAGCAGCAGCTAGGTACATAGCAACGGGAGATCCTAATCCGCCAACACCGACACACAAGACACGCGCGGCCTTGAGCTTGCGTTGCCCATCCATGCCGACTTCTGGCATTATCAAGTGCCGACTATAGCGTTGTACTTCCAGATTGCTTAGTGTTGGCATCGTGTCTGGCTCTGCTACACTCGCAGTGCCTATTCCTCCAGCCACAGAAGGTACGATACTAATCGTGTCACCCGGCTTCAACGACGTCTGCTCTTTATCCAAGTAGCGAATATCATCATCATTGAGATAAACATTAACAAAACTACGTAAGTGGCCCTCCTCTGTATAAAGATGCTTCTTAAGTTCACTGTATTGTGACGTCAAATTCGAAAGCACCTCCCCAACAGTACTGCCATCAATATCAACAGTACTTTGGTTATCCACAGAAGGCCTAAGCGGGGTCGGAATAAAAACTTTGTATGCCATAAATTCTTCCAGTATATGTCTCTATTATGATGTTTCTTGGCCAGCCTCGCCAATCGTTAATTCCATCTGGTCGAATGCCGATCGATCCTCCTTGAGACGCCACGAGGCAAGTTCACCCGGTTCACCCTTGCGTATTGAAATAATAACGTAGGCCAAAACAGGCCAGGCGTGGGCTAGATCATGTTCTGATGGTCTTGCCGGATGATCTGGATGTGAGTGATAAAACCCAACCAGTTGTTCACCCCGACTACTTGCCTGTGCCTCCGCGGCCTGATAATCCGCAGGACTAATCAAAAATCTCCGCCGCGGACCTTCGTCGGTAGTGTTTCGTAATGCCAGCACCTTCGTTACCAACTCTCCATGGCCCAGCAAGGCCCCACAACACTCGTGAGGGTACGCTTCTCGCCCGTGGCACCTTATATCCTCGACGCTTAAAGGATCCAGCAACAACGAAAACTTGTCCTCCTTAGGATTCAAGTTACTTCCCATCTGACTTTAGAGGTTTATCCCAAAATTGTTGGGTCAGATAACGTTCACCGGAGTCACAGAATACGGTAACGAATACTCCTTCACGAAGCGCGGCCGCCAGTTGCATAGTTGCGTGAAGCGCAGCACCACTCGATAACCCAACTAAAATGCCTTCCTCGGTCGCCAGCCGACGAACCACCTGGTAAGCATCTTCAGTATCAACGCGTAAGTCTTCGTCGGCCAATGATGGATCATAGATTCGGGGCACAATCGCTGACTCCATATGCTTCAGCCCCTCAAGGCCATGTAATGGTGAGGATGGCTGCACCGAAGCTAACGTTATGTGCTGCCCTTTTTCCCTTGCGAATTGTCGCAGTCGACGACCAGTTCCAATAAATGTGCCACTTGTGCCTAAACCCGCCACAAAATGTGTTACCCGCCCTGATGTCTGATCGATAATCTCTGGCCCTGTAGTATCAAAATGTGCCTGCCAGTTAGCCTTGTTACTGTATTGATCAGCGTAGAAATATTTATCCGGCGACTCGCTGTAAAGACGACGCGCCTCTCGAATCGCACCATCCGACCCTTCTAACGGATCGGTCGGGACAAGCTCAGCACCGTAGGAGCGAAGAATGCGTATCCTTTCTGGCGTGACGTTTCGTGGGACACAAAGCTTGACCCGGTAACCACGAGCTGCTCCAACCATTGCGAATGCGATGCCGGTATTACCAGACGTTGCATCCAGTAGCACACGGTCGTGAGTTAGCTGGCCTGAAGACTCGCCTTCTGCAACTATCCTAGCTGCAGGGCGATCCTTAACCGAACCTCCTGGATTTAACCATTCGGCCTTTGCATACAACTCTACCCCACCCAAATCACGTTCAAACTGCCTCAAACGTAAAAGCGGTGTTTGGCCAATTAAGTCGGCCAGCGAGCGGCTAGATTTGTCAATCAAAACCTGACTCATTTGATATACGACCATTCTAGTCGGAATTGTAGAAATTGGTCTAGTCTGCTGTCAATTGGAAGTCAGTGCCATCGACAGGCCCCTAGGCCGTTTCTTGAAGACATATTAAATGTTAAACGTGTTTCAAAATTGGCAAAGTCCATCACTGATTCACACTTGACACCTGAAACGACGGCCGCGTACGGTGCATAGATGTCTTTTCCGCAAGCACTCGTGCTGTGGTTCGTTGCATTAGGTATTAGTGCCCACTCCCAAGCCATGGAGCGTGTGCTTACGGGAGTTGTACAGGATTCATTGGGAGGAACAGTTGCTTCAACCGCTATCACGGTTACTTGCACAGAAGACACCTTTGAAACTCTCTCCGACGCTTCTGGGACGTTTCGCATAACACAACTGCCAGCCGAACAATGCAGATTGCGCGCGGAGCGCAACCTTTTTGTACCGGTAATTATGGGAGTCGACCTCACGAATGAAACACCAGCATTCGTCAAGGTAGTGTTAACAATCGCTGAAGTAACTACAGAGGTTACCGTCACACCTGGTCGGGGCAGGCAGGAACAATTATTTGAAGTTCCTGAAGCGGTCAGTGTCACAACTCAGGAGGAATTGGAATCGCGCCCCTATCAAATCCTGCCTCAAGCACTACGAGAAGAACCTGGCGTGCTAGTCCAACAAACAACTACGGCACAAGGGTCACCCTTCATTCGTGGTTTCAGCGCCCAACGAATTGTGTACCTGCTGGACGGTGTCCGATTTAACACTTCAACCTATAGAACCGGCGCTACCCAGTATCTAGGATGGATCAATCCTAGCCTTGTGGATCGAGTCGAAATCGTGCGGGGGCCATCCTCAGTTCAGTATGGCAGCGATGCACTCGGCGGCACCATCAATGTACTGAGCCTAGAGCCAGCCTTGTCAGACAGAGGCCGACATACAAATGGCAATTTGGAAATTGATTTTGGTTCAGCCGATCTAAGTGCGGGTGGAAATGCCAACATTGTTGTCCAAACTCCGGCAGCGGCTGTGAGATTTGGAGGTAGCAGTCGAAGCATTGGTGAACTGCGTACTGGACGTAGCCGCGATTCGCATTCCGCACTGACACGTTTTCTTGGTTTACCGTCAAAAACGAGGTATCGCCGGTTACCAGATACTAACTTCATCCAGTCCGGAGGCTACATGGCAGCCACATTTCGAGCTGGAGCGCAGGCTAAACTAAACGCTGTCTACTTGCATGAAGAACAATCAGGGGTTAGTCGTTTTGACCGACTCCTTGGAGGTGATGGTCGGCACAGGAATGAATTCGACCCACAGCGACTAGATTTTGGCTATCTGCGATACGAACGTGCACAAACAGGATTTTTTGATCAGTTCACCGCAAGTGTGTCGGTTAATCGACAACAGGACGATCGCTTGGAACAACACCGGCCAACCTCTCGGATCGAACACCAGAAAGGGCGAGTTCTTGCGTTAGGCTACCAGGCCCAAGGTAACAGACTATTTGGTGGTCGTCATATCGTTACCGTAGGTGGTGAGATATATGACGAATACATTGCTGGCACGCGAACCTTCGAAGAACCAACCACAGGTGTACTCCAATCGGCACGACCTCGTATTCCAGATGGCACGCGCTATACCAGCAGTGGTGTCTTCGCCCAAACGACATCAGAACTAATTCCAGGGCGTTTTAATCTGCGTGCTGGGTTGCGTTACGGCTACTTCCTCTTTCGCACGAAACAAGACCCAACGTTCGGTATCGAACGGAAACGTGTGCCAACCAAAGCCGTAACTTTTAACACCGGTGGAGTTGTAAACCTGACAGAAGCAATCAATGCTACATTCACAGTCAGTCGAGGCTTTCGAGCTGCTAACGCCTTTGACCTAGGCGCTATCGGGCTGAGTGGCGGTGGATTCGAGCTCAGTCCGGAAAGTGCAGCGTCGTTCGGAGCCATTATTGGCAATACCGATGGCTCTGATGCAACTACAACTGGACAACCCGTCACGCTACTCAGACCAGAATCAGTAATCGCCTTTGAGGGGGGCTTGAAATTCCGCACCGCCCGTCTCACGGCATCAATTAACGTGTTCGATCTTGAACTCAGGCACGCCATTCAGCGACGAACAGCGATCTTCGCAAAGCCCATAGTTGGCACAACAGTGGCTGGATTCGCCATCGTAGAGCAAGATGATGCAGGTCGAGCCTTCATCAAGGAAAGCTTCGATCCCATTGTGACCCGCGTCAATGTCGACCGATCCCGAGTTGTTGGGTTTGAAGCAGATGCGCATTTCCAAATCAACCGCGCTTGGCGAGCGGCCGCATACTTTTCTACCGCAACCGGCCACGATCTGGAGGCTGGCACGGCAATGCGTCGCATGCCACCACCATTCGGAGGCCTTCGTGTTAGATGGCAATCGGCCGAGCGACATCTCTGGCTCGAAGGCTTGGTCACTCTAGCTTTTGCACAGAATCGTCTCAGTCCAGGCGACCTCAAAGATGCGCGGATCGGCGCTCAACGCTCAAGGAAATCAATTGCTGAATTCTTTACCGGCACCGGCACTGACATCGGGCTCGTGGTAGACGGACATTTACTTGCAACGGGAGAAAATTTGGCTCAGGTGCAACAGCGTTTATTGGGAACTACTGACTCTGCACCACTCTTCACGAAAACCCCAGGATTCACCACAGTGGGTGCGCGCACCGGCTGGCGGGTGACACCAAACCTTGAACTGGTCGTGATCGCCGACAATTTGACCGACCGCAACTATCGTTGGCACGGCTCCGGAGTGGATGCCCCAGGATTCAATGTCCAGGTGCAAACGCAATATGCTTTCTGATATGAATCTTAGGAGTGTTCCTCCAGATCATGGGACACCGGTGGAACCGAACACCTAGATGCATCGTATTGACCTTACTCCACTCATGACGATTGATCTCGCACTGATCGGCTTCGGTCATGTTGGGCAACGATTCGTTGAGCTACTGTGCTCAGAACAGGAGAAACTCCAAGAAACACACGGCATGACGTGGTGTGTTGTAGGTATCGCAACACGGCATCACGGACTCGCTGCAGACATTAACGGTCTAGACGTCAAGCAGGCTTTGGTCAACGCCAGAAATAACGATTCCCTGGACACCCTACATGATGCAAGCACCGGAACACATCCGAAAAATCCAGATGGACTGATCAAATATCTAGCGTCTCAGAAACGCCAAACCACTCACCCACATAGGCCATTGGTCGTGGTGGAAACAACCACGCTGGACATTCAGCACGGAGAACCGGCCATCGAGTATGTCCGAACAGCGATGTCTGTCGGTGCGCATGTCATCACGACAAATAAAGGCCCCGCAGCGTTTGCCTATCGTGAACTTGTTGATTATGCATCTTCTGTCGGCGTGTCTTTCCTGACTGAAGGTGCGGTGCTTGACGGTATTCCAGTTTTTAATTTCGTCCGTGAGACACTGCCAGGAATCAAAATCCTTGGTTTCCGTGGTGTCGTCAATGCGACGACGAACCAAATTCTGACTGACATGGAGGCTGGACTGGATGGAGCAGCAGCCCTGACCAAAATGCAAGCAGCCGGGATCGCCGAAGCTGATGCGAGCCTAGACGTAGACGGCTGGGATGCAGCGGCTAAAACAGCTGCACTGATTAATGTGCTTATGGAGGGCCGAACGACACCCCACGCGATTGATCGCATCGGCATCGGCGCGGTATCAACAGACGCTATTCAGCGAGCCAAGCACCAACGCCGTCGGATTAAACTGGTGGCGTCGGCTAAACGAAGCACGAGCGATCAGGTCATTGGACGGGTGGCTCCAGACGAATTGCATTTTGACGATCCCTTGGCCCAGCTCCATGGAATGTCCAATGCAGTCATACTTACGACAGACATCCTCGGCGACATTATGATTGGTGAATTAACCTCTGGTTTGACCCAGACAGCCTACGCACTCTTAAGTGATTTGGTTACACTTCGCCGTCGCCTGACAACAACACCCGAAACTTAGCTTCGTCAAAGCCTTTAACTGCGACACCGTTTATGACGGTCACAGGCACAGCCCTCCAGCCAAGCGCAATTAGTTCAGCATACGCGTCTGGATCATCGTCCACATTACGGCTGACGAACGAGTGTCCTTCGTGTGAAAGAAACTCTTTCACCCAATCGCACGCCTCTCAATCAGAGCCCGAATACACGATAATGGAGGTAGACATAATGATCTCCCAGTTAGGCACCACCACAGCGAGCACACTTAGCGTGCGTTGTGTGGTCCGCGCCTGTCAACTATTAACTGAGGTGTACAGATGACGGTAACAACAGGGGCAAATCTAAAGGGAGCGCTTGAGGGCGTAACCATCCTCGATTTAACCCGCGTTCTTTCTGGCCCCTATTGCACCATGCTCCTAGCTGACATGGGCGCTCGCGTGATCAAAATTGAGCACCCTGAACATGGTGATGACACGCGCGGATGGGGACCACCGTTCTTAGGTGATGAGAGCGCATACTTCCTCAGTGTCAACCGCAATAAGGAAAGTGTGACGCTCGATTTTAAACATCCAAAGGGCCGTGATGTGCTTAATCAATTAATCGAGCAGGTAGATGTCCTGGTTGAGAATTTTCGGCCGGGCACAATGAAACGCGCTGGATTTGGGTACAACGATTTGGCGGCTCGATTACCCAATCTAATATATGCCTCAGTTTCAGGTTTCGGACAGACCGGACCACGACACACTCAGCCTGGTTATGATGCCGTGCTACAAGCCGAGGGTGGCTTGATGAGTATCACCGGTGATGCTGATGGTCCCGCGTACCGACTCGGCGTAGCAATTTCCGATATCACGGCTGGCATGTTCGCGGCATATGGAGTGGTGTTGGCACTATTCGCACGGGATCGTACGGGACGTGGTCAGATGGTCGATGTAGGCATGCTCGATGCCGTCTCGGCACTACTGACATATCAGGCTGAAATCCACCTGACCACAGGCGTAGTACCGCCACGAATGGGAAATCGGCATCCGACCATTACGCCATACGAGACCTTCGAGGCTTCTGACGGTGAGTTTGTTGTCGCAGTCGGAAACGATGAACAGTGGAAGCGTTTATGCAAAGTAATCGATCGGCCGGAACTAGGCAATGACCCGCATTTTAATACCAACCGTGCTCGGGTAGCAGCTCACGACCAATTACAACCCCTCCTCGCTCAGGTATTTAAAACTCGGACACGGAAAGTTTGGATCGAATGTTTGAATGAAGCAGGGATTCCGTGTGGAGCTGTTCGCAATATCGCTGAAGTCTTAGCCGACCCGCAACTCGCTGCTCGAGAAATGATCGCCTCACTAAACCATCCAACAGTCGGTCCACTAAAGATGCTTGGAGTGCCGACCAAACTCTCCGATACCCCCGGTTCGGTTCGAACCCCACCGCCCACCCTCGGGCAACACACCGAGTACGTGCTGACGGAATTACTAGACTTAAGTGCAGATGAAATCGTGGCGTTGCAAAAGGCTGGAGCGATCTAAAACTATCTTGAACTTTTGTCTGACTTCGGCGCTTCCACCTCGTATATCCGAACTAATTCGACTAATTTGTAACCGCGAGTTTGATACGGCGGTACGATACGTTCCGTACGAAGGTACTGCAACATTCCTTCGTCAGCGTAGTCGCAAGGTCCAATGGTCGACACATTCGCCAAATGCTGTTCGAGCGAATCCAAGGACATCTCCTTTTCTAGAATCCTGCGCCTTCCAGGCCAGAAACCGAACCAGCGAATCGTCTCGACTCGCTCTGTACTAGCGAATGCAACAAATACCTCATTACTAATAAACTGGTAACCCGTGTCAGCGTGCGTAGCTGGTGCATCTTCGACCCGCAGATACACCATACTACCGTGCTCCTTTAGCGACTCGATAAGCGCCTCAGTAAAGCTCCCATCCCCAGACCAGTTAGATGTTTCGATGTGCATATCCTTGTACCAAAAACAATATCCATGCGAGATTACTACATGAATGGCACGTAAACGAAGCTACGAAAGCTGGGTGGAGTCTAGCAACAATATGAGACCGAGATCTTGACTGATTGAAGGTAACTACAGAACACGATTCGTCAACAGGTGGTCATTCACTGCGTCTCAACAACTTCAATCACACCACGCATCATGGCACTATGCGGAGTACAGATGTATTCATGAATTCCCATATTTGACGGCACGCGAAATTGCACTGACCCTACCTGCCCCGCACCGAGCCCAGCAACCGAAACATCCAAGCTATCAATCCTAAACCCGTGCAGCATGCCGGATTCGACATTACGGAGAACGATGCGCACATCTTCATTTGCCTTGAAACGCAATCTAGGATTCGGAATAGTCTGTCCTTCGATATAGAACGCCATGTTACGAACGACTAGAACAATTTCCCGCACGGACGATCCCGAATCTACCGCGCGTACCGACAGTCCAGCAATACCCACGCACGCAAGGCCAAACAAGACCAGTGTGACGGTTTGCCTTCGAATCCATTGATGCATGGTCTTTCTCAACCCACTAACATTCCGGTAACGTACATAATCACAAACCCCGCACAGAGACCACCCAACACTGGTGCCTTTGCAAGAAACTGTGCTGCTGGCGCATCAGCCACCATCTGTCGTGTAATCTGGACAACCACCTGCGCTATCGCACCCGCACCGACTCCAAAAAACAACACAGACCACACGGGCGAGTACACGAACCCGCCGAGCCACGTTCCAAGAATCGTCGGAATACCACCAATGAGACCAAGTTTTAAGAGATCCACGATGCGGGTCCGCTCATTTGCGAGTGGCGCCACAATCGCCAGCCCTTCAGTGGTATTGTGCAGAGTAAAACCAACGATCAACAGGGTTCCTAGACCTGCCGCACCTTGCGCGAACGCCGTTCCGATCGCCAAGCCTTCACCAAAGTTGTGTAATCCGATTCCGATAGCCACAAGCAACGCGCTTACCCATCTGCCGGATACCATTCCTGGGTTCGCTCGCGACTTACGAGTACTCAACCACGACCTCAGAGCCTCCAAACCAAGATACGCCGCCGCCACGCTAAAGAAAAAAAGCGCTACACCGTGGTACGACTCAGGCATTACAGCTGCTATCTCGAGACCCTCGCGACCAGCATCAACAAGCAAAAACATTAGCAACCCAATCGTAAGAGATAACAGAAATGCCAAACCGGTCTTCCCAAGCCTCGACACCAGCGGAAACCACAACAAACCAAGCATCACAGGAATGACGCCTACGTAGAGGCCGATGATGGTAAAGGCAGCAAAGAATCGCCACTCTGGCGTGGGTGTTTCTACAGCCACAGCGATTTCGTAGTCGAAGGTCACACCATTTGACGTCACAACCCTGACCACATGCGTATCGCCAGACACCCAAGGATATGGAATCGTAAGTGTCGTACGATCTAGATGTTTCAAGACCGTTCCGCGATCCGATTCGAAAGCCCAAAAAGCGTCGTCGATTTGCACCTGCGCAATTGATACTTGGTCAGGTCCATCATTCAGCACTGTTACGTTGATCACGCCAGGTTGTAGGCGTACGGCATTAAACGTCAGCTCTTCCACCAAAGGATGTGAATTATCACGAACACTATCAGCAGGATCTGTCCATACGATGACCGTTACCAGCGCCAGTAAAAGTAGTAATGGTAAAAGCGCGATAACCCATACAGAGCCTAGTCTTGAGTCGAACCCAGACGCCCTTGACTGTAGATCAGGTCTCACGTCGATCACTCTCCGCTCGGAACAGCCCCATCCAGCCTAGTTCTGCAAACTCACTCTGATGAGCATGGAACATGAAATCACCCGGATATCGGAACGTAGTTTCAAGGACCACACGCTCGCCTTGACAAAACATCACCGTGTCAGTGGTTTCATTTGGAATGAGTTTTGTACCTGTGCGATAGACATCGAAGAACATGCCGTGCAAATGCAAGCTGTTTAATAAATCGAACTCGGTAATGTTGATGACGTACATACGAACCAATTGCCCAACTTGAACACGAATTGGTTCGTGCATATGAAAGTGCGCGACCGTATTGACTGCGTAAACTTCGTTCTCGGCGTCGAAGTTGGTGTCAAATGAGTTAAGTATCATAATTAGCTCATCGGCCGGAGCCCTAGTTGCAGCTGCGCCAGTTGGCGGATCAATAATGAACGCACCGTAGAGACCTTTATGGATATGCCGCTTAAGTGGCACACTGTGGCAGTGATAGAGATGCACACCGAAGGGTGCCGCATCAAATTCATAGACAAATCGCTCGCCTGGTGCTACCTCGTGGTCAGGCATCGAACCATCCATCTCTGGCGGATGCCATCCGTGAAAATGAATAGTGTGGGGGTGGGTTCCTTGGTTGACGAAATTTACACGAATGCGGTCACCTTCGTTAGCCCGTAATGTTGGTCCCGGCACCTGACCGTTGTAAGTCCATGCAGGAAAAAACACACCCGGTGCTATTTCTACATCCCGATCAACGGCAAACATTTCGTACTCCCGTAGCAATGTGCCATTTGAACGGGGAGTTTCACGGTAAAATTGAGCACGCTCCGTGTCTGTCAAGTTTGAGAAGTTCCAAGTTCGAAGAAACGCAGACGGATCAAAAGCCTCCTTTGAAACACGCCCTACCGCACCCATGAGATGCGGATTTTTATGCTGAACTTCGGATAAAGATTGGCTAGCGGACAGGGCGCCAGGCCTCCAGTGCAGAGCGCCACTTACGAGCGAACCTAGTCCTGCCAGTTGTAACCAGGAGCGCCGAGTAAAATGCTTCATTTCTAATAATCTCTAAAAAAATAATTAGTAAAAATTTATATTTTGACTAGCTTATCAAAATTTTTTGACAAATCAAAAACTAAAGATTTAATCTATAGAAAGCGCTTAAGATCTTAAAATTGTGAGTTGATATGCTGCCATCAAGCACGGTAGAAAATTATTTGAAGTCGATCTACATCGCACAGTTGAGACTCGACGATAATCAAGAGTTGGTCCCCATGGGTCAGCTTGCATCGTCACTCGATGTCGCGCCGGGAACCGCTACAACGATGGTTAAAGCGCTGTCAGATTCCGGACTGGTCGACTACGAACCGTACGCGGGTGTACGTCTTACTGACGCTGGTGCCAAACTCGCCGCTTTAGTGCTGAGACGCCATCGTCTTGTTGAACTCTTCCTCGTACAGATGATGGGTATGAGTTGGACAGAAGTACATGACGAAGCGGAAAACCTTGAACACGCCGTCTCGGATCGACTAATCGAGCGAATCGACGAATTGCTCGGTCGCCCATCCGTAGATCCACACGGCGATCCCATCCCAGATTCGATGGGTACCATGTCACGTTACCATTATCACAATCTTCTAACTTGTCCTTTACAAAAACCGATGAACGTAACACGAGTTATTGATCAAGATGTAAAATTTTTACAATTTCTAGAAACCCAGCACCTCAAGCCTGGCCAGTCGATTCGAGTCGAAACGCGAGACGCCATAGCCGATAGCGTAACCGTGATCAATGCAGAAGATCGCCAGATCACGCTGGGAACCGCTGCTGCCTCTAAATTATTAGTGGAGCCGAAACGACCATGAATGCGTCGCTGAGACGAAAGTCTAGACTGGTTCGGGTTCGTATGTTGCCGATGAGGTTGGTGTTTCCCAAACCTTGACGCGAACAACAGGCAGTCCAACATTTTGCACGTTTTCAAAAATCAGCCTGGCGATGCGTTCAACGGTTGGATTGCTCTCAACCAGAAAAACCGGTTCACCCAATTGACGAAGTGGTTCGACGAGCGGGTCATCTTCCCGCAAAATCATCTTATGGTCAATCTCTTGGTCAATCCAACCTTTGACAATTCGTTTCACATCGCCGAAATCGTACACCATGCTACGCTTATCGAGTGCGGAGGTGCGAATCTCGATTTCCGCAACAGCATTGTGGCCATGAGGATGCTTGCAGATTCCTTCATAATCAAGCAACCGGTGACCGTAACAAAAATCGATGCGCTTAATAACTGAATACATGAAAAATAGACCTGAGCAGGCGGCTTAAATCCTGTATTGAAAACTACGAATTAAAAACCCTACGCTTGAGATGTTAATCGAACAGACAAAAGACGGTCAAGCCACCGCCATCCTGTGCTCTGCCGGGCTCGACAGCGTTGTACTGCTGGCAGCCGAAGCTCGGTCCCGTTTTGTGCAACCTGTGTACGTCGCCGCTGGACTCGCTTGGGAATCAGATGAACTGCTAGCTCTCAATCAACTTTTAGAAACACAGGCCTTTCTGACCAATGTAGGTCGACCGGTGCGTCTTGAAGCAACAGTACACGACGTATACCCACCCTCGCATTGGGCCATTAAAGGTCAGGCTCCTGCCTACGATACACCAGACTCCGATGTTTACTTGGTCGGTCGCAACGCGATCTTACTATCTAAGGTGGCAGTTTTTTGCTGTCAGCATGGCATAGGACGCATTGCGATTGGTTCACTTGCAAATAACCCATTTCCTGATGGGACTCCAGAGTTCTTGGAAGCTATGGCTAACGCATTATCATTGGGACTCGCACACGAACTGTCGATCGTGGCACCCCTAACGAAACACCATAAAGCTGACGTTATAGCTCTCGGAATCGAATTGAAGGTGCCATTAGAACTGACACTGTCCTGTATGCAGCCTGAGAATGGGCTCCACTGCGGGCTCTGTAGTAAATGTCGAGAACGGCGTGATGCCTTTAACGAGGCGGGGGTTCCAGACCTGACCGACTACAAAATGCCGTCACCTCGATAATTGCCTTAATCCTTGGCATCATCCAACACGCCGATTTCATCGCCAGACCAATCGGGATGCACGTGCAATTTCTGCCCAAATAGCGGCAGTCCCTCGTTCAACGTCGGTACCTCCCGCCCCAGGAAAACAAGACGATCTACTCGACGAAAAACCCTTTACAAAGCACGCTCGTTAGGAGCAGAGATTACAATTACACCAGCGCTTTCAGTAATTGGAAATTTTGTCTTGTCAAAAAAATCATGATCAAGACTGACAAGTGTTCTTCGCAATTGCCGAGCCAGCCTAAGAGCATCATATTCAATCACGAACAACACATCCCACCCCAACCTAGCTCGCATGAACTGAACGATGCCACTAGGTAAGTTCGCGTCGGCGTAAATCCGAGGATGGTCTAACCAGCGATCTACGTGTGAACCAAGCTCGGATGACAACGTTCCCACGAGGATCAATTTCATTTCTGCTTTCAACCGGATTCGTGATTCCGTTACTCTACGGGTAAGTCTTTCCGAGCAACCCGAACCGCGTTTGCTTGTCGCTTTAAATCAGTCATCAACTCATCACGCTTGGCGAGTAATTCCTTTCTAGGGCGGCGGCCGTGCTCGGAACCAATCACGTATTCACAGAAAAGTGGAAAGGCCACTGTCGAATCGCAGTACGTAACCACGGTGTCCGGTAATACCCCAGGTTTCACTTTACCCCAGCTGACAGCTTCCGACGGCGTAGCGCCAGAAAGACCTCCCCAAACTACCTGGTCAGTCGTAATCTGAATGAAGTAATCGTTACCACCCTTCTCGATGCCATACACCTCCCATAACGTCGGCTGTCCTTGGAGATAGAAATTCTTAGGAGATCCACCGCCAAGAATTACACAGCCATTTTGGTGACCCGCCAGGATAATCGCACAGACTTCATTCACGTCACGACTAGGATCGATCATTAATCGACTGTCGTTCAGCAACTCATGAGAGGCGATATTCATACCGATGGAACTGTCCCCAGGCGATGAAGTGTAAAGTGGCACTCCGGCCAGCGCTGCCCGGGCTACCACGGAGTGCTCTTCGCAACCTGGAAATTTAGTCAAAAGATCCCGTCCCAGTTGTTCATGGAACTGTGCACTTGAGATTGGTCCGTCAAGTTCCGTGCGCTCCAGAAAATCCCGGATGTAAGCATCTGTCTCAAGGAGAACAGACGAAGGAAACAAGACATCGTAAATGCGAATAATTCCACTCTCGAATAATTTGACGTCATCGAGAAATGGCGAGCCACGTCGGAGCGTGAAGTTCAACGCATAGTGCAGATCGTGATAGAGATTGGCACCAGTACTGATAACGAAATCGACTAAGCCACGATCCATAAGCTCGATTAGACATCCTCCGAGCCCCGCCGGTGTCATTGCGCCCGCGACCGTTAAACCGATCGTAGTGTCATTAGCCGGAGCTAACATTTTGTCAGCAAAGATGTGACAGGCCTCAGAAAGACGCCCTGCATTGAACGCTTGAAATCCTTGGTCAATCAAACGACGAATGTCAGCACTGCCCTGTGGCCGGTAGCAACGAATAGGATCGCCAGTCAGGTAGTCGTTTGCTCTCTCGCTCGATGAACCTGGACTACGGTGTGGCACGGCAACTCCTTCGCACGAATTGAACAACTATACCCTGACTCGCGTTCTAAGGCCCATGAGAGTCCGGCATGTCTGGGTCCAGCCAATCAGGTTGATTGCCGTCTAGACCAATCTTAAGAAGCGCAAGTCCAGTTGCACCAGTCACGAGGCTATATCCATCGGTGAACCACGTTTCCCAGCAGTAATCAAAGGCGAACAGCACTAGCGCAGGTGCTAGGAAGGTAATGCCAAAAAAAATAGCAAGTCTTCGATTGCGTGCCAGTCGAAGCAGGACTCCACGCAGTCGCCGGAAAGATCGAGACATGGGTCAATTAGTCTAATGAGAAATCTTAAAAGACCAGAAACCGATGATGCTACAAGCCCATGGCGTGATAACCGGCATCGGCAAGTAACACCTCACCCGTCACCGCACGTGCAGCCGGCCCTAACAAGTACAGAGCTGCATCAGCTACTTCAGAAGCTTCAACATTTCGACGTAACGGAGCTCGTTCACGATAAACAGACAAGATGTCAGAAAATCCTGAAATACCTGAGGCCGCAAGTGTCTTTATTGGTCCAGCAGACACAGCATTAACTCGAATTTGTTGCGGTCCCAATTCACTTGCCAGATAGCGTACTGAGGCTTCGAGGGCAGCTTTCGCGACACCCATAACATTGTAATTTGGAAAGACGCGTTCACTACCCAGATATGTAAGTGTTACGATGCTGCCCTCACCTCGTGAGACCATAAGCGGCGCTACTGCACGAGAGAGAGCCACCAGCGAATATGTACTAACGTCAAGCGCAACCTGAAAATCCTCACGCTTCGTGTCAAGGAATGGTGCAGAGATGGCCTCCCGAGGAGCGAATGCCGCTCCATGAACCAGAAAATCAAGGCCACCGAACTCACTCTTAACCGATTCAGCTAGCTCGTTAATTTGCGAATCCTGGGCAACATCACAAGGCACGATGAGCGGAGGTCGGCTTAAGGTTGTCGCAAGTTTACGTACGTTTCTCTCAAGCCGTTCGTTCACATAAGTTACCGCCAGTTGAGCACCGGCACGGTCAGCCGCCTCTGCAATCGCCCAAGCGATCGATCGCTTGTTGGCGACTCCGACAATAACGCCATGCTTGCCAGACAGATCAAACATTGGATAATTACCCTTACGAAAAATCGATTACTATTCCTCAATAGGATGACACGATACAACCTAGAAACGAGTCTCTTTATTTTGGATGACTCTGTCCGTGCCGAACGGCTCCACCCCTTCGAGCTGAACGCTTTCGACTCTTGTGCTTCCGTTTTCCAGTTCCGTTATCACCACTTCCCTGATGACCAGCTTGCTTGCCTGACTTTAGAGTTTTGTGGTTGGAATTCCCATTGCGTGAATCACTCTTGAATCCAGCACCTTGTGGAACGGTAAACTCAGGCGGACGTCGCACTTGTACCTGACCTTCCACGCGTGGCAGAACTGCGCGGATCAAGGGTCGCCGAACGGCACTTTCTTGACCAACTTTTTTCATACCTTCCGATTCAACTTCCCCAACAACCTCCGAGTTCAGTACCTCGACTTGCTCGTCCCCCGTCGACATCATTGCTGCCTCCGGCAGTCCGACTGGTTCCGAGTCCCGTTTTATTTTCCGTTTCACTGGTGTTTTCGCTGCCTTATATTCGTGCTCGGCCTCACAAGTCGTACAGCGTGTTTTTTTGACTTGATCATCAATCATCGCAACAACAGCATGATTAGTGATACGTCGTTCTCGTGGACAGTAATCGTCCAATATGTCACCGAGCCGCAGCGAACGCTGTCGCATCAAATGTTTATCCAAGAACTTGCTAAGGAATGGTGGCGCAGGTGCTATGAGTTTAACAAAGGTCCCGTCAAGGACGCAACTCTCAGCTTCAAGCGATTTAGACCTCGATGTTTACCTCAGGCTTCGACTGTTACCCGACTGCGCGCGAGTGCTAGCCACTCTTGGCATTCTTCCAACATCGCGCCGACAGCTTCCGGATTCGTCGATTGGGGTGTCAGGCGTGCCTTCACAGCGGCCCGCGCCGTCACTCGCTTGAGTATATCATCACCGAATAGTGTGTTGACAGCACGCCATTCTTCGAGTGACAAGGACTCAAAATCACGACCTTCACGCAGTAATTGTCGCACAAGGCGACCCACCACGCTATGGGCATCCCGGAACGGCATCCCTCGGGACACAAGATAATCAGCCACATCGGTCGCTAGTAGCAGACCCGAGGCCGCAGAATCCGTCTGCTTCCGCGACAGGATTAGATTATGTACTACAGCGGTTACCGCCGGCAGAGATGCTGACACTGTATCTTCGGCGTCGAAAACAGCTTCTTTATCCTGCTGTAAATCTTTGTTGTAGCCACTTGGTAGACCTTTCATTGTGGCCAACCAACCTGCTAGCCCACCGATGGTGCGACCGGCTTTACCTCGCACGAGTTCTAGGGCATCTGGATTCTTCTTTTGCGGCATCAAGCTGCTGCCCGTTGTCACGCCATCCGCTAATTCAAAGAAGGCGAACTCCTCACCGGTAAAAAGAACCAAGTCTTCTGCTACTCGACTCAGATGAACCATCAATAAAGCACACGTATGAAGAAAAGAAGACACGAAATCACGATCGGAAACAGCATCGACACTATTTGAAACCACTCGAGAAAACCCAAGGCGAGACGCTAAGCGCTCGGTGTCTACTGCATAACCGGAACCCGCAATCGCTCCTGACCCCAATGGCATGGCATCAGCTTCCTCGCGGACGGTATCAAATCGCTGGTGATCACGCTTGAGCGCAGCTATGTGAGCAAGAAAAAAGTGAGCTACCAAAATTGGTTGGGCACGTCGAAGATGTGTGTAGGCGGGCATCAAAGTCGATCCCGCTGCATTAGCTTGGTCCACCAGCGCAGATATCAGTTCCAGGGTGAGGCTCTGTAGGCAATGCACCTGCCGTCTAACATAGAGCCGGAGATCAAGGGATACTTGATCGTTTCTTGATCGACCTGTGTGTAAACGTTTACCAGCATCGCCGACACGTTCAACCAGCTGGCGCTCAACAAACGCATGAACATCTTCATCGTCACCAGTCACAAATGAAGGATCCGTGAGACCCCGATTAAGAATATCGTTCAGCCCATCAGTCACAATCTTCGCCTCTTCAGACGACATAACACCTGCATCAGCAAGTGCCCCAGCCCAAGCCAGACTGCCACGGATATCGTCTTCAAAAAGTCGCCGGTCGAAACTGAACGAAGCCTGGAATCCGAAAACGTCGGTATCAGGCGCGTGTTCGAAACGTCCTGACCAAAGATGATTTGCCATTAGTAATATCTGTACCTAGACCGCACTACTCTATCTTGGTTTAGTTGTCGACTTCTCCACTGATGATCCATAGCTATTCGGCGCACGCCTTGCGGCGATTTCGACCGGCAACCCAAAAATCTTAATAAAGCCTTCGGCTGCTTCATGGTCAAACTGGTCCTCAGCATCGTACGTTGCGAGGTCTTGATCGTAGAGACTATAAGGAGACTTCCGACCAACAACTCGGCACTCGCCTTTGAAGAGTTTCAGGCGAATCATGCCCGTTACGCGAGTTTGCACTTGGGCCACTAAAGCATCGATCGCTTCACGCGTAGGAGTAAACCACAGACCGTCGTACACTAAATCAGCGTACACACCGCTCAAGTGACCTTTTACCCGTTCAAGATCGCGAGGAATGACAAACATCTCAAGCTCACGGTGGGCCATATGCAGGACGGTCGCTGCTGGCGCCTCGTATATTTCACGGGATTTGATACCTACAAGACGATTTTCCACCATATCAAGACGTCCGACACCGTGCGCTCCGGCAATCGTCTCCACACTATTTACAAGGTCGATCAGTGGCATTGCCACACCATCGATTGCCGTTGGCACGCCGTCGTTAAACTGGATTTCGACATAGGCCGGTGTATCCGCGCAATCTGTGATTGAACTTGTCAACGTGTAGATATCCTCCGGCGGTTCCAACCACGGATCTTCAAGTACGCCACATTCGATCGACCGGCCCCACAAGTTGGTGTCTGTACTGTAGGGGCTCTCGACAGTTGCAGGGACTGGAATACCCCGCTTCCTTGCGTACTCGATTTCATCGGGTCGACTCATTCCCCAAATGCGGGCCGGAGCGATGACCCGAATTTCTGGATTGAGCGCACGCACTGATACATCAATGCGAACCTGGTCATTCCCCTTCCCCGTGCAGCCATGAGCAATAGCAGTCGCTTCTTCTATTCCTGCAATTTCCACCAAGCGTTTCGCGATCAATGGACGTCCCAACGATGTCGCCATTGGATAACGACCCTCATACAGCGCACCAGCTTGAAGCGCCGGCAGAACGTAGTGCTGCACAAACTCTTCGCGTACGTCTACGACATGGCATTTGATCGCACCGACGGCTAAGGCACGTTCTCGTACATCGTCGAGTTCTTTTCCTTGGCCCAAATCGAGCGTTACTGCAATAATTTCAGCATCGAACCGCTCGGCTAGCCACGGAACGGCGACTGACGTATCTAATCCGCCAGAGTAAGCCAGCACTATACGTTCCACAGCGTACTCCTGTTAGCTTTAGACTCGTTGACCAGATCCACAATCGTTCTAGAAACCCAACAGATCATATATTTCACTCTCTACCCCAATCGTCGAAACGCGTTGCTATGTTAGCTGCCGCCCGTCCGTGACGCGCAATCACCAAAATCGTGTCATCGCCGCCAATTGTCCCAACCACATCTTCAAATTCTGCTTCATCGATGGCAAGAGCGAGTAGCTGTGCTTCGCCGGGATCAGTCTTGAGCACGACTAGTTGATCAACACATTCAACACGTTTCAGATATTCTGCCACCGCTCGACGTGCTGCCACCATTGGGTCAGAAGTCCGACGTGACCGGCTGACACCCAGTCTTGAATAGGCACCGTCCGCCGCCCGTTTTACTAAGCCTAACTCCTTGATGTCTCGAGAAAGCGTAGCCTGGGTTGTATCGAAGCCTCGTGCTTTCAACTGGCGTCGCAAGGCTTCTTGGCTGCCAATCGCCTCATTGGACACGATATCAATGATTGCTGTCTGTCGAAATTGCTTCATAATTATTCACTTCCACGAATTATTATACATTATTCAGATATAATATTTATGTCACTCAGCGCCAATTTATTTGACTAGATTGGCCATTTCATTTGAAATACATCTGAGAATGTATAAATATACATAATTGGAATGAATATGCAACAGATACGAGTTGGAGTGGCTGGCGCGACTGGCTACGCGGGTCAGGAGCTCGTCCGCCTACTCGGGCGCCATCCGAATGCCAATCTTACCGTCGCGATGGCTTCGACCGACACCGACAAAACACTTCCTCAGTTTGCTGGGATCTGGGACGGTGAAATCTCAGCTTTTTCTATCAACGAACTGGTAGAGCAAACAGATACTGTATTTCTCGCACTTCCTGAAGCCACAGCCGCAGAAGTTGGTCCCGTTTTACTCAGTCATGGTGTTCGGGTTTTCGATCTTTCCGGTGCGTTTCGCCTCCGCAATGAGAGTGCGCGTGCACGCTGGTATCCAGAAACGCCAGATGGAGTAACAGCGGTCTATGGCCTAACTGAACATAATCGGGGAGCACTCCGTGACGCACAGTATGTCGCTTGCCCAGGTTGCTATCCCACAGCAGCCTTGCTAGCGCTGCAGCCATTGGTACAAGCCGGACTTGTGATGCAGGACATCATCATTGATGCCAAATCAGGAATTTCCGGAGCAGGAAAATCACCCTCGGCACAGACACATTTCTCCGAACGTCACGGTAACGTTGCCGCCTACGGTGTTTTTGCTCACCGACATACCGCGGAGATAGAACAGGAACTCGCCAAGTCAGTGACATTCGTACCACACCTAGTGCCCATGGACCGAGGTATTCTTGAAACAATCTATATCCATTTGGGTAAACACGATCTGAGTGGACACGACATCAATACATCGACGATAGAAAAAATATTTGAGAGAGCGTATGGTGACGCACCGTTTATTCGGGTGCGAGCTTCAGCTCTGCCAGACGTCAAGGCCGTCGCATATACAAACTTTTGCGACATCGGATGGAAACTCGAAGAAGACGGCACACGGATGATACTCGTGTCTTGCCTGGACAACCTGCTTAAGGGCGCAGCTGGTCAGGCAGTTCAAAGCTTTAATGTTGCATCCCATTTCAACGAGCGAGACGGACTCTTGTAATGGACATCGCCTTTACACCACGGTTTGATAAACACGGGATAAGAGGACAGGCGGCAGGATCAGATCCTGAATTAAAAGTTCGAGACATGCTTGTTCTTAAACTCGGCGGTGATCTAATTGAATCAAGTGATGATTTAAAGCGAGTAGCGGGCGACCTTGCCAAAGCTGCAGAACGTCAACCGACTGTGGTCGTGCATGGCGGTGGTCACGAAATTGACGCCGAGATGAAACGCGCTGGTATCAGAAAACAGGCCGTCGACGGTCTTCGCATTACCGATGAATCTACATTAGAAGTTGCCATCAGTGTCCTTGCCGGACGAGTTAACACTCGGCTAGTGGCAGCTGTCAACGCGGAAGGACGACCGGCTGTTGGACTGACCGGCGCCGACGGGGAAATCGGCCTTGCGGAACTCGCGCCACCATATCGCACGAACGATGGTCATGTAGTACAGCTTGGCTTGGTTGGCGACCCAGTTGCCACTGCTCCGCCCAAACTACTTAGTCAGCTGGTTCACGCAGGATACACGCCGATCATAGCGAGCATAGGAGTGACCCGTGATGGCCAACTTGTTAATGTCAATGCTGACGCTCTCGCTGCGCAACTTGCGGTGAACCTCCACGCGACCACACTCATGGTGGCTGGCACGACAGCTGGCGTGCTGGACATCGATCAGCGGTCACTGCCACGAGTAAATGATGAGGATATCGAACGCCTCGTGGCGAACGGTGCTATAAGTGCCGGGATGGTCGCGAAACTTACCTCGTGTCGTGCTGCACGACAGGGTGGGGTTCCGAACGTTCGCATCATCGATGGAAGGACTAGCATTAATGTCAGTGCGGGAACCGGCACAATAATCGACACCACGACGGTCGTTCCCCAAAAGGAGAAAGCTAAGCTGTGACCACTAATGACGTGCAACAGCTAGAAGCCGGTCATGTCTTACAAACCTACCGCCGTGCACCAGTCGTCTTCACACGCGGTCAGGGTATCTTTATCTACGACGAAGACGGTCAGCAGTACACCGATTTGATTTCTGGTATTGGAGCCACCTCACTGGGACACTCTCACCCAAGCCTTGTTTCCGCAATCGCAGATCAAGCGCGGACACTATTACATACATCAAACCTCTTCTTTCATCCCTTGCAAGGGCAACTTGCAAGACAACTGGCCGATATGTCTGGTTTGTCGCGTACTTTCTTTTGCAATAGTGGCGCCGAAGCCGTCGAAGCATGTCTTAAATTCGCCAAGCGACATTGGCATACAAGAGGAGATGCAAAACGAGCCGAGATCATTGCTCTCGAACATTCGTTCCACGGCCGGACGTTCGGCGCATTGTCTACAACGTCAAGTGAGGCTTACCG
>CAJXDY010000039.1:0-22418 GCA_913052135.1 uncultured Acidobacteriota bacterium
GAGAGTCCCGATTTCTGAATCAAGCGTATGATGTCAACAAGATTAGAAGGTTGGACCGAAAAACGGACATGAGCGTGACCACCTCGGCCGAGACTAGACCAACCCATCGAGACATCGGCCTGTCGATTGATCGAAACTCCAAGATTTCCTTGACCCGCCAGCTTAAGCAACAGATAATTTCCAAGATTTACTTCGGCATCATTCGTGGATCTTCAAAACTTCCATCAGTTCGTGAATTATCCGGTCGACTGAAGGTAAATCCAAAAACAATACGCAAAACGTATCACGAGTTACAAAATGACGGATACCTAATAATTAAACCGCGAGTTGGTGTAGTCGTTAAAACCCCAGTAATTAACAGTGATCGACTGGACACTCACGTCAAAAGAATTAAATTTGTACGTCAGAATATCCTAGAGGCTTCCGCCTTGGGCCTTTCTCCACAACAATTGGTCACACTGATTCAAAAACTCGATAATCCACCTGATCGCAAACAGCTGTCAGTCGTTGTCATAGAGTGTAACCGGGAGCAAAATCAGTGGTTCGCAAACCAAATTAAGTCAACCCTCAACATCACTGCTCATGAGGTGTTGCTCGAGGAACTTGCAAATCCAACAGACGATGTAAAGGATCGCCTCATTAAGGCTCAGTGCTTTGCAACAACGCATTTTCATTGGAACGCCGTTTGCGAATATACCCAGCGCAATAATAAGCCATTACTGCAGCTAAGACTGGCGCCTCAAGCCTTTAAGACCATCATAGACATTGCAAAGATTGAACCTGTGGGCTTCTTTGCCAGTGACAATAAATTTCTTCAGGGAATGCAGCGCGCGTTAATGACCGTAGCGCCAAAGTTAAAAGAGGAACATCTCCTCACAGCTGATATTAATAATCCAAAACAAGTTCGCTCGGTAACAGCCCAAATCAACACTGCCTTCGTATCCCCGCTCTGTGTTGATCAAATTTCTGACTTAAATGCAAAAGTCCAAGTGCAAACACTTGCCTTTAAGCGAATGATCGCTCTGGAATCCATGGATACTCTTCAAGCTGCCTTACTTATGGAATAAAGGTTTCATAAAGAACTTTAATATGACTGAAAAGAAACAAGAGCGCTACGACGCATTAATGGAAGTTGTCCGTAGCCGAATGACAAATCGAGCGTTCGCGCCTTGCGAGATTCCTAAGAAACATTTCGAGCTGGTACTTGAAGCAGCCCGTCACGGACCATCAGGTGCCAACTGTCAACCCTGGCACTACATCATCGTGACCAATCCGACTATTAAGCAAAAGATTGGGCAGTTGTTTGTCGAGGAACAGCAAACCAGGGCTGCTCTTAAAATGGGGTTTCCTACGCCTAATTACAACGGGATGAAAACAGCCCCTGGATTCATCGTCGTTGCCACAGACTATCGTCTGATACGAGCATTTCCCACACTGAAAGACAATTCTGATCTTGCACAGCGATACGAACGCAATGCCAAGAGCATTTTACTGCAAAGTGTTGCAGCATCAACTATGTCTGCACACCTAGCGGCAGCAGCACTCGGGTATGCTGTCTGGTGGGTCACTGCAATTGGCCAAGAAGAGATCCAAGAAAAAATCAGGCCTCTTTTACATATTCCTGACACGATCTCCCCGATAGATATCATGTGCTTTGGACCTCCACTAAAACCGTCATACAAAAGATGGAAGAAGCGACTGGATCAGATCGCGAACTGGGATCGTCTTAATCCAGATAACGTAATGTCTGACGAAGAAATCGATTTATGGATAAAAACTACGCGCCACAAAGTGATGTATAAAGACGAATCAAAAATCGATTAATGTTGACGCTACGGGGCGTGGCAGGTTGGTCTGCTATTTCTGTTTCCGTGCTACTGGTCGTCTAGGATCACTACACCATTCACTCCAAGAACCAGCGTATAGCTTGGCACCGCTTAATCCAGCGTGTTCCATGGCGAGTAGATTGTGACAGGCAGTGACGCCGGATCCACAGTAACAAACGAGACGAGACGGCTGAAGATCATGAAATAGTTGGTCGTATATCAAACGTAGTTTTACTGGTTCGATAAACGAGCCATCTTCTGTCACATTGTTCGCATAGTGATGGTTCATTGCTCCTGGTATGTGTCCAGCCACCGAATCGAGAGGTTCCGTTCCACCGGCGTAACGGTCAGGCGATCTTGCGTCAAGGATGCGATGTGTGGAGTCGCTGAGCAATGCCTGAACTTGGGACGCACCGACAAGCATGTCAGGGTGAGGATTTGCGGTAAAAACCACTGGCGCTCGCCTTTCGACAGCAGTCTGTAGGGGTTTCGCTTCCTGGTTCCATGTCGTAATTCCGCCATCGAGCACAGCAACTGCGTCATGACCCAGATACCGTAACATCCACCACAATCGACTGGCGAAAATACCATTCGACTCGTCATAAGCTACAACTTGCGTTTCGTGATTAATCCCAAATTTTCCAAAAGTATCTTCCATCACGGCGATTACAGGTAAGGGATGTCGACCATTACGACCAGTTGGAGCACCTGAAAGATCGCGATCGAGATGCGCATACACGGCACCTGGAATATGATTCTCTTTGTAAGACTGCTCTCCCGATGTCGTATCTGACAAGTCGAAACGGCAGTCAATGATGACCCATGTCTGGTTAGTCAGATTGGCTTCAAGAAGATCTGATGAAATCAAAGTACGGTGCACGACAGAGCGAGAATACCATGTTAAATAATCACGAGCGACGAAAACAAGAATCTCAGAGGAGAATCTAACAATGTCTCAAAACGATGGAATGTCCGTTGTTGTTCGAGGAGCAGCGGATATTCTTACTCAAGCAATTGAGGTCGGACCGCATCAATTGCTCGGCGACGAATTAGTCGAGTATGGTGGATCTGCTAAAGGACCATCACCGTACGAGTATTTATTGGTTGCTCTTGGCACGTGTACCTCAATGACATTACAACTTTACGCGAATCGTAAAGGTTGGCCGCTTGAAAGAGTCACTATACGACTTCGACACACAAAGGTTGCTACAGGCAACACCACAAACGACACGAAGGCAAAGAATGCCTTCGATTGCATTGAACGAGAAATCGAACTGACTGGCATGTTAGACGATGCTCAGCGGCAACGACTACTTGACATCGCGAGAAAGTGTCCCGTAAACCGTACACTAAAATCTGAGATTGATATTCAGACGCGGCTTGGATGACAAGGGTAACTTATAACCGCGTTACAACCAATTCACCAACCAAAGGGTCAGCCACGGCACGTAGGTGATGATTAATACGCCAATTCCCAAGATGGCCAGAAGCGGAAGAGAGGCCCGGTACACCTCGAGAAGCGGCCGGTTAAATCGGTAAGACGCCAGAAACAGATTCAGCCCGACCGGTGGTGTTAAATAGCCCAACTCAAGATTGGCGATAAATATGATTCCAAGATGAATCGGGTCAACGCCGAACTGTTCCGCCACCGGCACAATGAGCGGCACCACGACAAAAATTGCCGAGAAAATATCCATCATGCAGCCGACCAAGAGTAGAAAGACATTAAGCGCTAACAAAAACAAAATCCGCGAGCCAATATATTCCTGTGACCATTCCACCACACGTAACGGCACCTCAGCGTCCACAAGATACGCCGTGAAACCCACAGCCACTCCCAGGATGATAAGCACTCCACCGATCAAGACAATGCATTCCTTAAACGCCTGATGTAATCCACGAACAAGTGCGAAGTCGCGATGTATCACACCAGCTATGACAGCTGCATACAACGCGGTGAATGCTGACGTTTCAACGAGCGTTGCCCAGCCACTAAAAAGTACGCCTAGCACCACCACAGGCAGACTCAATTCCCACTTCGCATCCCACAGGGCCGCACGTGCTTTCACCCACTCGAACGCGTGACGACCGGCACCCGTGATTAACCCTTCCCTCATACCCCACGCTCCTACGAGGAGCAAGAGTAAGAGCCCGGGTATAATCCCGGCGACAAACAATTCATCTGGTGCTACCTGGGCAACGATCGCGTACAGAATGAGCGGCATGGCGGGGGCAAACAACAGGCCTAATGATCCGGATGCCGTCAACAGCCCAACTGAAAACCGTTCTCGATAGCCTTCCTTGAGTAGGGCTGGAAATAGCAATCCTCCCAACGCGAGAATCGTCACACCGGACCCACCTGTGAACACCGTAAAAAAAGCACATAAAACAACACAGACGATCGGTGTACCCCCCGGGATCCAACCGACGAGTGCACGAAACACGCGCAGTAAGCGTTCTGAAGACCTACCTTGAGCCAGAATAAAACCGGTCAACGTGAAAAGTGGAATAGCTGGCAAGTGTGGCTGCGTAGCCAAACTATAGGTTTGCACAATGACGAGTGCCGGAAGGTCTCCGTCGCCCATGTAGGACAGAACTGCTGCACCGCCTAAGATGGTAAAGATAGGGGCACCGAAGACTGCGGCCACGAGTATGAGGAGAATCAACGGCCACACAGGTACCGTGGCCAAAAATACAGACTGACTGAGCCAATAGCCCAAAGCTATGCCTGCAGCAGCTACGGTTCGACCATTCCAAGCCGCCGAAGAGCGCCAGGCTAGCCGAACTGCGATCAGCAGGAACGACACCGGCAACACCAGTTGAGCGATCCAGACTGGCACGCCAGCGGTGACCATGGAGCCGGCATCCTTATCAAGTAATACGAGATCAATGGCTCCAACGGCGAGAATCGTACAAACCGCGGTGCCCACAAACGCCGAGAAGATCTGCGTCAAATCACGCACCGTACCAGCTGGAATAAATGTTGCAGTCGCCAGGGCAATCAGTTTGCCCTCACGTGCAGCCAAAGCCGCACCGAGAAATGCAACCCACAGCGTCAAATGCTGCACTATAGAAATCGAGCCAGGAATACCACCAGCGATAAGGGGTCGGACGACAATCTCTAACAACGGCAACAGCATCATCGCCGCAAGAGCACAGTTGGCAAGAATCTCTTCGACTGACTTTAAGCGCAGAGAGTGGGATCGGATTAGCCCGGCAGACCAAGAGGCGATGCTTGAGGTGTAAGTCATCGGCTATGTTTCGGCAAAATCAAAAAAAGGGCAGCCTTCCTGTCATTTTATCGAAATGACTGGAAACCACCCGTCACACTACCCAACCAGCCAGTTACTGTGCACTACTTGCAGAATCTCGGTAAGCATTCCGCTCCCGTAACGCGAGGTCGAAAATATCATCAGGGACGGCTGTGCCCCGCCACGATGCTGCTAACCGTTCCGCTTCCAATCGAAACTCAGCTTCGGCTTCGGAGGTTAATTCAACGACAGTTAAGCCACGTTTCTTCATTTGCTCGATAGAATCGCGCTCCTGCAACGGTACATCCAGCATTAATTGAGCCTGAGCCTCTCTTGCCACCTGAAGCATCGCCTCTTGGTCTGCCGGGCTAATCCGATCCCACACTCGCGTCGTAACCACCGTCGCACCAACAACCGGAGCAAGGGGAAGATTCAACATATACGGCGTCTTGCTATACCACTGCATTAATAGGGCCACATAGGGTGGTACTGGATAAGCATTGATGAGTCCCGTATTTAATCCCATTAAAACATCAGAAAGCGCAAGCGGTTGAGGGTCGAAGCCATGCTGCTTGTACCATTGCACCATTCGATCATCGCCAGCAGACGTGAAAATCTTGTGTTGTTTGAGTGCATCAATACTGTCTGTTTTGTCGGCCGTGAAAAAATGTGCCCACCCGGCATGGCCCCAATTAAGAAGTACGAACCCTTCCCTCGCTAGCACCTCGGTCAAGGCGGGTGTCAATTTCTCCAATACGTAGAACGCTTCCTCATAAGACTCAAAAAAGAACGGAATCCCGAGGACACTAAACGCATCGTCAATCTGAGTGAGGCCAGGTTGGCCAAGAGCGGCAGCCTGTGGTCGACCGAGCTTAAGGCGCCGCAATAAAGTTGATTCGTCATTGGCACCGGCTAGCACCCGCAGTCTGACACGTCCATCGGTTACAGTTGACCAATTAGCGCCCATCTGTTTCAAAGACTTATCCCACACTGAATTCGCCGGTAGCACCATGCCTAATTGGATGGTCGTGCGCTGAGCAACTACCACGCTCGAAGCGACAACAAACGCTAGCAGAAGTGTGACCAGTAATGATTTAACTTTCATCCACGCGTCTCCTATTCAAAAAACAGATCGTCAATATGATCTAAAAGATCTCGAGCCAATTTTTGCGAAACTAAATTCAGCAAGCGATAGCTCTTATCCTCATCTGGATCCACTGCAAGGGCGTCGTTGAGTAACCGTTCAAATTCCTCGCGATCATCAGCTCCTCGAGCTACGGCTGCGAATGTTACGTACACAGATGCATCCTGTCCATCCGATAACTCCACTGCTCGCTCAAAATGTTGGCGCGCCCGGCTTGCTGAACCTCCCATTTCTTGCGGCAAGGCCTCAAGCGGGATCAATGCACTGTGAATGGCACCACGGTTGTAATCCTCGTCGAGTTCAATCGCGCGACCCAACAGCGCCTTGACAGCCGGAAGGTCGGCAACGAGTTCAGGATGGTCGAGACCATTCGATATAGCCAATCCCCATGATGTGCCTAGCCAGTACAGGGTTTCGACATCATCCAACTCAATATCCAACACCGCTACGGTTGGATCCCAAAGCAATTGACTGCCAATACCAGGATATGTGACATCTAATCTACGGAGACAGTAATCGCGTCCTCGAACGTACATTTTTCTGGCCCGCTCTCGTAACTCGAGTGCCAAATTGTAATCATCCCACTCAGCCATTTCCGCATCGGCCTGGAGAAAGAGGTAGGCGTAAATGGTAAAACCGCTACAGGCACCCAACAAGATGTTCTTGTTCTCAGGAGATGAATCAAGAAGCGTTTCCATCGTCTTGAGTGAGAATGGCAGCGCATCCCGAACCAGTTCCGGGTCTTCGTCTGAGGCGTATACTGCTTCGGCTGAGCCAAAAAATTTACCTGCTGTATTTGCAACCATGCCATTGATCAAGGCGCAACCCGTCGACAGACAAGTAAAGCCAATGATCGCAAATCGCAGCAGCATCGATCTCCTCAAACCTCTATAAATGTAAGGCTAATTAGTTGTTCGATGCACCATTAAGTCCGAACCTGCACTGGTAACAAGGAACCGTAGGGCATGCCTTGAATAAAATCATTCGCTACCAGAGTCCGAGTCTGGAGATTTAGTGGAAATGTTCGGAATCTGCTGGCGTTAGAGGCAGGCGCTGTTCGCGCCTGACCGGAGCCTAGGCGGATTCTTGAATCAATTCTCTGCGAGTAGCGGCATCGATTTCATAGCTCTGGTGCACCAGCGGCTCACCGGTTAACGCTGGGTCGGTCTCATCAAGCGGTGGCGGCGGTTCCGGGTTACGGTAGACTAGGCCAATTGGAATCCTGTCACCCCACTCAAGGGCCTTATCCATGGCCGCGTGGAAGTTGCTGGTCTCGTGATCCTCATCCTCAAGCTTATAGACCCGCTCGCGGAACCACGGATAACTGTTGTCTTTGTTGTAAGTGACGCACGGACTGAACACGTCGATAAGTGCGAAACCCGGATGTTGGATCGCGTCCTTGTAGAGTTGCACAAGGTGTTTCGGCTGTCCGCTGAAGCCCCGGGCTATGTAACCGCAGCCCGAAGCGAGCGCGAGCGCGAGCGGGTTCAACATACCCTCCAGATTGCCAAGCGGCGTCGTCTTGGTCTTCATGCCGGTTTCACTGGTCGGGGAGACCTGTCCGGTCGTCAGACCGTAGATCTCGTTATTCATTACGATGTAGGTCACATTGATGTTCCGGCGCATTGCCTGAATGAAATGATTGAGCCCAATGCCATAGCCATCGCCATCCCCACCGGCAACAACAACGGTCATTGCCCCGTTTGCCAGCTTGCTACCAGTGGCAAAGGGTATCGCTCGCCCGTGGATGCTGTGGACGCCATATGAGCGGATGAAGCCTACCAGGTTCGATGAGCACCCGATGCCAGAGACGACGAGGAGGTTATGCGGCTGAATTTGCAAATCGGCACACGCTTGAAACAATCCGTTAAGCACGCCAAAGTCGCCGCAGCCCGCACACCAGTCCGGTGGCACCTCGGGTTTAAAATCTTTTTTTTCAAGTACAGCAATTGCCATTGTTGGCTCCTCAGTTTTTGACAGGAACGCTGGGTTTTTTGACCTTGAGGCCGGACCAGGTGCCGCTCGTGCCAGTCGGATGGTCCGTTCGCCAGCCAGGTTCAGTCGAAATGACATCGACGATTTCCTGACCACCAATTATGTCCTTCACGCTCGCGACGATGTGTTTCGGTTCGAACGGCTCACCATCGTACTTACGAATGTGCCCATGCGCGACGATGCCGCTCTCGGCTCGTAAGTGATAGGCGAACTGGCCACTCTGATTGTTCTCGATAATGATGATTCGCTGACCGCGGTTCAGCGTGGCCGCGAGTTCGTCGATGTGCAGGGGAATAAGCGTCTTTACATGGAGATGGTTCACCGAGGTCCCCTCCGCATTTAGGCGTTCGGCCGCTTCTTTGATGACGCCCCAAGTCGACCCCCAGCCGAGTAAGGTGGTCTCGGCGTCGGCCGGTCCTTCCAGAACCGGCGCAGGCAGATGGTCGAGGACCGTTGACATCTTCCGCACACGCTTGTCTACCATCTTCTTGCGCCGGATCGGGTCCGTGTAGACGTCACTCAGCAACACCCCGTCCTCGTCGTGCTCGTCACTGGCCGAGACGTGCAGGTGACCTGGGACTCCTGGAATCGCACGTGGGGAGATTCCAGACGGCGTGTCCTTGTACCGCAGGTAGGGCTCGCCGTCTGGCGGCCCGTCGGCCTTCGTAATGAGTTCGCCCCGATCGATCGGGAACTCGACGTCGAGGACTTCCGCCAAGACGGTCTCGCTTCCCTCACTCATGAGCATGTCCGAGAGGATGATGACCGGCAATTGAAAACGGTCAGCCACGTTAAAGGCCTGCGATGGCGTTACGAAGCAATCGGACATGCTGCTCGGCGCCAGAACGACGCGCGGAAACTCACCTTGGCTCGCGCCGAACGCTTGGTTAAGATCGGATTGTTCGGTTTTTGTTGGCACGCCGGTCGAGGGTCCTGCGCGCATGACGTTGATGATGACGGCCGGAGTTTCGATGATGCCCGCCATCCCGATTGCCTCGCTCATGAGCGCAAACCCGCCACCAGAGGTAGCACACATGCCCCGCACGCCCATGTGGTTGGCACCGATGCACATCATAATCACTGAGATCTCGTCTTCGACCTGGCGGACGCAGATGCCGAGGCGTTGCGCGTGTGAGGCGAACCACTCCAAGACGTGCGTGGCCGGGCTCATCGGGTAGGCAACGTAAAACTTGCACCCGGCGAGGGCAGCGCCCATGGCAAGCAGGTGGTTACCCGAGACCTGAACCCACTTTTGGTCAGTTGGAGTGAGACCAGTGTTTAGGGGTTTGAAGTTCTTTGAGGCGTACTCATAGCCGTTCCTGGCCGCTTCAACGTTTTTCTGAACCACATCGGGTTTCTTGGCGAACGTTGTCTCGAACACTGACTCTAGACCTGCGAAATCTAAGCCAAGCAGTTGGGTCAGCGCGCCCACGGCGACCGTGTTCTGCATCACTGGCAGCCGTATCGAATCTGGGGAAAGGTCAGGTATAGGGAGCGGACACAACTGGACGCCGCTGGGTGGGTCGTAACTCGGGGCGAACTTGGCGCCGTTGTACAAGGCAACGCAGCCAGGTTGCAACTCCTGCAAGTGGCGATCGAGGCTGTCTTGGTTGAGTGCAATGAGCGCATTGACCTGGTCGCCATGATTCAACGGTTTTTTCGGGGAGAACCGGATGCGCAGCCAGGAATGCCCACCGCGTATTACCGACTGATAGGCGTTATAGCTGTAGGAGGCAATGCCTTGGCGGGACAATGATAATACTAAGGTGTTTCCCGCAGAAGCTGTGCCATCGCCAGCCGCACCCCCGATACCTACGACAACTTCATTTTCAGACATGTTAATTCCGCTTAATCCCGTCTAATCCCATAGGGTATTTTGGTTTATCCACCATGTGTCAATAATGTACAATTTTATTCACAATATTGTTGTTTTACCAACATGTCTGCTCGATCTCCCCTGAATTACCAACATTAATCAGCAATCAGATATTCTGCAGGGGGGGTCAATTCCTTCTGTGTACGCCCCACTAGGATAACATGAGTGATAATCCAGATGCGAATCCGAAATGAACTCAGTCATTAATTTCTTGTTAAACTATTGCTAAATATATTGCTTAAACCGTCTTGCAGACTTATAGATACCGAGTAAGTTCTTACTTCCCACTAGATGGGTACACGGACATCGCAACAAGCTGATCGGAAAAGTTGGAGAGGACACTATGAAAATGCCCAGAGTAAATAGTAAAAATCGTTCAAGCGTTAACGTTTCCCGCCGCGGTTTCTTGCAAGGTTCAATGGCAGCCGTTGTGGGTGGCCCAACGACCAATGTCTCCAGCCCCACTGTGCTGCATGGCGCCACCAAGTCGTCAAAGCAGCTCTGGCGTGAACGAATCCGTCCCACTGGATCCCTCGATGAGATGTACTGGGCACGAGTCCGAAAAGAATTCAATATAGTGGATGACATTTCATACATGAACAACGGTACGATGGGACCAATCCCGAATCCTGTCGTAGAAGCGCAAACACGCTATCTAAGGGATCTCGCAGCCGATCCACGTGCTGGCGGAAGCCTCGAACCCGTCCGTGAGAAATTAGCATCGTTCGTCGGCGCCGATCCCGACGAAATTGTGCTCACACGGAGCACCACCGAAGGCATGAAAATCTTCTGTCGTGGATTGGATCTGCAGCCAGGCGATGAAATCCTAATGTCGTCCCACGAGCATCCAGGGGGATACGGTTCCTGGAGGGCTCGCGAAGACCGAGACGGTATCATCGTCCGCACGGTTGACATCCCTGCACCACCGGAAAGCGCTGACCAAGTCATTGACATCTGCGAAGCTGCCATCACCACCAAGACACGTGTCTTAGTTGTGAGCTACCCAATCTTTGTAACCGGCCTGTTGATGCCAATCAAAGGTTTGGCCGAAATGGCACATCGACATGGGGTGCTGATCTCCGTGGACGGCGCTCATGCACTGGGCATGTTGGACCTGCAGCTGCACGATTCTGGAGTGGATCATTTCTCCACAGCGGGACAAAAATGGTTACTAGCCGGAAGCGGTACTGGTCTCGCGTACTTCAAACGTGACGTACAAGAGCAAGTATGGGGCGATATGTGGCGACGAACTGACAGGAACGAGGAAGGTGCACGAAAGTATGAAGTGTCTGGCCAGCGTCATATCCCATCAGCTCGTGGGATGGGAGACGCAGTCGACTTCCAACTGGCAATTGGCAAACAAAACATTCAAGCCCGCGTACAGACACTAGCCAATCAACTCAAAACCGGTCTGCACGAAATCCCTGGAGTGGGAATTGGCACATCCGGGTCCGCTGAAATGAGTGGTGGATTGACAACATTCTTCATTGACGGAATCCCAAAAGCAAACACTCAAAAAGCTCTAATGGATCGCGAACACATTTACATTCCTGGTAGTTCGTTAAATGATTTCGCGTGCCGAGTCTCAACCCATTTTTACAACACGCCGGATGAGGTTGACCGGGTGCTGTCGGTTGTTCGCCATATCGCCGAGAATCGCTCAGCGTACTCGACAGCCGTCTAGAAACGAGTGACCACTATTATTCGCAGGTGGTGCCCTGTTTTACAGACGCCTCTGTAGCCCACTCGTACGCACTAGTGCGCTTGGCACCATCCGGCATGGCCGTTTCAATCCGGACAGCACCACCATCACCACATTGAATGGTGGCCCCGTTATCGTCAATTCCCGTAACCATGCCGGGTGCTTCTGAGGCACCACTTACAACGCAAGAGCCGTAGAATTTTACGGTTTTTCCGTCCAGTGTCGTCCAAGCTCCCGGTTGGCGATCGCTGCCCCGAATCAAGTTGTGAACCGTACGAGAGGGTTGCGTCCAGTCAATACGCGCGATGTCCCCTTCCCAAGGGGACTCGTAGGTTGCCTCGGTTTCATCCTGTACAATCCTTGGAGCACTGCCATCAGCCACAAGTCTGACTGCCTCCACCAACGCGTCAACACCGACAGGGAAAAACTGCTCTCGATAGATACTGTTGACCGTATCGTTCTCACCAATTGGAAACCGTTTCTGCAACAAAATCGGTCCGGTATCAAGACCTTGATCAACCCAGAAAATGGTCAGGCCTGCTTCGGATTCACCTTGTAAGAGGGCGTAATTGATCGCGCTGCGCCCCCGATGCCGCGGCAGCAAGCTTGGATGATACTGAATAGTGTCATGCGCCGGGTGCTCCAAGACGCGCGCTGGGATAATCTGCGTAACAAACGCCATCACATTGAGGTCTGGCTTCGTTGCCACATACTGTGCGTAGACCTCTTCATTCACCACACCCTTCTGTTGCCAGCGTTTCGGTTGCAAAAGTGCAACACCGTCACGCCGTGCAAGGTCCGCTACCGGGTCTGCCCGCTTGGTTTCAGGCGGGCCATAAACCCCAACAATCTCATGGCCTGTCTCGCGTAAACGCTCATAGACTGCAGCCCCAAACGGCGATTGTCCAAAAAATCCTATCCGCATAAAGTGTCTTCCTTGATATCAATGAAACCGTAAGCAAACTTTTGACTTCGGAGGGTAGCACAACACCACCAGAGCCACAGTCTATTCGTCAAACACAGAACAACCTTCACAGTCGACTTAATAAAACGACAAAATAAATTTAAGTTAATTTCACGAGGACTCGTCTTTTGCTACAATGCTCACCCATATTGATTAGCAACGCTCCCCCCAAAGTTTCATTCATGCGGACACGACCCATAAGGCAAGGGACACTTCTGTTCATAATGTCCTCTGTCATAGCAATAAATCTCACCGCTGTCAGCGGTCAAGAACTCCAACAAGCCCCCACCAAAACAAAATCACCTCTGGAGTTGGAAGCCATATCACCTTCTTTTTTGGGCATGTACCGGAAGGTTATGGAAATCGAGGACGAAATCCGACGCCATGCCGATCGGTATGGACTGCCTTTTGATCTGGCACGTGCTGTCTGCCTCTATGAATCGGGGGGTAACGCAAACCTTTCCTCTGGTGCTGGTGCGCAGGGTTATTTCCAAGTAATGCCAGCGACGTTCCGTTCCCTGCGAGTCGAAACAAACATCGAAGCAGGCGTCAAGTATCTGAGTCAAATGGTTAAGCGATTCGACCGAGAAGATTACGCGGTCGCCGCTTATAATGGCGGACCCACTCGAGTAGCGCGACGACGGCCAATGTATCTCGAAACGCTGCAGTACGTACTTGGGGTAGGTCACTTTCGGAATGTCCTCAAAACTCACGAATCTTCACTCCGGTATCACGCAAACCAAGTCCAGGTAACAACGGTTGCTGAAGGTGACGATTGGTGGCAGTTATCGCAGCGGTTGAGTCTGTCAATCCTGCAACTACGCCTGCACAATCCGTTTCTCGCGAACCGGCAATTGCGAGTCGGCCAACTCATTGCATATCCAACGGAACCACGAACCGACGTAACGGTTCAACGTAATGGACATTTGGAATACGTTACCCGAATCGGCGACAACTATTTCAATATCGCCGGCACCATGGGTGTGAATCTAGACACGATGCGCAAAGATAACGCGCTGTGGCATCTGGAGAACCTGCCGCCCGGTCTGCGCCTGACCCTCTCAACCACCTGGAAGGGAACACACGAAGTACATGCAGTGCAGGCCGGCGAAACCCTGCACACGATTGCAGAGAATCTCCAGTCAGACCCGTGGAGAATCATCTGGGACAATCAGATTTGGAATCAGAAGCTCGAAACCGGTATGACCCTTCGGGTCCGAAAAGCACCCCCCAAACCGACTTATCTCGTGCATCGAGTCAGCAGTGGTGAAAACCTTGGTGTCATTGCCCGCAGGTATGACACTACGGTGCGAGCGATTCAAGCTGCGAACACCTTAGGACGGGGCACGTTGATTAGGATCGGTCAACGTCTTCGCATCCCAACCGTAAAGTAGTGCCCTGGCTGGTTACAGCTTCCGACCGCAAGGAATAGAGCCTGCTTCTGCTGGAAGAACTCTCGGGCTGAGGTGATACTTTGCTTTCATTACTGACGCTTCGCTTGTTCCACCATGCGTGCCACATCGGCCAACAACTCTTTAGCGTCATACACAATGCCATCCTTAATCGTGTACTTGACGCCTCCGACCTGTTCAACCATGCCGGTCTGGTCGTTCAATTTCGCCGCACCCGTCCCGTAGAGCACTTGCAAGTTCTCTAAGGGATTCTCATCAACAATGACGAGATCAGCAAGCAGGCCGGGGCGAATGATCCCATAATCGATGGGAATACCTAGTGGCTCATGTAAAGTTTCGGCACCATTTAAAGTCGCAGAGCGAATCACTTCGAGTGGGTGAAAACCCGCTTCCTGTAATAATTCCAGTTCACGGACGTATCCGAACCCGTAGAGGTTGTAAATGAACCCTGAGTCTGATCCGGTGGTAACACGGCCGCCCTGATTCTTAAAGTCGTTAAGAAAGGTCATCCAGACATGGTAGAAATTCTTCCAAGCGACCTCGTCATGAGTGGTCCAGTAGTACCAGTACGCACCGTGATTGATTCGACTTGGCTCAAAAAATTCCCACTGTGAGGGCAACGTATAGATGTCATGCCAATCTGCATTGCGAGCCCGCATGACGTCACGCCCCGCTTCATATATCGTCATCGTCGGGTCGATCGTCGTGCCAAGTTCAATAAACTCCTCAATAAGCCCATCCCATTCTTGGCTACCCCTCGGATGAATTTGATTCCATAGACGTGCCACCTGACCAAAGCGGTGTTGTTCATCACTCTGATTATGATTGGGTGGCCAGTTCTGGACGGTATAGTCCTTTAATAGCGATTCAAATAGACCGTAATAATGGGTCACTGTGCCTAATCCAAGTCGTGCCGCATCTATAGCATTCATCCGTGCAACACCGGTTTGACCGAGGTGCGCCATCGTTCCCATGCCGTGCTGCTTCGCTTCATCAACGAGGGCAGCCATGATTGAGGGGTCGTACGACCCCAACTTGAGCCCCTGCACACCTTGCGTTGCGGCCCATCGCACCCAGTCCCGGGCCACAACGGCATTTTCAATCGGTCCACCATTCCAGCCATTCCCGGTTCCAGGACGTCCGTATGGCACGATCCGCGGTGCGACGATCTCATTTCTGGCACTACGGGCGGACTCTTCAAGCACCCAGTCGCGTGCTCCCGCTCCAGCATCCCGAACTGTAGTAACACCATGCCCCAGCCATAACTTGTAGGTGTACTCCGCTTCGGGCGCCTTGGTTGTTCCTCCAATATGCGTATGAAGATCAATAAACCCAGGCATGACGAACATTCCGTGCGCATCGATTTCGTGAATTGCACCTTGGGGTCGCGCAGACTCTGGAATCGGCGCTCTTGGAGACCCGACCCCTCTTACCGATACAATCCGATTACCTTCGACAACAATGTCAACTGGTCCTCTTGCTGGCGCACCAGTACCATCAATAACTGTTGCTCCCTTGATGACTAGGCGCTGGTACGGTCCATCGCCCTGAGAGCCACGCGGTGGAGCTGGAATCATCCCATTTGACGGCTGGCCAAATGCCCAACCGGCGCACAGTAACGAACAGGCTATCCAAAACCCGGTCAGTCTTCTGGCCCTGTTCATATCTTCTCCTTCTGATTTCTTAAACCAACCCTGAATGCCTGCGATACACCTGGTTATCGCATGGACAACTTTCATCCACCTTCCAAGGCCGAGAGAATCGTAATCTCATCTCCAGCTCGGACCTTCAGACCCAATTCACCGCTCTTAAGTTGACGTCCATTCAGAAAGACGGCTAAGACTGGATTGAGATTTAGTGACTTCCACACCAAAGACCCGAGCTCGGTATAACGTTCAGTGAGTGCTCGTAGCGTCGCTTCAACCGTGTCACCCTCCATCTCAACGGATTCGACCCCGCCGATTCGCTCAGAAAAGAGCGACGGGAAGCTTACGGTAACACTCATAACGCTTCGATTTCTTTATTGAACACCGCCCAAACTTTGTCCTGCAACTCGGCAAAGAATTCACGAGTTACAAAAGATTCGGTTTGCACATTTGAATTCGGCTGCTCAAACACTTGCTCCGGTAGTGTGTACTCCGAATATTCATAGCCTTGTTTACGCTCAATTGCTAAGCCGCGAATGTAGGCTCGACGCACAGCCGCCATCATCTCTTCAAGTGAAATATTCAAACTCCCCTCCACTTGCAGCGCCGCCACCGCCATCTTCTGGCTTAGTCCCCCGAACTTACACGTCCCAAGTAAATCGTCACGAACCTGATAGAGTCCTTTCTGAGTGATGGCCTTCACCCAGTAATCCATTGAGGTATCCCCTTCCATCACCAACGCCATAAAAGTGTTCATTGTCATATGGCCCCCGGCAATAGCCCACGGGTAGCCTGGGTTGGTCTCTGGAATATACGCTGGCAATTCCAGTCCTTTTACGTGCATGGCATAACTAGTTTCTCCACACTGCTCGGACAACCTCTTCACGCCATGGCCCAACTCAGGCAGCCGGCCATTGCCGGTATCTTCAACCAGAGCCATTATTTTTTCAGCATCCCCAAAGGTTGCACCGTTCATAATCGGCTTATCAGGATGGCGCTCGTTGTAATCGAGTACATACCCAATCGTTGTCCCGAGTGAGATCGAATCCATCCCCAGATTGTCACCGCGCTGCACAAGTTGCCAAGCTGCCGTAGGATCGTCTACCCCAAGGTTAGTGGCCAATAGATTGAGGGGTTCATAGTCGAATTTTGCCCTGAAAGATCCTCGGCTGCCATCACTCTTCTTTTCGTAGATGTTCTTATGACAATTGATGCCACAGCGATAACAGGATTCGGCTTTGATAACAAACTGATCTTCGAGAGTCTCTCTGAATAAGCTAGCCGGGGTATCGTCCCCATTGGGACGAAAATTATTTTGTGGCAAAGTGTGTGTTTTATGGAGAATCGGAAAATTAGACCAGGTCCCTCCCAAACCACCCTTGTTCGCTTCTCTAAACTTTGTCGAACCAGGCCCCTGTGCGATTTTCTTGTTTAGTTCTTTAGTCTCCGACGCTAACTTCGTATGCTTATCGGCACACCGCGCAACGAAGCCGATTATGTTTTTCGAACCCATAATCGTGCCCATGCCGCCACGGCCGGCAAATCGACATTTGTCATCTCCAGATTTGAGTTCGTTTTCTGTGCTCATTGCGACAGCAGAAAAATAGCAGCTGGTATAGTTTTCACCTGCAGGCCCAATGACAGCAAAGTGTGCATCTGAATATTCCGCGTGGAGCGCAAGGATTTTCTCGTGAGTGTCCATACCGAGTAGGGATTCTGCTGGGCTCAAAGCAACCGCAGGCCCATCGGGTTGTTCCTCGATCACGATAAGAACTGGTGAACTCGACTTGCCTTCGATGACGATTTCATCGATCCCAGCCCATTTCATCTTGGAGCCAAACTTGCCGCTCCCTGCGGACCAAATTGCTGCTGGCAAGCCCTTGTTTGAATGTTTCAGTGGACTATACGAAGAAAAATAGGTCCGTAGACCCGTCATGACATTTGAGCCCGTCAATAAACCTGTGTTCACGATTAACGGATTGTTCGAGGAAAACGCATCACTAACATCACGCGTCATCAGCATTTGGAACGACCGTCCAAAACCACCCAATACGTCCTCGAGATTACGGCACGGTACTTCCTCTATATGAATCGATCTCGTATTAAGATCAATCGTGCACCGCGTGTACCAGACTTTCTGGGGGTCGAATCCCCCGCCATTATTCGAATTCCGCATGCATGCTCCATGTCATAAGTTATTCGCACTTCAGAAAATTACGATTCCAAGCCAAGGTGCGTCGAAAGACGTTTCAAGTATAACTTCTCTAGGGTATTCCGGGATCAACTGGAATTTGCACAGCTATCGTAGCTTCAACGACTCCTTCTAGAGCCCCTCTAGCGGGACTCTGTACGAAGTACCTCGACCAATGCAGCGACGTCGGTAGCATTATTGTAAAGATGGGGTGAAATACGAAGTGCACGACCCCGTAACGAGACGAAGACATTTCGCTCACGCAGTCTAGCAAACACGGTCGCAAGGTCAACCGACTCCGGAGCATACAGACCAAACAAATGCGCGCTCCGCCATTTTTCTCGCTCGAAACCAAAACCAAGCGCTTCCGCCTCTACGAACAATTCGGCGGTAAGTGTTCGACAATACTGTTGAACCTCGTCGAGATTCCAGCGTAAAACCTGTTCGAGCGCAGCGATGAGCATGGGCGTTAAGACAAAATTCGCGTGCTCGCCCACATCGTAGCGTTCCGCTCCTGGTCGATATTGATCGGAGTAGTTCACCAAGCTACGAAAGTCCTCGCTACCGACCCGTGCAAACGTATGATTCTCAAGTGGTTTTCCACCATCGTACCGTGGTCCGAAATAGCCTAAGCCTATTGAATACGGACCGAGAAGCCATTTATAGGCAGCGCAAATAAGAGCATCGGGTTTAAGGCGCTCAACGTCAAACGGCATCGCTCCGACGGCTTGCGTGCCGTCAACTATAAACGCCGCATCGCAATCACGAGCACGTGCGCCAATTGCTTCGAGATCAAAACGCGTACCATCGGTCCAATGCACTGGCGCCGATGCCACAATCACGGTGTTCCGATCAACTGCTTCGAGTATCCTGGTGCTCCACTCGTCACCTCGGTGCAAACGATCCGGAGGCTTCACCGTCCGCACTTCCAGACCATGCATTTTGGCAACGACATGCCAAGGATATACGTTACTGGGAAACTGTTCGTGCGCCACGACGATGTTCTGTCCTGCCTCGAACGACGTATTGTGCGCCACCACAGCCATCCCATACGAAACAGCTGGTACGATTGCGATGCGTTGTGCATCGGGCACATTTATCAATCGTGCGAATAGCGCGCGCGCGCGATTGCTATCAGTGAAAAAATCTTCGGAAATAATCTGACTTGGCACCTGTTTACGAGCGATGCCAGCCATTCCAGCGTCAGCAACAGCTTTCGGAATGGGCGACATGTAAGCACAATTCAAATAGTGAGTATCCTCGGGTAGCGCAAAGAGATCCCTCTGTGACATCAACATCAATCATTCCTCAGAGTCTGTTGGTAATTGCTGTTCCCACCTCGAGTGGCGATAATAATTCCAACCAAAATGGCGGCTCCTCCTACAAGTGCCTGCATTTCTAGCGTTTCGCCAAGGAGTACATAGCCTAGTGCCAGTGCCACAACCGGAAAGACGTAGGAAGCAAAAGCCAAAGTGCTAACCGGGAACTTCTTGAGCAAGCTGTAGAAGATCACAAACCCAAAAACGGAACCGACGATCGACAAGTACAGCACCGAGCTCACCGCAGCCGGAGTCCAGGACACATGAGCTACGTTTTCACTCCAGAACGAAACTACCAGCAACAGTGCTGCCGCATAGGTCATCGGCAAAGCTGTCAGATTGTACGGGTGGAAGTGATACCCCCATTTTTTAATACCCACGTTACTAAGACTGACCACGAAGGGAGATATCAGAGTTACTGCAGCTCCAATCACGTTGATTCGATTGGGTAACTGTATGTCATCCTGGAAAATAAAGACGACCCCAAAGAATCCAAAGAGTACGCCAACGAACTTTCTCCAGGTGATTGACTCAGAGGCTACAGCCACATGGGCCAGCAGCATGACAAACAGTGGATTTGTTGCGAATAGCACCGCGCTGAGGCCAGCTGGAATGTACTGCTGCCCCCAGTACACCGCACCATATGACAATCCGATGCCGAGGCCGATACAGAGTAATCCAAAATGAGCCCGAAAAGTCTGCGGCTGCCGAACACCCTGCACCCAACTCAATCCAAAGAGGACGATGCCAGCAATCAAGAATCGGACACCAGCGGCGAGAAACGGTGGAATCGCCTCTAGACCAATTTTGATGATGGGCCAAGTCGAACCCCAAACCAGGCACAAAAGACCAAGCGAAACAAATGAAACAGTTCGAGACATTGGGTTTTTTGACATCTAGGCCCAACGTTTGCTCGCACTGAGAGCACGCAGGGTCGAATGAGAACTTTTCGTAGAGCTTATGGAAGCAGTATCGCTCGATTCACTAATAAGCAGTTGCCAGTAGCCGGTCAACAATCTCCTTGAGACACTTGGCGGCTACCGTCGCGGTGACACCATTCAAGTCGCGAGTCGGATTGTACTCGACGATATCAGCACCGACGAATGTAGACTTGCCCATTCCGAGGTGCTGAATTACATCTAAGACGTTACGAGTCGAGACGCCCCCCGGTTCGTGATGTGAGAGCCCAGGCGCATACGCAGGATCGAGCACGTCTAGATCCAGTGATAAATAGACTGGTCCCTCCAAGCTTGTGCAGACATCAGTCGACCACCGGTCCACAGGATGCACCTCCACATCAAACCTTGCTGCCTGCTCACGCTGGTGTGGCGTCATCGTCCTAATGCCCATTTGGATAAGACGTGTAACTACCCCTTCCTCCATGATCCGCGCAAAAGGGCACGCATGCGAAAATTTGTTGCCAGCAAACTCATCATATAAATCGGAATGTGCGTCTAGGTGTAGCACTGTCAAACTCGAATGCTTCTTTGCAGTAGCACGCACAATTGGATAGGTCACCGCATGGTCACCACCTAAGGCGACAAGGCGATATCCTTGATCAAGTAAGGCAGTAACCTTTTGCTCAATCGCAGCAAAAGCGGAAATCCCGGCTGGGATGGTTAAGTCACCAACATCACACAAGTGATCAATTGCTGCAAGATCGCGTCCACTCTCAGCGCACATATTTGTCGCAGCAGACTGGAAAGCCTCACGGATCTGCTGGGGCGCCTGTGCACACCCGCTTAAGAACGAAGAATTTTCATCGAACGGTATTCCAACGATTGCGACGGATGTTGATCTATCATGCATAACAAAAGAATTATGATTGCGAGGCGTTATATCTAGAGCATCATCGCTACGTCTGTTCTTACTGTAGAGTAAAACCCTCTGGAGGTCTTCATGAATCACATTTTCACAAGATGGTCTCGACGACAATTCCTGACTACGGCAGCAATCACACCGACCGCAGGGCTACTGGCGACGGGGTGTCAATCTGCACCTACCGAGGAAAACGCAATACCAGTCGATGATATCTATAGCCGCCTTGGCGTCCGGCCCTTCATTAATGCGGCTGGTACCTATACAGCACTGACGGCATCCTTGATGCCTCAAGAAGTTGTCACAGCAATGCACGAAGCCTCCCGACAGTACGTCTCCCTTGGTGAGCTACACCAGATAGCCGGCGAACGCATCGCCTCACTCGTTGGGAGCGAAGCAGCTCTCGTAACCTCGGGATGTGCTGCAGCGTTGACCCAGGCTACGGCAGCCTGCGTGTGCGGATCAGACGTCGAAGCAATCCGTCAGATACCAGATACGACTGGACTCAAAAACCAAGTCATCATCCAGAAATCACATCGCTTTGGCTACGATCATGCCATTCGAAACGTGGGGGTTAACCTCGTGGAGATTGAAACCCGACAAGAACTGGAGGCAGCGACTTCCGAGCACACAGCGATGCTGTTTTTCCTGAATTTTGCAAATGATCAAGGTCAGATCGACCGCGAAGAATTCGCCAGTCTCGGGCAAAAAACCGGCATTCCCACCCTAATTGACGCAGCAGCAGATCTCCCTCCCGTTGAAAATTTGCGCATATTCACCGAGATGGGATTTGACCTTGCTGCCTTCAGTGGAGGTAAGGGCCTGCGGGGCCCGCAATGCTCAGGCCTCTTACTGGGCCGACGGGACCTAATCGATGCAGCGTATCTGAACGGTTCGCCACATTCCAACTCGGTCGCCAGAATTGCGAAGGTTGGCAAAGAAGAGATTATGGGCCTAACGCGGGCTGTTGAACTCTATGTTGAGAAAGATCACGAAGCAGAATGGAACGAGTGGGAATCGAGAGTCCGCACTATTATCGCTGGTGTTTCAGACATTCCTGGAGTAACTGCCAATCAGTTCGTGCCTCATATCGCGAATGCGGTGCCCCATGTAGCAATCACATGGGACTCCACACACATCAATCTAACACGCGATGACGTAGCAAACGCGCTCCGCCAAGGTGAACCACGTATCGAAGCAAGGCCCGGCGCGGGTGGCGCATCGCAACTCGACATTGGCGTGTGGATGATGGAACCTGAAGATGCACCGGTAGT